>NZ_JBHTCS010000014.1:0-255401 GCF_042665615.1 Rhodococcus daqingensis | reverse complement strand
CCTCGACCCCACCACCCTCACCGAACAACCCGACCTCCACATCACCGCCGCCCACGGCGTCGATGCCACCCACTACCCCCTCGCCATCGCCGCCAACGCCGATACCCGACTCCACCTCAAGTTCGAATACCTTCCCGAGATCTTCGGCCGCGCCGAAATGGAGTCCGTCGCCCACCGCGTCGAGTCGGTGCTCGGTGCCGTCGCCACGAATCCCGATGTCCCGCTGGCGCACCTGGCCCTGCTCACCGAATCCGAGCTCGCGGAACTCGCTCCGGTCAGTGTTGGCCCCGGCTGTGCCGTCCGCACCCTGCCGCAGATCCTCACCGACAGCGCCGCAACCCACCCCGAGACCACCGCGATCATCGACGGAAACCGCCAGACCACCTACCGCGAACTCGACCACCGCTCCAACCAACTCGCCCGAGCCCTCATCGCCCGCGGCGCCGGACCCGAAACCCACATCGCACTCGCCATACCGCGCTCCACCGAATCCGTCCTCGCCACCTGGGCCGTCACCAAGACCGGAGCCGCCTTCGTCCCCATCGACCCCACCTACCCCACCGACCGCATCACCCAGATGCTCACCGACTCCGGCGCCACCCTCGGCCTCACCCTCACCACCCACCACAACGAACTACCCGACACCCTCCCCTGGATCCCCCTCGACACACTGCAACTCGACGATGCCGACCAGCACACCAGCGCCCCGATCACCGACACCGAACGACACCGCCCACTGCACCCCGACCACCCCGCCTACCTCATCTACACCTCCGGATCCACCGGCTCACCCAAAGGCGTCACGATCACCCACCGCGGGCTCGCCGGGTTCGCCGCCGCGCTGCTGGATTCACTGTCCGCGGACCAGCACTCGCGCGTACTGCATTTCTCCACACCCACATTCGACGGCTCCGTGTTCGACCTGTTGTTCGCGTTCGGTGCGGGCGCGAGCATGGTGATCGCGCCACCGACCGTCTACGGCGGCACGGAGCTGCAGCGGCTGATCGCCGACCAACGGATCACCCACGGATTCGTGCCCACCGCAGCACTCGCCTCGACCGATCCCGAGGGACTGGAGTGCCTGCGCACCGCCGTAGCGGCCGGCGAGGCGTGCCCCCCGGGGCTGGTGGCCCGATGGGCGCCGGGGCGCAGGATGTTCAATGCGTACGGCCCCACCGAAACCACCGTCATGTCCAACATCTGCGCCCCGATGACCGTCGGCGAGCCGATCACCATCGGCGGCCCCGTCGCCGGCGTCGCCGAACTCGTCCTCGACGCCCGACTACAACCGGTCCCCCTCGGCACACCCGGCGAGCTCTACATCGCCGGCGACGGGCTCGCCCGCGGCTACCACCGACGGCCCGCACTGACCGCCGACCGGTTCATCGCCAGCCCCTTCGGCCGACCCGGCGAACGCATGTACCGCACCGGCGACATCGTCCGCTGGACGCTCGACCCGCACACCGGCGCCCACACACTCGAATACCAGGGCCGCACCGACTTCCAGGTCAAGATCCGCGGATTCCGCATCGAACCCGGCGAAATCGACACCGCCCTCACCAGCCACCCCAACGTCGCCTTCGCCGCCACCACCACGCACACCACACCGTCCGGCGACACCGTCCTCGTCTCCTACGTCCTGCCCGCCGACACGGCAGAACTCCACCCCGCCGAACTCACCACCCACGTCACCGAACGCCTTCCGGCGCACATGATCCCCACCGCCATCGTCGTGCTCGACGAGATCCCGCTGACGCCCGTCGGCAAGCTCGATCGCGCGGCACTGCCGGCGCCCCGGTTCGGCCTGCCGGAAGGGCGACCCCGGTTTGCCACAACTCCGGTCCAGGAGATCGTCGCGGATGCGTTCGCGACGGTCCTCGGGCTCGAACTCCTCGGCGTCGACGCCGACTTCTTCGATGCCGGCGGCAACTCCCTCGCCGCGACCCGCGCGGTCGCCCGCATCAACACCGAACTGCACACCGACATCGGTGTGCGTGCGCTCTTCGACGCGCCCACCGCGCGCGGTCTCGCCGCCCGCCTCACGCCCGGTCGCACCGCACCCGCGCGGCGTCCGGCCCTCACCCCCGTCGACCGTCCCGACCAGATCCCACTGTCACCCGCTCAACGGCGCATGTTGTTCCTCAACCAGTTCGACACCTCCTCGCCGGCGTACAACATCCCGCTGGCGGTCCGCCTCAGCGGCCCCCTCGACTCCTCGGCACTGCTGGCCGCCCTCACCGACGTCGTGGCACGCCACGAATCGCTGCGCACCGTGTTCTCGATCGGCGACGGCGAACCTTTCCAGCAGATCCTCGCCCGCGCGGATGCCACTCCCGACATCGCCGCGGTGCCGATCACCGAAGCCGAAGCGCCGCAACGGATCAGGGATTTCGCCGCGGCCGGCTTCGACCTCACCTCCGAGCTGCCGCTGCGCGCTCGCCTGTTCGAGCTCGACCCGGAGGAGCACATCCTCGCGGTTGTGATCCACCACATCAGCGCCGATGGCTTCTCCGTGGTGCCCTTCCTCCGCGACGTCTCCACCGCATACACCGCACGCGCGGGGGGCCGGCCACCCGCCTGGCCACCGCTGCCGGTCCAGTACGCCGACTACACGCTCTGGCAACGCGAGGCACTCGGCGACGACCAGGACACCGACAGTCCGATCACCACCCAACTCGGGTACTGGGCCCGCACGCTCGCGGGACTGCCCGAGGTGCTGTCGCTGCCCACCGATCGAGCGCGCCCCACCCAGCGAACCCTCCGGGGCGACCGCATCGGCTTCCGCATCGACGCCGACCTTCATCGCGCCCTTCGATCGACCGCCCGCCGCGGCAATTCCACGCTGTTCATGACCATCCACGCCGCCCTCGCCGTGCTGCTGGCGCGGCTGTCCGGCACCGACGACATCGCCGTCGGCACCCCGACCGCGGGCCGGTCGGACCCCTCGCTCGACGATCTGGTCGGCATGTTCGTCGGGACGCTGGTGCTGCGCACCAGGGTTGACCGGGATGAGTCGTTCACGGGCCTACTCGCCCGCACCCGCGACGGCGACCTCGACGCGTTCACCCACGCCGAGGTGCCGTTCGAGCGACTGGTCGAGCTGCTCGCCCCCATCCGCTCCACCGCGCATTCCCCGCTGTTCCAGGTGTCCCTGGAGTTCGACGCTCCGGCGTCCGCGAGCGCGGTGCTGCCACACCTCGACCTGCCCGGGCTCGAGGTGGCCGCCGTGGATGCCCAGATCGATGCGGCCAAAGTCGATCTGGAGCTGGGGCTCACCGAGGAGTTCGACGCCGAGGGCCACCCCGCGGGGATCTCGGCGGGCTTCGCCTTTGCCACCGACCTGTTCGACCCCGGCACGGTCACGCGGTTCGCCCAGCAGTTCGTCCGGATCCTCGAATCCGTCACGACCCGGCCCGACCTGGCAATCGGCGACATCGAGATCGTCGACGGCCACGGTCCCGCAACGGGCACTCCGGCCGTCCCTCCGCGGCTCTGGCCACACCTGCTGTCGAGCGCGGCACGGACCGGCGGCGACTCGGTGGCCGTGTCCGAGGCCGGCCGCGCGCTGACCTACCGTGACCTCGACGCCCGCTCCAACAGGCTCGCCCGTGCTCTGATCGCTCGCGGCGCGGGTCCGGAGACCTGTGTCGCGCTCGCGATGCCCCGGTCGATCGAGTACATCGTCGCGCTGTGGGCGACGGTCAAGGCAGGCGCTGCCTTCGTGCCGGTCGATCCCGGCTATCCCGCGGCCCGAATCCTCCACATGCTCCGCGACAGCGGAGCGGTGCTCGGGGTCACCCTGTCCGCGTATCGCGAGCGGTTGCCGAACACTCACCGGCCCGGTGGTCCGCCGTGGCTGGCCCTCGACGAGCCCGAGGTCGTCCGCCTCCTGGGATCGCACTCCGCCGCCGACCTCACCGATTCGGACCGGACCAGCCCGCTGCGGCTCGACCATCCCGCCTACGTGATCTACACGTCCGGGTCCACCGGCACGCCGAAGGGTGTCATGCTGACCCACCTCGGCCTGGCGAATCTCGCCGAAGAGGAGCGCGAGCACCTGGCCGTGACCGCCGACGCCCGGGTGTCCCACCTCGCGTCGCCGAGCTTCGACGCCTCCGTCTTCGAGCTGATGATGGCGTTCTGCGCCGCCGCGCGGGTCGTGATCGTTCCGCCGACCACGTACGGGGGCAGCGCCCTCGCCGAGCTTCTCGAAGCCGAGCGGATAACGCACACCTTCATCACCCCCACGGCGTTGGCCTCCATCGATCCCGGCGGACTCGACACCGTGCGGGTTCTGACCGTCGCAGGTGAGCCGTGCCCTGCGGAACTCCTCACCCGGTGGGCGCCGGGGCGCAGCATGTTCAACGCCTACGGCCCCACCGAAACCACGATCATGTCCCACATCAGCCAGCGACTGACTGCGGGCGGGCGGGCGCCGATCGGCGGGCCCACCCGCGGATTCACGGCCATGGTTCTCGACGGCCGCCTGCATCCCGTGCCGCCGGGTACCCGCGGCGAGCTGTACCTCGCGGGTCCGGGACTCGCGCGCGGATATCACGGTCGGCACACCCTCACCGCCCAGCATTTCGTCGCCAACCCGTTCGGCGAACCCGGCGACCGCATGTACCGGACGGGTGATCTTGTCCGTTCACTCCCCGATCACACGCTCGAGCACCTGGGCCGCACCGACTTCCAGGTCAAGATCCGCGGCTTCCGCGTCGAGCCCGGCGAGATCGATGCCGCCCTCACCACCCACCCCGACGTCGCGTTCGCCGCCACCCTCGCTCGCCCGGGACCCACCGGTGACACGGCCCTCGTCTGCTACGTGCTGCCCGCACCCGGCGCCGGGCTCGACCCCGGGACGCTCGGCCATCACCTTGCGCTCCGGCTTCCGGCCCACATGATTCCCGCTGCGTTCGTGCGACTCGACTCGATCCCGCTGACACCGGCGGGCAAGCTGGACCGCGCGGCCCTACCCGAGCCCGAGTTCGGCTCGCGGGCCCACCCGTTCCGGGCGGCCCGCACCCGCACCGAACGCGACATAGTCGACTCCTTCCGGCATGTTCTCGGCCTCCGCCGAATAGGACTGGACGACAACTTCTTCGACCTCGGTGGGACCTCTCTGACCGCGATTCGGATCGTCTCCGACATTCGGGCACGGGGCGGCCACGTGATCCCCCTCCAGGCCCTGTTCCTGACCCCGACTCCGGCGGGGCTCGCCGGGTACATCGAGGCCGCGGCGACGGAGCCCGTGTCCGATCTTCTGCGGGTCGTCATTCCGCTCCGGGCCACCGGCACCGCCCCCGCGCTGTTCTGCGTGCATGCCGGAATGGGTCTGGCGTGGGCGTACGCCGGACTGGCACACCACCTCAGCCCGCTTCGGCCGGTCTACGGGCTGCAGCTGCCCAGCATCAGCGGGGGTCCGGTCGCCGAATCGGTAGAGGAGCTCGCCCACCGCTACGTCCAGGAGATCCGGGCCGTTCAGCCGGAGGGCCCCTACCACCTGCTGGGCTGGTCGTTGGGCGGGTTGATCGCGCACGCCATCGCCACCGAACTGTCGGCCGACGGCGATCGGGTCGCGACGCTCGCGCTCATGGACAGCCGGCTCCCGCACCCGGAGGACGCCTCCGCCGCCGAGCTGTCGGCGCCGGAGCTGCTGCGAGGGCTCGGCGTCGAGTCGGAGGGGCTGGCCGACACCGGGACCGTGTCCTACGCGCGCGCCGCCGCACTACTCAACCGCGCCTACGGGCTCGAGTCCGGCGATCTCGACTCCGGCGGCGGAACCGGACTCACCGCCGACCAGCTGCAGCGGATCAGCGAGGGATACGCGAACTCGATCCGGATCTCAGATCGGTACACCCCGCGACGCTTCGACGGGGACATGATCTTCTTCACCGCAACCGGTTCGACGGACGGCGCCGCCCCGTGCTCGGCCGAGGCCTGGCGGCACACGGTCTCCGGTCGGATCCGTGAACATCGGGTGCACTGCGCGCACAACGAGATGACGCAGCCGGTGCCGCTCGCGGAGATCGGAACGATTCTCGAGCGTTACCTCGGCGACGGATAGAGCCGCTCGAGGGTTTCACAGATTCCCCGGATGCTGGGACGCAAGTAGAGCTCGCGCATCGGCAGCACCGGCAGGCCGAGCCGCCGCATCATGCTGTCGGCCTTGATCGCGCACAGTGAGTTGCCACCGAGCTCGAACAGGTTGTCCTCCAGCGTGACCGGGACGCCGAGCAGCGACTCCCAGATGTCGGTCAGCCGATCGGCGATCGAGCCCTGAAGGCCCGCACCCGAGGTGGGTGCACTCGGCTGAGGCGGCGGGATCGGTGACGGCAGTCGGGCCGTGTCCAGCTTCCCGTTGATGGTCAGCGGCATCGACCCGAGCACCGTGACCGTTCGCGGCATCATGTAGTCCGGAAGAAACGTCGCGGCCCGCGCCCGGACGGACGACGCGTTGTGCGAGGAGTCGGCGTCGCCGGTGAGCACCACATATGCGTCGATACCCGGGCCTGCCGGATCATCGGGCCGGTCGGCGGAGATCACGGCGGCCGCGGAGACCGCGGGATCGGCCCGCAGGACAGCGCCGACCTCGTCGAGTTCGATACGGTAACCGCGGATCTGGACCTGGTTGTCCAGGCGGCCGAGATGCTCGAGCGTCCCGTCGCGCCGCAGCCGCCCCCGATCGCCCGTCCGGTACATTCTGCGATTGCCCCGAGCCCGGACGCGGACGAAGCGCTGCTCGGTGAGTTCCGGCCGGTTCAGGTAGCCGACCGCGACCCCCGCACCGCCGACGTATATCTCGCCGACCAGCCCGCTCGGGACCGGGCGTGCCCGCTCGTCCAACACATCGACGATCCATCCCGGCAGCGGCCTCCCCACCGCCTTGTCACCGGCCAGCGCCTGCCCTCGCCGCACGACCTGCGCAGTGACATGGACGGTCGTCTCGGTGGTGCCGTACATGTTCACCAGCCGGCACCGCGACTCCGGGTATCTGTCCAGCCAGGGCAGGAGCATTCGGGTGTCGAGTGACTCGCCGCCGAACACCACCAGGCGGAGTGCGTCGAGCCGGTCGAGGTCCCGATCCGCCACGGCAAGTTGCGCGAACGCCGTCGGTGTCTGGCTCAGCACGCTGACCCGCTCGTCGGCCAGCAGGGTGTGGAATTCCACCGGCGAGCGAGATATCCAGTAGGGCACCACGATCAGCCGCCCACCTGTCAGCAGGGCGCCCCAGATCTCCCACACCGAGAAGTCGAACGCCGATGAGTGAAACAGTGACCAGCAGTCGCCCGGTCCCAGGTCGAACTCGTCGACGGCCGCGATCAACAGCGCGTGCACGTTCCGGTGTGGGATCACCACGCCCTTCGGTCGGCCCGTCGACCCGGACGTGTAGATGACATAGGCGGCGGCCTCCGCATCGACGTCGACGCCTGCCTCGGGCAGCTGGACATCCGCGCCCTCCTGCAGTTCCTCCGGTGACGCCGCCCGTACTCCATCGCCCCACCCGATGTCGCCGAGTCCGGTGACAACCAAGCCGATTCCGGCGTCACCTGCCGTGTAGACGAGCCTGTTGGTCGGATGCCGGACGTCCATCGGGACGAAGGCGGCACCGGCCATCAGCACGCCCAGCATGGTGACGATCAACTCCACTGACCGGTCCAGACAGATCCCGACGCGATCGCCCGATGAGACGCCACACGCGCGCAGCCCACTCGCCAGTCGGCTGGACTGCTCGTCGAGCTCCGCGTAGGTGAGCTGACGGTTGCCCAGGACGACCGCAATCGCGTTCGGCCGTTCGCGGGCCTGCTCCCGAAACAGGTCCTCGAGTCGACGGGGGGAACCCTGGGGTCCCGCGGCCGAGACCCCGGGCACCACATCGTTCGACTGCGTGACGAGTTCCAGATCAGACTGCCGCACAGTCGGATCGAGCCGGCGCAGCCGCTCGACGGTCATGGCCACCTGATGTCCGAACTGCTTCGCCGCAGACGGATCGATCTCCTCGAGCCGGTGCCGGATCCGGAGCACCGGTCCACCGTTCTCGCCTGTCATCGGGATGAGCGTGAGGGGAAAGGGTGGTACCTGGCACGGAACATAGTGCGCTCCAGGAACGGTCACCACATCGAGAACACCGACGTCCCAGCCGCCGATCCGGTCGGGGTGGTTCCCGGCACCCGCGGCACTGGCACACCGTTGATCCTCGCGCTGCAGCACACCGGCCGAGCGCAGCAGGACCTCCTGCAGCACAGACGAAGCCGATGAATCGACGGGGAGAACACGGCACTGCTCGTGGCCACCCAGAGCGTTCGCGGGACGGTTCGGGTCCATACTCCAGATGGCTACGGACACGGAGTCGAGACCTTCGTACCGGCCCAAGACCAGCCCCGCCGCCACGGCGACGGTCGTGGCGGCGTCACCGCCCACTGCTCCGAGCGGGACGTCCACCGTTCCCCCGACCGGTCGCCCGGACGAGTCCCCCACCGCCCACGCGAAGCCAGTCGGGCGGTGCGCATCCCAGGCCGAGGGTCCGACCTCCGGTGCCCGCCCGTCCCGACGCGCCGATGATGGTCGGGCCGAAAAGGATTGGAGTTCGGCCTTGCCGAGAAGGACGTCCGCCACGGCGGCCAGGGACGGGAGATCCAGATCTCGTCTGTCCGACACCAACACGAGATCTGCCGGGCCATCCGAGTATTCGAGCAGCACAACGCGCAGCGGAGGGCCTCCCACGCCCATCGGCCGGTACAGCTCCGATTCGAGATGGCTGCGCGCATCCGCACCCGTCGAGGCCGAGTCCACCCGTTCGATCCACAATCGCGGATGCGCAGCCGTGATCCCCCACCATCGGTCGCAGGCCTCGTGCAGTACCCCTTCGAGCTCCGCAGCCGTGAAGCCCGCCGTCCTGCGCACCGACAACGCGTGGCCGTACGCCGCCCGCGCCAGCCCAGCCCGACCCCATTGGGATTGGTGCATGGGCCCAATTTTACCAAAGAGCGCAGGTCAAGAGGGCTTCTCAGTGTGCCGAGAACCCGCCGTCGACCGTCACCACCGTGCCGGTGACGTGCCGCGATTCGTCGGACCCCAGCCACAGCGCGGCCGACGCGACGTCCTCGGGCTCGACGAGGGCATTGTTCGGCTGCGCCTGCACGAAAATCGACTCGTGCTCGTCCACCGGTATGTCGAGCGATCGTGCGATCTCGGACAGCATCCGGCCCTCGAATTCCGGGCTGTCTCGCACGGAGCCCGGGCACAGTGCGTTCACTCGAACCCTGCTCGGCGCGTAGTCCAGCGCGGCCGCCTTGGTCAGCCCGACGATTCCGTGCTTGGCCGCCACGTAGCCGGCAAAGCGGCTGTAGCCGACGATTCCCGCGGTCGAGGCGATGTTGATGATGCTGCCGCTGCGCTGGGACAGCATGATGCCACCCGCTGCGCGGATCGTCCGCCACGCCCCGGACAGATCGATGTCGATCATCACCTGCCACTCGTCCTCGTCGATCTCGTGTGGGAGTCGTCCCGACGGCGCCGCGATCCCGGCGTTGTTCACGAGGACGTCGAGGCGACCGAAGCGCTCGTGTGCCGCCTCGATCGCGGCGGTGACCTCGCCGAGTTCGCGCACGTCGACTGCCCGCGTCAACACCGAGGCACCGCGGTCGCGACACAGCGCGGCGGTGTGCTCGAGTTGGCTCGCGGAGCCGAGCGGGTAGGGCACCTCCGGCAGGTTCCGTGAGATGTCGATCAGCATCAGGTCCGCGCCCTCCGCGGCGAAGGCGACCGCACAGGCCCGTCCGATTCCCCTGGCCGCCCCGGTGATGACGGCGGTCCGGTCCGCCAGCCGCCCGGTCATCGGGGATCGGGCCCATCGAGGAGAGTCGCGATGAGCCGCAGCAGCGCGTGTGCGTGGTCGGTCAGGTACATGTGCCCGCCGTCGAGTTCCAGCACCGAGGTGTCGGCGGTGGTGGCCTCCCGCCACTCCCCGGCCTGCCCCGCGCTCACCAGCAGATCGTCACGGCCCCGCAGGGCCGAGATCGGAACCTCCAACGGCCCACGCTCCGGAGGCCGGTAGTTCTCGTGCATCTCGACGTCGGCGCGCAGGACCGGGAGCAGCAGTTCGCGCAGCTCGGGGTGATCCAATGCCGGATGGGAGTATCCGGCCAGCTCGTTCACCTGGGCGACGAACTGGTCGTCGTCGAGCTTCGACGCCCGGATCTCCCGGACGGTCGACGGTCCAGGCGACCCGCTGACGAACAATCGCGACAGCGTCACCCCGCCCTCGTCCCCGAGTCGGTGCGCCAGCTCATACGCCAGGACCGCACCCAGGCTGTGCCCGAACAGTGCGACCGAGTCGGCGGCCCGGCAGTCGGGCAACAGTCGCGGCACCAGGTCGTCCATCGCCGCCTCGACCGTGGTCAGCAGCGGCTCGGCGAATCGCTCCTCGCGGCCGGGGAGCTGCACCGGCACTATCCTCAGCCCCTTCGGTGCCACCGCCCGCCAACTCCGGAAGAACGACGCGCCCGAACCGGCGTACGGAAGGCAGATCAGCGCGGCGCCGTCCATGAATGCGCCTCCGATCCGGCTCGAGGTGACAGCCCGACCATTCGACCCTAGGCGTCACGCACGGCACGCGTGTGCAGAACCGGAGGCTCATGGCCTCCGCCCCGTGACACGCCGCGGCCAGGCGCTCACAATGAGGAGAGCGCCATCCGACGGCACACCGGAATCGCGCAGGGTGCGCCACAGCCGCCAGCAGGAGGAACACCATGACCAAGAAACCACTCCGCGCAGCGATAGTGGCCGCCGCAACGGTGCCGATGATCGCGTTCGGCCCGGCGATCGCCGCCGCCGCACCCGCATCGCCGGTCCCCGCCCTCGTCTCACCCGCAATGCTCAATCCACAGCAGGGCCCATTGGGCGCCGCGCTGACCTGCGCGCCCTTGGCCGTGATTCCCTTCGCCGGGGCCCTCGCCATCATGTGTTGGGCCTGAGGCGGCCGCTACCCTCGCTTGCGCGCGACCGTCACCGCCCACGCCGCATCGGCCCGCCACGGCCGCAGGTCCCATGTCGCGAAGCGCTGCTCGAGCACCAGCCCGACCGCCGCCAGGTCCGCATCGAAGTCCCGGACCGAGTACCGGTAGTCCGTCGCGAACCCGGTCACCAGCACACCGTCGTCGGCCAGGTGCGCGGTGAGCCGTTGCAACACAGCACGTTCCGTCCCCGGCTCGAGGAAAATCAGCACGTTCCCGGCCGCGATGACCGCATCGAACACCTCGCCCGGCAGGTCGAGTTCGGCGAGGTCCGCCCGGTGAACGGTCAGCTCCCGGTGCGCCCGCGCGGCCGCCACCAACACCGGATCCAGATCGACCGCGGTCACATGATGCCCACGCCTGGCCAATTCGACGCCGACACGCCCGGTGCCACATCCGGCATCGAGCACCCGTGAACCCGGCGCGATGACGGCGTCGAGCATCCGTGCCTCACCGTGTAAATCCACGCCCTGCGCCGCCAACTCCTCGAAACGCCGGATATAGGCGCGCGATTGCTCCTCGTCCCGTTCGTTCTCCCACCGCGTCACATTGTTCAGACTATGTTCAGATGCCCCGTCAGCCCCAGCAAAACTCATTCGTGCCACGTACGCTCTGTGAGCACGCCCAGGGCCGGATCATGCGGTCCCCGTGCGGATCAGCACTACAAGCGCTTCACCGACGATCACCTCTGAAAGGGGAACAACGTGGCGGACACCTTGCAGGCCGGTTCGAGCCTCGCGGCCGGACAGTCGATCACCTCCAACAACGGTGCGTACGCACTGACGCTGCAGGAGGACGGCAACCTCGTGCTCAGCGAGGGCGGCAACGCTGTGTGGGCCAGCAAGACGAACGGCAAGAGCGCGGTCAAGGCCGACCTGCAGGACGACGGCAACTTCGTGCTGTACACCGAGGGCAACGACCCGGTGTGGGCCTCGCAAACCGCAGGCAACTCCGGCGTCAAGCTGGTCGTTCAGGACGACCGCAACGTGGTGCTGTACGCCGGCGACAACGCCGTGTGGTCGACGGACACCGCCGTCGAGGCCCCCGCCGCCCCCGAGCCCGAGGCCGCCCCCGTCGCACCGGCCGCCGCCGAGGCTCCTCCGGCGCCCCCGGCCCCGCGCACCCACACCGTCGCCCCCGGCGACACCCTCTGGGACCTCGCCACCCACTTCTACGGCGACGGCAACCAGTACCAGCGCATCGCCGACGCCAACGGCATCCCGAACCCGGACGCCATCAACGTCGGCCAGGTGCTGACCATCCCGGCGTAGTACACCCGCTCTGCCGACACGGCGGCCCCGGATTCGTTTCCGGGGCCGCCGTGTCGTTTTCGGCTCCCCGCACTGCCGGGTGCGACACTCGGTCGATCCGACCGGCGAGGGTTCACGACAGGAGGAAGCACCGTGGTGAGATGGCTGATCGTGGCCGGAGTGTGGCTGGCAGGGCTGGCCGCGCTGGCCCTCGCCCTCGCCGTGGGATCCGGCTGGTGGATTGTCGCCGCCGTCGTTGTCGCACTCGCCTGCCTCGGTACCCGGGATCTGCTCCAGCGGCGCCACAGCATCCTGCGCAACTACCCTGTCCTCGGACACGCCCGGTTCCTGCTCGAGAAGATCCGCCCCGAGATCCAGCAGTACTTCATCGAATCAGCCACCGACGGAACGCCGTTCGATCGGGAGACCCGAGACCTCGTGTACGAGAGGGCCAAGGGCACCAAGGACGACGAGCCCTTCGGCACCGAACGGGACGTGCACGCGCCGGGATACGAGTTCATGGCGCACTCACTGCGAGCCCGGCACGCCCCCGAGGCGACACCGACTGTTCGGCTCGGCGGCCCGGACTGCACTCAGCCCTATGACATCGCGCTGCTCAATGTCTCCGCCATGAGCTTCGGCTCGCTGTCCGCCAACGCCGTCGAGGCGATGAACGCGGGCGCCGCGCGCGGCGGATTCGCGCACGACACCGGAGAGGGCGGCATCAGCCCCTACCACCGCAAGCACGGCGGCGACCTGATCTGGGAGATCGGCTCGGGCTACTTCGGGTGCCGCACCGCCGACGGACAATTCGATCCGGACGTCTTCGCCGCGAAGGCGGTCGACCCCCAGGTGAAGGCGATCTCGATCAAGCTCTCGCAGGGCGCGAAGCCCGGCCTCGGCGGTGTGCTGCCCGGCGCGAAGGTCAGCCAGGAGATCGCCGACACCCGAGGCGTTCCGGCGGGGGTGACCGTGATCTCGCCGCCCGCGCACAGTGCCTTCGACACCCCGACCGGGCTCGTCGAATTCGTCGCGACGCTGCGCGCCCTCTCCGGGGGCAAGCCGGTCGGGTTCAAGCTCTGCGTGGGATCGCGTGCGGAGTTCCTCGGCATCTGCAAGGCCATGCTGGAGGCCGGGACCGCGCCGGACTTCATCATCGTGGATGGCTCGGAGGGCGGAACCGGTGCGGCGCCCGTCGAATTCGAGGACCACATGGGCATGCCGCTGACCGAGGGCCTGATGCTCGTACACAACGCACTGGTCGGCGCCGGCCTGCGGGACCGGATCAAGATCGGTGCGTCCGGCAAGGTCGCCAGTGGCAGCGACATCGTCAAACGCATCATCCAGGGCGCCGACTTCACCCTGGCGGCCCGGGCGATGATGTTCGCCGTCGGCTGCATCCAGGCCCAGGCCTGCCACACCAATCACTGCCCGGTCGGGGTCGCGACGCAGGACCGCTTCCGCGGCAGGTCGATCGACGTGCCGGACAAGTCCGCCCGGGTGTACCGGTTCCAGAAGTCGACGGTGGCCAGCGCGAAGCAGATGATCGCCTCGATGGGCCTGGACGGTTTCGACGAGCTGCGCCCGTCCATGCTCAACCGGCGCATCGACGCGTTCACCACGAAGACCTATGCGGAGCTGTACGAGTGGCTGCAGTCGGGCGAGCTGCTCGAGGACCCGCCGGCCAGCTGGCTGAACGACTGGATCGACGCGGACGCCGCCCGGTTCTGACGTTCGGCGCACCCAGCCGACCGCTGACCGACAACCTCCGCACGCGCCATTTCGGCAGCATAGGGTGATGGGCGCCACACCCCAGCACCCATGAGGAGGTCAACACATGGCGACTGCCACCACCCCCGGCACGCCCCCGTCCGACCAGTACATCGAGTATCTGCGCACCGATCCGGACCTGCCCCCGGTCGGCATCATCGACAAGACCCCGATCACGCCGGCGAAGAAGGCCGTCTTCGCGGCCATCGGCCTGCTCGGCGCGATCGCCTGGTCGATGATCGCCATCGTGCGGGGAGAGCAGATCAACTCGGTCTGGTTCGTCATCGCCGCCGTCTGCACGTACCTGATCGCATACCGGTTCTACGCCCGGCTCGTCGAGAACAAGATCGTCAAGCCGCGCGACGACCGTGCGACCCCGGCGGAGGTCCTCGAAAACGGCAAGGACTACATGCCGACCGACCGGCGGGTGCTCTTCGGGCACCACTTCGCCGCGATCGCAGGCGCCGGTCCCCTGGTCGGCCCCGTCCTCGCCGCCCAGATGGGCTACCTGCCCGGCACCATGTGGATCATCATCGGCGTCGTCTTCGCGGGCGCGGTCCAGGACTTCCTGGTGCTGTGGATCTCCTCCAAGCGGCGCGGCCGCAGCCTCGGCCAGATGGCCCGCGAGGAGCTCGGCGTCGTCGGCGGCATCGCGGCGCTGATCGGCGTCTTCGTCATCATGATCATCATCATCGCGGTGCTCGCGCTCGTCGTCGTCAACGCGCTCGCGGAGAGCCCGTGGGGCGTGTTCTCGATCGCCATGACCATCCCGATCGCATTGTTCATGGGCGTGTACCTGCGATTCCTGCGGCCCGGCAAGGTGTCCGAGGTCTCCCTGATCGGTGTCGCGCTCCTGCTGCTCGCGATCGTCTCGGGCGGCTGGGTCGCCGAAACGGGTTGGGGTGCAGACTGGTTCACCCTCTCGAAGGTCACCATCGCGTGGCTGATGATCGCCTACGGTTTCGCGGCGTCGGTGCTGCCGGTGTGGCTGCTGCTCGCACCCCGCGACTACCTGTCCACGTTCATGAAGATCGGCACGATCCTGCTGCTCGCCGCCGGAATCCTGGTGGCCCAGCCCGCGATCCAGATGCCGGCCATGACGGAGTTCGCGAAGAACGGCGAGGGCCCGGCCTTCGCCGGCGCGTTGTTCCCGTTCCTGTTCATCACCATCGCGTGCGGTGCGCTGTCCGGGTTCCACGCACTCATCTCCTCCGGGACCACCCCGAAGATGTTGGAGAAGGAGCGGCAGACCCGGATGATCGGGTACGGCGGCATGCTGACCGAGTCGTTCGTCGCGATCATGGCCCTGATCACCGCGTGCATCCTCGACCAGCATCTGTACTTCGCCCTGAACGCGCCCGCCGCACTGACGGGCGGCACCGCGGAGAGCGCGCCCGACTACCTCAACAACCTCGGTCTGCCGGGCGCGGACATCACCTCGGACGAACTGAACCAGGCCGCCGAGGACGTCGGCGAGGAGTCGATCGTCTCGCGCACCGGTGGCGCCCCGACCCTGGCGTTCGGCATGTCGGAGGTGATGAGCCAGTTCATCGGCGGCTCGAGCCTCAAGTCGTTCTGGTACCACTTCGCGATCATGTTCGAGGCGCTGTTCATCCTCACCACGGTCGACGCGGGCACCCGCGTCGCGCGGTTCATGCTCTCGGACTCGCTGGGCAACTTCGGCGGGCCGGCACGCAAGTTCAAGGACCCGTCGTGGCGGCCCGGCGCCTGGTTCTGCTCGCTGGTCGTGGTGGGGCTGTGGGGCGGCGTGCTGCTGATGGGCGTCACCGACCCGCTCGGCGGCATCAACACCCTGTTCCCGCTGTTCGGCATCGCCAACCAGCTGCTCGCCGCGATCGCGCTGACCGTGGTGCTGGTCGTGGTCATGAAAAAGGGGCTGTTCAAATGGGCATGGATCCCTGCGCTGCCGTTGCTGTGGGATCTCACCGTCACCATGACCGCGTCCTGGCAGAAGATCTTCTCCGACATCCCCGCGATCGGATACTGGGCGCAGCACAACGCCTTCCAGGACGCGAAGGACGCGGGCAAGACCTCGTTCGGGTCCGCGACGACGCCGGAGGCGATGGACGCGGTCATCCGCAACACCTTCATCCAGGGCACCCTGTCGATCGTGTTCGCGGTGCTGGTGCTGATCGTGGCGGCCGTCGGGTTGTACGTGTGCGTCAAGGCCTTCCGGGCCGGCGGACTGCCCGACACGGAGGTCCCACCGGTGCCGTCGAAGCTGTTCGGCCCCGCCGGGTTCATCCCCACGCCTGCCGAGCGCGCCGTGCAGCACGAGTGGGACGAGCTGATCGCCGAGGGCAAGGTCCGCGCCCCCGGCGCGGCGCACACGGTGGGAGGTCATTGATGGACGGACTCGCCCGCGCGCTGCGCGGAGCCCGTTGGTGGATCACCTCGTTGATGGGTGACCACGACTACGAGCGGTTCGCGGCCCATCACCGGCTCTCGCACCCCGGCGTCCCCGTGCCGACCGAGCGCGAGTACTGGCGCGGCCGGTACGCGGAGTCCGACCGCAACCCGGGCGCCCGCTGCTGCTGACCGGTCCCGCGATTCGGACAATCGTCCAGTTCCGGGCGCGAGCGGAAGCGTCGACACCTAGGATCCGAGGGTCGCCCTCAGTGAACGGAATGTGTCGGATGTCTTCGAATCGCCTTGCCTGGATCGCGACCCTCGCCCTTGGTCTGCTGGTCATCGTCCAGGCGGCCGCGGATCCGAGCGGCCTGCTGAGCCTGCTCGGCTGGACCGGCGCCGACCTGTGGCCGATCCGGGCGCCCTGGCAGGTCGCGCCGTTCGTCGTGTACCTGCCGGTGCTGCTCGGTGTCACGTGGTGGGCGGTGCGGTCGATCGCCGGGTCCCGCCGGCTGTTCGTGGCCACCGCGGCAAGCGTCGTGCTCGCCGTGCTGCTGGCGAAGTTCGCGATGTCACTGGGGGCGGCGGGCGACCTCGGGACCGCGGCGTGGGGCAGCGGATTCGCCCTCGCCAAGGCGATTCCGGCCGGGCTGATCGTCGCGGGGGTCGTCGCGTTCGCGGGCCGCCGACGCGAGGTCGCCGACGCACCCGGCGAGGTGCCGTCGGTGTGGGCCGGGGCGCTGCTCTTCGGCGCCATCGCCCCGCTCCTGGCGGGACAGTGGTGGGCAGGCGCCCCCTACGACCGGTGGATGCCCGCGCCCAACGCCCTCAACGGGGCGGTCGCGACCGTCGGCGGGATCGCCGTGCTCGTCCTCGGCGCGATCGGCTGCCAGCGGGTGCTCGGCCGCCGGGTGACGGGCGGGACCGCCGCCACCTTCCTCACCGGATGGTTCGCGGCGATGGGCGCGGGCGCGCTGCTCGCCCTCGCCGCGACGATCGTCGGGATGTTCTCCGACGACGGATTCGCGGGAGATCTCTGGCCGCTGATGGCCGGGTACATCCGGCTCGCGGACGGCGTCGCCTACGGCGCCTGCACGGGATGGATCGTCGGACTCGCCGCGGTCTGGTCACGGCGGCAGGCCACCCAGCCGTCTCCGATCCCCCGTCCCGCGCTGCGGACGGGCGCGGTGGCGTTGGCCGCCGTCGCGGTGGCCGTCCCGTTCCTGGCCCGTCCCGACGCGCAGCCCGCATCGCCCGCACCCCTCGAATCCGCCGAGGCGGGAACGCTGCTCCCCCTGCGTGTCTCGGGCGAGGTCATCGCCGACGCCGCGGGCCGCGAGGTCCTGCTGCGCGGCGTCAACGTCAACCAGCTCGTCGATTTCTACGCGCCGCGACCCGAGGTCCCCTCGACCCTGCCGCTGACCGAGGCGGACTTCGCAGGCATCGCCGACCACGGGTTCAACGTGGTCCGGCTCGCGTTGTCCTGGTCGGCCCTCGAGCCGGAACGCGGCCGCTACGACGAGGCCTATGTCGACCAGATCCGGGTCGCCGTCGCGCAGGCCAAGGCGCACGGCCTCTACACCGTGCTCGACATGCACCAGGACGGCTGGTCGAACGCCCCGTCACCCGACGACGTCAGCTGCAGGCCCGGTACCTCGCCCATGTGGGGCTACGACGGCGCGCCCGAGTGGGCCACGATCACCGACGGCGCGCCGCGCTGCCAGTTCACCGGCCGCGACATCTCGCCCGCAGGCGGCCGCGCGTTCAACAACTTCTATTACGACACCGACGACGTGCAGGAGCACCTGGTCCAGGCTTGGGCGATGCTCGCGGGCGAGTTCAAGGACGAGCCGGGCGTCGCCGGGTACGACCTGCTGAACGAGCCGAACTTCGGCGAGTCCGCGCCGCTCACCTCGTCGCTGCTGCTCGGCCGCTTCTACGACCGAACGATCGACGCCATCCGCGCGGCGGGAGCCGAGCAGATCGTCTACTTCGAGCCGAGCATCCTGTGGTCCGGCCTCGGGTTCGACAGCGGCCCCCCGGCCGGCTTCACCGACGACCGCAACATCGTGTTCGCCCCGCACCTGTACGCCGAGTCCATCACCATGGACGCCTCGCTGGGCCTGCCGACGATCGTCAGCATCGAGCGGGGCTTCACCCTCGCCGACCGGGTGGCCGCCAAGTACGGCGTCCCGGTGTGGAGTGGCGAGTGGGGCTACTGGGGCGACGGCATCGCCGAGAATGCCGCCCGGTACGCGAAGGAGGAGGACGCGCACGTCCAGGGCGGCGCCTACTGGGTATGGAAGCAGGCCTGCGGGGACCCGCAGAACGGCATCCAGGAACTCGGCAACGGACTGATGCCGGTGCTGTGCAGCACCGGGGAGGACGCCCCGCGCAACGCGGCCCTGCTCGCCCAGCTCACCCGCGCCTACCCGAGGTACGCGCCGGGGCGGATCACGCACCTGGCGGCCGAGGGTGACCGGCTGGAGCTGACCGGCACGGCGGGCGACGGCGGCTGCCGGCTCGAGGTCTGGTTCCCGCACCGGGTCGGCGCGGGCGCCGCGGCCGTCGACACGGTCGGGATCGAGGACGTCGCGTTCACCCCGCTCGGCGAGGGCTCGCTGATGACCGGCTGCGCCACCGGGGAGTACGAGCTCCGTACCGGCGGCGCCTGACCCCCGACGGTGATGTCCGATTTCCGCTAGCGCGGCCGTCGGCTCGCTGACACAGTGGTGACTGTGACCGCACCGCATCTCGACTTCGACCGCTGCTACCGCGCCGTGTCCTCCCGCGACTCCCGCTTCGACGGGCAGTTCATCACCGCGGTGCGGACGACGGGGATCTACTGCAGGCCCTCGTGCCCGGCGATCACGCCGAAGCCGGGCAACGTCACCTTCCTGCCCACCGCTGCCGCCGCACAGCAGGCCGGATACCGCGCCTGCCGCCGGTGCCTGCCCGACGCCGCGCCGGGCTCGCCCCTGTGGAACGTGCGCTCGGACCTCGCGGCCCGCGCGATGCGGCTGATCTCCGACGGCGCCGTCGAGCGCGGCGGCGTGGAGTCGCTGTCCGCCTCGCTCGGTTATTCGTCGCGCCACCTAACCCGGGCGCTGACCGCGGAACTCGGCGCGGGTCCGCTCGCCCTCGCGCGGGCACATCGCGCGCACACCGCCCGGCTGCTGATCCAGACCACGGCGATGTCGATGTCGGACATCGCGTTCGCCGCGGGATTCTCGAGCATCCGGCAGTTCAACGACACGGTCCGCGAGGTGTTCGCGGTGACCCCCTCGACGATGCGGACCGAGGCCGCCAAACGCGCCGACGGTCCACCCGCCAAGGGCGCGGTGTCGCTGCGACTGCCATATCGGCAACCCCTCGACGCCGGGTGGCTGGCCTGGTTCCTGTCCGGGCACGCCGTCACCGGCATGGAGCACTGGGCCGACGGCGAGTACCGCAGGACGCTTCGACTCCCCCGCGGTTGCGGGGTGGTCGCGCTGCGCCTCCAGCCCGGATACGTGCGCGCCGACCTGACGCTGCGGGACATGCGTGACCTCGCCCCCGCCGTTGCCCGACTGCGACATCTCCTGGACCTGGACGCGGATCCCGAGGCGGTGGACGGAGCCCTCGCCGCCGACCCCGCACTCGCGACGAGCGTTCGATCGGCCCCCGGGATCCGGGTGCCCGGCAGCATCGACCCGGACGAACTCCTGCTGCGCACCATGATCGGGCAACAGATCTCGCTGGCGGCGGCATCCACCCAGACCGCCCGCCTGGTGGCCGCGCTCGGCGCCCCGGTCGCCGACACGCACCTGACCCACAGCTTCCCCACCACCGACGCCATCGCCGCCCGCGGCCGCGAGGTGCTCACCGGTCCCGCACGCCGGATCGACGCGGTGATCGGGGTCGCCGAGGCGCTGGCCTCGGGCGCACTGACCCTGCACACCGGCCGCACCGCGGAGGATCTGCGCGCGGATCTGTTGTCCTACAAAGGCATCGGACCGTGGACCGCCGACTACGTGGTGATGCGCACCCTCGCCGACCCCGACGTGCTGCTCGACACGGACCTCGTCGTCCGGCTGGGCGCGCACGCGATCGGAGCCGACCTGACCGCCTCGGCGCACTGGACCCCCTGGCGCTCGTACGCATCAATGCACTTGTGGCGCAGCGCACTCGCCGCTCGCGGCGCGCTCCATCCCACACCGACCCCCGATACGGAGGACCAGAAATGATCGCCCAGTACGCCACCACCACGACCCCGATCGGCCCGTTCACCGCCCTCGTCGACGACGACGGCGCGGTCCTCGCATCGGGATGGACGGACGACGCGGAGGAACTGCGGGCACTCATCCACCCGAGCCTGCGCCCGGCCGCCCTCACCCGACTCTGCGATCTCGGCGCCGTCACCCGGGCGGTCGCCGACTACCACCGCGGCGACCTGACCAGCATCGATTCGATCGCCGTCTCACAGCAGTCGGGTGAATTCCTGGTGCACGCCTGGGACGTGCTGCGCACCGTGCCCGCAGGCGATCCGATCACCTACACCGAGTTCGCCGATCGCTCGGGACGTCCGGCCGCGGTGCGCGGCGCGGCGTCGGCCTGCGCCCGCAATGCCGCCGCGCTGTTCGTACCGTGCCACCGGGTGCTACGCACCGACGGCTCGCTCGGCGGGTTCCGATGGGGGCTGCCCGCCAAGCGCTGGCTGATCTCGCACGAGGAGCACGCACGGTAGATTCGGTCCATCACCGCCAGGAAGGACCGACCGTGAGCGATCAGCCCACCGCGCCGCCGACCGAGCCGCGTCAGCACCACCCCCGCGACCGCGGCGAGATACTCGGCATGGGCGGGATGTGGCTCGCCAAGTGGTCGCTGTGCCTGGTCCTCATCGCCGCGGGCGGGTGGGTGCTCTGGACCATGCTGGGCATCCTGTGGGTCGCGGTGCTGCCCGTCCTGCTGGCGATCGTGGTCTCGACGGTGCTGTGGCCGCCGACCCGGGCGATGACCTCCCGCGGCGTGCCCGCGGGCGCGGCGGCCGGCATCACCATCGTCGCGTTCCTCGGCGTTCTCGGCGGGATCATCGCGTTGATCGTGCCGTCGGTCGTCGACCAGGCGCCCGAACTCGCGAACAAGGCCAGCCAGGGCATCACCCAGGTGCAGAACTGGTTCAAGGGCCCGCCGGTCAACCTCGCGGACGAACAGATCGACGACGCCGTGCAGGCGGTGATCAGCAAGCTGCAGTCCAGCGCCCAGGCCATCGCCTCGGGTGTCTTCAGCGGGGTCAGCGCGGCCGGCTCGGCACTGGTGACGATGGTGCTGGTCCTGGTGCTCTCGTTCTTCTTCATCAAGGACGGCCCGCGCTTCCTGCCGTGGCTGCACAGCGTCACCGGCGGTCGGGCCGGGCGGCACTTCGAGGCGGTGTCCGTCCGGATCTGGGACACCCTCGGCGGCTTCATCCGCACCCAGGCGCTGGTCAGCTTCGTCGACGCCTTCTTCATCGGCCTCGGACTGGTCGTCCTCGGTGTTCCGCTGGCCGCGGTGCTCGCCGTGATCACCTTCATCGCCGGCTTCATCCCGATCGTCGGTGCGTTCGTGGCCGGCGCCCTCGCGGTGCTGGTCGCGCTCGTCGCGAAGGGCTGGACGACCGCGCTCATCATCCTGGTCATCGTCATCGCGGTGCAGCAGCTCGAGGGCAACGTGCTCCAGCCCGTGCTGCAGAGCCGCACCATGAAGCTGCACGCGGTGATCGTGCTGCTGGCGGTGACCGCGGGCGGCTCGATGTTCGGGATCGTCGGCGCTTTCCTCGCCGTCCCGGTCGCGGCCGTGATGGCGGTGGTGATCCGCTACATCGGTGAACAGGTGGATCTGCGGCTGGACGAGCGGGCCCCCGACGCCGGGGACGACACCGACACCGACACCGAGGTCGTGGCCGCCACCGAGTCGGGCGATCTCGCGACCGCGGACTGACCCGCCCGGTCGGTTCTATCCCGCCACGACCTCCACGCTCGATCCCGCGCGCCCGCGAATGACGTGCAGCCGGCTGGGGATCCGCTGCCGCATCTCGTCGACGTGGCTGACGATGCCGACCACCCGGCCCCCCGCGCGGAGCTCGTCGAGGACCCCCATCACCGACTCGAGAGCCTCCGCATCCAGCGTGCCGAAGCCCTCGTCGATGAACATGGTGTCGAGCACCAGACCGCCCGATTCCGCGGCGACGACGTCGGCGAGGCCCAGCGCCAGCGACAACGACGCGAGGAAGGACTCGCCGCCCGAGAGGGTCTTGGCCGATCGCACCACCCCGGTGTAGTCGTCGCGGATGTCCAGGCCGAGCCCGCCGCGCTTCCCGCGTGGCCCGGCCCCGTCCGCGTGCACGAACTCGTAACGGCCACCGGACATTCGGCGCAGCCTCGTCGACGCGGCGATCGCGACCTCCTCCAGCCTGGCCGCCAGCACGTAGGACCGCAGCGACATCTTGCGCGCGTTCTGTCCTCGCCCGGCGATCACCTCCGCCAGTCCCGCCAGTTCCGCGTGCCGCTCCTGCATCGGGGCCAGCGCCGAGACCTCCTTCGCCAGCTGGCCGACCAGTCGTTCGAGGTCCGCCAGCCTGCGGTCGGCCTCGGACGCGACGGCGATCGCCGAGTTCACCACCGCGTTCGCGCTCTCGACCTCCGCCTGGTCGACCGACGGGTCGACGGGGTCGAGCCCGGCGACGGCGGCCACCTCCGGCTCCGCCAACACCGATTCGGCCCGCACCTGTTGATCCCGCGCCTGCGCGAGCGCGGCCTCGATCGCCCTCACCCGACTCTCGTCCTTGGTGGCCGCGACCGCCTCGTCCACGGAGTCGAACCCGGCCTCCGTCGCCGACCGAACGACCTTCGCGGACAACGCCTCCGCGGTCTCCTGCGCGGCCCCGGCCTGCGCGCGCAGGTCTCGCAGCCGCGAGGCCGCCGCCGCGAGCGCGTCGAGTCGATCGCGGCGGGTCCGCGGGCTCTCGTCCCCACCCGAGGCCTCCGCGAGGCGCGTGCGGATGGCGTTCAACTGGTGCACGGCACCCGCGATCCGCTCGTCGAGGGTGGCGAGCTCGGCCGCGGCCTCACGCGAACGTTCCTGCAGGCCTTCCTCTTCCACGCGCAGCCCGGACAGCCGTCCCGCGCGCTCCGGCTCACACACCGCCAGCGCCTCGGCTTCCGCGTGTGCCCCGGTGGCCGCCGCGAGCTCGGTCTCGAGCAGGTCGAGGTCGCGGTCACCGCCCCGCTCGACCAGCACCTCGATGGCCCGATCGATTGTCGCGAGGCGATCGGCCGCGGCGTCGGCCGCCTCCGCGAGTCGGTGCTCCGCCACGCGCGCCGCGTCCTCGTCGGCCCTGGTCACGAGGGCCTCCGACGGCTCGGCCGGGTTCGGGTGCTGCGCCGAGCCGCACACCACACACGGCTCGCCGTCGACGAGTCCGGATGCGAGCTCGGCCGCCATCCCGGCGAGCCGGCGTTCACGCAGGTCGAGCAACTCGCCGCGCGCGTCCTGATGTCGGCTCCGCGCCGTCAACAGCCGGTCCGCGGCGTCCCGGCGGTGCTGTCGATGCTCCGCGAGCGCGACCGCGGCGGCCTTCGCGGCGGCCGCCCTGTCCCGCGCCTTCTCGAGCGCGGGCAGCGAGGCCGACGCCTGTCGCGCGGCGGCGAGTTCGTCCTCGGCGCCGCGCAGCAACTCGGGCAGGGCGGTCCGGCGGAGTTCGAGTTCCTCCGTGGTCGCGGCGAGCTCGCGGCGCCGCTCGCCGTGCCGGTCGACTGTCTCCTGCAGGGCGTCGGCCACCAGCGACTCGGCGATGAGGTCGTCGAGCCGCGCGACCTCGTCGGTCCATCCCCGGATCGTCGCGGCCATGACATCACGGTCCTCGTCGGCCTCGGGCCAGGACAGGCGCGCCAGCAGCGCTCTGCCCTCGTCGAGCTCACGGAGCCCCTCCGCCAAGGCGTCGATCAACTTCATCTCTCGCGCAACGGTTTCCGCGGCCGCGGCCGCCTCAACGCGGATCTCGGCGATCGGCGCGGCACGGACCGACCTGGCGAGTTCCTCGCCCTGCAGCGCCCGTGCACCCGCACCCTCGGCGTGGGCGCGCAGCTCGGCCGCGGCCTTGGCGGCGCGCAGCTGTAGACCCCGGATGCGGGTTGCCTCGGTCAG
This sequence comes from Rhodococcus daqingensis, assembly GCF_042665615.1. NCBI lineage: Bacteria > Bacillati > Actinomycetota > Actinomycetes > Mycobacteriales > Nocardiaceae > Rhodococcus > Rhodococcus daqingensis. The sequence goes on along the minus strand of NZ_JBHTCS010000014.1, from coordinate 230,833 downwards.
TGCGGAGCTCGCAGCGGCCGCCGCCGCTCTGGCGGCGACGAGTTCGGCGGTGGCCGTGTCCCTGGCCTCCTCCGCGTCGGCCCGCAACTTGTGCGCCCACGCCAGTGGGTCCGCGTCGGCACCCGCCTCGATCCCCGCCGCCGTCGAGACCCGCGCGAGCATCAGGTCCACCGACTTGCGTCCGGACTCCAGCTTCGCCGCGCTCTCGCGTCTGCGTTCGGCGAACCAGTCTTCGACGGTGCCGAATCGGGTGGTGTCGAACAGCCGCTCCAGCAGGTCGCCCCGCTCGTCGGTGTCCGCGCGCAGGAAACGCGCGAACTCCCCCTGCGGGAGCAGCACCACCTGGAAGAACTGGTCCGCGCTCATGCCGAGCAGCCGGCCGATCTCCTCCCCGATCTCGTCGAGCCGGGCCAGGTTCTGGCCCTGTCCGTCGAGCCAGGCCAGCGTCGCCTTCGCGTTCTCCTTGGTGGTGCCGGTACCGCGCAGTTTGGCGCGTTCGTACTCCGGACTGCGCGTCAGGCGGAGCCGGCGGCCGCCGATGGTCGCCTCGAGCACCACCTTCGGCACCGAACCCGCGGCTGCATGATCCGACAGCAGCCTCTTGCCCTGCTGACGGGCACCCGGGACCGTGCCGTAGAGCGCGAAGGCCACCGCGTCGAGGATCGTGGTCTTGCCCGCACCGGTCTGGCCGTGCAACAGGAACAAACCGTCCGCGCCGAGTGCGTCGAAATCCACCGTCGCGGTGTCGCCGAACGGCCCGAACGCCGAGATCTCCAGGTTGTGCAGTCTCACGCGATCTCTTCCAGCTCCATCGGTTCGCCGAACTCGTTCTCCCGGACCGCGGCGCTCAGCGCGCGCTCGACGAGGCGCAGCTCACTCGGCGTCGGTTCGCCGCGCATGTCGGTGAGGAAGCCGGCGGCGATCTCCAGATCGCTGCGACCGCGAACCCGCTCGCCGTAGTGGAGGTCGGCGTTCCCCTCCGGCCGCTGCCATTCCAGGTGCACCATGTGTGGGAACCGGGTCTGCAGCATGCGCATCGCGTCCTGCGGCCGGACCGGATCGGTCAGGATCGCCGAGACGTAGTTGCCCTCGTCCTCGGTGTACCGCTCGTCGTCGAGCAGTTCGTCGACCGTGCCGGTCAGCTGACTGAGCCCACGCACCACCGGCAGGTCGACACGGCGCACGTCCGCGAGTCCGTCGGCGTCCAGGTCCGCGATCCAGACGGCCTTGCGATGTGTCCGTTCGCCGAACGAGTACGGCAGCGGCGACCCGGAGTAGCGCACCCGATCGGTGAGGGTCTGCGGCGAGTGCAGGTGCCCGAGCGCCACATAGTCGACCCCGCCGAACGCGGAGGCCGAGACGGTCTCGACCCCGCCGACCGAGATGGACCGTTCCGACCCGGTCGCCTCGGCGCCGACGACGAAGGCGTGCGCGAGCAGGACCGCACGCGGCCGGGCGCCGTCGACGGCGCGGCCGCCGAGGTCCGCACGGACACGCGCCATCGCCGCGTCCAGGATCTCGGCGTGTGAGCGCGCGGTCGGCACGCCGAGCTCCGCCCTCGTGGTCTCGGGCTCGAGGTACGGCAGGCCGTAGAAGGCGACCTCGCCGTGCTGGTCCTCGAGCAGCACGGGGCGGTCCACCTCGGAGACCCGCGTCATCAGGTGCAGTCCGCCCGCGGCCGAGAACGCGGCGCCCGCGCCGAGCCGCGCCGGGGAGTCGTGGTTGCCGGAGGTGGCGACGATCACCGCTCCCGCCGCGCGGATCGCCTCGAAACCGTTGTTGCACACCGTCACCGCGTCCGCACTGGGAATCGCGCGGTCGTACACGTCGCCGGGGACGACGACCACGTCCACCTCGTTCTCCGCGACGAGGGCCGCGATGGCATCGAGCGCGCTCGCCTGGTCGGCGAGCAGGTCCACGCCGTGGAAGGTGCGCCCGATGTGCCAATCGGAGGTGTGCAGGATTCGCATGCGCCGACCGTAGATCACGGCGCCGACACGATCGGTGACGCGCGCCGGGCACGGGCCCGAGCAGCGCTCCGCGCCGGCGCGTGTCGGTGCCCTCGTGCACCATCTGCCCCATGGACCCCGTCACCGCACTCGGACTGCTCGTCGCGCTGGGCCTCGGCATCGCCGTCGGCTGGCTCTGGCACGCCTCCCGGTCCGGCCAGCACGCGACACGGGCGGAGGCCCAGCTCGCGGCGCTGCGAGAGAACGAGAAGACGCTTCGACAGTCCCTCGCCGCGGTGAACGAGGACTCCGCCCGCCGCACGTCCGGCGCGGTCAGCGAGCAGGTCTCCCACCTGGTCGGTCCGCTGCACGACGCGGTCGACGCGCTCGCGCACCAGGTCCAGCAGGTCGAACGCAGCCGGGTGCATGCATACGCCGGGCTGTCCGAACAGGTCGCGGGCATGCACCGCGCCTCCCAGCTGCTCACCAGCCAGACCGGCCAGCTCGTCACCGCGCTGCGCGCCCCGCAGATCCGTGGTCGCTGGGGAGAGATCCAGCTCGAGCGGGTCGTCGAGCTGGCGGGGATGGTCAAGCACTGCGATTTCGACACCCAGGTCAGCGGCGAGGGCGTCCGGCCCGACCTGCTGGTCCGGCTGGCCGGCGGCAAACAGATCGTGGTCGACGCCAAGGTCCCCCTCGCCGCCTACCTGGACGCCGCACAAGAAGAGGACCCCCGCGCCAGGGACGGTCACCTCACCCGGCACGCACGGCAGCTGCGCACGCACGTCGACCAGCTCTCCGCCAAGGCGTATTGGGCCTCGTTCGATCCGAGCCCGGAGTTCGTGGTGCTGTTCGTCCCGGGCGATGCCTTCCTCGACGCCGCACTCACCGCCGACGCCGAGCTGCTCGAGCACGCGTTCGCGAAGAACGTGATCCTGGCGACCCCGACCACGCTCGTCGCGCTGCTGCGCACCATCGCGCACACCTGGCGGCAGGAGACGCTCTCCCGGGAGGCGGCGACCATCCACCGACTCGGCCGCGAGCTGTACTCCCGGCTCGGGGTGGTCGGCAGTCACCTGGACCGTCTCGGTTCTCAGCTCGGCAAGGCCGTCGACTCGTTCAACCTGACCGCCGCCTCCATGGAGTCGCGGGTCGCCGTGACCGCCCGCAAGCTCCACGAACTGGAGGTCGGGGACGGTGAGGTCGCCGAGATCGGGCGGATCGATTCGTGGCCGAGGGCCGTCGGGCTCGCCGAGAACTTGCCCACAAACGGTCGCGCCAACGAGGCGATCGGATCGTGAACGGCTAGTGTCTAAGGGTGTCTGCAACCCAACGTGCTCGCTCTGGGGTGCCGCTCGAGATGCGGTCCGTTCTCCCAACCGTGCCCGGCGTGCCCGCAGCGGCCGCCGTTCTGGTCGCGGTGGCAACGACCTTCGTTGGGTTCGCCATTGATGCCGTCCGCGGCAGCGAGCTGACGTCCGCATTCTCCGTCTTCTACTTCCTCGGCTGCGTCGGCGCGGTGCTCGCGGTCCGCGCTCGCGGCCTGTTCGCCGCCATGGTCCAGCCGCCGCTGATCCTGTTCGCGGCCGTGCCGCTGGCCTACCAGTTCTTCTCCGCCGGATCCAAGGGCGGCCTGAAGGACCTCATGTTCAACGTGGCGATTCCGCTGGTCAACCGATTCCCACTGATGCTGACCACCACGATCGCCGTGCTCATCATCGGCGGGGTGCGGATGTACCTCGGCCAGCAGGCGGACCGCACCCCGGCCCGCGCGAAGGGCCGGTCCGGCGAGGCGGGCGCACGCACCACCGATCGCCCGGCCACCCGGCCCCAGGCGGCGGCCCGGCGGACCGAGCAGCCCCGACCGGCGCCGCGTCCACGGGTGGCCCCGCAGACCCGGCCCGGTCACACCGTGTACCGCGACCCCGCAGCACAGGCGCAGGCACAGGCACCGCGTCGGCCCGTTCCGCCGCCGCCCGCCTCAGCCAACCTGGGCCGCAGGCCGGAACGCGCGCCCAGCGGTGCGACGGCGCGGGTACAGCCCCCGCGCGGCGTCGTCGACCCATACACCCCGGCACACCCGATCCCGCAGGTGCGGTACCGGGACCGCGAGGACTCCGCGCACGATCAGCGCGGCACCTACTGACGTCCCCGAGTCCGGATCGACCGGCCGGGGCGCCGCGGCCGCCTCAGGAGCCCGTGTTGCTCGGCTTGCGCAATTCGCGCGGCAGCGAGAAGACCAGCGTCTCGTTAGCGGTGGTCACCGGCTGAACATCGTGGTAACCGTGCTCGGCGAGTAGGTCGATCACACCGCTGACCAGGATCTCCGGCACCGAGGCGCCCGAGGTGACGCCGACGGTCTCGACACCGTCGAGCCACGCGGTGTCGATCTCCCGCGCGTAGTCGACCAGGTAGCTCGCCCGTGCCCCCGCACCGAGTGCCACCTCGACCAGACGGACCGAGTTCGACGAGTTACGCGACCCGACCACGATGACCAGGTCACACTCGGGTGCCATCGCCTTCACCGCGACCTGCCGGTTCTGGGTGGCGTAGCAGATGTCGTCACTAGGCGGATCCTGCAGCAGCGGGAACTTCTCGCGCAGCCGGGCCACCGTCGCCATGGTCTCGTCGACGCTGAGCGTGGTCTGCGACAGCCAGATCACCTTCGACTCGTCGCGCACGGTCACGGCGTCGACCGACTCCGGTCCGTCCACCAGCTGAACGTGATCGGGGGCCTCGCCCGCGGTGCCCTCGACCTCCTCGTGGCCCTCGTGCCCGATCAGCAGGATGTCGAAGTCGTCCCGCGCGAACCGCTTGGCCTCCTGGTGCACCTTCGTCACCAGCGGGCAGGTCGCGTCGATGGTCTTGAGGTTGCGCTCGGCGGCCGACTCGTGCACGGCCGGGGACACCCCGTGTGCGGAGAACACCAGCAGCGACCCCTCGGGCACCTCGTCGGTCTCGTCGACGAAGACGACGCCGCGATCCGACAGCGTCTCCACCACGTGCCGGTTGTGCACGATCTCCTTGCGCACATAGATCGGCGCGCCGTGCTTCTCGAGGGCCCGCTCGACCGTCTCGACGGCGCGGTCCACGCCGGCGCAGTATCCGCGCGGTTCGGCGAGCAGGACACGCTTGCCGGAGCCACCCGGAGCGGGCGTGCTGGAACGGGCGATGCCCAGGTTCAGGGGGACGGCGGAAGACATGACACCAGGGTACGGGCAGCCACGACGGGCCGCCCGATCAGGCACACCGAGCGCCCAGCTACCAAAAGGTGCATTCGTCAGGCAGTCTTAGGGCCATGATTCGTCCCCCTTTCGCTGCGCGGGTCGCCGCCGGGATCGCCGTCACGGTGGTCGAAGAGGTGCAGAAGCTGCCGAATACGGCGGTCGCGCTCCCCATGACCACCATCAGCCACATGCTCCAGACGACGATGCGCGTCCAGCAGTCCATGACAGCGCTCGCGATCAAGGGCGATCAGGCCTTCTCAATGTTCTTCCACGCGGACGAGGAACAGCCGGAGTGGGCGGTCTTCGACGAGGACACCGCGCCCGCGCCGTCAGGCGGTGACGGGGCCGAGCCCAAGCCCGCGAACCAGGGCCGGTTCGCGCTGTACTCGATGCAGCCGGAGTCCGAGCCGGATGCGCCCATGCAGGCGCCCACCGCCACCAAGGCGGCCACCAAGACCGCCGCAGCGAAGAAGAAGACGGCGACGACGAAGCCCACCGACGGCAAGCTCGCGTCGGTGCCCGCCGGCCCCGCCGCGGCGCGGCCCGAGATCGCCGAGTATCTCGACTACGACAACCTGACGCTCGCCCAACTCCGGGCGCGGCTGCGGACGCTGTCGGTCGAGGAGCTCGACGCGTTGCTGACCTACGAGAACGCCGCCCGAGCCCGCGCCCCGTTCCAGACCATGCTCGGTAACCGGATCACCAGCGCCAAGGCCAAGTGAGCTCCGCCCAGCCGAGCCGAGCGGGCGCGCCGACCTCGAACTCGCCCGAACACCCGTGGCCGGTCCGCTCCGTCGCGACCAAGGTCTCGCAGTGGATCGATCGGCTCGGCAGCATCTGGGTCGAGGGACAGATCACCCAGATCAACGTCCGCCCCGGCACCCGCACCGCGTTCCTGGTGCTGCGGGACACCTCGGTCGACATGTCCCTGTCGGTGACCTGCTCCCCCGCGCTGATCCGCGATTCCCCGGTGCCCCTCACCGAGGGCAGCCGGGTCGTGATGTTCGGCAAGCTGGCCTTCTACACGGGCCGAGGAACGGTGTCGCTGCGCGTCACCGAGATCCGCGCGGTCGGCATCGGTGAACTGCTGGCCCGGATCGAGCGACTGCGCGCGCTGCTCGCGGCGGAGGGCCTGTTCGATCCGAGGCTCAAGCGCCCGCTGCCGTTTCTGCCGCGCACCGTCGGCCTGATCACCGGCCGGGCCAGTGCGGCCGAACGCGACGTGCTCAGCGTCGCGGGAAAGCGTTGGCCCGCAGTTCGGTTCGAGATTCGCAACACGGCGGTGCAGGGTCCGACGGCGACAGCGCAGATCGTCGCGGCGCTGGCCGAACTCGACGCGGACCCGGCCGTGGAGGTGATCGTGCTGGCCCGCGGCGGCGGCAGCGTCGAGGACCTGCTGCCGTTCTCGGATGAGACGCTGTGCCGCGCCATCGCCGCGTGCACCACCCCGGTGGTCAGCGCGATCGGCCACGAACCCGACAACCCGCTGTGCGACCACGTCGCGGACGTGCGCGCCGCGACGCCGACCGACGCCGCCAAGCGAGTGGTCCCGGACGCGGTCGCCGAACAGGCGCTGGTCGCCGAGTTCCGGGCCCGCGGCGCCGCCGCGCTGCGGAACTGGGTGGCGCGCGAGGCACGGTCGCTGGCCGATCTGCGCAGCAGGCCGGTGCTCGCCGATCCGCTGGCCGCCGTCGACCGGCGGGCCGAGGAGATCACCCGGCTGCGAGAGGCGGGCCGGCGCGACGTGACACGGTTGGTTGCCGGCCAGGTCACCGTCGTCGAGCACCTCGCGGCCCGGCTGACCACGCTCGGCCCGGCGGCCACCCTGGCCCGCGGGTACGCGGTGGTGCAGAAGGTGGTTCCCGGATCGGACCCGGAGGTGCTGCGCTCGGTGGAGGACGCCCCGCCCGGCACCCAGCTGCGGGTACGGGTCGCCGACGGTGCGGTCGTCGCCGCCGTCATGGGCAGGGAAAAGTCAGGAGATGCGAAGTGAACGAACCGGTGGCGGAGCTCGGCTACGAGGCCGCCCGCGATCAGCTGGCCGAGGTGGTCAAGATGCTCGAACAGGGCGGACTCGACCTCGACCACTCCCTCGCGCTGTGGGAACGCGGTGAGGAGCTGGCCAAGCGCTGCGAGGAGCACCTGGCCGGGGCCAGGGCGCGGGTGGAGAAGGCGCTCTCCCACGCCGAGGACGAGGGCGACCCGCGGTAGCGCGGACCCATTTCAGCCGCTCGCCCGGTGGGTCGCGCGGCCGGCCAGATAGGTGGCCTCGACGGTGAGGTCGGCGATCGCGGCCGGGTCGACCGCGCGGGGGTCCGCGGACAACAGGACGAGGTCGGCGTACTTGCCGGGGGTGAGCGTTCCGATGATGTCGTCGGCGAAGAGCTGGTGCGCAGCCCAGATGGTCTGGGCGCGCAGCGCCTCGTCGACGGTGACGCGTTCCTCGGGCGCGAGCACCCGTCCGGTGCGGCTGGTCCGGGTGGCCGCGACGGAGATGTTGCGCAGCGGCTCGACGGGGGTGACGGGAGAATCGTTGTGCAGGGAGATGCGCACACCGGCATCGATGGCGGACCGCGCCCGCATCCAGTGCGAGCCGATCTCCTCGCCGAACAATCCGTCGACGAGCACGTCACCCCAGTAGTCGAGGTGGTCGATGAGCAGGCTGCAGGTCACGCCGAGCCGGGCGGCCCGCTGGAACTGAGCCGCGGTCATCGCCCCGCAATGTTCCAGCCGCAGCCGGTGATCGGCTCGCGGGTGCTCCGTCAACGCGGCCTCGTACACGTCGAGGATCGAGTCGACGCCCACGTCGCCGAGGACGTGGCAGGCCATCTGCCACCCGAGCGGGAAGTAGGCGTCGACGATCGCGGAGAGTTGTCCGGCCGTGTAGTTGGCCTCGCCGCGGTGGTCGCGGCCGAGGCCGATCACCTCGAGGGTCGCGTCGGTGTTGAGATACGGGAACGAGGTGGCGATGTTGCCGACCCCGCATCCGCACGCGCGGATGATCGCCCGCGTAGTGATCGCGCATCAGCGGCAGGTGGTGCGGTGAGAAGGCGAGGTCCGCGATCGTCGTGATGCCACGTGCGGCCAGACCCGCCAACTCGGCGCGCCACAGGGTCGCCACGTCGAGGTCGGGGTCCTGCATGGGGCCGGCGATGGCGAGGATCGCGGGAACCTCGTAGGCCTTGCCGGTGAGTTCCCCGTCGGAGTCACGGTCGAAATGTGCGCCGGTCGGATCCGGTGCGTCCCCGGGCAGCCTCGACAGCCTCAGCGCCGCCGTGTTCGCCCAGGCGAGGTGCCCCGAGTTGTGCATCACCAGAACGGGCCGGTCTCCCGCGAGGTCGTCGAGCCACGCCCTCGTCGGTTCCGGGAACCCGGACTGGAGCAACGGGTCGAGTCCGCTGAAGATGAGAGGCGCGGCGGCGGGGGCGGTCGCCACGGCATCCCGTATGAGGGCGATCACGTCATCCGCTGCCGGGACGATGACCGGTCGGATGTCGACGACGGTGTCGGCGTAACGGGTCCTGTCCATGGTGGGGTGGCCGTGTGCCTCGATGAAGCCGGGAAGCAGCGCCCGCCCGCCGAGGTCGACGACCTCCGTGTGGGCGGTCCGCTGCGCGAGGATCTCCTCCGCCGTCCCGAGCGCCGCGATCCGCCCGTCCCGCACCGCGAGCGCTTCCGCCCGCGCGTCATCCATCGTGACAATGGTTCCGTTGGTGAAGATCAGGTCCATGTCGCCTCCGAAGGATGTGAGCGCTTCCGGACTTCTCTCACAGTCTGCGGCGTCGATGCGCGAAACCTGTCGAATTACGCCCAGAGTGTGAGCTCAGTCCGACCCGTTTCCGAGTATCTCGGCCCCTGCCTCGGATACCGTCGGACCATGGCCGACCCGCGCGGTCCACGACCGCACCGCAGGAACCCAGTCCGGACGCGCGTGCTCGGCCTCGCGCTGGGCCTGTCGCTGCTCACCAGCGCGATGGCCGGCTGCTCCGAGTCGCCCGCCGACCCGGCCGGGCTGCCGCGTGCGTCGGCCGATGCCGCGACCGCGGTAGTCGAGCGGTTCGTCGCCGACGGGCACGCCCCGGGCGCGATCATCGAGGTCAGCACGCCGGAGGGCACGTGGTCCCACACGGCGGGCGACGCCTCGACCTCGCCGGCCACCCCGATGTCGCCGCCGCTGCAGCACCGCATCGGGAGCATCACCAAGACCTTCACCACCACCCTGATCCTGCAGCTGGTGGACGAGGGCAAGCTCGGGCTCGACGACCCCGTCTCCCGGTTCGTCGACGGCGTTCCCGGCGGCGACCAGATCACCATCCGGATGCTCGGAACCATGACCTCCGGACTGTCCGAGTACCTCGCGAACCCCGAGTTCCGTGCGGCGTTCTTCGCCGACCCGCACCGCGTCTGGAAGCCGCAGGAACTGTTGGACGCCTCGTACGCGCTGGGCCCGCAGTTCCCGCCCGGCACCGATTCGGCCTACTCGAACGCGAACACCGTGCTGCTCGGCCTGGTCGTCGAGAACGTCGAGTCCCGGCCGTTCGGAGAGGTGCTCACCGAGAAGATCCTTCGGCCACAGCAGCTCGTCCACACCGAATGGCCCGACGGCGATGGCTTCTCCGAGGAACACGTCTCGGGCTACACCGCCCTCTTCCCCGGGGCCGAGGTCACCGACTCGACCACATGGAGCCCGAGCCAGGCGTACTCGGCAGGCCAGATGACCTCCACCGCAGGCGATCTCACCACCTGGGCGCGACTCGTCGGCAGCGGGGCGCTGGTCAGCCCCGAACTGCAGCAGGAGCGGATGCAGTGGCAACGGCTCGGCGACAACACCGACGAGTGGCACTACACCTTCGGCCTGGAGGAGAACACCGGCTGGATCGGCCACAACGGGGCCATCCCCGGGTACATGTCCTACGCGGTCTACAACCCGACGCTCGACGCGACCATCGTGACGCTGATCAACGGTGACGAGAGCATCGACGGCGAACCCCCGGTGAACGTGCTGCTCCGGGACGTCAGCCGGGCACTGTTCCCGGACAACCCGGTCGTCGTGCCGGTGGTGCGCTGACCGCATCCCGATGAGCGGGACCGCCCGCTGACCCGTCCACCGCCGACTCCCTAACCTCGGCGCATGGCAGGCGAAAAGGTGTTCGTGATCGACCGTGTCGTCACCAAACCCGGGCGCGCACGAGAATTCGTCGATGCGTATCTCGCCGAGTACGCCCCCGGCGCCCGCGAGCGAGGCATGGCCCTCGAGCACGTCCTGGTGAGCCCGCCGATCTGGTTCGACGACGAATCCAACACGATCACCGCCACCTGGGCCCTCGAGGGCGCGGAGGGCTGGTGGCGGATGACCTGGCAGGGGCGCCCGGACCCCACCCTCGGGCAGTGGTGGACGCGAATGGACGAGCTGGTGGTCGAGCGCACCCGCACGATGGCCTCCGCGGCGGCGGATGTGGACGGGTTGACCAATGTTTAAGATCACCAAGCTGATCCACTGGCACGAGGCGGCCGACGATCGACAGCGCGAGCAGCTCGCCGGCGACCTGCGGCGGGCCGCCGATGTGGCGGGCGCGCACCGTTCGCTGATCCGGCCGACGCTGACCGGGGTCCGCAACGGCGGCGACCTGCTTGCGCATTTCCAGTTCGACTCGGAGGAGCGGTGGCGCCGCGCCGAACCGGCGGTCGATGCGCTGATCGATCCCACGATCGTCCGACATGTCGACGGCGTCGAGTACCGCGGCGAACCGCGCGGGCGGGTCGGGGCCGGGTCCGAGGGTGGGGTGTACCGGACCCTGCTGCTGCGGGTGAGCCCCGACGCAACGGATGCCACGGTGGAGCGGTTCGAGGACGAGCTGCTCCGGATGCCTCGCCATGTACCCGCGATCCGCGCCTGGCAGCTCAGCCGGGTGCTGAAGGCCGAGGGCGCCTCCGCGTGGACCCACGTCTGGGAACAGGAGTTCACCGACCTGGACGGGTTGATGGGTCCCTACCTCGCGCACCCGGTGCACTGGGCGTATGTCGACCGGTGGTTCGACCCGGAATGCCCGGACGTCATCGTCCGCGACCGGGTCTGCCACAGCTTCTGCGGGCTCGACGGCTCGGCCATCTAGCGGACCGGCGCGAACGCTCCGTCAGGGCGTCAGCGGCTCGGCCGCGTCGACCGCCGTGGCGAGCTCGGTGAACTCCTCCGTCGTGCCGCTGCCGGTGACGAGGACCCGGACGCCATCGAGATCGGTCACCCAGATCGGCTCGCTGCCCTCCTCGGCGTACTCCACCCACCGCTCACCGGCGACGGGGGCGACCCCGGTGGGGCTGCGCAGGTCGCCTGCGACCCAGGGCACCAGCACCTCCTCGGTCGCCTCGCTCTGACTCAGCTGGAGGTAGCGGCCCTTCGGGGTGATGTACCCGACCGTGGTCACATCGCCCCCGCCGTCACCGCCCGCGACGCCGCGGCTCCCCGAGTTCGGCTGCCAGTCCTCCGGCACGGCGGGGTTTCGGACCGGGAACCCGAGCACACCGGCGTCGTACTTCAGCGAGGCGTCGACGTCGAACTGCGGGACCGGTCCGGAGGTCGGGCCGCCCGGGCTGAACGAGCACCGGCTCGCGACTCCCGCGACGATCAGGCACAACAGCACCAGCGGGATGATGGACCACATCATGTCGCGGTTGTTCTGCAGGATCCGGGGTTTCTTTTCGACCACGCAGCTAGTATCCCAGTCGCGCATCTCCCGAGGTCGGGCGGTTCCCACACCGGCGGCCAATCCGATCTCTGAAATCAAATATATGTTGTTAGATGTCGGGATGCGTCCGAGGAGCACCATCCGCCCGCCGTCACTGCGCGCCTCCGCGATCCGCGGGGTTCTCCTCGCGCTCGGACTCGCCGTCGCCGCCTCGGCCACCCCGTCGGCGGCCCTCGCCCAGCCCTCCGGATACCTCGCGCTGCTCGACATCGCACCCGCCAACGGGAACGCCGAACAGGCGGGCGGGCTGGACCCGCGGCTGCCAACCGATCCCGAGGTCCTCGGCGCCGCGCTCGGCGACGCCCGCGCGGCGGGCGTACCGGCGAGCCGCTATTCCGCGCTGCTGCACCAGTACTGGCTCGCCCGCGGCAGCGAGGCGGCGGGCATCGACCTGGCCACCTGGGACCCCGACACCGGCCTCGCCGCGAACGCCGCGCTGGTCGACCGGGTCTACGAGAACTACGGCCGGTACCAGCGCGAGCGGGTCGAGCTGTACTGGGCCGGGATGGCGGGGATGGCGGGCGCCTCCTTCACCGGAGGCTTCTGGGATCTCGACATGGGCCGCACCGCGCTCGGCGTCGACGCCGTCCGGGGGATCGCCGACGTGGTGTCCACGGCCACCCGCGTGCTGCCCCCATCCGCGACGGCCATCCTGCCCTCCGATGTCCGCGCCCTGGCCACGGTCGGCCCGACCGTGACGGCCGAGGACCTCGACTGGTACCAGAAGCGCCTGCTGATCATGCAGAAGCACATCTTCTTCGACATGGTCCCGATGCACGAGGCCTACCTCGCCGGTGGCCGGGCCGCCGTCGACGAACTCGACGCGGCCGGACTGCTCGACGACAACGCGGCGGCCGCGTGGGCGGGTATCTACTCCGGTACCCGCGCCGGCTACGCCGACGCGATGGTCCGGATGGCGGACCGGGAGCAGAACCAGGTCGTCGCCGACCAGTGGGATGCCACGTCGGGGGCCCGGAGCGGGGTCGGCCGGGCCCTGACCTACGTGACCACCATCGCGGCCAAGCCGTCGGTCCCGGGCTCGCTGGCACCGGGGGTGTTCGACCCGGTGTCGGTCACCGGAGAGGTCGACGGCGCGACCTACCTGATGCGGGCGCCGCTGCCCGATTTCAACTGGGCCGACCGCGGACCGCGGTGGACGTACATCGCGGGCGACATCGCGGTCGCCTATCAACGACTCGCCGAGGATCGGCCGGGCGTGGCCCGCGCGCTGCTCGCCCAACCGTTCCGGCAGTTCGCCGACCAGCAGCGCGCACTGCACCGCGCCCCCGATCTCCTCCGCGACCTGAGCACCGGCTGGTCGCTCGAGCGGCAGCCGTAGCCCAGCATCACCCACGCCCGATGGGTGATGAGACAATCACGCTCGAGTCGACACCGACTCCCCCCGACGGAATCTAGGGTGACGCCGCGCGCGTCGACCACGAGGAGGCACCTCCCATGACCGCCAGCACCCCATCGAGTCGCCGCGAGGCGCCGGACCGCAACCTGGCGATGGAGCTGGTCCGCGTCACCGAGGCAGGCGCGCTGGCCGCGGGCCGCTGGGTCGGCAAGGGCGACAAGGAGGGTGGCGACGGCGCCGCCGTCGACGCCATGCGTCAGCTGGTGAGCAGCGTCTCCATGCGCGGCGTCGTGGTCATCGGTGAGGGCGAGAAGGACGAGGCGCCGATGCTCTACAACGGCGAAGAGGTCGGCAACGGTGACGGCCCCGACTGCGACTTCGCGGTCGACCCCGTCGACGGCACCACCCTGATGTCGAAGGGCATGCCGAACGCGATCTCCGTGCTCGCGGTCGCCGAGCGTGGCGCCATGTTCGACCCGTCCGCCGTGTTCTACATGGAGAAGATCGCCGTCGGTCCCGACGCCGCCGACGTCATCGACATCACCGCCCCGGTCGCCGAGAACGTCAAGCGGATCGCGAAGGTCCGCAAGTCCTCGGTCTCCGACGTCACCGTCTGCATCCTGGACCGTCCCCGGCACGCGCAGCTGATCGCCGACGTCCGCGCGACCGGCGCCCGGATCCGGCTGATCTCCGACGGCGACGTCGCGGGCGCCATCGCCGCCGCGCGCCCGGACTCCGGCACCGACATGCTGATGGGTATCGGCGGCACCCCCGAGGGCATCATCGCCGCGGCCGCGATGCGCTGCATGGGCGGCGCCCTGCAGGGCAGGCTCGCCCCGACCGACGACGCCGAGCGCCAGAAGGCCATCGACGCCGGCCACGACCTGGATCGGGTGCTGCTCACCGAGGACCTGGTCTCCGGCGAGAACGTCTTCTTCACCGCGACCGGCGTCACCGACGGTGACCTGCTGCGCGGGGTCCGCTACAGCGGCGGCGGGGCGCACACCCAGTCGATCGTGATGCGCAGCAAGTCCGGCACGGTGCGGATGATCGATGCGTACCACCGCCTGTCCAAGCTCCGCGAGTACTCCTCCGTCGACTTCGACGGCGACCCGGACGCCCAGTTCCCCATGCCGTAGTCGCTCCGCGCCTGTGAGTCCTTTTGGTCCGGGTAGGGGCCAGAAGGACTCACAGGCGGCGCAGCCGCATCAGTGGCAAGCTGCTAGGTATGACTGAGAACGCCGAATCCCAGTTCCGCATCGAGCACGACACCATGGGCGAGGTCCGCGTCCCGATCGACGCGCTGTGGCGCGCGCAGACCCAGCGCGCGGTGGAGAACTTCCCGATCAGCGGCCGCGGCCTCGAGCGCGCGCAGATCCGGGCGATGGGCCTGCTCAAGGCCGCCTGCGCGCAGGTCAACAAAGATCTCGGCCTGCTCGACGCCGTCAAGGCCGATGCGATCATCGCGGCCGCACGGGAGATCGCGGACGGCAGGCACGACGACCAGTTCCCGATCGACGTGTTCCAGACCGGCTCGGGCACCAGCTCCAACATGAACGCCAACGAGGTGATCGCGTCGATCGCGAAGGCGCGCGGCGTCGAGGTGCATCCCAACGACGACGTCAACATGTCGCAGTCCTCGAACGACACCTTCCCGACGGCCACCCATCTCGCGGCCACCGAATCCGCGGTGAAGTCGCTGATCCCGGCACTCGACCACCTGCGCCTGGCGCTGTTCGACAAGGCCGCCGAATGGAAGTCGGTCGTCAAGTCCGGCCGAACCCACCTGATGGACGCCGTACCGGTTACCCTCGGGCAGGAGTTCGGCGGCTACGCCCGGCAGGTAGAGGCGGGCATCGAGCGGATCATGTCAGCCCTCCCCCGGCTCGGCGAGCTGCCGATCGGTGGCACCGCGGTCGGCACCGGGCTCAACGCCCCCGACGGGTTCGGCCCGATGGTGGTCGCCGAACTCGTCAGCGCCACAGGGATCGACGCACTCTCCCCGGCGCGCAACAGCTTCGAGGCCCAGGCTGCCCGCGACGGACTGGTCGAGGCGTCGGGCGCACTGAGGACCATCGCGGTATCGCTGACCAAGATCGCCAACGACATCCGCTGGATGGGGTCCGGCCCACTGACGGGGCTCGGCGAGATCCGGCTCCCCGATCTGCAGCCCGGTTCGTCGATCATGCCCGGCAAGGTGAATCCCGTTCTCCCGGAGGCGGTCACGCAGGTCGCCGCACAGGTCGTCGGCAACGACGCGGCCGTCGCGTGGGGCGGGGCGGCGGGGGCCTTCGAGCTGAACGTGTACATCCCGATGATGGCCCGCAACCTTCTCGAGTCATTCCGGTTGCTCGCCAACGTTTCTCGACTGTTCGCCGACAAGTGCGTCGCCGGACTCGTGGCCAACACCGAGCACCTCAAGACGCTGGCGGAGTCGTCGCCGTCCATCGTGACTCCCCTCAACTCCGCAATCGGATACGAGGAGGCCGCGGCCGTCGCGAAGGAGGCGCTCAAGGAGCGCAAGACCATCCGGCAGACGGTGATCGATCGCGGGCTGATCGGTGAGAACCTGTCCGAAGCCGAACTCGACCGTCGCCTCGACGTCCTCGCCATGGCGAAGGTCGAGAAGTAGCGGAAGCCCGCCGGTCAATCCGGCGGGGTCTTCCGTGCCCGTCGCGTGGCCCACACCATCCGCGCCAGGTACGCCGGGCCGGGCGGCGTCCACCCGAGTTGCTGCGCCATGCCCAGATCATCGCGGTCCGCCCAGTGCTCGATCACCTGGCCGTCCCGGATTCGAACCCAATGCGATTGGGCGACAGCAAAACTCCGCCCGGTCGGCGGAAAGGCCTGATCGACGGCGCCACTCTCGTCGTAGTTCACGAACTGCCCCACGTGGCGACCGCTCATGGTCACCTCGACGGCAACGAGGTCCCCGTCCGCCACGGCGTGCCGGATCTCGAAGTCCAGGTCCGCGAACGCCCGGCGAAGCCACAACGCGGTCGCGTACCAGGAGGCGGGTCCACGGGTGCGGGTGTGCGGCGGCTCGGTCCTGGTCTCGTGGTTGTAGGCGTCCGGATGGATGACGGCGTCGAAGTCGTCGCGACTGCCCGCGGCCACGAACTCGATGCTCTGCACCGCGACCGACTTCGCGTCCGCGGAGCCAGCGGATGGATCACTGTTCATGGGCCCTCCTCAGGCCTCGATGGCGATGACCGCTCCCGGTTGCAGCCAGCGGATCAGCCAGACCAGCGCGCCCTCGCTCACCGCGACGCAGCCCAGGGTGGGCTCGCCGTTGGCGACGTGCAGGAAGAAGGCGCCGCCACCGCCCGGCACCCGCTCCTTGTTGACGCCCATCACCACCGCATAGCGGTAGGCGGGGATCTCCAGCTGCTCGCTGACCGACTCGTCGAAGGCGCAGGACCCCGGGGCGCAGACCTGATGCGTGTTGTAGGTCGCGCTGTCCGGGTCGCCGTCCCACCAGTCGTCGGGCCCCACCTGCCGGTACGGGAGGCCACCACCCGGGTTCCCGGCGGTACCGAACGCCGCGTCCAGGCTGAACACGCCCTCCGGGGTCGCGGGCACGCCGTCCGTGGCGGCCTCCGTGAACCCGTCCGCCCCGACCTTCGCGGGCAGGGTCGGGGAGATCCGGTGCCAGCCGAGCGGCGAGCGCTGCCAGGCCTCCAGGGTGGCGTCCGAGCCGCCCGAACCACGGACAGCAATGACCTGGGTGGCCCCGCCGACGGCCCCGCCGAACCAGGGCCCCTGAGCCAGAGCGTGCGGCGCACACAGCAGCGCCAGCACCGTTGCGATGACGGTCGAGAGGATCGCGCTCGCCAATTTGCGCACACCACATGGTGTCCCGCGGGGCCTGCGCGGTCAAGCACCTGCGCCGTTCGGGATTTCGGTATCGTCGCCGCATGACCCGCCCGAGCAACACGGACGCCATCGAGAAGGGCACCGGCCGCGACTGGTCGGAGTGGATCGACCTGCTCGATTCGGCTGGCGCAAAAGGCCTCCCCCACAACGAGATTGCCCGCCTCATCCAGGATGAGTGGGGAACCACGGGATGGTGGGCCCAGTCGGTGACGGTGGCCTACGAGCAGCAGATCGGACGACGGGTCCCCGGCCAGGACTGCAACGGCGAATTCTCGGTGTCGGTGAGCAAGACCCTGACCGGGACCATGGACGAGGCGCTGTCCAGCTGGGTGACCCTGGTCGGCGGGCGCACCGAGTTCTCCGACGTCGCGATCTTCGGTGACGCCGCCGTGAGCGCCACCGAGAAGTGGCGGTACTGGCGCTGCACGCTCGAGGACGGGACCCGGGTCGGCGTCACGATCCACCAGAAGTCACCGGACCGGGCCACCCTCGGCATCGGGCACGAGAAGCTCGAATCGGCCGACGCCGTGGAACACTGGCGGCCGTTCTGGAAGACGTTGGTCGCCGAGCTCGGCGACTGAGCCGACCCGCTCGCGGCCGGCCCGGCGCCCGATCACCCACTGCGCCAGCAGCACCGTGGCCAGCACGGGCAACGCCAACGTCGAGAACAGCTCACGCACGGTCGAATCCATCCCGGCGAGCCGCCCGGTCAACACCAACGCGGCCGACCAGACCAGGGAGGCACCGACACTCGTCACCGCGAAGCGGCGGTACGACACCCCGGTGGCCGCGGCCAGCCGCGGGGACAGTGTCCGCGCCCCACCGAAGAAGTGGCCGACCCCGGCCAGTGCGGTGGGCCACCGTCGAAAGGTGGTGCGCAGCGGCTCGGCGACCGTGGAGATCCGGCGGCTCACCCGGACCGGCAACCGCAGCGAGCCCGGCCCTCGCCTGCGGGCGCGCAGGAAGCCGAGCTGTGCGCCCGCTGTGGATGCGGCCGCGACCGTGACAACGGTGGGGGCCACGGGCAGTTCACCGATCCCGACCAGGAACCCCAGTCCGAGCACGAGGGTTCCCGCCGGTATCAGCAGGCCGATCAGCAGTCCGGCCTCCACCGCGAGCAACAGGCCCGCGCACGCCAGCAACGCGGGTGCACACAGACCGACGAACGCGTCGACGCTCGGGACTCCGACCACGGGCGGGCCTCCATCCTCCGAGACTATCGATAGTTGTACTATCGGTAGTGAAACTATCGGTATCCGTTCGGGTATGCAAGAGGCACGATCACAGAGGAGGACACCGTGCGAATCGGCGAACTCAGTGCGCGGTCGGGGATCTCGACACCCACGATCAAGTACTACGTCCGCGAGGGCCTGCTGCATCCGGGCGAGAGGTCCGGGCCGAACCAGGTGGCCTACGGCGAGGACCACCTGCACAGACTCAAGCTGGTGCGCGCGCTGATCGAGGTCGGCGGACTCTCCGTCGCCGACACCCGCACGGTCGTGGACCTGATCAACTCCCCCGAACGCGGCACCTTCGAGGCCGTCGGCAAGGCCCAGTACGCGATGACCCCCGCGGCGCCCGCACCTGCGCCCGCGGCACCCCCGGAGTCCCTGGACGAGGTCGACCGGCTGCTGACGCGGTGGGGCTGGCAGGTGAAGGAGGGCAATCCCGCGCGCGAGACCGCCGCGGCCGCCATCGCGACGCTGCGACGGATGGGACAGGAGCGACTGCTCGAGCGCATCGACACCTATGCGAAGGCGGCGGCCGAGGTCGCGACCACGGATGTCGAGGCCATGCTCGCGCTCGGCGACCGCGAGTCGATGAGCGAGGCAGTGGTGGTGTGGACGATGGTCGGCGACCAGCTGATGTCCGCGCTGCGCCGGCTGGCCTCAGAGGCGGAGGCGTACCGGCTCACCCGCACCTGAGGCGACGTCAGGTTCTCCCCTCAGCCGTAGAACGTCGCCGGGTCCACCTCGGACAGTGGCACCCAGTCCTGTCGCCCCGGGGCGCCGGGATCCGCGGAGCCGCCGGCGTGGGAATCGTCGGACCGCAGCCGTACCGCCAACGCCGGCTCCTCGTCGATCTGCTGGACGAGGGCGTAGACGGTCGCCAGGTGGTGCAGGCACGGCGACCGGCGGCCCGTGCAGGTACAGCTCACCCCGCACTCCGCCGGTTGCGCCGCGACCGCGATGCCGGCGCTCAGCAGCTCCGCCACCACCGCATCCGGGAGATCGCCCGACGCGGCGCCACCCACGCGGCCCGCCGCGTCGAGCAACGCCCGCACGCGCGCCCGGGTGGCGTCGTCCCAGCGCGGCACCGCGATGGCGACCGCGTAGGTGTTCTGCCTCGCGACCACCTCCGCGCCGATCCGGCCGGCGGACACATCGGTGAACGTCACCGCGCCGCCCCGTGCCAGGCTCCTCGCCTGGGGCAGCTGTGTATTCGGCGCGGCGGCCGCCGTCGACTCGATCGTGCGAAGCCAGGCCCGCCCCCACGCCGTTGCGCCGAACTCCGCTGCCATCATCGAGCCCCCACCGCGTCGAGGTCGAGCAGCGAGCGCAGCTCGTCATCCGCCAGATCGGCCAGGGCGGCCTCCGAGTTCTCTGAAATAGATTCCGCCAGAGCTCGTTTCGATTCGTGCATCGAGGCGATGTGGTCTTCGATGGTGCCGCCGGTCACGAGGGTGTACACGTTCACCGTTCGGCGCTGACCGATCCGGTGGGCCCGGTCCGTGGCCTGGTCCTCGACCGCGGGGTTCCACCACCGGTCGTAGTGCATGACGTGGCTGGCTCGGGTCAGGTTCAGTCCGAACCCCGCCGCGCGCAGACTCAGGATGAGGACGGGGGCCGCGCCCGGATCATCCTGGAAATCCTCGACCATCCGATCACGCGACTGCGCGCTCAGACCACCGTGCAGGAAGGGGATCTCGCCCACCCCGAGCTCGGCGGTCAGGTGCGTCGACAGCAGCTCCCCCATCGCGCGGTACTGGGTGAACACCAGCGCCCGGTCGCCGTCGTCGACTATCTCCGAGAGCATTTCGGTGGCCCGGTCGAACTTGCCCGACCTACCGGGCAACAGGCCTCCGTCGCCGAGGAGCTGCTCGGGATGGTTGCACACCTGTTTGAGGGTGGTCAGCAGGGCGAGTACGTTGCCGCGCCGGGCGATTCCGCTGCCGAGCCCCGCGTCGAACGCGCGGTCCACCGTATCGCGGTAGAGCCGCGACTGCTCGTCCGACAGGGTGCACGCGATCGTCGAGTACTGCTTGCTCGGCAGCTCGGCGGCGACCTCGGCCTTGGTTCGCCGCAGCACGTGCGGGGCGATGAGGGCGCTGAGCCTGGCCGCGGCCGTGGCCGATCGACGGGACTCGATCGGCACCGCGAACCGCTGACGGAACCGCACCCTGGTGCCCAACAGCTCCGGGTTGGCGGCGTGGAAGATCGACCACAGCTCGTCGAGCCGGTTCTCGACGGGGGTACCGGTCATGGCGACCCGGATCCGCGCGGACAGTCGCGCCGCCGCCCTGGCGGCGAGTGAATCGGGGTTCTTGATCTGCTGTGCCTCGTCGAATACCACTGCATCCCAGGGTATTTCCATCAACCGGCCGATGTCCGAGCGCAGCACGCTGTAGCTGGTCAGCACCACGGTCCCCGGGCTCACGCCCGCGGGGAGCGCGCGCCTGGCGCCGTGATGGACGATGACCGGGACGTCGGGGGCGAACCGCGCGAGCTCGCGGCGCCAGTTGCCGACCACCGAGGTCGGGCACACCACGAGGTGCGGACCCAGCTCGTTTCGGGTGGCGAGCACGCAGATCGCCTGCAGCGTCTTGCCGAGGCCCATCTCGTCGGCGAGGATGCCGCCGCCCGCCTCGTCGAGCGCCCCGAGCCACGCGACGCCCTGGACCTGGTACGGCCGCAGGGTGGCCCGGATGTGTGCCGCCGCCAGGTCGTCGGTGGTCCGCGCCGCCGAGATGAACCTGCCCAGCAGGCCGGTGGCGGTGTGTATCGCGGACTCGTCGTCGCTCGGCACCGAGTGGGCCGCGGCAGGCATGCGTGCGGCGAGCTCGTCGAGCGCATCCCCGCACTCCGACCGGTCGCCGCGCGCCAGGCCCGCGGCCTCACACCACGCCCGGACGGATCTCCCCACGGCCGCCCCACGGTCCATCGCGCGCAGTGCGGGCAGTACGTCCACCAGATCGACCAGATGCCCTGCCACGGTCCGCGGCGCCACCTCGAGCCCGTCGACCGGAACCGCGAGCCGGAACGTCGCGTCGCGACCGGCGGGGATACCGAGTGACCCGAGACCGCCCGCCACATCCGCGATGCCCCACCAGCCGATCGCCCCGTGTTCGGGGAGGTACGTCGCCTGCAACGCGCCGGGACCATCCCAGTCCCCCGCGCCGTCGTCCGTCTTCGCTACACCGTCCACCACGTCCGCCGAGGGTACGGAAGCCGGCACCATCCGCGCCACGCGAGAGGGCTCCGAAAACACGCGATGACGTGTGTTGATGCCGACATTGACGGTTGTCGATCGGGCGGCTCTGGCGGCGGGTGGGGAGGCCCGAGCGGGGCCTCCCCACCCGGCTGCTCAGGAGGTGGGGCCGAACTCCTCGAGCATTTCCGTCACCAGCGCGGCGATCGGTGAGCGCTCACTACGGGTGAGCGTGACGTGGGCGAAGAGCGGGTGCCCCTTGAGCTTCTCGATCACCGCCGCGACACCGTCGTGCCTGCCGACCCGCAGGTTGTCGCGCTGGGCGACGTCGTGGGTGAGCACCACCCTCGACCCGGTCCCCAGCCTCGACAGCACCGTGAGCAGCACGTTGCGCTCGAGAGACTGGGCCTCGTCCACGATCACAAAGGAATCGTGTAGCGACCGACCGCGAATGTGGGTGAGCGGCAACACTTCCAGCATCCCGCGGCTGATCACCTCGTCCATCACCTCGGGACTGGCCAGGCCGTCGAGGGTGTCGAACACCGCCTGCGCCCACGGCCCCATCTTCTCGCTCTCGCTGCCGGGCAGATAGCCGAGCTCCTGGCCACCGACCGCGTACAGCGGCCTGAACACGACCACCTTCCGGTGCGTGCGACGCTCGAGCACCGCCTCCAGTCCGGCGGTCAGGGCGAGCGCCGACTTGCCGGTGCCGGCCTTGCCGCCGAGCGAGATGATGCCGATGCTCTCGTCCAGCAGGAGGTCGAGGGCGATCCGTTGTTCGGCCGAGCGGCCGTGCAGACCGAAGGCCTCTCGCTCGCCGCGGACCAGCTGCACCCGCTTGTCCGGAGTCACCCGCCCCAGCGCGCTGGAACTCCCGCCGATCATCCGGATCCCGGTGTGACAGGGCAGCTCTCGCGCCTCGTCGAGGTCGATCACTCCCTCCGAGAACAACTCGTCGATCCGGGCCCTGGCCACGTCGAGCTCGGTCATCCCCGTCCATCCCGACGGGACCACGTCGTGCGCGTGGTACTCGTCGGCGGGCAGACCCACCGCGCCCGCCTTGACCCGCAGGGGGATGTCCTTGCTGACCAGGACCACCTCCTTGCCCTCGGCCGCGAGGTTGAGGGCACAGGCGAGGATCCTGGAATCGTTTGAGTCGGTTCGGAATCCGACGGGGAGGACCGCCGGGTCGGTGTGGTTGAGCTCTACCTGGAGCGTGCCGTCGTCGGAGCCGATCGGAACCGGCTGATCCAGTCGTCCGTGCTCGATCCGCAGATCGTCGAGCATCCGAAGTGCCTCGCGGGCAAACCATCCCAACTCGTGATGGTGGCGTTTGCCCTCCAGTTCCCCGATCACCACCAGCGGCAGGACCACCTCGTGCTCGGCAAAACGCGTGACGGCCCACGGATCCGAGAGCAGGACCGAGGTGTCGAGTACGTAGGTGCGAACTGACTGTTCGGGAGACTTCGTGGATGCGGACCTCGGGGAGTTCCCGGCATGTCCGGTGTGGGCAGATACGGAGCGAGTTGCGGTCACGTGAGGCTCCTACGTCTGCGCGGCGCCCGCGCAAACTTCAGTTCGCTGGGCCGGTCCGTCCCTGGTGCGTCAATCCGCACGAGGGCCGGGCGCCGGCCCCCTCGCACTGAAATATCCAGCCACGATCAGAACCTCCCGGACAGGCAGCTTGTCCGCTGCCTGTTACCGGGGACGCTACTGCGAACGGCGCCCTGCTGCACTCGCAACACGCAGGGCGCCGATGAACGCGTCGTTAACTCCAGCTCGCGCGCTAGACCGACTTGGAGAGCAGGCCCCAGTCCTCGAGTCCCTCGTACAGCGGCAGGTCCAGTGCCAGCTTCGAGACCCGGGCGCGCAGCGCCGCGAAGTCGGCGTCCGAGCCCTGTGCAAGCGCGGTGGCGATGACGTCCGCGACCTCGGTGAACTCGGCGTCCCCGAATCCGCGGGTGGCCAGGGCGGCGGTGCCGATGCGCAGGCCGGAGGTGACCATCGGCGGACGCGGGTCGAAGGGCACCGCGTTGCGGTTGACCGTGATGCCGACCTCGTGCAGCAGATCCTCGCCCTGCTGACCGTCGAGCGCCGAGTTGCGCAGGTCCACCAGGACCAGGTGCACGTCGGTGCCGCCGGTGAGCACGGAGATGCCCTTGTCCGCGACGTCGGCGCCGGTGAGGCGCTCGGCCAGGATCCGGGCGCCGGACAGGGTGCGGGCCTGACGGTCCTTGAACTCCTCCGTGCCCGCGATCTTCAGCGAGACGGCCTTGGCGGCGATGGCGTGCATGAGGGGCCCGCCCTGCTGACCGGGGAACACCGCGGAGTTGATCTTCTTGGCCCACTCCTGCTTGGCCAGGATCAGGCCGGAACGCGGGCCGCCGAGGGTCTTGTGCACGGTGGTGGACACGACGTCGGCGTACGGCACCGGCGACGGGTGCAGGCCGGCCGCGACGAGCCCGGCGAAGTGCGCCATGTCGACCCACAGGTAGGCGCCGACCTCGTCCGCAATGGACCGGAACGCCGCGAAGTCCTCGTGGCGCGGGTACGCGGACCAGCCGGCGACGATCACCTTCGGCTTCTCGGCCACGGCGATCTTGCGGACCTCGTCCATGTCGATGCGGTGGTCTTCCTTGCTGACCCCGTAGGACGCGACGTCGTACAGCTTGCCGGAGAAGTTGAGCTTCATCCCGTGCGTGAGGTGACCGCCGTGCGCCAGGTCGAGGCCGAGCAGCTTCTCGCCGGGGTTCATCAGCGCCATCAGCACGGCGGCGTTCGCCTGCGCGCCGGAGTGCGGCTGCACGTTCGCGAACTCGGCGCCGAAGAGCTCCTTGGCGCGGTTGCGGGCCAGGTCCTCGATGACGTCGACGTGCTCGCAGCCGCCGTAGTAGCGGCGGCCCGGGTAACCCTCGGCGTACTTGTTGGTCAGCACGCTGCCCTGTGCCTGCAGCACCGCGCGCGGCACGAAGTTCTCGGACGCGATCATCTCGAGGGTGTCGCGCTGACGGGCCAGCTCACCGTTCATCGCCGCGGCGACCTCGGGGTCGAGTTCGGCGAGCGAAGCGTTGTTGACGTCGGTGCTGGGCACAGCGGTCATCGAGGGATCTCCAAGCGGAAGGCCGGGCAGGGGCAGGCTTCAGTCTAGAACCAGGTCAGTGGCCTCCGACCACGGGTGCCCGGCAACGAGACCTGCGTCGCATCCCGGCGATCGGGAATTCCGACCACCGCGGGGATCCGCCGCGGCTAGCGTCCGATCCCGATCACTCACCGCGGCCGCAGGGAGACCCCCGATGAACCTCGAAGACCTTCTCGCCGAGCGCGGTGTCACCCGCGCCCTGATCCGGATCGCGCGAGCGATGGACGAACGGGACTGGGCGGGTCTCGACGAGTTGGTCCTGCCCGAGGTGACCGCCGACCTGGGTACCGGCGAGCTGACCGGCCGGGCGGAGCTGGTCACCAGCATCCGCTCCTTCCTCGACGAGTGCGGTCCGACGCAGCACCTGCTCGGCAACGTGCTGGTCGAGGTCACCGGCGATACCGCGACCAGCCGGGCCTACGTCTCCGACATGCACGTCGGCGCAGGCGAACGGGCGCACCTGACGTTCCGGACCCTCGGCGACTACCACGACCGGTGGGTCCGGCGCGGCGATGCGTGGCTGCTCGATCGTCGGGTGAAGGTCAACCGCGCCCACGTCGGGTCGTTCGAGGCGCTCGGTCCCGGACCGGCCGGCTGGTCGCCGCGCGGCTGACGAGCCGGGGTCAGCGCAGCGCAGACGGGATCAGCGGCTCGTCCAGCAGCCGCCGGAACAGCTCGGACCGGTCGGCGGCGTCCCGCCCTCGATCGAGCCAGGTGCCGAGCAGGCGGTAGCCCTCGACGTAGGTGCTGATGTAGGCGCGCCACAGCGGGTCGGACAGGAAGCGCAGGGTCTGCCGGGCCCGCTCCGGCGTCGACAGCATCCAGCGCTGCAGGAACGCGGCGACGTCGTCGTGGCTGCGGCCGCGGTCGTGCAGCAGCAGGGCCGCGTCCTGCCGGACGCCGAGCAGCGATGCCGACGCGTTCGCCAGCCGCTCGGCGCGCTCGCCGTCGAAGCGCAGCCCCAGGTCGGCGTAGATCTCCTGGGCCCACCGCCCCCAGCCCGTGCCCACGGGCGTTCCGCCGTCTCCCCGCCACCCCACGATCGAGCCGAGCGCGTGGTCCGCCAGGCCCTCCGCCATCAGGCACTGCGGGGTGTTGACCAGGAACAGCGTCTGTTCGGCCTGCCCGGCGCCGACGAGCCCCGCCTCCTTGCGGCAGTGTTCGGTGTGGTGGCCGGGGTACGACTCGTGCGCGATCAGGTGCGGCAGGTTCGCCATGTGCTGCTTGAGGTCGGAGTTGATCGCCACCTTCGACCGGTAGTCACCGAGGTAGTAGTTGAACCCCGACCAGGGCTTGTCCCCGACGACCTCGTACTCGACCCGCTCGGTCTCGGGCAGCATGTACTCCGCCCGCACCCGGTCCCGCAGCGCGCTGGAGAAGGCCTCGACGCACTCCGCCAGTCGCTCCGGCGGGATCTCGTCGGCGGCCCGGTGTGCGTGCAGCCGCTCGGCCAGCGGCCCGCTGCCCGGCAGCACCTCGTCCATCGCGCGGTGTGCCGCCCGGTAGTCGTCCTCGGCACCCGGCTCGATGTGTACGTCGAAGTAGGCCTGCACCTCGTCGACGAAGCCGATCTGCTCGCCCGCGAACTTGCGCGCGGAGCACTCCAGCGCGCGCAGGTGCACGTCGAGGAACGCGGCACGCTCCTCCGACAGGCCGGCGGTGGCGACCTCGTCGCGCAGCTCCGCGGCGCGGCGCGCGAGCTGGCGCGGATCCGGCGCCGGCGCGTTCTCCACCTGCCTCCGCAGCGCCTGGTCACCGGTGAAGGCGTCGACGAAGCCCTCCTCCAGTCGGTCGAAACCGAGTCCGAGCAGCAGGTATTCGCGGACGAGTGCGACGGGATCCATGGTCGTCCACACTAGCCATCGACGGGTTGTCCGACCCGCCGCCGCCGCGCGCAGTGGTGTCGAGCACAATCCGACTATGCAGAGCGAGGTCCAGGTGCGCGCATGGCACGAGTGAGCGAGAGCAGCCCCTACGTCGAGTTCGACCGCAAGCAATGGCGAACCCTGCGTAAGTCGACACCGCTCGTGCTCACCGAGGAGGAGCTCCTCGGCCTGCGCGGCCTCGGCGAACAGATCGACCTCGACGAGGTCGCCGAGGTCTACCTGCCGCTCTCCCGACTCATCCACCTCCAGGTGGCCGCGCGGCAGCGACTGTTCGCCGCGACCGCGACGTTCCTCGGCGAGAAGCACCCGGATCGGCAGGTGCCCTTCGTGATCGGAGTGGCGGGCAGCGTCGCGGTGGGCAAGTCCACCACCGCTCGCGTGCTGCAGGCCCTGCTCGCGCGCTGGGACCACCACCCGCGCGTCGATCTGGTCACCACCGACGGCTTCCTCTACTCGACGGCCGAGCTGACGCGCCGGGGCCTCATGCACCGCAAGGGTTTTCCCGAGAGCTACGACCGCCGCAAGCTGCTGCGCTTCGTCACCGAGGTCAAGTCCGGCGCGGAAGAGGTGGCGGCGCCGGTGTACTCACACGTCTCGTACGACATCCTGCCCGGCCAGTACCACCTGATTCGCCAGCCGGACATCCTGATCATCGAGGGTCTCAACGTCCTGCAGACCGGTCCGCGGCTGATGGTCTCGGACCTGTTCGACTTCTCCATCTACGTGGACGCGCGGATCGAGGACATCGAGCGCTGGTACATCAAGCGGTTCCTGGCACTGCGCAAGACGTCGTTCGCGGACCCGACGTCGCACTTCCACCACTACTCCGGGCTGTCCGACGAGCACGCCACCCTGGCCGCGGACGACATCTGGAACTCGATCAACCGGCCCAACCTGGTCGAGAACATCCTGCCGACCCGCCCCCGCGCCACGCTGGTGCTGCGCAAGGACGCCGACCACTCCATCAACCGGCTGCGCCTGCGCAAGCTGTAGGCGGCTGCGCCGCCCGTGCGCGGTTGACGAGTCTCAGGACTCGTCAACCACGCACCGGCGCGGAGCGCCTATGCGCCGAACCGGCGGTGCCGGGCCGCGTAGTCGCGCAGCGCGCGCAGGAAGTCGACGTGCCGGAACTCCGGCCAGTACGCCTCGGTGAACCAGATCTCGGAGTATGCGCTCTGCCAGAGCAGGAAACCGGACAGTCGCTGCTCCCCCGAGGTCCGGATCACCAGGTCGGGATCAGGCTGCCCGGAGGTGTAGAGGTGCCCGTCTATCCCCTCGACGGACATGGCCCGGACCAGTGCATCGCCGGACAGTCCCTCGTGCACCTTCTCGCGCAGCAGCGACTGCACGGCGTCCGCGATCTCCTGCCGACCGCCGTACCCGACGGCGACGTTGACGTGGGTGCCCGTGCGACCCGCGGTGCGCTCGGCGGCCTCGCGCAGGCGCCGGGCCTGGTCCTCCGGGAGCAGGTCCAGGGTGCCGACTATCTTGACGCTCCAGTTCTGTCCCGGGCCCGAGATCTCTTCCACCACATCGGTGATGATCTCGAGGAGGGTGTCGAGCTCCTCCGGTTCGCGCCGCAGGTTCTCGGTGGAGAGCAGGTAGATCGTGGCCATCTCGATGCCGGCCTGGTCGCACCAGCCGAGCATCTCGGCGATCTTCAGCGCGCCCATCCGGTGGCCGTGGCTGACGTCGGTGAAACCGTTCTCCCTGGCCCATCGACGGTTGCCATCGCACATCACCGCGACGTGTCGCGGGTGCTGGAGCCCCTCGAGCTGACGGCACAGGCGTCGCTCGTAGATGCTGTACAGCAGGTTCGGGACCTTCACCTGGACATCACCACGAGAGCCCACATTACGCGGCTCGGGTGCGGCCCCGACGGCCGCCGCTGTAATCGTCGTCTCACCCCGTTTCGGGCGGTTCCGGTGGCCGCTACAGTGGCCACCGACGCCCGAACCTACGCAACCGTAGGTTCACGACCGCCCGGGAGCAGCAATGTCCGAACTCGACCTCGCAGCGCCGCCGGTGAAGCCGCGGATGCGGGGCTGGATCCACCTGTGGGCATTCGCCGTCGCGACGATCGCGTGCGCCGTGCTGGTCGCCGTCGCCGCGCAGGAATCCGGTCGGGCCGCCGTCGCGACGGCGATCTACTCCGTGACGGTGTGCGGGGTGTTCGGCGTGAGTGCCACGTACCACCGGGTGCACTGGCCGACGGTGCGCAGCCGGATCTGGATGAAGCGCGCCGACCATTCGATGATCTTCCTGTTCATCGCCGGCAGCTACACGCCGTTCGCGCTGCTCGCGCTGCCGAGCGGGACCGGCCGGACGCTGCTGGCCGTGGTGTGGGCCGGCGCGCTGGCCGGGGTGGCGCTGAAGATGCTGTGGCCCACCGCCCCGCGCTGGGTCGGCGTCCCGCTCTACCTGATCCTCGGGTGGGCGATCGTGCCGGTCGCGGGACAGCTCGTCGACGAGGTCGGCTGGCTGCCGCTGATCCTGCTCGCGGTCGGCGGCGTGCTCTACAGCGTCGGCGCCGTCCTCTACGCCACCAAGTGGCCGAACCCCTGGCCCGCCACCTTCGGCCATCACGAGTTCTTCCACGCCGGCACCGTGATCGCGGCGCTGTGCCACTACATCGCGGTATGGCTCGTCGTCCTCAGGTGACGGTCCGAAGTAATTCGCGTCAATAAGAAACAAAGCGGCCGAATAGCGGGATTCGCACATCCCATTCGACACACGAATTCGACACCCAGATTCGTGCACCAGCTGCAGATTTCGGGGCCGATATGCGGATCTCCAGACCCCGATGAGAATGCCGAATTCGCCAGAATGAATCGACAACGGTTACGTAACGAATGGTCGGTATTTCAATGGCGGTCCGGAAGCGACCTGAATGCTCCGAGGCTGAGCGATGATCCTCGCGCCCAACGCGTGCGGACAATGCGTCGCTCCCCACCGAAAGGGATTTGTATGCGAATGCTCAAAACCACCGGCCGGGTCGCGATCGCCGGCGGATTCGTCATTGGAGCCATGCTCGGCACGGCTGGCACATCGAATGCTGCGCCACAGACGTTCTACGGATGCGCAGATAACATGATCGGACTCGTCACGTTGATCACGTACGAAACCCCGCCCGCGTGCCCGGTGGGCACCACCCCGGTCGAGTGGAACCTCGCCGGCCCGCAGGGCCCCCCTGGCGCCGACGGAGCCCCCGGAGCACCCGGAGCACCCGGAGCACCCGGAGCACCCGGAGCACCCGGAGCCGACGGAGCCCCCGGAGCCCCTGGCGCCGACGGAGCCCCCGGACCGGCAGGCCCCGCCGGGCCGGAAGGACCCGAAGGACCCGAGGGCCCTCCCGGACAGGGCAGCCTGGAGATGATCTTCGGATCGCTGATGCCGTAACGAGGATCGCTGATCCCGGATGACCCGGAAGATCGTGCGCCGCGGACGACTCCTCGTCCGCGGCGCACGATCGGATTCCGACCTCGAGCCGCTAGCGTGCCAGCGCCGCCCTCAGCTCATCGACGGTCACCGCCGGCCGGTCACAGACGAACCCTCGGCACACGTAGGCGGCCGGTTCCCCGTCGACCAGCGGCCGGTCGGTGAGCAGGGGCGCGGTGTCCGGCGCACCGCCGATCACCACCGCGCCGCCCGGTGCCTCGCGGCGGGCCGCGTCGAGCAGCTCGGCGCCGTCGCCCGTCATCGACACCGCCACCTGAATCGGTCCGCGCACCGACGCCTCGGCCACGGCCAGCCAGTGCCCCGCGGACCGGGCCGCGCGAGCCAGCAACAGCGCCCCCCGGTCCAGGGTGGCCGCGGCGGCCGCGGCGTACCGGGACGAGCGCTCCGGGCCGGTCAGCGCCGCCGCGACGAGAAGAGCCTCCGCCATCAGAGACGCCCCCGACGGCGTGGCGCCGTCGAAGGGGTCGCGTGGCCGGGTGATCAGCACCTCGGCGTCATCCGCGGTGTCGAACCAGCTGCCCGGCTCCGCGGGATCGGCGAAGTGCTCGATCGCCAGGTCGATGAGTTCCTCTGCCCGGGTGAGCCATTCGAGGTCGCCGGTCGCCTGGTGCAGGACCAACAGCCCGACCGCCAGCGCACCGTGGTCGTCGAGCACCGCCGCCGCCTCGCCGACCACCCCACCGAGCGAGGCCCGCCGCAGTCGACCCTCGACCAGGTGCTCGTCGAGGAGCGCCCGGGCGCAGTGCGCCGCGGCGTCTACCCAGTCGGGGCGGCCGAGCCCGGCGCCGGCCTCGGCCAGCGCCGTGATGGCCAGCCCGTTCCACGCGGTGACGACCTTGTCGTCGCGCCCCGGCTGCGGTCGGTGCGATCGCGCCTCGAACAGCCTCGACCGCACGGCGTCCCAGCGCGCGCGGTCGTCGGGATCCTCCGGCAGCTGCAGCACTGAGGTGCCCGCCTCGAAGCTGCCCGCCGAGCTAACGGCGAGCAGCCCGGCCGCCCACACCCCGTCCTCGAAACCGAGCGCCGCGAGCAGCTCGTCAGGCGTCCACGCGTAGGTCAGGCCCTCGATGCCGTCGGTGTCGGCGTCCAGCGCAGAGGCGAAGCACCCGGTGACGGTGCGCAGGTCCCGCAGCAGGAACTCGACGGTCTCCTCCGCGACCCGGATCGCCAGCGCCGAATCCGTCCGCCTGCCCAGGTGGGCATAGGCCCGCAGCAGCTGGGCGTTGTCGTAGAGCATCTTCTCGAAGTGCGGGACCACCCAGTCCGCGTCCACCGAGTAGCGCGCGAACCCACCGCCCAGCTGGTCGTAGATGCCGCCGCGAGCCATCGCCTGAGCGGTGCGTTCCACCGCCGCGATCATTCGCGGGTCGCCGGTGCGCTCGTAGCCGCGCAGCAGCCCCTCCAGCAGCGCGGACGGGGGAAATTTCGGCGCCAGGCCGAATCCGCCCCTGGTCTGGTCCTCGTCGTGCAGCGCGGCGTGGATCGCGGCATCGAGGAGCTCCGCGTCGAGCACCACCTGGCCGCCCGGCACACCCGCTGAATTGGCGGTCAGCTGCGCCGTGATGGCGGCGGACGCCTCCTCGACCTCGCCGCGCCTGCCCCGCCAGGTGTCCGCGATGGCCTCGAGCAGCTGGGTGAAGGACGGCATCCCGCCGCGCGGCACCGTCGGGTAGTAGGTGCCGCAGTAGAACGGCTCGGCCGTGGGCGTCAGGAAGCAGGTCATCGGCCAGCCGCCCTGGCCGGTCGTCGCGACGGTGGCGTTCATGTAGACCGCGTCGAGGTCCGGCCGCTCCTCGCGGTCCACCTTGATGCAGACGAAGTTCTCGTTCATCAGGGCCGCCGTCGCCTCGTCCTCGAAGGACTCGTG
Organism: Rhodococcus daqingensis; assembly: GCF_042665615.1. Classification (NCBI taxonomy): domain Bacteria; kingdom Bacillati; phylum Actinomycetota; class Actinomycetes; order Mycobacteriales; family Nocardiaceae; genus Rhodococcus; species Rhodococcus daqingensis. Next base: position 198,902 of record NZ_JBHTCS010000014.1, on the reverse strand, counting down.
GGCCATCACGTGGCACCAGTGACAGGCGGAATAGCCGACGGACAGCAGGATCGGCACGTCCCGCAGCCGCGCCCATTCCAGAGCCTCCGGCCCCCACTGCTGCCAGTGCACCGGGTTGTCGGCGTGCTGACGCAGGTAGGGGCTCGTCGCCCCGCCGAGGGTGTTTCGGGCGAGCGCTGACCTGCCGGCGGGACGACCCGAGGTCATTGCGGTCCTAACCCGTTCCGCCGGTCGGCGGTTCGGAGTTCTTCCCCTTCGGGGGCAGCCCACCCGCCGCACCCCGATCGGTGCCCTCGTCCGCGGCCTGGTCGGGCTCGGGGTGCTCCGGCTCGAACGTGTCGGGCAGCTTGCGGAGCTGCTTGTTCATCGATCGAACCAGCAGCACCGTGCCGACGAGCAGCGCCACGATGATGACGAACCCGATCGGTGAGGCCTTACCGAACTCCGGCCCGACCGGGTTGCTGGGGGTCTGCGCCAGCCAGCCGGCCGTGCTTGCCAAGATCACTTCTTCTCCTCGGGGTGGCCGTAGCCGACGTGGTCGATGCCTGCGAACAGATCGGACTCGGGGATCGCGGTGCGCACCCTCGTCTTCGCGAGCTCGAACTCCTCGGTCGGCCAGATCTTCTGCTGAATGTCCAGCGGCACCGCGAAGAACGAGCCGTTGGGGTCGATCTGGGTGGCGTGCGCGCGCAGGGCGTCGTCGCGCTGCGGGAAGTAGTCACCGCAGATGATCTGGGTGGTCACCCGGGCCATCAGGTCGCCCTGTTCGGTCTTCCACTTCTTCAGCCACTCCGCCATCGGGAACTCCTCGCCGCGGCGGTCATACTCCTCCTGGAACAGCAGCAGACGCTTGCGGATGAAGCCGTGCGAGTAGTAGAGCTTGAGCGGCTCCCACGGCTCCCCCACCCCGGGAAAACGCTCGGGGTCGCCCGCGGCCTCGTACGCGGCCATCGACACCTCGTGGCAGCGGATGTGGTCGGGGTGCGGGTATCCGCCGTTCTCGTCGTAGGTGGTGATGACGTGCGGACGGAACTCGCGGATCACCCTGACCAGTGCCTCGGTGGACTCCTCCAGCGGCACCAGCGCGAAGCAGCCCTCGGGCAGCGGCGGCAGCGGGTCCCCCTCGGGTAGCCCGGAGTCGACGAAGCCGAGCCAGATCTGCTGGACGCCGAGGATGCGGGCGGCCTCCGCCATCTCCTCCTTGCGCACCTCGCTGATCCGGTCGCGCACGCCGGGCACGTCCATGGCGGGGTTGAGGATGTCGCCGCGCTCGCCACCGGTCAGCGTCACCACGAGGACCTCGTTGCCCTCGGCCGAGTACCGGGCCGTGGTGGCGGCACCCTTGCTCGACTCGTCGTCGGGATGGGCGTGCACGGCCATGAGACGCAATCCGCTCACAGTGCTCCTTCACCTCAGCTTCGCCTGTAGCCAACATTGTCGGCTGCCGCGGTGTCCATTGTCGGCCCGCCACGGTACCCATTGTCGGCCCGCCGACGGCATCCGCTGTCGGCCCGCCGACGGGTGGTCCGACGCCGACGTCCGCCGACAACGCACCGTTGTCCTTCCCCTATAGTTCCACCCGGTACTTCCGCCGTCAGCCGTGGCCCCGCCCCAGCAGCACGCGGAGTACACCGACCGGGCCGCCACAGGCCCGGTGCCGCTGTACGAGAGCTGAGCGATATGACCGAGACGCCTCCCGCCGACCGCTACCCGACGCCCACGCGCGATCTGCGCGGTTCCCGGGTGGTGGCGATCATCCTGAGCATCGGCGTCGTGCTCCTCGGGCTCGCCCTCGCCTTCTTCGCGTACAACAAGTTCGCCGGCGACGACGTCGAGGGCCAGTCGATCTCGTACAGCCTGGTGGACGACTCGACGATCAGCATCCGCTTCACCGTGACCCGCGAGGACCCCTCCGATCCCGCGGTCTGCATCGTGCGGGCCAGGTCGAGGGACGGCTCCGAGACCGGCCGCCGCGAGGTGTATCTGGGGCCGTCCGACAGCGGGACGGTCGACGTGACCACGCTGATCAGAACCTCTCAACGACCCGCCATCGCCGACATCTACGGCTGCGGGACCACCGTGCCGGAGTACCTGACCACCGGCTGACCCGGCGCTGCCGCTCCGGCCCGCGCGATCTCGATCTTCGTGGAGAAATCCCAGCTCGTGCTAGAATCCTCGGGTACACGGTTCCGGCTTTGGAACCGTGTATTGCTGCATTTGCGTATAGATGCATAGCGGCAGGGTGCACCGCTCACGTGACTGAGCGAACCGGGGGGATCCAACCACCGGGGGTAGGCGCGCTCTCGTCGCCGAAGGCCACTGGAGTTCAGTGGCCCGCCCAGGGGACCCGCGGATGGGTCCCGACTACGAGGAGTGATCGAGCATGACCGAGACCCAGGTGACCTGGCTTACCCAGGAGTCACACGACCGGCTCAAGAGCGAACTCGACCAGCTCATTGCCAACCGCCCGGTCATCGCGGCCGAGATCAACGAGCGACGCGAGGAAGGCGATCTCAAGGAGAACGGCGGCTACCACGCGGCACGCGAGGAGCAGGGCCAGCAGGAGGCCCGCATCCGCCAGCTCCAGGAGCTGCTCAACAGCGCGAAGGTCGGCGAGGCGCCGACCCAGTCCGGTGTGGCACTGCCCGGTTCCGTGGTCAAGGTCTACTACGACGGCGACAAGTCCGACACCGAGACCTTCCTGATCGCCACCCGCGAAGAGGGTGCCCGCGACAACAAGCTCGAGGTCTACTCCCCCAACTCCCCGCTGGGCAGCGCGCTGCTCGAGGCGAAGGTCGGCGAGACCCGCAAGTACACGCTCCCCAACGGCAACACCATGGAGGTCACGCTCGTCAGCGCGGAGCCGTACCACAGCTGATCCGCGGTCTCACCCGCATAGAAGAACCCCGGTCCGAGCAACTCGGACCGGGGTTCTTCTGTCTGCGGCGGGCGCCGTCACACCATCCGGCGGACCTTCATCCCGTCGAACACGGGCCCGACCCGGACCACGTCGCCTCTCTGCGGGGCGTGCACCATCTGCCCGTTCCCCATGTAGATCGCGACGTGTCCCGGCCCGCCCGACTGCCAGTTGCCGAAGAGCAGGTCACCGGGCCTGGCCTCGGCCAGCGGGATCTCCTCGCCGACGTGCCACTGGGTTTCCGAGGTCCGCGGCAGCTTCAGGAGATCGCCGGTCGCGGCGTACACCGCGTAGGACGTCAGCCCGGAGCAGTCGAAGCCGCCGCCGGACGGTCCGTTGATGTTGCCGCCACCCCAGACGTAGGGCAGGCCCAGGTACCGCAGCGCGGCCTCGACGATCTTTCCGCCGATACTGTCGCCGAAATTGCCGACGAACGGGGTCAGAATGCCCGCGAATCGGGCCTCGGTGGCCCGGATCTTCGCGACATACGGTTTGGTCTGGTTCTCGTAGTCGGGCAGCCCGGACGGCATCCCGCCCGACCGCCGCACGGCGCCGACCCCCGCGTTGTACCCGGCGATGGCCAGGTCGAGGGTGTCCCCCTTGACCAGGCCCTGCTTCTTCCAGCCCTCGATCTCGGTGTACATGTCGCAGAGCAGGTGGCCCGACGCCATCACCGAGTCCGCGACGCCGAGGATGTCCGCCTTGCCGTCGCCGTCGGCGTCCTTGCCGTACTTTGCCCAGGTACCGGGCATGAACTGGCCCGGCCCGCGGGCCCCGTCCCGGGACACGGGCGCGGTCGGGCCGTACCGGAATCCGTTCTCCGCCGAATAGAGCGCGGCGAGGACAGGCGGCTTGATGCCCTCGCAGATCTCGCCCGCCTTCTTCAGCCAGGGCACGAACACGGCGATCGCGCCGATCGGGGCCATGGCCAGCTCGGGAAGACCCGCCAAGGCGCCCGGCAGCGTGCGACTCGGGTCGCCGCCGATCGGGCCCGCCTGCAGCGCTGGTGGGGCTGAGTACCGGGGCGGCGCCGCGGGCGCGGCGGGGGCCGGGGCCGCCAACGCGGGCGGGGCCGGGGGTGCGGCCGGAGCGGCAGGCGGCGCGGGAGGCAGGTACGGCTGCAGCGAGTTCTCCACGGCGGCGGCCGCGTCCGACACGGCCTGCTGCGCCTGGCCCTGAACCTGTTCGGGCAGCATCCCGATGATGTCGTTGATCTGCTGCGAGGCCGCAGGCGCCGATGCCTCAAAGGACTGGATCGCTTGCGCTGCTTGATCTTTCACCGGTAATGGGATGTCGGCACCTTGCACGAAACCGCCGAGGGCAGTGGCAATCGCCACGATCACCGCCGATGGATCAACCGGCATTCGCAACTCCAAACTTCGAGCGGGCTAATCGATGTCCAACGCTAGGTCCCCCGACCCGGCGGCGGGGCGATTTCGACCACTTCGATCGAACCGCGTTTCCCGAACCCACACGACGCCTGTATCGGCGCGTGCCGGCCCGGCGTTAACCGCCGCCGAGAGTGCACCTGCCGGCGGATCGGCCCGCTGCGAACGGGGGGAACTGCACACTCAGGGAGCGTATGCCCGCGCGCCCGACAATCCGGGCCAAGAACGGGAATTGTCAGCAGACCCTCAGGTCCCTCTCAGGCTCGCGGTGGATTCTGGTCGTCATGAGTGAGCGACCGACCGAGCACGGAGTCGAGCCCGCGGACGGACCCCGGCACCGACCGTCCCGGTTGCGCCGCGCCGTCGCCGCCTCCGGCATCGTCGGCGCCCTCGGTGTCGGTTCCTTCACCGGAGCGTCGTTCTCGCTCGGGGACGCCCCGTCGACGGATTCCGCGACCGTCCTGGCCGCCGAGTCGAACCGCTCGAACGGCGTCACCCCGATCGTCACCCGGGGAGCCGGACGGTTCGACGTGATCTCGGGCGGGTCGTGACGACCGCGGCGGACAAGGCCGCACAAAGCTGGTCGATGTGGGGCGTGCGCGCGACGGTGGTCGTCGCCGAGCCGGACGTCCTGGATTCCGCCTGGAACATGGTCCGCGGCCACCTGGCCGCCGCCGACGTCGCGACCAACATCACCAGGGAAGACTCCGAGATCGCTGCGCTCAACCGTTCCGCGGGCACCACTACCCGGGTGAGCGTCCTGCTCGCCGAGCAGGTCAGCAGGGCCCTCGAGGCGGCCGAGCTCACCGGCGGCGCGCTCGACCCCACCGGCGGCGCACGCCCGAACCAGTGGCGCTCGGTGGAGGTCCGCGGTCACGACATCACCCTCCCCGCCGGCCTGACCCTCGACCTGTCCGCGACCGCCCGTTCCGTCACGGCCGACCGGTGCGCCACCGCCGTCGCCGAACTGCTCGACTGCGGAGTACTGGTCAGCCTCGGCGGCGACGTGGCCACCGCCGGTCCCGAACCGTCGACCGGCTGGCAGATCAAGGTGGAGGACCTGCCCGGCGACCCCTCCTGCCAGGTCTCGATCCCGTCCGGCGCCGGCCTCGCCACCGCCAGCACGCTGCGCCCGCTACACCCGGACCCCGACGAGCCGCCGCGCTGGCGCACCGTGTCGGTGGTCGCCGGATCCGCCCACGCCGCGGCCGCGGTGAGCAGGGCCGCGGTCCGCGGGGGCGAGGCGACGCTCGCCTGGCTGGGCGAGCTGGGGATGCCCGCCCGACTGGTGGACCGGGACCTCTCGGTCACCCGGCTCTGCGGCTGGCCGTGATCGACGAATCCCGGCCGCACTCCGTACGGGAGAACAGCGCCGCCGCGGTGGGGTGCCGGGCATACGCTTGACGTATGGCGATTCGATCCGGGCCCGAGATCGGCCCCCTCCGCCGCCGTCGGTGGCTGACCGCATCGCTGCTCGTCCTGATCGCCGCGGGCCTGGTCGTCGCGGCCCTCGCGCTGGTCTACGGGATCCCGCCGAACCTCATCGCGAACACCTCCACCCATCCCCGGACGCTCGCGATCGGGGCGGCCGCCCTGGCGCTGTTCCTGGCGTCGGGATGGGTCCTGTACCGACTCACCCGCCGAGTGTGGATCGGCGCCCTCGCGCAGGCCCTGCTCGCCGCGGCCGTGATCGCGCTCGTCGTCGTGCCGACGTTCCGCGGTACCGAGGTTCACGAGTCCGATCCGCTGACCGGGGTGACGACGGCCCAACGGGACCACGGGCAGCCGACGGGTGCGCACGAGATCGGCGCCGCCGACTTCGTCGGAATCGACCACGACGCAACGGGTTCCGCACGGCTGCTGGACCTGGGCGACGGCCGCCGGGTGCTGCGCTTCGAGGACTTCGAGGTCGAGGCCGGACCCGACTACTTCGTGCACCTCATCGACGGGGCCGACGTGCGGACCCCCGAACCCGTCCGCCTGGGGGCACTCAAGGGCAGCCGCGGCGACCAGAACTACGAGGTGCCCGCGGAGGTGGAGATCGGTTCCGCCAGCACGGTACTCATCTGGTGTCGCGTGTTCGACGTGCCGGTCGCCAACGCGACGTTCTAGGCGGCTGCGCCGCCTGTGCGTGGTTTGCGAGTCTCTGCACTCGTCAACCACGCACGGGCGCGAAGCGCCTACTCCTGCACCCGCACCGCGTATCCGGCCGCCTCGAGGGCGCCGAGCACCTCGTCGCGGTGGTCGGGCCCCCGCGTCTCGAGGGTCAGCAACACCTCTACCTCGTCCAGTCCGAGATCGCGCGCGGTCCGCGAGTGCACCACGTCCACCACGCTGGCCTCGATCGCGCTCACCGCCCCCAGCAGTCGCACCAACCCGCCTGGCCGATCCGGGATGGTGACGCGCACGGCCAGGTATCGTCCGGCGGCCCGGAGCCCATGGGTGATGACATGGGTGAGCAGCAGCGGGTCGATGTTGCCGCCGGACAGCACCGCGCACACCGGTCCCTCGAGCCGCAGCGACTCCGCCGGGCAGCTCATCAGGGCAGCGATCGCGGCCGCACCCGCCGGCTCGACGATCAGCTTGGCCCGCTCGCTACACAGCAACAGTGCGCGCGACAGGGCGTCCTCGCTGACGGTGACGACCTCGTCCACCAGCTCGGTGACATGCGCGAACGGCACCCGGCCGGGCAGCCCGACCGCGATGCCGTCGGCCATCGTGGACAGCGCGGGCGCGGCGACCGGCTCCCCCGCCGCGAGCGAACCCGGCCAGGCCGCCGCCTGCTCGGCCTGCACGCCGACGAGGCGCACCGCCCGCCCGGAGTCCCGGACCGCGGCCGCGATCCCGGCGAGCAGCCCGCCGCCGCCGGTGGGCACGACGATGGTCCCGACCTCCGGCAGCTGCTCGAGGATCTCCAGCCCGACGGTGGCCTGGCCCGCGACGACATCGGCGTGGTCGAACGGGTGGATGAGCACGGCTCCCGTGGCGTCGGCGAACTCGCGCGCGGCCACCAGCGCGTCGTCGACGGAGTGTCCGTGCAGGTGGACCGTTGCCCCGTACGCCCTGGTCGCCACCAGCTTGGGCAGCGGCGCCCCGACCGGCATGAAGACCGTGGAGGTGATACCGAGCTCGGTCGCCGCCCAGGCCACGCCCTGCGCGTGGTTCCCGGCGCTGGCCGCGACCACGCCGCCCGCCCGCTGCTCCGCGGTCAGGTTCGCGATCCGGTTGTAGGCGCCACGGGGCTTGAAAGAGCCTGTGCGCTGGAGATTCTCGCACTTGAGCCACACGTCGTGGCCGCAGCGTTTCGAGAGCACCCGGGACGCGAGCATCGGTGTCCGGCGGATCACCGGGGCGAGCAGTTCGTCCGCCGCCGCGATCTGGTCCCTCGTCACGAGTTCCATCGCGCCAGCGTAAGGCGCCTGCGGCGCCCGTGCGCGGTTGACGAGTCTCAGGACTCGCGAACCGCGCACGGGCGGCGGAGCCGCCTTACTTCAGTGCCTGCTCCACATCGGCGAGCAGGTCGGCGGCGTCCTCGATGCCGACCGAGAGCCGGACCAGGTCGTCCGGCACCTCGAGCGCGGAGCCGGCGGTCGACGCGTGGGTCATCGCGCCGGGATGCTCGATCAGCGACTCGACGCCGCCGAGGGACTCGGCGAGGGTGAAGATCTCGGTGCGTGAGCAGAAGTCGAGGGCGGCCTGCTTGCCGCCCTTGAGGCGCACCGAGATCATGCCGCCGAAGCGGCGCATCTGCTTGGCCGCGACCTTGTGGCCCGGGTGCGACTCGAGGCCCGGGTAGATCACCTGCGAGACCGCGGCGTGGCCGGTGAGCAGGTCGACGATCTTCTCGGCGTTCTCGCTGTGCCGCTCCATCCGCAGCGCGAGGGTCTTGATGCCGCGCATGGTCAGGTACGCGTCGAAGGGGCCAGGCACCGCGCCCGCACCGTTCTGCAGGAACGCGAAGGCGGTGTCGAGTTCCTCGTCGTCGGTGACCAGCGCGCCGCCGACGACGTCGGAGTGTCCGCCGATGTACTTGGTGGTCGAGTGCAGCGCGATGTCGGCGCCGAGGCCGAGCGGCTGCTGCAGGTAGGGGGACGCGAAGGTGTTGTCCACCACCAGCTTTGCCCCGGCATCGTGCGCGACCCCGGCCAGCGCCTCGATGTCGCCGATGTTGAGGAGCGGGTTGGTCGGGGTCTCCACCCACACCAGCTTGGTGTTCGGGCGGATCGCGGCCCGGACCGCGTCCACGTCGGACACCGCGGCCGGCGTGTGCTCGATGCCCCACTGGGTGAACACCTTGTCGATCAGCCGGAAGGTGCCGCCGTAGGCGTCGTTCGGGATCACCAGGTGATCGCCGGGACGCAGGACCGAGCGCAGCAGGCAGTCCGTGGCGGCCATGCCGGACGCGAAGGCGCGCCCATAGGTGCCGGACTCGAGGGCCGCGAGGTTGGCCTCGAGCGGGCGCCGGGTCGGGTTCCCGGTGCGCGCGTACTCGAACCCGCTCCGCATGCCGCCGACACCGTCCTGGGCGAAGGTCGAGCTGGCGTAGATCGGCACGTTCACCGCGCCGGTCAGCGGATCCGGCTCGTACCCGGCGTGGACGGCCCTGGTGGAGAATCCCTGCTCTGCGTTGCTGTGCTCGCTCATGCCGGTAAGCCTAGCGAGCCGCTAATTCGTCAGTAATCGGGCAACCGAGACCAGCGCGTCGATGTACTCCGATTCCGCGAACCCCCGGCCGCCGTGGCTACCGGCGTCGACGCTGCGACCGGCCATCGTCAGCGTGTACACCGTGTCGTTGACCTTGATGACGAGCCCGCCAAGGGCGTCGGCCCGCGGCTCGTCGACCACCCCGAGGCTCGTCTTCCCCCTGGAGGCCTCGAGCATCGCCTCGGTGAACCCGTTGCCCTTCACGCTGACGAACAGATTGCGCTGGGTCCCGGTGAAGTCCCCCTCGGACCACAGGCAGAGCGGGTCGGTGCTGCCGGGCAGCGTCGTTCGGTTCGCCAGCGACATCCCCGCGACCGCGCCGCCCAGCGCGCCTGCCATCGCCTCGCAGTCCGGCGCTTCCCCGGCGGGCAGCGACACCGCCGCGGTGCCGTCCGAATCCTCCGACACCGCAACCGGGGTGCCGCTCGTCAGCGTCGAGCATCCGGATACCAGCACGGTGACCGTCGCGGCGAGAACCCCCACCCGCCATCGCTTCTCCCCCATGCGGGGATCCTAGCGGCACCGGCGGGGTGGGGCCCGTCGAGCTATCCGCCGGCGCTGAGGAACCCGAGCAGATCGTGGCGGGTGATGACGCCGACGGGCTTGCCGTCGTCGACGACCATCAGCGCGTCGGAGTCGCCGAGCGCCTTGGTCGCGGCGCTCACCGGCTCGCCCGAGCCGATCAGCGGGAACGGCGGGCTCATGTGCTTGGCGACCGGATCCGCGAGCTGCGCCCGGCCCTCGAACACCGCCGAGAGCAGGTCCCGCTCGGTGACGCTGCCCGCGACCTCGCCCGCCATCACCGGCGGCTCGGCGCCGACGACCGGCATCTGCGAGACGCCGTACTCGCGCAGGATCTCGATCGCGTCGCGCAGGGTCTCCGACGGATGGGTGTGCACCAGGTCCGGCAGCTCGCCCGACTTCCCGCGCAGCACGTCGCCGACGGTCGGCTCGTGGACCTTGCCGTCCAGCGGGGTCCGCAGGAAGCCGTACGAGGCCATCCACTTGTCGTTGAAGATCTTCGACAGGTAGCCGCGACCGCCGTCGGGCAGGAGCACGACGATCACCGCATCGGGCTCACGCTCGGCGACCCGCAGCGCGGCCACCACGGCCATGCCGCAGGAACCACCGACCAGCAGGCCCTCCTCGCGGGCGAGCCGCCGGGTCATCTCGAACGAGTCGGCATCGGAGACCGCGATGATCTCGTCGGGGATCGACGGGTCGTAGGCGGTGGGCCAGAAGTCCTCGCCCACGCCCTCGACCAGGTACGGACGCCCGGTGCCGCCCGAGTACACCGAGCCCTCCGGGTCGGCACCGATGACCTTGACCTTGCCGCCGGAGACCTCCTTGAGGTAGCGGCCGGTGCCGGTGATGGTGCCGCCGGTGCCGACACCCGCCACGAAGTGGGTGACCTTGCCGTCGGTGTCGCGCCAGATCTCCGGGCCCGTGGTCTCGTAGTGGCTCTCCGGGCCGCCCGGGTTCGCGTACTGGTTCGGCTTCCAGGCGCCGGGGATCTCCTTCACCAGGCGGTCGGAGACGTTGTAGTAGCTGTCCGGGTGCTCCGGCGGCACGGCGGTCGGGCAGACCACGACCTCGGCGCCGTAGGCCTTGAGGACGTTGCGCTTGTCCTCGCTGACCTTGTCCGGGCAGACGAAGACGCACTTGTAGCCGCGCTTCTGTGCGACCAGCGCCAGACCGATGCCGGTGTTGCCGGAGGTCGGCTCGACGATGGTGCCGCCGGGCTTGAGCTCGCCCGACGCCTCCGCGGCGTCGACCATCTTGACGGCGATCCGGTCCTTGGAGCTACCGCCCGGGTTGAGGTATTCGATCTTGGCGGCCACCAGACCCGAGCCGGGCGGGTTCACCGAGTTCAGCTTGACCAGCGGAGTATTTCCGATGAGGTCGACGACGTGATCCGCGATGCGCATGCCTCCATCGTCCCAGAGCGCACGTCGGGGGCAACATCAGGTCCCTCCTCGAGGGTCGCTCCGCCGGCTCCGATCTTGATGGGTTCGGCCACCGGCGCGCTGAACCCGCGCCCCGCGAGCTTTCCCACTAGATTTGGGAGCGGTAGCACTCGCGACGAGCGGAGGGGTGAATCCGGTGCCCACCAGCGGATGGAAAACGGCCGCGAAAGCAAGCGCGGCCGCGGTCGTCGCGGGATCCTCGGCAGGCACCGCATCGTGGGCGCTCTACAACTACCTGATGGGCCAGGCCACCGCCGCGCGGGGGGTGATCGGCCGCAACGTCGCCAAACCACCCGAGGCCGACGGCATCTACACCGCCGGGTGCCGAGCCCCCGAGCGTTGGCGGCTGGGCGCCGAATTCGACATCCACCTGATGATCTTCGGCGACTCGACCGCGGCCGGGGTCGGGTGCGCGGTCCCCGACGAGGTGCCGGGCGTTCTGCTGGCGCGCGGTCTCGCCGAGGAAACGGGCAAGCGGATCTGGTTGTCCACCAAGGCGATCGGTGGCGCCACCTCGAAGGGCCTCAAGGGTCAGGTCGATGCCATGTTCATCGCGGGTCCGCCTCCGGACGCGGCGGTGATCCTGGTCGGCGCCAACGACGTCACCGCCAAGAACTCGGTCCACGCGTCGGCCCGGCGGCTCGGCGACGCGGTGGAACGCCTGCGCCGCAACGGCAGCGTGGTGGTCGTCGGCACCTGTCCCGACCTCGGCGTGGTCACCGCCATCCCCCAACCGCTGCGCACCGTGGTCCGGAACTGGGGCCATCGGCTCGCCCGGGCGCAGACCGCCGCGGTGCTCGAGGCGGGGGGTCACCCCGTCGCCCTCGCCGACCTGCTCGCGCCGGAGTTCCTGGCCGCCCCGGACACCATGTTCTCCGCCGACCACTTCCATCCGTCCGCGGCCGGGTACGAGCTGGCGGCCCGGCAGCTGCTGCCCGTGCTGGCCACGGCGCTCGGGGAATGGGAGGGCGGTCCGCTGCCCGAACTGCCCGAGGTCTCCGAGGCCGCCGAGTCGCGCCGGGTCGTCGCCCGGATCACCGATGCCGCGAACCGGTTCCTGTGGCGCCGCGACTCCGAGCGCCGGGCCATCAGGGGTGAGCCGGGGGCCGATCAGGTGGCCCCGGAGCCGACCTCGGGGGTGCTCAAGTTCGTCGATGACCGACGGCGTCGTCAGCGCGCCGCGAGCGCCACGTAACGTCTGAGACAAATCGTCCAGTCACGCGTCGACCACGACGCACCGAAACACAAGGAGTTCTCCATGCCTGAGGCAGTCATTGTCTCCGCCGTGCGCTCGCCCATCGGCCGCGCCGGAAAGGGTTCGCTCAAGGACATCCGTCCGGACGATCTCGCCGCCCAGATGGTCGCCGCGGCCCTCGCGAAGGTCCCGGAGCTCGACCCGACCGAGATCGACGACCTGATCATGGGTTGCGGCCAGCCGGGCGGACAGTCCGGCTACAACATCGCCAAGGTCGTCGCCACCACGCTCGGCTACGACTTCCTGCCCGGCGTCACGGTCAACCGCTACTGCTCCTCGTCGCTGCAGACCACCAGGATGGCGATGCACGCCATCCGCGCGGGCGAGGGCGACGTGTTCATCTCCGCCGGCGTCGAGTCGGTCTCCAGCTTCGCCACCGGCAGCGCCGACGGCTGGCCGAACACCAAGAACGCCTCGTACGCCGACGCCCAGGCCCGCACCGAGCTGGCCGCGCAGGGTGGCGTCGCGTGGAAGGACCCCCGCGAGGACGGCCTGGTCCCGGACATCTACATCGCCATGGGCCAGACCGCGGAGAACGTCGCCTCGCTGACCGGCATCAGCCGCGAGGACCAGGACCGCTGGGGCGTGCGCTCGCAGAACCGTGCGGAGGAGGCCATCAAGCGCGGCTTCTTCGCCAACGAGATCACCCCGGTCACCCTCGCCGACGGCACCACCGTCTCCACCGATGACGGCCCGCGTGCCGGCACCACCTACGAGGGCATCTCCGGCCTCAAGCCGGTCTTCCGCCCCGACGGCACCGTCACCGCCGGCAACGCCTGCCCGCTCAACGACGGCGCGGCCGCGCTGGTCATCATGAGCGACACCAAGGCGAAGGCCCTGGGCCTGACCCCGCTCGCGCGGGTCGTCTCCACCGCCGCGACCGGCCTGTCCCCCGAGATCATGGGCCTGGGCCCGATCGAGGCGGTCAAGAAGGCGCTCGGCTACGCGAAGATGTCGACCTCCGACATCGACCTGTACGAGATCAACGAGGCGTTCGCGGTGCAGGTGCTGGGCTCGGCCCGCGCGCTGAACCTCGACGAGGACAAGATCAACGTCTCGGGCGGCGCGATCGCGATCGGTCACCCCTTCGGCATGACCGGTGCCCGCATCACCAACACCCTGCTCAACAACCTGCGTGAGCAGGACAAGACCTTCGGCGTCGAGACCATGTGCGTCGGCGGCGGCCAGGGCATGGCGATGGTGCTGGAGCGCCTGAGCTAGTTCTTCGCGTCCACGAACGGGCGGTTTCCGGGCAGGCCTCTCGGCCGATGTCCCGGTAACCGCCCGTTCGTCGTCAGACGGGTGCGCCGACCGCGCGGAGTTTCGCGCGTACCCGGCGGACCAGTTCACCCGGGCGGTCGTAGAGAAGCTCCGCGCCGACGCGCACGACGGTCCAGCCGAGTGCCTCGATCCGCGCCGATCGCTCGATATCCCATGCCCGCTGCCTGCGATCCGTCCAGTGGTGTTCGCCGTCGTACTCGACCAGCACCCGCCACTCCCGCCAGCCCATGTCCGACCGTGCCCACTCCCAGCCGTCCTCCCCGACGTGCACGATCTGCGTCTCGGGCCGCGGTAGCCCGGCTGCGACGATCACGAGGCGGGTGTGGGTCTCCGGCGGGGACTCCGCACCCCCGTCGACGTCGGGCAGGATCGCGCGCAGCGCCGTCATTCCGCGTGCACCCCGATGCCGATCCGCGATGTCGGCAATCGCCTCGGGCTTCACCTTCGTCGCATTGCACAGCGCGTCGAGCGCGACAATCGCCTCCTTGCGCGGCAACCGACGGCCGAGGTCAAATGCGGCTCGTGCCGGGGTCGCCACCCGCATCCCATCGACGACGGTCGCCTCGCCCGGCTCGAGGCGGTAGTCGTGCACGAGCAGGTGCTTTGGCGGTCGACAGTGGCCGACCCGGATCACCTCGGCAGGCTCCGACGCGTCGATCCACTTCGAACCGTGCAGCGCGGCAGCTGAGTACCCGGTCAACACTGCGTCCGGTCCGGCATAGACCCACGCGGCGCGAGCCCAGACCGCGGCCGTGACCTCGACCCGTCTGGCGACGTAGACGTCGCGGTAGAGATGAGTGAAGCCGTGACGGAGCTGGTGGTCGGTCAACGCCCCGGCCGCAACCGCGCTCGATCCCCGAAACGGCGCGTCGTAGATTCCCACCGCGTCAGCATCACGGGCCGAAGCGTCGCCGGGTCACCGAAAATCGCGGTTGTGGACAACTCTCCGGTTGTTCACACCGACGAACGGGCGGTTACCGGGGAGGCTCTCGGCCTTTGCTCCGGTAACCGCCCGTTCGTGGTCAGGCGTGCGGTGACTAGTCGCTGTTGAAGTAGCTCAGCAGTCGCAGGATCTCGACGTACAGCCACACCAGGGTCACGGTGAGGCCGAACGCGACGCCCCATGCGGCCTTCTCCGGCGCCTGGGCGCGGATCAGCTGGTCGGCCGCGTCGAAGTCCAGCAGGAAGCTGAACGCGGCGAGACCGATGCAGACGAGGCTGAAGATGATCGCGAGGCCGCCACCGTCGCGCAGGCCGAGCCCGCCCGGGGTGAAGAAGCTGGCGACCATGTTGCCCAACGCGAGGACGAGGACGCCGATCATGCCGCCGATGATCATTCGGGTCAGCCGCGGGGTGACGCGAATGGCGCCGGTCTTGTAGACCACGAGCATGCCGAAGAACACGCCGAACGTGCCGAGCACGGCCTGCGCGATGAGGGTGGAGCCGCCGGCACCGCCGAAGGTGATGTCGGTGAACATGAACGACAGCGCGCCGAGGAAGACGCCTTCCGCGGCCGCGTAGGCCAGCACGATCGCCGGGTTGTCCATCTTCCGGCCGAAGGTGGCAACCAGGACCAGGCCGAGACCGATGAGGCCGCCGCCGATCACGAACGGTGCCGCGAGGCCCGCGTTCGAGTTCACGAGCAGGTAGGAGATGATCGCGGCGACCGACAGCACGCCGAGCGTGATGCCCGTCTTGGTCACGACATCGTCGATGGTCATGGCCCGCTGCGCGGGGCCGGTCGTGTACGGCTCGGCCTGCGTGTACTGCGGCTGACCGAACTGCTGAGTCATCTGCCCCGCGCCTGCCGCGGCAGAACCGAACGAGGCGTATCCGCTGCCCTCCTGCTTCGGGAGGTTGCGGAACACCGGGTTGCTGGTGGTACGCACCGTGCGTGTCCCTTCTTTAGGTGGGTCCGGAGGACCCTCGCCGTGCCGCTGTGGCCCGACCGCAACGGGAAATCCCGTTCTGTTGGTAAAACGTCTCACACATGAGCGTAAGTTCCCGCCGCTTCGATCCAATCGAGGCACCGCAGGACTGGAGGGAACTCTACCGTCCCCCGATCGCATCGGCATCGCGTGAAACCGAGGTTCACCTGGCACGACACCCCGGCAACGGTGGCATCATTGACTCATGAGCACCGAGGACGGTCCGGACCAGACCCTCAGCGCCAGCGAGTCGGTCGATTCGGACGAGGTTCGCAACGATGACGGCGACGATGTCGTGGACGCGCCCGAACATTGGAGTGAGGCCGACCGCTTCGGGACCACCGCGGCGGAGGCCGCCCGCGGCGAGACCCTGGACCAGAGGCTCGCCGAGGAGGAACCGGACATCCCGCTCGAAGACGACTCCCGTCCGAAGTCCGACGACGCCGAATCGGTGGAGGCCGAGATCGTGGATGGGGTCATCGTCGAGGACCTCGGATTCAACCTTGGCCAGGTCGATGGGGAGCCGATCGACGGCGGGCCGGTCAGGTAACCGTCACGACCCCTTGACCGACCGGGCGACGGTGAACTTCGGGTTCCGCCCGATCAGCTCGGTGGGGCCGACCGAGGCCCGCAGCGCGCCGCGATATCCCAGGTGCGAGTTGTAGACGGTCCAGAGCTCGCCCCCCTCGCGGAGCACCCGGCCCGCGGCGCGGAACATCGACAGCGCCGCCCCGGTGTGGACGGCGGCACCCACGTGAAACGGCGGGTTGCAGACGATCAGGTCGGCGGTGGCGTCGGCGAGCGTGGACATGACGTCGTCGCGCAAGGCAATCACCCGGTCGCCGACCCCGTTCGCCTGCGCCGTGGCCGCCGTCGACGCGACTGCCGCCGCGGACTGATCGGTCGCGACCACCCGCAGGTCGGCCCGGGATCGGGCCAACGCGACGGCGAGAATCCCTGTGCCGCAACCGAGGTCGACAGCCGAACGGGCGCCCGGGTTCATCCGGGGCAGGTAGTCGAGCAGGAATCGAGTCCCGATGTCGAGCTTGGTGCCCGCGAAGGCGGCCCCATGCGCGACCACCTCCATGTCGAGCTCGCCCAGGTGCTCGCGCAGCGGGTAGGTCGGCTCGGCGGGTGGATCCAGCCTGCCGCGCGCGACGAGCACCCTCGACTTCTGCCTGCCGCGGGTGGCGTGGACGTCGCCGAAGCTGCGGGCGAGCACCTCGTTCATGGCGGGGGCGATGTGCTTGTCGCGGCCGCCCGCATAGATCACCACCTCGGGATCGGCGTACCGGGCGACGGCCTCCGCGATCTCGGCGAGCGCGGACAGGCTGCGGGGCAGCTGGACCAGTACCACCCGCGCGCCGGCGAGCAGGTCCACGCCGAGCCCGCAGGATCGGTAGACCTCGCGCAGCCCGACCCGTGAGGCGTTGTGCGACAACGCCAGTTCGCCGGTGATCGGATCCTGGTGGACCCGGATGCCGGTGACGTCGAATCCCGCCGCAGCCCCGAGAGTGAGGGCGCCGTAGCGGTCGCCGATCACCGCGACCGTCCCGTCCGCCGCGTCGAGCAGCGCGGGACCCGCCTCGTCCAGGATCAGCCGGTCCGCGCCGTCGACGGCGAACAGGTTCGGCGCCTCGACGTCGGGGAACCGACGTAGTCGGGAGAGGACTTCTTCGGGGATCGACACCGGTCAAGTGTCCCAGGTCCGGGCCGCGTCATGGACGAGTGACCACTCGAACGGCCTCGCGGCATTGGACACTTGACAAGTAGCGGACCGCCACTCGAGCGGGTAGAAAAAATGCTCAACAGTGTCGATCCGGCCGGGGCAGCGGTCGAGAACAGGAGCATCAATCATGCCGCTGCCCATGTCCCCTGCCGACTCGATGTGGCTGCTGGCGGAATCGCGCGAGCACCCCATGCACGTCGGTGGACTGCAGTTGTTCGAGCCACCGGAAGGCGCCGACGCTGCCCACGTGCGGGCGCTTTTCGATGAGGCTCTGGCCAATGACACTGCGGCACAACGGTTCCGTCAGCGGGCGACGCGCTCGTGGTCTTCGCTCGGACAGTGGGAATGGGAGGAGGACCGCGGATTCGACCTCGGATATCACGTGCGCCACGACGCCCTGCCGCAACCCGGCGGCATGCGCGAACTGCTCGACCTGTGCTCACAACTGCACGCGGCACCCCTGGACCGTCACCGTCCGCTGTGGGAGATGCACCTGATCGAGGGCCTAAACGACGGCCGATTCGCGGTGTACACGAAGTTCCACCACGCGTTCGCCGACGGGGTTTCGGCGATGCGATTGCTGGCCCGGTCGCTGAGCGAGGACCCTACGGACCGGGCGATGCCCGCCGTCTGGGACGTGGCGGCCCCGGAGCCGGAGCGCCCCGCACCGGAGGAGCCGGCCGCCGAGACCGGCGACAGCGGCGGCGTCCTCGGAGTGCCCGCCGCCGCGGTCCGCGGGGCAGCGGCATTGCTGGGCGAGGCGGCCGGGCTGGGCTCGGCGCTGGCGGGCACCGTGGCCCGCGCCCTGCGCGAACAGGGCGGCTCGTTGTCTTTCGCGGCCCCGAACACGATCCTGAACGTGCCCATCGCCGGGGCGCGGCGCTACGCCGCGCGATCCTGGCCGATCGAGCGGCTCCGCCTGATCGCCAAGGCGGCCGACGCCACCGTCAACGACGTGGTGCTCGCGATGTGCTCCGGCGGCCTGCGCACGTTCCTGCAGTCGCAGGACGCCCTGCCCGAGGTCCCACTGATCGCCGCCGTGCCGGTGTCGCTGCGCGGCGGCCCCGACGAGAGCCAGGCAGGCAACTCGTTCGGCGTGCTGATGTGCAATCTCGCGACCCACTCCGCCGATCCGGCGCAACGGCTCGAGACCGTGCGCACGTCGATGCTCGAGGGCAAGGAGTCGCTGATCGGCAAGCGTCCTTCGCAGATCCTCGCGATGAGCGCGGCCGGCATGGTCCCGGCGGCGCTGCACGTGGTCGCGGGTAGCAGCGGGGCGGTCCGCCCGCCGTTCAACGTGGTGATCTCCAATGTCGCAGGCCCCCGCACGCCGCTGTACTGGAATGGGGCCCGGCTCGACGGGCTGTACCCGATCGCGTTCCCGCAGGACGGGCAGGCCCTGAACATCACCTGCACCAGCTCCGACGACGCAATCGCGTTCGGGCTGACCGGCTGCCGGCGGGCGCTGCCGGACCTCGAGGCGATCCTGGGTCACCTCGACACCGAGTTGGACGCACTCGAGGCCGCCGCCGGCCTGTGACAGACCAACGCGCGGGGCGCGGGCAGCACTGTCGTCCGACAGCGTGCCCGCGCCCCGCGCGCATGAAAGTCGATCTCAGCGGATCTGACCTCGGTGGATCGTCAAGTGCCTAGGCGGCGCTGCCCCAGGTCACGCCAACGCCGTTATCCCGCAGCCACACGTTCGGGTCGACCTGGTTGCCGGCCGGGTCATACACCTCGAAGTGCAGGTGCGGCCCGGTGGACTGACCACGGTTGCCGACGGTCGCGATCTGCTGACCGGCCGCGACCGGCTGGCCGACATTGACGAGGTGCTCGTTGATGTGGCCGTAGACGGACATGGATCCGTCGGTGTGCTTCACGCGCACCCACAGCCCGAACCCGGAGGCCGGACCGGCGGAGATGATCGTGCCGTCTGCCGCCGACAGAACCGGGGTGCCGATGCTGGCCCCGATGTCGATGCCGCCGTGCTGCGTACCCCAACGCGGGCCGTAGCTGGACGTCAGCGTGCCGTTGACCGGCTGGACGGCGCGTGCCTTGAGCGGAGCGACCGAGCCGCCGGGGTTGAGCGCACGAATCTGGTCGTTGACCCACTGCTGCGCCGCGGTGACGTCGGGCATCGGGGCGGGCGCGGGAACGCCCTGGGGGAGCAGTTCCTGCGGGAGGTGGAAGGGTGCGGCGGCGAAGGCCGGCTGGTCGATCGGTGCGGCGGACGCGGTGGCGGATCCGAGCTGCATGCCCCCGACCAGGATCGCGCCGGTCGCGACGGCGACGGTGGCACCCTTCAGGCGACGCGCGGTGGTGATCGAGTTGGAACGATTGAACGTCCTGCGGAGATTTCCCACAGTCTTAACCTCATCTTCGTTGGCTTCTGGTCGCACCTTTTGGGCCGTGCAACCTCGGACCCCCACAACGAAGGTAACGAAACGATATCGACACGTCCACCGTGATCGAATCTTTATCTAAATATGATCTTGATGGCGCGGACGCCGGCCCGCACGCCCCAACGGCCACGGGGATCGCCGGCCCCGGCATGCCGTCCGACCTGCGGCAAGCCGAGGGGCCACCCCGGAGCCATCGGCCGTAAACAGGTGGTCAGGCACAGAAACCGGCGTGAGACCGATTGAGTCACGACGAGATAACAAACCGCCCGGTTTTGCGCCCGACCCACGCCGACACCCCCCGAGGTTCGGCGCGCCAGAGGCGCGAACGGGCGGCGGCAAGGTGTGACGGACGTCACTTGTATCGCGCTGGTCAATCGGCCGAAACGGGGCCGAGTCGGTGCTATGTGCACGTCGGCGCGGGCCACCGACCACCACGGCGTCCGGGCAGTCGATCACGAGTCTTCGGCACCCATGCTCGGGTCGCGCGAGCTCTGTCGCACCGCACCGGCATCGCCCTCGAATCCCCGAGGCTTGTACTACCGTGGACAGAACACTGGATGAGCCGAAAGCTGATCACCGACGATGATCGCAACTCACGACGGTCGCAATCTCGCCTATGCCGAGGTCGGAGATCCGCGCGGGCCCCTGGTCATCCACAATCACGGTGGACCCAGCAGTCGACTCGAGGCACGCCTGTTCGCGGGCGCCGCTACGAGGAATCGGTTACGGCTCATCTGCGTCGATCGGCCCGGCATCGGACAGTCCGATCCCCAACGAACACGCAGCTACTCGGGCTGGGCAGACGACCTGGTGACCATCGCCGACGAGTTGGGCTACCACGAATTCGGCGTCACAGGCTGGTCGGAAGGGGGGCCGTGGGCGCTGGCGGCCGCGGCCTATGTCGATCCCGCTCGACTGCGCCACGTCAGCTCTATCGCGGGTGGAAGCTACGGAGCGTTCGGGGACAACTGGGCAGCGGATCAGCTTTCGAAGGCCGACGCACTCGGCGGAACCCTCGCACTCCGGTGCACGCCCGGCTTCCGACTGATGTACGCGACCCTCGGCGTGGTTGCCACACACTTCCGCGGGACCTTCGTCAAGCAGTTGTCGAGGACCGTCAACGACTACGACCGACAGATCCTGACTCAAGCGGATGTCGAAACCGCCTTCCGCGATGCGTCCGCCGAATGCTTCGCGCATGGTTCCGACGGGCTCGTTCGCGACAGTGAACTCCTCTATCGGAGTTGGGCTTTCGACGTCGCAACGATCGAACGCCCGGTACACATGTGGCAGGGGACGGATGATCGGCTGGTAGCGGATTCCATCAACAAGGCGGTGGCCGACCGTATGCCTGGCGCGGTATGGCATTCGGTCGAGGGCGCCGGACATTTCGTGGCCATCGGTTCAGCGGACGACATTCTGGCCGTCGCGGCCGAGGAGTTGGGCGCGTAGCAAGCCCCCGGGTGGGCCACTCCCCCAACCTGCCCACCCCTGGCCAGTGCCCCCAGTCGGACTCGAACCGACACTCGGCGGATTTTAAGTCCGCTGCCTCTGCCAATTGGGCTATGGGGGCGCGACCGCCGATACCCGGACCGGCCGCCACCGGTCCGACAGGAGACGGCCGAACTGGACACCTGGATGCTAGCGTGCCCACCCCGCCGATCGGCGCAATCCGCGTGCACCAGCCCGGCCGGCAGCTCAGCCCCGCGAAGGACCGAGGCTAATGAGAATCGCCGTTCCAGGTCGGCGAAACTCCACGCTCCTGGAGCCACTGGGCGGGGTCGATCTTCTGCCCGCTGGGATCCGTCACCTCGAAGTGCAGGTGTGGTCCGGTCGACTGACCACGATTCCCGACGGTTGCGATCTGCTGACCGGCCGCCACCTGCTGGCCGACGTCGACCAGGAACTCGTTGATGTGGCCGTACACCGTGGTCGTTCCATCGTCATCCTGTACGCGCACCCACAGCCCGAATCCGGAGGCCGGACCCGCGGAAATGACGGTGCCGTCGGTGGCTGCCTGAATCGGGGTACCGATCGGCGCCGCGATGTCGAGACCACCGTGCTGCGTCCCCCAGCGCGGCCCGAAATGAGACGTCAGCGTGCCCGATACCGGCTGCACGGTTCGGGCCGGGATCGGATTGTTCGACTGGAGCGAACCAAGCGGGTTCGGCACCGGGGCGACCTGTGGCACCACATCGGCCGGCGGCGCCTGGAAGGCCGGGGGTACGGGGACGACGGCGGGCGCCTGGTTGACCGCGGGGAGCTGGACGCCCGCAGGCAACAGCACATCGGGAATCTCCAGCGGCGGCAATCCGGGGAGGTGAATCGGAACCGCCGTCGCGGTAGCCGCACCGAGCTGGGTGCCTCCGACCAGGATCGCGCCGGTCGCCGCGGCAACCGTGACGACCTTGACCGGACCCGTACCGGCTGGCGCGCGGTGGCGGCCGTGAGGGGCGCCTGCAACGGGGCCGCTACCAACCGGCGAGCGGTGCCGGCCATGCATGGGGTGTGAATCAATGATGAAGTTCGAACGATTGCCCGTCCCGTGGTGATTTCCCACAGCACTACCTTCTTTTCGTTGGCTGGGCCGCTCCGGTAACGCGTGCCCTCGGACCCCCGTGACGAAGGTAACAAAACTGCATCAAATTCGGACACTGTAATGAAATCTTTATCAAGATCTTCTTCACCAGAACCCCACACTGGGGTAAAGGGGCCGGGGCCCGACAGGCTGCGCGGCCCCGTAGGCAATGGCCGCGCTACAGGATCGAGAGTGCGATTCCGTCGAGGATGTCGTGCTCGCTGACCACCAACTCGGAGATACCCGCCCGGCGCGCCAGCTCCACGGCGAGCACGTCGGCGACGATCGCTCCCCCACCGATCACGTCCACCCGGCCGGGGTGGATCGGGCCCAGGGCCTCGCGCTGATCGTGGGTCATGTGGGTGAGCTGCTCGTTCACCTCGTGCAGCCGCGGCAACGACATCCGCGACAGATGCACCTTCTCTGGGTCGTACGCCTTCAGCTCCAGCGCGACGGCGGCCAGCGTGGTCATCGTCCCCGCGACACCCACCCAGGTGCGCGCCTGCTCGACCGGCACCCGGTCGAAGGCCTCGGTCAGCTTCGCGAGCGCCACCTCGCGCGCCTGCGCGACCTGCTCGGCCGTCGGTGGGTCGTCGTGCAGGCACCGCTCGGTGATCCGCACACAACCGATGTCGGTCGAGTGCGCCGCGTGCACGCCGTCGCCGTCGCCGAGCACCACCTCGGTGGACCCGCCACCGAGGTCGACCACCACGAACGGCCCTGCGGCCGGATCGAGTTCGCCGACGGCGCCCGCGAAGGACAGCCGTGCCTCCTCGTCCCCGGTGATCACCTCGGCCTCAGCCCCGGGGATCACCGCGCCGAGCACCTCCCGGGTCATCCCGAAGAAGTCCTCGCGGTTGCTCGCATCCCGGGTGGCCGACGTCGCGACCATCCGCACGGCGCTCGCACCGGTCTCGCGGATCATGTCCGCATACTCCTGCAGGCTTTCGCGGGTGCGCTCGATCGCCTCGGGCGCGAACGCACCAGTCGCGTCGACGCCCTGCCCCAGCCGGTTGACCCGCATCTCGCGGCGCACGTCGTGCAGCCGGCCTGCCTCGTCGGCGTCGGCGATCAGCAGCCGGATCGAATTGGTCCCGCAGTCGATCGCGGCGACCCGCCTCACGCCTCGTCCTCGCTCGGCGCGGGACCCTCGTACTCCGGCCAGTCGGCCGGGATCGCGGTGCCGCGCAGCTTGCCCTGAGCTGCCAACGCGACGGACTCGTCGCCGAGCGGGTTGACGCCCGGCCCCTTCGCCAGCGAATGCGCCATCAGCACGTGCAGGCACTTGACCCGGTCGGGCATGCCGCCGCCGGTGAAATCCGTTCCGAGAGAATCGATCTCGTTCCGCTCGGCGAGGTACGACTCATGCGCGCGGCGGTATGCCTGCGCCAGTTCCGGATCGCGATCCAGGCGCTCGGTCATCTCGCGCATCACCCCGGCCGACTCCTGCCGACTCGCCTCGGCGGTGAGGCGGGGATCGGTCAGGTAGTACAGCGTGGGGAACGGCGTGCCGTCCGGCAGCCGGGGCGCGGTCTTGACCACGCCGGGCGTTCCGTCCGGGGCCCGGTAGGCGATGGCGAGCACGCCGCGCGGATCGCGGCCGAGTTGGGCGGCCACCGCGGCCAGGTCGTCCTGGGACACCGCGGGGCGGGAAGTGCTGTCAGCCGGATCGGTCACCCGACGGGCCCTCCTTGATCGTGAGGAATGGTCATCGATCCCGCACCGGTCGAATCGGGCGCGGGCGGCGGCGGACCCGGGGCGGGCGGCGCGGGCGCCGGTGTGGCGCTCGGCTGCGGCTGCGGTTCCACGATGGGCCGCCACAGGTCGGTATACCAGGGGTCCGCGGTGCGCTTGCGCTCGCTGGCCTCCTCGGGCCTGGTCGCCACCTCGCCCGGCAGCTGCACCTGGAACGGTGTCTCGCCGGGCTTGACGTACTGCAATCGCTCGCGGGCCTCGGCTGCGATGTACGCGGGATCGTCGTTCTGCTGCTTCTGACGGGTCAACCGCTCGAGATCGTTCTCGAGCTCCTCCTGCTGCGCGGCGACGCGATCCGCCTCGCTGCGCTGGGTGAGGTAGTTGCGCAGCGGGACCGCCAGGGTGAGTGCGAGCGCGCAGACCACCACCGCCAGCATCACCGCCTTGCCGGTGGAGAGCCCGAGGATGGTCCGTTCGGGCTTCTCCTCGCCGGTGGAGCCGGCCCGCGAACCCCGTGTGCCGACAGGCTTCTCGCTGGCCGACTCGGCCTCGAACTCCGGTGCGGGCTTCGCGCCCGCCACGGGTCCCGGGCTGCCGGGAGCCGACGCCGTAGGTCCGGTCGTGCGGCCTCGCGACGGACGTCGCGCGGCCGACCCGTCGCGGGTGCGACGGGGGTCCCGACCGGCCGGGCTGCCGCCCGGACGTGACCTACCGCGTTGGCTCACAGGCTCAGTACCGCTTCCGCTCTCAGCTCGCCGAGCTGTCGAAGGAGAAGCGCGGGAACGCGAGCTCGCCCGCGTACCGGGCCGCGTCGCCGAGGGCCTCCTCGATGCGCAGGAGCTGGTTGTACTTCGCGACGCGCTCGCTGCGGGCGGGGGCGCCGGTCTTGATCTGGCCGCTGCCGACGGCGACCGCGAGGTCGGCGATGGTGGTGTCCTCGGTCTCGCCCGAGCGGTGGCTCATCATCGTCTTGTAGCCGTTGCGGTGCGCGAGGTCGACGGCGTCCAGGGTCTCGGTCAGCGTGCCGATCTGGTTCACCTTCACCAGCAGCGCGTTCGCGGCGCCCTTGACGATGCCCTCCTCGAGGCGGTCCGGGTTGGTGACGAACAGGTCGTCGCCGACGAGCTGCAGCTTGTCACCGATCTGATCGGTGAGGGCGACCCAGCCCTCCCAGTCGTCCTCGTCGAGCGGGTCCTCGATGGACACCAGCGGGTACGCGGTCAGCAGCTCGGCGTAGAACGCACCCATCTCGGCGGCGGTGCGGTTCTTGCCCTCGAACTTGTAGCCGGTGCCGTCGGTGTAGAACTCGGTCGCCGCGACGTCCAGCGCCAGGGCCACGTCGGTGCCCAGCTTCAGGCCGGTCTTCGCGATGGCCTCGCTGATCAGGTCGAGCGCTTCCTTGGTGCCCGCGACGTCGGGGGCGAAGCCGCCCTCGTCACCGAGGCCGGTGGACAGGCCCTTGGCCTTGAGCACGGACTTGAGCGAGTGGTACACCTCGGTGCCCCAGCGCAGCGACTCCTTGAAGGTGGCGGCGCCGATGGGCGCGACCATGAACTCCTGGACGTCGACGCCGGTGTCCGCGTGCGCGCCACCGTTGAGGATGTTCATCATCGGGACGGGCAGGACGTGCGCGTTCGGGCCGCCGACGTAGCGGAACAGCTCGAGGCCGGAGGACTCGGCGCCCGCGCGGGCGACGGCCAGCGACGCGCCCAGCAGCGCGTTGGCGCCGAGGCGGGACTTGTCCGGGGTGCCGTCGAGGTCCAGCAGGGCCTGGTCGACCACGCGCTGCTCGGTCGCGTCGATGCCGATGATGGCCGGGGCGATCTCGCCGAGCACGGCCTCGACGGCCTTCTCGACACCCTTGCCGCCGTAGCGCTCGCCGCCGTCACGCAGCTCCACAGCCTCGTGCTCGCCGGTGGAGGCGCCCGAGGGCACCGCGGCACGCGCGAAGCTGCCGTCGTCGAGCAGCACCTCGACCTCCACCGTGGGGTTTCCCCGGGAATCGAGGATCTCGCGAGCTCCGACCTGCTCAATGATGGCCACGGATGGTTCTCCTTCTGGCGGCGTTTCCAGTAGACAATTTCGCTACATAGTGCCAGGTCTGAGCCTAACGGCAGCAACCGGCCATGTCGTCGCGCCGCGCGGTCACGGCCGGACCCGGCCACATGTCACAGCGGACCCGGCCACATGTCACGGCCGGGTCCCCACCGAGTAGGCGGCCGCACGGTCGCGGACGTCCATGAGGTACTCGCCGGACAGGTTGTAGGCCATCAGAGCCCGCTGCCAGCCCTCCGCGGTCGACAGGTCGCCCCCGCGGGCGCAGAGATACCGCGCCGCGGTCAGCGCGGCATCGTCGATGTTGTCGGGGTCCGCGATTCCGTCGCCGTTTGCGTCGACGCCCCACCGCTTCCAGGTCTCGGGAATGAACTGCAGCGGGCCCATCGCGCGGTCGTGCACCGGGTCGCCGTCCATCTCGCCGCCATCGGTGTCCGCGATCTCGGCGACCCCTGGTCCCCCGTCGAGCGGTATCCCCCGGATCTGCGGGCTGACGTCGCCGGTCGGCGCGACGGAAGAACCGCGGTAGGTGCCGTGCCTGCTCTCGACGCTCGCGATGCCCGCCACCGTCGTCCATCCGATGCCGCACTCGGGCCGGGACTGTGTCATCACCGCGGCCGCGTAGCCGTAGGCCTCGAGCGCGGTGACCGAGATACCGAGGGTGTCAGACTGGCCGGCGGCCCAGTCCCGCAGCTGATCGGCGCTCCGGCCGAGCGCCTCGATGTCGATCGGCGGCACGGCCGAACCGGGACCCGGCGGGATGCCCTGGGGGATGGCGATCCGGGGCTCTCCGCTGCACGCCGCCACCAGGGCAGCGCACGCCACAGCCACGGCCGCCGGGACCAGGAACGCGCTTCGGATTCGATTCACCCCGTCCATCATCCAGATCGGCGGGCGCGTCCTCGCTCAGCCCTGGCCATACGGCGTCAGTAAGCACCATCCGGCCGCAGTACCGCCCCCGCCGTCTTCCACAGGATCATGACGTCCAGTGCGATCGACCAGTTCTCGACATAGCGCAGGTCCATCCGCACCGACTCTTCCCAGGACAGGTCACTGCGGCCGTTGATCTGCCACAGGCCGGTCAGGCCGGGTTTGACGAACATGCGGCGCCGAACACCGCCGTCGTCGTATCTCTCGAACTCGGAGACGAGTGGTGGCCGGGGTCCGACCAGCGACATCTGCCCCGCCACCACGTTGAGCAGTTGGGGCAGCTCGTCGAGCGAGTATCTCCGAATGACGTGACCAACCCGGGTGACCCTCGGGTCCTCACGGATCTTGAACAGCACACCGGCACCCTCGTTGGCCTCGGCCAGGTCGGCGAGCCTGTCTTCGGCGTCACGCACCATGCTGCGGAACTTGAACATCTCGAACTGCGTGCCTCCCCGGCCGACGCGGGTCTGTTTGAACAGTGCAGGACCCGGACTCGTCAGGCGGATCGCGCACCCGATGGCGACCAACGCCGGGGCGATCACGATCAGCAGCCCCAGCGCGAGCACCCGGTCCATCACTGTCTTGACGAACCACGCGGGCCGGGTGAAGTTCGGCGCGCTCAACTGCAACAACGGCATCCCGGAGACAGGGCGAATGTGTAGCCGCGGCCCGACGATGTCCATCAGGGCAGGCGCAATGAGCAGATCCGCTCCCGTCCCCTCCAGGTCCCAGGCGAGCCGCTGGGTACGCATCGGCGACCAACCGGTGGACGGAAGTATCGCCACGGCCTCATACCCGTGTAGGGCCACCAGGCCGACGATGTCGCGGTCGGTTCCGACGACGGGCACGTCCTCGATCGCGAGCGGGAAACACGTGGCGCGATCGACATCGGCAAGGCACACGGCCTCGATCTCCCAGCCCGCGTAGGCGGCTCGACGGGTCCGCTTGATGAGTTCTTGAACCGAGTCGATGTCCCCGGCGACCAGCACCGAGCGCAAGAACGCGCCGGATCGCCTGCCGCTGTGCAACCACATCCGCAGGACATACCGCCCGAACAGGGACAGGACCGCGGCGAGGGGCAGCACCCCGAACACCCATGACTGGCCCGCCGCCGTCCCCATCGCATAGCCGACCAGCGACAGCGCGGCGATCACGACCACGTACGCGGAGCCGATCCGCCTGAACTCCTCCGCCCCGGAGCCGAGCACCCGCGGGTCCCACGCGTGTGTCATCGCCAACGCGATCAGTGCCGTCAGCGGAACAACCAGTGCAACAGCGACATTGGACGGCGACGCCAGCACCGAGTCGTTGTGATAGATCAGCGTGACCACCGCATCCGCAGCCAGAAGGCTCAGACAGTCGGAGGCCAGGGCAGCGCGGCCGTAACGGCGCTCCCAATCCGGGCGGACCGGGACCGGGGCTGCGATCAGAGGGCCGCCTTGGCCCGCCTGTCTGGATCTTCGGGCGCACTCGGCGCACAGGACGTTCGCCGATTGCGCCGGCGGGGCAGATCCGAACTCTCTTTCTACGGCACTTTCGCAGTCGCACATGGGCAGGTCCAAACTCGAGAGTCAGGCCGTTCACTCCCCAACTGGCTGACCTGACCTCAAAAACATACTGCAGGTCCGTTATCGTTCGCAATGGTGAACCTGTTCCTTTTTTCTACCAAAATCGGGGGTGTCGGGTCTATTTCTGCCCCGGGCCGGTGACCGCTGCCAACCACGGCTGGATCGCCCCCACACGGAGCAGGTCACCCGCCTGGTCGGCCGGCAGCGGATGGCTGAACAGGAACCCCTGAGCTCGGTAGCATCCGAGCTCCAGGAGGGTTCGCGCGGCGGACACCGTTTCCACACCCTCGGCCACCAGGTCGAGGTCGAACGACTTCGCCAGGCTGACAATCGATTTGACGATCGCGAGATCGCCCCGACTGTGGCCGAGATCGCGGATGAACTCCTGATCGATCTTGAGGACATCGACCTTGAGCTGCTTGAGTTGCGCCAGCGCACTGAAGCCGGTGCCGAAGTCGTCGATCGCGACCCGGACCCCCAAGTCGGACAGCGCCCGCAGCGTCACCCGGGTTCGATCGAGATCGCTCACAACCGCGTTCTCGGTGATCTCCAGGCACACGCTCTGGCCTGCGATCTGGTACTCCTCCAGGACCTGAGCGGTCCCTTCGAGGAAGTCGAGGCCAACCAGTTGTGCCGGGGACACATTGACCCTCAAGCACAGGTCGAGGTCGGCGATCTCGGTTCGCCACCGCGCAAACTGTCGGCAGGCGGTTCGAAACACCCAGGTGCCGAGCTCGGAAGCGAGATTCGTCGACTCCGCGACCTCGATGAACGAGGCCGGCAGCAACAGTCCGAGTGCCGGGTGGTCCCATCGCACCAGCGCTTCGACCGCGAGCACCTTGCCGTTGCGCATGTCGACCTCCGGTTGGTACACCAGGTACAGGGAGTCGTCATTGATCGACGTCCGGAGACTCAGCTCGATGACGGTGCGGTTCTCGAACTCCGCCCGCATGTCCTCGTTGAACGTCGCGATGGCATTGCCGCCCTCCGCTTTTGCCGCCAACACGGCGTGATCGGCCTGCCACAGCAGATCCGCGCCCGAGCATTGCCCCGGCGTCCCGACCGCGATTCCGAAACTCGCACCACGGCTCACCGACACGCTTCCGAGTCGGACACCCTCGTTGACGATGTCGTTGATCTGCGCCGCCTTGACGCGGGCCGCCGCGAGGTCGACTTCCCCACCGAACACGATGACGAACTCGTCCCCGCCCAGCCGGGCTACGAGGTCCCGATCATCGACGTACCCGCGTAACCGACCGCTCATCTCGACGATGAAGGCGTCGCCCGCGGTATGGCCCAGGAAGTCATTGAGAGATTTGAGCCGATCCAGGTCGAAGAACAGGATCGCGACCGGTCCCGGCATCCCGCGCGCCATCCGGCGCTCCAGGCACTCCACTAGAACGCGCCGGTTCGCCAGGCCGGTCAGCTCGTCGTGGTCGGCCGTGTGCCGGATCTGCTCCTCGGCCCGAACCCGTTCCTGAACCTGTGTCAGCAGCGCCGCGATCGCCTTGAGCACGTTCACTTCCGCGGTACTCCACTCACGGTCCCCGAACTTGACGAACCCCAACGTTCCGGTTGTGACCTCCCCCGACAGAAGCGGCACCGCGGCGAGGGTGACCTGGGGCACCCCCGTACCCTTGGCCACCAGGTCCTGATACTCGTCGCTGTCCTGGCCCGGGTGTACGAATCCAACCTCTTTCAGATGCTCCGCCCTGGCGAAGTCCGGGTCGGCGTCGGCGAAGTAGACGATGGCGAGCGGATCGGGATCGGGAACGAACGGCCGCTTCGGCCACTCGGCGACGAGGATCGTCGCGCGGATCTCGTGGTCGTTGCGCCTCAGGAAGCAGACATCGAGTTCGAAGTAGTCGACCAGATCGTGAAGTACCTGCTCGGCCGAGGCCACCCACGTCCCGGCGTCGGTGGCGGTCAACCGCGAGGCGACGGCGGTGACCAGTTCCTCCAGACTGTGTACTGACACGCGCGCTCCCTCAGCCCTTTGTGCGCCCGGTGGCCGGGCCCAACACAGACGGACGGCGGCGACTGCGAACCGTTGCGCGGGGAGCGTGGCTCAGCCGCACGATCAGGGCGAACACCTCGCCCGACGTCATGCCGAACAACTCCCGCAATACCCGTCGCCCCTCGGACAGCTGCCCGGCATAGGCCGGAGCCAGTTCATCCAGGTCGGCCCCGTCCACTCCGTAGAGGAAAACCGGCGCGATCGGCTGCACTGCCAATCCATGGTCCTCGGCGCTGATCCAGACGCTTTCCACCGCGGACCCACCGCAGACGAAGTCACGGGGTTCGCACCCGCTCACGACAACCGCCGCGAGCGCGGAACTGGACACGACCCGGTCCCGGGTGACGGCGCCGAGAGCCCCACCCAGGTCCCATTCAGCCAGGTGTGTCATCACATCGGGCCTGCTCACGATTCCGATCGTCGACAGTTCGGCGTCATCGAGCTCGAGCGACCGGATGTCGATACCCGTGTCCAATGGGTCCTCGGGCCAACGCAGCTCGCCGAACATCTCGCGGTGCAGTCGAGGGTCGAGAAGTCGCACACGCTCCGAGTCCGCGAACACCTCGGCGGCCGCGACGATGTCACGCAGATCGGTGACCATGGACAGGCGCGCGCCCTCGGCCCGCGCCGCGCCCGCCAGTGCCAGTTCGGTCTCGGGGGCGATGGGCGCGGGCACCCCGACATGGCGGTTCGTCGTACGACGAAGCATGCCCTCGTAGCGTCGGGCGAGTCGGTCGTCGGACCCGTCGCCGAAGGTCATGGTGGCCACCAGAGTCGGCCCGTCGCCGCCGCCGAACAACTCGACCGGCCCGAGCTTGCCGTGTGCCGCGGCAGCCACCCTGGCGTTGAAGAGCGCCGCGCCGAGCGCCACGTAACTGGCACGGAGCTGTACGTCCATCGTCGTCGTCCGGCCGGGATCCAGATACAGCCGGAGCCCACCGTCGTCGGCGTGCACCGCCCAGGGCTGTGCGTTGCCCCCCGAAGGCGCCCTGCTCACCGCGTGAACCATCGCACCGATGGCGTCGTCCGGCGGACCAGCCGCGGGCGTGGCCTCGCCGCACCCGAGGTCGCGGCCGACCATCGGTGCCCGCAACGCGTCGAGGCGCTCGTCCAGATCGATCCGGACGCGCCCGGACGGCAGCGACTGACCCAATCCGAACCGTCGCACGGCCGCGGCCAAGGCAGCACCGCCGAGCAGCACGTCACCGCCGAGCTGCGGCCATGTCGACACAGTGGTGCCGAGCTCGACCAGGGATGCGGCCATCCGGGATGAGATGTCCGCGGCTCCGAGGATCCGCAACGCCGGCGCCACCTTCCCCCTTGCCGACAATCCGGCCAGCGATTCCACGTCGACATCACCGAGCAGTCCGTGGAACAGGGGCCGGTCGGGCTCGAGGTCGAACCGTTCGACATCGACCAGGCCTCGGTCGCTGGTGTGCATCAGCACCGGGATCCGGCGCGCGCGGGCCCCTACCCGCACCGCGACCTTCATGTCCAGCGAGTCGCATTCCTCGATCACGAGATCGAGTCCCAGGAGGAACTCATCGATCGTGTCGGCGTCGACACCGTTGGGCTGCACCGACAACGCGAGGTACGGGTCGATCTCGGCGATCCGTCGGGCGGCGACGATGGCCTTGTTGACGCCGAGGTCGAGAACCGAGGCTGGTACCCGGTTCAGATTCGACAGCTCGACGGCGTCGAAGTCGGCGAGCCTGATCGCACCGCAGGTGCCTTCGAGGGCCAGCGCCAACGCGACCGCGTGGCCGACGCTGAGGCCGACGATCCCCACGGCGAGCTCCGTCAGCCGCTGCTGCTCCGCACGAGTGATCTTGTTTCGGTTCCGGTCGAGTCGCAGCAACTGGAACTCGGTTGGGCCGAGAACCCGGACGGCCGCCCTCCGCCATGGGTAGTAGGCCCAAGCCGGGGACTCATCCGAGTCCACCGGCGGGAGGATCGCACGAAGGCCCTCCTGCTGTGCCTCGAGTTCATCGTGGAATGTGGTGGCCGTCCTCGCGCGGAGGGTGGCGAGCAGGCGTGCGTCCTCGTCGCACCCGTCAACGAGCACGGTCGCCGCGTACTGCTCACGGGGCACTTCCATGACACGCTCCGAGCCTCAGATCGACCGGTGCAGCCTGATTGACTCATAATGGTCGTCCGCCCGCCGCGGTGAACGCAACCGGACGAATTCGTTCGCGCGCCGCCCTTGGATACGGCGGCGCCGATCCCACCACATCATGCGAGTGCGGTACCGGTCGTCGGGATACCGGGACGGCGGAATGTCTTGCGCCACCTCACCCCCGGACGACGCCCACAACTGCAGTACGTGCTCGGCCGCGGTCGCCAAGAGAAACTGGACGTCCAGTATTTCCATGGTGCAACAACCGATTCCGGCGAGAGAACGGGTGAGCGCGGGACGATGGGCGGCGCTGTCCGCCACCCACGCACCCTTCATCTCGACGACGCCGAACGGAATGCGATCGGAGATCATCGTCCGAACGGCGCCGGCCCCCGGTTGCCCCTCCCACTCCACGATGGCGTGCGCCTCGTCCGCACAGCGATACGGTCCCTGCGCCCGTAGCCCACCCGCCGCGGACCCGTCGGATGCGATGGCGACGAAGAACAACGCCGTCGACAGGCCATCGCGAATCCGCTCGTAC
Source organism: Rhodococcus daqingensis (assembly GCF_042665615.1). Classification (NCBI taxonomy): domain Bacteria; kingdom Bacillati; phylum Actinomycetota; class Actinomycetes; order Mycobacteriales; family Nocardiaceae; genus Rhodococcus; species Rhodococcus daqingensis. The sequence goes on along the minus strand of NZ_JBHTCS010000014.1, from coordinate 165,831 downwards.
TCCAGCGCCCTCTCGGCGCCGTACTTGCGGTAGCCGACTCGTGCACCGTGAAGATATGTCGACCAGAGCTCGGGCTCCGCAGCCGGGCATGCGGCAATGAATCGGCATTGCGACCACGGATCCCACAGACTGCTTGTTTCGATTTGATGACTGACCACCGCCGTTGCCGTGCAGACAGCCTGAGTTGCCATACCCATCGCTCCATTCCGGAGTCGGTCTGCCGACTGAGGTATGTACGACCAGCCGTTCAGCGATTTCGGCCGACTATCGCACTCGGCACCCCGGATTTCGCTTCCGACTAGCAACTCTTCTCGCTTGTGGCCCCTTTGTCATCACGCGGCCGATGCCCGGTCGACAAGAGGACCGAATCCGCTATGCGAGGGAAATGTAGAGTTCGACAGCTCTCGGCGCGCGAGTGATCTCGATCTCCTCGGTGAATGCGCGGTCGATCTTTCCCTCCTTGGCAGCCAGCTCGGCCTGCCTCCACACGTCCTCGACGGGATCACCGACAAGTCCGTCCGAGGTGAACAGCGCGAAGTAGCCGGCCGGGACGCGCACCACGACGTCACCGACCGCGAGCCCGTCGGTGCCGTCACACGGGTATCCGATCACCGCCACCACGCCGGTTCGATTCGGGACAAACACGGTGACGATCGCCGTGACCCCGCGCGCGAGGATGCGTTCGCGGGTGAACTCGATTAGCCCGCCGGACCTTTCGCCCGAGCCGATCTCGATATCCGGCAGGACCAGACCCGCGAAATCTTGGACGCCTCGCTTGACAATTTCAAAGCTCATGCCGGGGCCTTCCCCGTCGCAGGTCCGACCGATACGTACAGCTCGATGCGAAAGGCATTCGGATAGACCTCGAAATCGCCGGTGAAGGTGCGGCTGATCCGTCCAGATCCCTCGGCACCATGGATTTGCTCCCACAAGTCGGCCACCACGTCCGGGAATTCACCCAGCGAGACGAACCTCGCGTACCGCCCCGGGGGCACCCGGGCGAGCACGTGCCCACGCAGCACCTGATCGATCCCCGAGCACTGATATCCGACGACTTGCGTGTAATACGAGTCGTTTTCGGGTGCGTGATCGGTGTAGATCGACGCCAACGGCCCGGGCAGGTCCTCCTGCAGAACGCTCGACCACGCCCGTTCGACATTGCGATCCCGCAGGTCCCCGAGCGGACGCTTGGGACTGCGTACGGGGAGGCCCGCCACGAAGGTTTCCCCGAGTTCGACGAACTCGATCTCATCAGTCGTCCGCCTGTTCATGACGCGGATCCTCCCTGGAACGGGCCACCCGTGACGGTGGCGGCCGACTCCGTAACGCAGATCCACCATACCGCCGTCGCAACGCCGCGCCCCCGCTATCAAGCAGATGAGAAGCGGCCCCAGCACGCCGAGCGGGCCCTCCTGTTTCGGACCGACAGCACCGATTCCAGCGCCCCCGCCAGACGCCCGAGCGGCCATCTCCAAATAACCGACCCAGGGTCTGTTTTTCTCTTGATTGACGACTTTAGGTGTGGTTAGTTGAAGAGATCGAACCCATCGGGGCCGAACTGATCCATCTGTAAGACGTCCGCCTTGCGAACTCGTCCCTAGGTCGGGTTGATCGGAAGGACATGGCGTGCGCTGTCGACTCTGCTCTTCGAACCGCCTCCTGGGCATCCTCGATCTCGGCGCGACTCCGCCGTGCGAGAAGTTCCTCACGGCCGACGAACTCGATTGCCCCGAGCCGACCTACCCGCTGCATCTGCGGCTGTGCGAGGACTGCCTGCTGCTGCAGATCCCGGCACTGATCACACCCGAGGACACCTTCACCGAGTACGCCTACTACTCCTCGTTCTCGGACACCTGGGTCGAACACGCCCGTCGCTTCGTGGACGACGCGGTCGCCCGACTCGGACTCGACGAACACACGCTGGTGATCGAGGTCGCCAGCAACGACGGTTACCTCCTGCAGCACGTGGTCGCCGCAGGAATCCCGTGTCTGGGAATCGAGCCGTCGCACAACGTCGGCGCAGCGGCACGCGCTCGTGGGGTACCGACGATGACCGAGTTCCTCGACGAGCAACTCGCGGCCTCCACCTGTGCCGAGTACGGGGCGGCCACCCTCGTGGTCGCCAACAACGTGTATGCGCACATCCCGGACCTGATCGGTTTCACCCGAGCACTCCGTGCGCTCGTGGCGGACGACGGCTGGGTCAGCATCGAGGTCCATCACGCAATGAACCTTGTCGCACTCGGCCAGTTCGACACCGTCTATCACGAGCACTTCCAGTACTACACGCTGTTGTCCGCCGCTCGGGCACTCGCCACAGCGGGTCTCGCCGTCGTCGATGTCGAGTCGCTGCCGACGCACGGCGGATCGATTCGCATCTGGGCGCGGCCGGATGTGGCGGCCGATCAGCCCAGCCCGCGGGTGCGGGCGCTGCTGTCGGCCGAGGAGCAAGCGGGACTCCACGACACCGCCGGCTACCTCCACCTTGCTGGGCTCGCGCAAAGCGTCCGGCACGAACTGCTCCGATTCCTCCTCGATTGCCGCGACCAGGGCAAGACCGTCGTCGGGTACGGGGCACCGGGCAAAGGCAACACATTGCTCAACTACTGCGGCATCCGAAGTGACCTGCTCGAGTACACCGTGGACCGAAACCCCTACAAGCAGGGCCGTTTCACCCCGGGCACGCGGATACCGATCCTCGACCCCCGCCAGATCGCCAAGGACCGACCCGACGTGGTCCTCGCGTTGCCGTGGAACCTGGAACCGGAGATCACCGAACAACTCCGATACATCACCGAGTGGGGCGGCGAGCTGATGTTTCCGCTCCCCCGACTGCACCCAGCCGCGGCGTAGCCGGCACGACCGCTGAGATTCACGGACACCTCAGGAGGTGAACAGCATGAAAGTCGTCCTGTTCTGCGGTGGATACGGGATGCGCATGCGCAACGACCGAAGCGACGAGATCCCCAAGCCGATGCAGATGGTCGGCCCGCGCCCGCTGCTGTGGCACATCATGCGGTACTACGCTCACTTCGGCCACACCGAGTTCATCCTGTGCCTCGGCTACGGGGCCGCGAAGATCAAGGAATTCTTCCTCGACTACCACGAGGAGCAGTCAAACGACTTCGTGCTCCACCACGACCGAATCGATCTGCTGCGCACCGACATCAGCGACTGGTCGATCACCTTCGTCGACACCGGCCTCGAATCCGCCATCGGCGAGCGGTTGCGTCGTGTCCGCAAGTATCTGAACGGTGATCCCTACTTCCTCGCGAACTACGCGGACGTCCTCACCGACGCCCCGCTCGACCGCGTGATCGAGCGGTTCCACGAGTCGGGCGCTGCTGCCTCCATCCTTGTCGTGCCACCGCAATCGTCGTTCCATTGTGTCGACGTGGCCGAGAACGGCGAGATCAAGGAGATAACACCGATCAGTCAGTTCCCGATCTGGGAGAACGGCGGCTACTTCGTTCTCAGTCAGGAGATCTTCGACCTGCTCCCCCCTGGCGGCGATCTCGTCGCGGACGTCTGCCAACCCCTCGCCGGCCAGGGCAGGCTCTTCGGCTACCGACATGAGGGGTTCTGGAAACCCGCGGACACCTTCAAGGAACGCGCCGAGCTCGACGACAGCTATACCCACGGCATCCACCCATGGACCGTCTGGGAGACCCCACAACCGGTACAAAGCTCATGATCGACCTACACGCACTCAGCATCGGCGAGGTGGCATTGCTCGGCGCACACTGCGACGACATCGCCATCGGAGTCGGCGGCACCCTGCTCACCCTCACGACCGTCATGCCGGATCTCCGCGTCCGCGCCTTCGTCATGTCCGGCACAGATTCGCGCCGTGAGATCGAGGAACGGCACGCGCTGGCCGCCCTGTGCCCCGGCGCGGACCTCGAACTCACCGTTCTCGACATTCCTGACGGCCACGCGCCCGGGTACTGGGATCCGATCAAGACCGCGCTCGAGGCATTCGGGCGCGGCATCCGGCCCGAGGTGGTGTTCGCACCCCAGCGCGGCGACGCGCACCAGGACCACCGGCTGCTGGCCGAACTGGTGCCGACGGTGTTCCGGGACCACCTCGTGTTGGGCTACGAGATCCTCAAATGGGAGGCGGACACGCCCCAACCGACAGTGTTTCACCCGCTCACGGCCAGGGTCGCCGAGGAAAAGGCGCGGATAGTGCTCAAGCACTACCCGTCGCAGAAAGCGCACGACTGGTTCGACGAGCAGGCCTTCCTGGGGCTGTCGCGATTGCGTGGGGTGCAATGCCATCGACCCCATGCCGAGGCCTTCGTACTGGAGAAGTCGACCATCCGGTTCGGAAGGAAATGACGATGCGGGTCCTCGTCACCGGACATCAGGGCTACCTGGGCACGGTCATGGTTCCGGTGCTGCAGGCGGCGGGCCACGACGTCGCCGGTCTCGATTCCGGGCTGTTCGCGGACTGTGTCCTCGGACCGACCCCCGTGGATCCGCCCTCGATCAGGGTGGACATACGCGACGTCACCGAGGCGGACCTGGTGGGTTTCGACGCGGTGGTTCACCTTGCCGCGCTGTCGAACGATCCGCTGGGATCTCTTGCGCCCCAGATCACCTACGACATCAATCACCATGCGTCCGTGCGGTTGGCCAGACTGGCGAAGGCTGCCGGCGTCCGGCGATTCCTGTACGCCTCCACCTGCTCGGTGTACGGCTCGGCCGACGAGGGTCTGGTGACCGAGAGCGCACCGCTGCGCCCGCTGACCCCATACGCACAGAGCAAGGTCCGGGTGGAGGACGACGTAGCGGCAATCGCAGATTCCGGCTTCTCCCCTGTGTTCCTCCGCAATGCCACTGCGTTCGGATTCTCCCCGCGACTGCGCGCCGACATCGTGCTGAACAACCTCGTCGGGGTCGCGGTGTTGACCGGCGAGGTCCGGGTGCTGTCCGACGGGACACCGTGGCGTCCACTGGTGCACGCGCAGGACATCGCGACCGCATTTGCCCGCGCGCTCGAGGCACCGATCGAGAGGATCCACTGCGCCGCATACAACGTCGGCACCGAGACCAACAACGTGACGGTCGCACAGATCGCCGACGCGGCCGCTGACGCGGTGCCCGGTTCCACCGTGACCATCACCGGGGAGACCGGGCCCGACGCCCGCTCCTACCGCGTGGACTTCTCGGCCGTGCGGGCCGCTTTCGACGGGTACACGCCGCGGTGGAGCGTCGCGGATGGCGCGGTCGAGTTGTACCGGCACTACACCAGATGGGGCCTGTCCGAAGCGGATCTGACCGGGCGATACACGCGGCTGGCAAATCTCGAGAAGCTCAGGACGGCAGGGTTACTCGATTCCTCACTTCGGTTCCAACGGATCGAAGCCCGACATGGCTGAGCGCCGCCGGTCGACTCGCTCAGAGCGACTCCAGGAGTTGGGCCCATCCGCGCGCAGCGGCGTCCCTGACACTGACCAGCGACACCGGCAACGGCCACACGATCCCCAGGTCCGGGTCGTCGTAAGCCACAGCGATGTCCTCGGCCGGGTCGTGTTCACGATCGATCCGATAGCAGACGTCGGCGGTCGGCGTGAGCGCCTGGAAGCCGTGCAGGAATCCCCGCGGGACATACAGGTGTGCGAAATCGACGTCGTCAAGGGTGAACGACTGCTGCATCCCGAAGGTGGACGAACCACGCCGGATGTCCACCAGCACGTCGTGCACGGCGCCGTGTGCACAGCGGACCAGCTTCGCCTCACCTCGCCCCGACCTACCGTGCAGACCACGTACGACGCCGAGTGCCGATCTCGACTGCGAGTCCTGGATGAAGTCCGCTGCCCTGACCGCGCCACCACCGGCGGCGGTCCGAGCAGACAGCTCGTCGTCGAAGGTCCGCGCATCGAATGTTCTGGTGAACAGCCCGCGCTCGTCCCGGAACGGCTCGGGACGGAACACCAAAACGTCTGCCAGATCCGCGGTTTCGACGCGCATGTGGCCATCCTGCCGCATTCGGTCGGTCGTGACCACCGGTTCCCGACCCGAGGAGGACACGATGACCTGTAGGGCCTGCCCGGGCACCGAAACCGACCGCCTTCTCGACCTGGGGAACGTGCCGGCCGCTGATTTCTTTCCGCTCGCGTCGACTCCGGTATCGCCGGACGAATCGGCCCATCCCCTGGCGATGGATCTGTGCAAGCGCTGTGGACTCGCACAACTGGCAGACGATGACACGATTGCCGATGAACCCCGCGGGGTCGAACCGCAGGCTCTGAAAGACCAGGCGGTCGACGCCATTCGAACCGTCGGCGAGGCCGGTCGACTGATCGGCGACACGGTGATCGAATTCGGCAGCCCACACGGCGGCAGCTGGCTGCCCCTGCTGGCGGACCGGGGATTCAGGCGGCCGCCGATCGGCGCACGGGCGTCCGTGGTTCTCGACTGCTTCGGCATCATGCACGAGCCCGATCAACGGGCCGCATTCCTTCGCCGGGCGGCATCCACGGACGATGACGGAGTGCTGCTGATCCAGTTCCATTCGCTGCGCACGATCATCGAACACGAACAGTGGAACGCGCTGCGCCACGGGCACTTCGCGTACTACTCGCTGACCGTGCTGTGTCGGCTGCTCGCCGACGTCGGAATGGCCGTCACGGATGCTTGGGAGTTCGACCTGTACGGCGGCACCGTCCTGATCGCGGCTCGGCACGGTCGCGGGGCCGACACCGGCGCCACCGTCCACAGGATCTTGGATGCGGAAGGCGTTCTCGGGGTCGACCGGCCCCATACGGTCAGCCGACTGCAACATGCAGCGGACCGGCACTCCGACTGGTTGCGCGTCCTGCTCGAATCGATGGCTTACCACGACCGGCGCGTGTTCGCGTACGGGGCGGCTTCCCGGGCCATCGCGCTGTTCAGTCGAGCCGGGATCGACAGCAGGCTCATCTCGGCCGTCGCCGACGCCTCGGCATCGAAACAGGGCCGGCGGATGCCGGGGACCGACGTGCCCATCATCTCCCCCGAGCAGCTCCTCGCGGCCGATCCCGACTGGGTGCTGCTCACCCTCCCCGACCTCCTGCCCGAGGTGCAGCGCCAGCTCCCCGGATTGGGCGGCCGGTGGGTGGTCAACTGGGCCGGCGGCGACAAGCCGAGGACCCGGGAGCCATGTGCTCAGCAATCCGGCCGGGCCGGTGGGCTGACGAAGCGGACGTCGTTGGCTTCACGCGGCACGTGAGGCAGACTGGATGAGTGTGCATCCGCCGCCATGGCCACGACTGGTCGTCGATCAGGTCGCGGTCGATCTGATCGATCGCGAGTCCGCGATCTCACTGATCTTCGACGCGCTGACCGCCCCCGGACCGCTCGCCGTCGCTTCCGCGAACCTGGACCACATTCACCACTTCGGCGCAGGCGACTCGTGGGTGGACCGTCCGCCGGCCGTATCCGTGGACGGGCCGACAGCCGATCTGAGGTGGCTCACGCTGCTCGACGGCGTCCCGCTGGTACGCAGGGCGAAAACGCTGACCGGTCGTGACTGGCCGAAGCTGTCCGGCAGCGACCTCATCGAACCGATTCTCGAGCGCGCGGCGAGAGACGGTGCCCGTATCGGGTTCCTCGGCGGGTCCGTCGAAACACATGGGCGATTGAACGAGGCGATGGATGCCCGGTACCCGACGCTCGAGATCGTCGGGACGTGGGCACCCGATCGGTCCGAGCTGACCGATGTCGCGGCATCTGCGCGCCTGGCCCACGAGATCCGCGCGGCGGACGTCGAGATTCTGGTGGTCGCACTGGGAAAACCGCTTCAGGAGAATTGGATTGCCCAGTTCGGTGTCGGCACGGGCGCACGGGTACTGCTGGCCTTCGGTGCGGTCGTGGACTTCCTGGCGGGCCGAATCCCGCGGGCACCGCAGTGGGCGACGAACAACGGGCTCGAATGGGCGTGGCGACTGGCCCGGGAACCCCGGCGGCTGGGACACCGTTACCTGATCGAGGGTCCACCGGCGCTACTGAGCCTCGAGCGGATGTCACGAGCAGTCGCGGCAGGCTCGACGGTCCCCGCGCGCGCCGACGGCGCGCGCGGGTTGTTCGTTCCATTGGGCAGTCGCGCGGCGGTGACGATCGTCGTGGTGACGTACAACAGCGCCGCCTTCCTGCCGACCCTGATCGATGGACTCCGTGGTGCAGCACGGGAACACCGAATTCGGCTGATCATCGTCGACAACAATTCGTCCGACACCACAGTCGAGCTTGTTCAGTGCCAATCCGACATCCACCTCATCCGAACGGGTGGCAACCTCGGCTACTCGGGGGGTATCAACGCGGCGCTTCCGGTCGTCGATCCGTGTGATGCGGTGCTGATCCTCAATCCGGATATCGAGGTGCACCCCCACGCGGTCGGCAACTTGCTGTCCGCGCTCGATGATCCTGAGGTCGGGGCCGTTGTCCCGACGCTCCTCGACGACGATGGGACAATCTACCCTTCCCTGCGGCGTGAGCCGTCGCTGACCCGCGCGATCGGTGACGCGTTTCTGGGCAGCCGCTTCCCGTCTCGACCCGGGTTCCTATCCGAGATCGACTATCGCCCAGCGGACTACGCTATGGCTCTGGATGTGGACTGGGCGACCGGCGCAGCGGTTCTCGTGCGCTCCACTCTGGCTCGCCAGTTGGGACCGTGGAACGAGGAGTTCTTCCTGTTCTCGGAGGAGACGGAATACTGTCGCAGGATCAGGGATTCTGCGAATCGGGTGCGATACGAACCGTCGTCGGTCATGTCTCATCACGGTCGCGGCTCGGGGACATCGCCTGCCCTGGCGACGCTCATGGCGGTCAACCGGGTTCGCTACGTGCAGCGATACCACGGCGTCATCTACACGACGCTGTTCCGCTGCGCGGTTGCGTTGGCGGAGGGTCTGCGGTCATACGATCCCGATCACCGAAGAACCCTGGGTGCCGTGCTCTGCCGGAGGCGCTGGCTGGAACTCCCCCGCGCGGACAGACCCGCCACACAGATCTCGGGGAAACTGCGCCGAGGGTCGGTGGTCGTTCCCGCCTACAACGAGGCGACGGTGATCGAACGCACTCTCGCACCCCTGAGTCGGGCGGCGGTCGAGGGCTACATCGAACTGATCGTCGTGTGCAACGGCTGTCGCGATGACACCGCGGACATTGCCCGCACGGTACCGGGCGTCACCGTGCTGGAACTGGTCGACGGATCGAAGACGGCCGCCCTCAACGCAGGCGACGAGGCGGCGGCCCTGTGGCCGAGGCTCTACCTGGACGCCGACATCCAGATCTCGACAGCGGCGGTGCTCTCGGTTCTCGATCGGCTCGCCGACGGCAGCGTGCTGGCGGCACGGCCGGCGGCGCGCTACGACTACGACGGCGCCAACGCCATGGTGCGGAGCTATTACCGCGCACGACAACGTATTCCGCAGCACGGACAGGCCATGTGGGGTGCCGGCGTGTACGGGCTCAGCGCCTCCGGACACGAGCGCATCGGCACATTTCGCGATTGCACGGCCGACGATCTGTACGTCGACGCCCAGTTCGACGCCCACGAGAAGGCCGTGGAGGCGACCGACCCCGCAATAGTGACCACGCCCGCGAACGTACGGAGCCTGCTGGCAATCCTTCGCCGTAGCCACCGGGGAGTCGTCGAGATGGCTCGACCGGGCGATCACGGGCCCGCTCGCGGCGCCGGACGACAGGGCGCGGCTACCGCCCGCGCACTGTGGCGTTCGGTCCGTGGACCGCGGTCGGCCACCGACGCCGTCGTGTACGCGGCGATGGCGCTGGCCGCGCGGTGGGGCGCGAGACGTTCGACCTCGGGGGCGTGGGAGCGAGACGACAGCAGTCGTACGGATGCGTCGCGATTCCAGTTGGCCTGAGATCCAGGCGATGTCACCCCGGTCAAGCCGCACGTGTCACCGCTTGGATCCGGTAGATGTGGACCGCGTTGCCGTCGGCGAACCGGTCGCTGAAGGAGCCGTTCGTGATCGGGATCGATCTGTTCTCGTCAACGACCTCGGCGGTCGACCCGTTCCCGCACGTGAGCGTGAAGGTCGCATCGGTCGGGGCGTGCTGCCTGGACCCGGCCAGCAGCCTACCGAGCCACGGGTGGCAACTCATCGGATTCGACGTCAACGGCCGAACCGGATCGGGGCACCGCAGCTCGCTCGGGCACCGCGGGCCCGCTGGGCTCCACGCACATCACCGTTCCGATGACGGGGGCATCCGTCGTGCCCAGCCTCTCGACGGCGCGGGTGAGCTCGCGCCGCCGGGTGGTGCCGGGCACCACGACGAGCAGCACGCCGTCGGCGTACTCGCTCACCACCGAGGCCCCGACTGTGGGCAGGACGGGTGGGGCCGCGATGACAACGTGCGAGTACTCGAGGCGCAGCCGGTGCACCAGCCTGCGCATGCCGGCCGCCGCCATCAGGTCGCCGGGGTCATCAGCGCAGGAGCCCACGGGTAATACATCCGGCAGTCCGTCCAGGTGGCACCGGATCGCCTGGTCCGCCGTCGCCGACCCGGCGAGGACCTGAAGCAGCCCCGGGTCGGATTCGTCGGCGATCGCCGGACCGGCCGGATTCGCGTCGACGACGATCACCCGCCCGCCGCGCACCGCGAGTGCGCGGCCGAGGTTCGGCGCGACCGCGGCGCCGCCCGACTCCCCGGCCGCGCACGTCAGTACCCACACCCGGGCCCGCTCGGCGGGCTCGCCCGCCCCCCCGGCCAACGCCCGCAATCGGGTGCGTAGTCGGCGATAGCCCTCGAGGTCCTCACCGCCGGCCGGATCCGCGTGGGTGACCGAGCCGATCACCGGTAGCCCCGTCGCGGCGGCCGCCCGCTCCGACGTCCGGATCACGGGGTCCGTGCTCGAGCGCAGCCACACGGCCACCGATCCCAACACCAGCCCCACCAGCGCACCGAGCACGCCGAACGTCAGCGGCCTGGGCAGACCCGCCCGCGGTACGCTCGCCGTGGTGACGATGCTCGTGCGAATCTTCTGATCGTCCGTTCCGGTCGGGGACTCGAGCGCGTCCGTGTACGTGATGAACTCGCGCGCGACCGTGTCGGCGAGCAGTCGCGCCTGATCCGGTGACTCGCCGGTCACCGCGACGTCGATCACCGCCGTCCTGGGCGGCACGATGGTGGCGTTGACGTCGCCGGCGAGTTCCCGCGCCGATGTCGTCAGACCCAGTTCGTCGACCACTCGCTGAGCGACGGCCTCACTCGTCAGCAAGGCGACGTAGGAATTGACGCGACCCGACACCACCTGGTCATTCTCGTATGCGGACGCGGTCGTGGTGCCGTCGATGGCGACCAGCAGCTGAACGGTCGAGACGTACCCGGCCGGTACCACGAGCGCGCAGCCGACACCGATTGCGGCGCAGGCCACCACCACCGCCACGAACAACCTCCACCGCCGGCGAACGGCGGAGAGGAACTCGGAACCATTCATCACTGCACCTGCCCTTTCCCGGACCGAAGCAATCCGAAGGTGCCCGGATCGGATTCGCGGTCGAGAACCGCCGCGGTCACTGTCGGCCCGGGTAGGGCGGCGGCGGTCTCGAGCAGTTCGGTGTCCGTGGTGACACCGCGGCGCACCACGATCACCACCACGTCCGCGGCCGCGGCGATCACATCGACATCGGCGGCCGACAACGCGGGCGGGCAGGCGAGCAGCAGCCAGTCGTACCGCTCGCGGAGCTCGCCGATCATGGGGGGCAGCGCGGCGGAGTCGATGAGCGACGAGGGCACGTCGACCACGCTGCCCGCGCTCAGGAACGCTCCGTCCTCGCTGTCGGTCACCGCCGCGACGAGTGCGGTGCGACCGCGGAGAACATCCGATACCCCCGGGATCTCATCTACCCCAAGCAGTTCCGTCAACCGGCGGGAACGCAGATCCAGGTCCACCAGAATCAACGACTCGTGTCGCTCGCGCAGCAACGCCGCGAATGCCCGGCTTGCCGCGGCGGCCGCCGAACCCTCGTGCGGCTCGGTGACCGCGATGACCCCTCGATCGGGATCACCCATCACCGAGTGCAACCGGCGCCGAACGAGCCGGGCGTCCTCGGTGACGGCCCCCGTTGACCGGAGGTCGATCGAACCGAGCACCGGTGCTCCGGCGATGCGGGCGGCGTCACGCGGGTCGCGGACCGCGCGATCGAAGATCGACCGCACGACGGCACCCGCCGCGCCGAGGACGGTCCCGATCAGGATTGCCGCCGGCAGCACCACGAGCGCTGGTACACCCCAGAATCGTGCCCGACTCGGCGGCCCTGGGGCATCCACGACCACGAGTTGGGCTCGGGGCAGCACGGAACCATCGACCGATTCGAGCACCCGCACCGTCTCCGCGAATTCGGACAGGAACACGGTCGCGGTGCGTTGGGCCTGCCCGGCGGACGAGGCGTCGACCGCGACATCGATCAGCACGGTGCCCGGCACGGCGGTGGCGGTGATGTGATCGGCGAACATCTCCGGGCTCACGTCGATGCCGAGGTCCGAGATCACCCGCGCCGCAAGGTCCGTGCTGCCTGCCAGTGCGGCGTAGGTGCCGGCGCGCTGCTGCGCGTACCTGTCGCCCCCGTCGACAACACGGCTGACGTCGCCCGGGGTCCGAATGAAGACGGTCGCCGTCGACCGATACAGCGGCGGGACGACGAGCAGTCCCACGACTGCCGCGCCCAGCGCCAGCAGCGCCCCCCAGGCCACCCAGCGCCATCGCTGACGCAGGACGCGAGCGTACGCGCGCACGGGTTGATGCACCGAGGTGCTCATCGTGCACCCTCCGCTCCGGAGGCAGCAAGAGCCGCCGCGAGCGCCGCGCCGATCTGCCGGTCGCCCGTGAGATTCGGGTGCACTCCGTCGGCGCCCAGCAGCGCGGACGTGTCACCCCCGGCAAACGGGGCCTCGGCGATCGGGTCCACGAAGCGGACGCCCGCGGCAGCCGGGTCGGACTCGAGACGGCGCATGAAGTCGTCATCGAAACCCACGTCGCCGCGCGGGTCGGCGAGGAATCTCGGTCTGATGAAGACGATCTCCGCCTCGGGCCAGATGCGCTTCGCTTCCCCGATGGTGAAGAGCATCGCCGTGAAGACGTCGGCGGCGGGCGGGAAGCGGTCGTTGCGGCCACCGTCGAGAACCACGATGTCGGGCTGATAGATCAATCCCAGCTTCTGGATGCGCTCGACGAAGGAATCCGATTCCCCGAAGTACTCGAAGTCGAACCTGTTGGCGGGGCCACCGCTGATATAGCCGGTCCCGGGAAACGCCGCCACGGTGCAGTGCCACCGGACCCGGGCCGCGGCCATGCACGCGTACGTCAACTCCTCCGATTCACTTCCCTGCGTGTAGGAGTCGCCGATGAACAGTGCCGACGGCGAAGGGTGTGGATCGGTGGACGGGCGCTGCGCGGTCATGGTGGGCCGGGGCCCCGCCGACGATTCCCCACCGGGGGGCCGGGCGACCACCGCCAGGCCGATCACGGTCACCGCGGCGAACGCCAGCAGGGCCGCATCGCACCACCGGATCTTCCTCACCGGCCCACCTCCGCCTGGACCCACGCCGCAATCGTGTCCGCGAGCACGGATTGCCCGGCATCCGACGGTCCCACGAGGTCGGGCAGCATCACATCCGCGGTCAGCCACGGGGGATCGATGGCCTCGCGGAACGGGATGCCCGCCGAATCCGCGACCCCGCGGACAGCCTCGGATACCCGCCTGACCGAGTCGGGCACCGGGGTCTCGTACCAGGTCGGGCCGACGACGAGGAGCCGGCCGCCGCCGAGAACCGCCTTGTCGACCACGGCGGCGGCACCCACCGTGATCGGGCCGGAATCGGGGAATCCGGTGTCCTGCAACCCGCCGACCACCAGGATGATGTCCGGGTCGGCGCCGTGCGCCCGGTCCACCTGATAGGTGAAGGCGTAGCCGCCCCTGCCGTCGGACGCATATCCGGCGCCGGGCAGCGCGAAGTTCGACACGGACCAACCGGTGCGCTGCGCCAGCAGCGTCGGCCACACCACCCGATTCTGGGTGCCGGCGGTGTAGTCGTCGCCGACAACCGCGATCCGCAATGGCTCGGGGGCGTCCGCGTCGCCCCGCAGCGCGATCGCGGAGGCCAGCGCGGCCGCGGTCACCGCCAGCACCCCGGCGATCACCGCCACCCGTCGTCGGGGCACGCGGAGCGGGCGGGTCACGACCGATCACCCGGCCATGCTCGTGTACGCCGCCACAAGACGGTCACCGACAACATCCATGCCGAACTCGCGCTGCGCCGTCGCCCGGCCGCGCCGTCCCATGTCCCGTGCCAGCGACCGGTCCGCGAGCAGGCTTGCGACCGCATCGGCAAGGGCGGGTACGGACGAGTCGACCACGATGCCGCTGCCGGTCCGCGTGATCATCGGGGCGAGCCCGCAGTCGTTCGACACGACGACCGGAAGTCCGACGGACATCGCCTCGAGCACCGACATCGGATACGGCTCGCGGACGGACGGCAGCACGTACACCGCGGCCGCAGCGATCCGTCGGGGGACGGATGCGGGGGTGAGCGCCCCCTCCCACGCGATGCGATCATCGCCTGCGATCGCCACGCGCACCGCCCCGCCCTCGCCGTCGTCGGGCCCGATCAGCGTGAATCGCGCGTCGGCGCCGCTGTCGAGCAGGATGCGCGCCATCTCGATAAAGGCGATCGGCCGCTTGCGACGATGCAGGCGAGCGGCGAACAGGACCTCCGGGGTGCCCGCTTCCGCACCGGCCGGGTAGGCGGGCACGCCGTTCCCCAGCTGCATCAGCCGCAGCGACTCCCCCGCGACCCCGATGAGCTGTTCGCGTTCGCGCGGGGTCAGGTAGAACACGGCACCGGCACTCCTGAGTACCTTGCGCACCCACACGCCGTCGACCGCGGGTGCAAGGAGGTGACCGGAGGGGACCACCATCCCGTGCGTCTGCAGGGCGTAGGGGATGCCGTATCGCCGCGCGGCCACCGCCAGCGGAAGCACGACCAGGTCACGCCCGAGGTGGACGTGCACCAGGTCGAAATCGGTGCGGTGGCGGCGAAACCAGCGACCGAGACCGGGTGCGCCGAGGCCGGCGAATCCGGTCCCGGGCAGCACTGTCCGGGCGGTGAACAAGCGGACCGGCACGCCGTCCATCACCGTCGGGGCGGCGGCATACCCGCGAGTTGCGGCCGCGAGGGTGACGGTGATGCCGCGACGGATCAGCTCCGCGCTCTGGTTCAGCGCGACACGGGCGGGTCCCCCGTACGCACCGTCGGGGCTGATCATCGTCACCACCTGCAGCACCCGCACGCGATTCAGCCCGATGTGATGGTCGACGAAGGCGGCCGAACGCAGGAGTCGGGCGGCACATCGGCCGATACCAGCGACATCGCGCCGACCACGGAGTTGGCGCCGACGGTGACTCCGCGCAGGATCATCGATCGCGCGCACAGCCACGCACCGTCCTCGATCACGATGGGGCCGTTGTCGTACTCGAAGATCGGCGACCGGCGGTCGTGGCTGCCCGTGCACAGGTAGGAGTGCGGAGAGATACACACGTCGGAGCCGATGACGATGCGGTCGACGTCGTAGAGTTCGGTCCCCGTCCCGATCCACGAGTCGTTTCCGATCGACAGCTTCCACGGCCACTGAACGGTCACTTTGTGCTTGATCAGGACGCCGGTGCCGACTTCGGCGCCGAACCAGCGCAAGGTCGCACACCGCAGCCGGTTGGGGCACCAAACCTGGGTGAACAACAGGGTGGAGGTCGCGACCCAGAGCGCCTGCGCGAGATATCCGCGCCCCTTGTCGTAGGAGCGGCCACGCAGCGGGCCCAACGGTCGTGTCGCTCGTGCGCCGGGCATTCGTGCCTCCCACCGCCGGACAACGGTCAGTTCTCACAAACGCTACGAGATCACGCCTGGGTTGTGTCAAGAACAACTATTGTTTGTACTCAGCCTCGGCGCAGCCGTGAGGGGATGGTGCCATGGCCTCTGTCGGGTTCGGGCCGGTCCGGACGTTCGCGGAACAGCAGCGGGCGCACAGGGTGGTCCTGGCACAGATCGTGGTGTTCGGCGTCGGCGCGACGTCGGGCATCCAGGTCGCCAACTTCACGGTCACCGGCTTGTCGGTTGTGTGTCTGCTCCTCGTCCCCGCCTTCCTGCTGATGAGACACCGGGGCGCAGAGCTGGTCCCCCTGGTGCTCGCCGCACTCGGATGGCTCTCCTATCTGACGTCGTGCCTGATCAACGACGTCAGCGTGCTGTGGCCGAACGCGGTTGCGCCCGCGGCATTCTCGCTGTATCTGCTCGGCCTGACGGTGATCACCGGTCGGGAGGTGGCGAGGACTGCCACGGTCGTCGCCGGCATCGCCGCCGGGTCCATGATCTTCTTCCTGTCCCAGGGGATCGAGCTGACCCAGACCGGAAACTTCCTCGATCTCTGGAAGTACGGGATCGCCCAGGCCGCCACGACCCTCGTGCTGTACGGATTGATCCGCAGCACGCGAGTGCGATGGTTCGTCATCCCGGTGACGCTCGTGGTGTTCGGACTGGCCAGCCTCGCCCTGAATTTCCGCGCGCACGCGTTGGTCTGCCTGCTCTCCGGTGCGATATTGCTGACACGCCGGGTGCTGGGATCGCGGATCGGGCGCGGGTGGCAGTTCTTCGGGATCGCCGCCTTCGGATTGGCCTTCGCGTATCTGATGCCCATCGCGGCGCGGGTGGGATTGTTCGGTCCGGCGCTGCGGCAGAAGACCCTCGAGCAGCAGGCGACGGACCTGCCGCTGTTCCTGGTCGGCCGAACCGAACCGCCGATGTCGATCACGGCGATCCTCGAACGACCCGTCCTCGGTTGGGGAAGCGCACAGAAGCTGACGCCGGAGGTCTACACGGCGGCCGAGCATCTCGCGGTCCGACTCGGATTCGCTCCGACCTTTCCATTCGAGCTCTATTGGCGCCTGCCCGCCACGGACCCTTCCGCGATGCATTCCCTCGTGCTGGGGTCGTGGGCGGAAGGAGGAGTACTCGCGGCTCTCCTGCCGCTGTGGCTGTTCGCCTGCTGCGTCGGCCTCGTGTGGAACAGCGAGCGATACGGGGTGTGGGGACCGTTGGTGGTGGTGCTTGCCGTGCAGGGGATGTGGGACCTGATGTACGAGGCGTGGACATACAACGCCATCCCGGTGTTCGCGTGCATCGCCTTGTTCTTCTCGGCCGCTCATTTCAACCGCCCTGCTTCCCGCGACACTCGTCCGCCATGACCGGACGGGTTGCGAGGGCCATGTCCCCACGGGTCAGCGTCGTGATTCCCACGGTGGGTCGACACACGCTCGCTCGCGCCGTGCAATCCGTCCTGGACCAGACCTACCGGGTCGCCGAGATCCTCGTGGTGGCCGACACCGACACCCCCCTGCAGTTGCCGGTGGACGAGCGGATCGTGCTGCTCCGGACGCCACCGGGGGCCGGATCCGGACCGCACCGGCAGCGCGGTATCGAGGCATCGACCGGGTCGGTGATCGCTCTGCTCGACGACGACGACGAATGGCACCCCGACAAGCTGCGGCGGCAACTGGACAGGGTCGCGTCCTACTCCGGCGACCAGTGGATCGCGTCGTCCCGCACGTCGGTCATCGGTCCCGGCCGCCGGCGACGGGTGTGGCCGCGCCGGCTGGTCGGGCCGCACGAGTCGGTCGCGGAGTACCTGTTCCGCTTCACGGACCTGAGATTCGGCGGCGCCATGCTCCAGACATCGACGCTCTGCTTCCCCGCCGAAATCGCGCGGAAGGTGCGGTGGGACGACGACGGGGACAAACCGCACGACGAGCCGAGCTGGCTGATCCGCGTGCAGGCGGCGATGCCTGAGCTGCGCGTCATCCAGTTGCCTGAGGTGCTCGGGATCTATCACGTCGGTGGCGAATCGCTCTCGCGCAGCAGCCTCGACCGCACCGACGAGTACCTCGACTGGGGCCTGCGACACCTGAGTGGCGAGTCGCCGCGGGTGCGTGGTGACTATCTCTGCACGAGCCCGGTCAGTGCGGCCGTGTCGGCGCGATCCCTGGCGGGCGTGCGTCGCGCGATCCTGACAGGCCTGCGGCACGGCAGACCCGGGCCCTGGGCGCTCGGCTACGCCGTCCTCAGCGCGGTCAGGATCCTGCTGCTGAGGATGCGGTCGGCGGTCAGCGCCCCGGCACCGAGCCCTGGAAGAAAGTGGCCCTCATGACCTCGGGGCAGGAGCGGCTGGAACCCGAGGAGCGGCGCGCCCTGGTTCGCGGGACCGTCTACCGCATCGTGGGCACCCCAGCCGTGGCGCTGCTCGGCCTGGTGAACACGGCCATCGTCGTGCGGGAGACCGGCGAGGCCGTGTTCGGGCTGGTGTCCCTCGTCGCCACGGTCACCCTGCTGTTCCCGTTCGCTGACCTCGGGATCGGCGCGGTCGTGCTGAGCGCGAGCGCCCAGCTCAACGGGCCTGCTCGCGACGCGACCGCGATCGACGTGATCCGGCGTGCGTATCGGGTGCTGTTCTCCGTGGCCGCTGCGCTGGTGGTCGCCTCGCTCGCGGTCATGGCGACGGACGGCTGGGGATTTCTCATCGGCATGTCGAGTGGTCCGGACGATCGGTGGGCGATCACCGTCGCCGCGGTGGTCTTCGCGCTCACCATCCCGGGCGGACTGGGCGTACGCATCCTGATCGGGATCGACAGGAACCAGCTCGCCACTCTCGTGCTGATGAGCAGCGCCGCCTTTTCCCTGATCCTCACGCTGCTCCTGTACTCGGTCGGCGTGGGCGGAATCTGGTACGCGATCCCGCCGTTGGGTGGTCTGCTCGCCGGGCACGTGCTCGGCACGGTGCTCGCGCTGCGCCTGTCCGGACTCGGGTGGTCGGCATTCGCCCCTGTCGGTCAGCGGTCGGGCGGAACTCGGCTGCTCGAGGGAAACGGTTGGCTGTTCGTGGTCGGGGTCGGGTTGCCGGTCGGCCTGCAGACCGGGCGAATCCTGCTCTCGCATCGGTCCACCGCCGCCGACGTGTCCGAGTACGCCCTCATGGCACAGATGTACGGCGCGGGCTGGTCCATACTCTCGACCGCGGGCCTGGCCTATTGGCCGGTCTTCGTCAAGAGGCGCGGCGCGACCGACGAAACGGTTCGGATGTGGTGGCGACTCACCGGCGCGTTCGCGGCACTCGCCGCGGTTGCCGCACTTGCGTTGGCGGCGCTCGGGCCGTGGGTCGCGTCGGTGTTGTCGGGCGGACGAATCGAGGTGTCCACGTCGCTGGCGCTTGCGTTCGGCGCATTGCTCGTGGCGCAGGCCGTGTACCTACCCACCAGCGTCCTGCTGACCCGACCGACGGAGGCACGCTGGCAGGCGTGCTGGATCGCAGTGATGGCCGCGATCAGTCTGGGATTGGGCATGGCCGTGGCCGACCCATACGGGGCGATCGGCGTGGTGTGGGCGTCGGTTCTCGGGGTCGCTGCAGCTCAGGCGGTCCCGAGCCTGCTGTGGGTGCCGACTCTCGTCCGTCGGCGCCCGCCGGTCCAGCATCTGCCTGCCTAGCCCGATCGATCACCGCGCGGGAGCGGTTGGGCGAGCGGCGCGACGACGGCGACACCCGGTGCCACATCATGTATGACCGTCGCGTTTGCTCCCACGGTCACGTCGTCGTGCAACGTGATCGGGCCCAACACGACGGCACCGACCCCGACGCGGACGCGGTCACCCAGGGTCGGGCGGCCCCTCGCATCGTGCCCGATGGTGACCAATTGGTTTATCCAACAATGGCTTCCGATCGTTTCGGCGGTGACGATCGTGCCCACTCCGTGCTGGATGAAGAGCCCCGAGCCGATCCGGTCGGCCTCGAGCGCCAGCGTGGCGGCCGGCCGGTACAGCACACGGAGCAGACACCGCCGCAGCAGGGGATCCGATCGGAGCCGGTAGTGCACGAGGGTGCGGAACTCCGGCAGGGCACCCGCCAGATAGGAGAACCGGGAGTAGTGGTCGAGTTCGATCAGGTCCTGCGCACCGATGCACTCGATCCACCAGTCGACGTCCACGGCGACCGCGTCCGACTCCTCCGAGTGTCTGACCGCCCACCACAGCGGATAGGCCCACACCCGCGCAAGGCGCAGAAGTCTCGCCCGCCTGGCACCGTGGGTCATTACACGATTCTAGTGTGGCCGGTGACCGGGTTGCTGAAACAATGTCCACCATGGCTCCTGGCCCGATGACCCGAGATGCCCGGATATTCATAGCCGGCCATCGGGGTCTCGTCGGCTCGGCGCTGTGGCGGCACTTCACCGATCAGGGCTTCGGGAATCTGATCGGCCGCACGTCCACGGAGCTGGATCTACGCGATCCGTATGCCACTCGTGCATTCTTCGACGAGACGCGGCCGGAGGTGGTCATCCTCGCGGCGGCCAGAGTGGGTGGTATCGCCGCGAACAGGGATCGGCCTGTGGAGTTCCTGTCGGACAATGTCCGGATCCAGGTCAATGTGCTCGACAGCGCGGTTGCGGCGGGTGTCGGGAGGCTCCTGTTTCTGGGCTCGAGTTGCATCTACCCCAAGTTCGCCGATCAACCGATCGGCGAGGACGCGCTGCTCGGTGGCCCTCTCGAGGAAACCAACGCGGGCTATGCGATCGCCAAGATCGCCGGCGTTCTGCAGGTGGCGGCGATCCGCAGACAGTACGGCCTGCCCTACATCGCTGCGATGCCGACCAACATCTACGGCCCCGGTGACAATTTCAACACATACGACGGTCATGTGCTGCCTGCCATGATCCGGCGATTCCACGCCGCGGTCGGAGACGGGTCGAAGGCCGTAACCTGTTGGGGCACAGGGCTGGCTCGGCGAGAGTTCCTACACGTGGACGACCTCGCCGCGGCCTGCCACTTCCTGCTCGACGCCTACGACGACGACCGGCCGATCAACGTCGGGACCGGAACCGATCTGACGATCGCGGAGTTGGCGGACCTGGTTGCGGACGTGGTGGGTTTTCGGGGCGAGATTCAGTGGGACACTTCGCAGCCAGACGGAACGCCCCGCAAGCTGCTCGACGTGCGGCGGTTGAGCGGCCTCGGGTGGGCAGCGGGAATCCCTCTGGCGGAAGGGGTCCGGGCCACCTATGACTGGTTTCTCGGGCACCAGGACGACTATCGACGCTGACCTCTCCTCGGGTCAGCCCGACGTCTTCGGCCAGCCAGGGAGTTCCGGTCGGTCGACAGGTCCGGATCCGCCGAGTTCGAGCGCCCGAACGTCCGCCTCGACCATGATCCGCACCAACTGTGGCGCCTGCACCTGCGGCTTCCACCCCAACGACACTTTTGCCTTCGACGCGTCGCCGATGACCGTATTCACCTCGGCCGGTCGCAGATACCGCTCGTCGAACCGAACGTATCGCTCCCAGTCGAGGCCGACATGCGTGAAGGCCAGGGCCAGGAACTCGCGCACCGAGTAGCCGATCCCTGTCGCGAGCACGTAGTCGTCCGGGGCATCCGCTTGGAGCATGCGCCACATACCTTCTACGTACTCGGGAGCGTATCCCCAGTCCCGGACTGCCTCGATATTGCCCATGTACACGTGCTGATCCAGGCCGGCGTGGATGCGTGCGGCGGCGCGGGTGATCTTGCGGGTCACGAAGGTCTCTCCCCGCCGGGGTGATTCGTGGTTGAACAGAATGCCGTTGACGGTGAACAGCCCATACGCCTCGCGATAGTTGCGGGTCGACCAGTACGCGTACAACTTGGCGATGCCGTACGGCGACCGGGGATGAAACGGCGTGTCCTCGTTCTGCGGCGGCGGCGAGGATCCGAACATCTCTGAACTCGAGGCCTGGTAGAAGCGGCAGTCCAAGCCGAGCTGTCGGATGGCCTCGAGGAGTCGGATCGTGCCGAGTCCGGTGGTCTCCGACGTGTGCTCGGGCTCGTCGAAACTGACGCGGACATGTGTCTGGGCCGCCAGGTTGTACACCTCGTCGGGCGCGATCTGGGACAACAGACTCATCAATCGGGTGCCGTCCAGGAGGTCTCCGTAGTGCAGGAAGAGCCGTGCCCCGGGAGTGTGCGGATCGATGTACAGGTGGTCTATCCGGCCGGTGTTGAAAGATGATGCGCGGCGAATGATTCCGTGGACCTCATAACCCTTGTTCAGCAGGAACTCCGCCAGGTACGAACCATCCTGACCGGTGATTCCGGTGATCAGAGCGCGGCGGTTCATCGGTGCACCTCTCGCTCGCGGTCCCTGCGGGTCGCGGCAAGGTCCGCAATCCACTCCTCGTAGCAGTCGAGGGCCGCGTCGGCGGCCAATGTGCTGGCCACGTAGTGCCGGCCCGCGTCACCGAGTCGCTCGGCCAGCGCGTGATCTGTGCCGAGCCGAACAGCTTCGCGGAGCAACAGATCGGGTCGGCCCCCAGGCACACAGATCCCGGCACCGGACGCGGCGACCTCGAGAGCGGTGAACCCGCTTGAGTCACACGCGGCAAGGACCGGCCTGCCCGACATGAAATAGGACGTCAGCTTGCTCGGCACGGCCATCTGCGCCACCCCGGGGCGCTCATTCACCAGCAGCACGTCGGCGGCTCCGAGCGCCGCGGGAAACTCGTCGTCGGGGATCGGCGGGACGAATTCGAGGGCTGCCACCCCTGCGCCTTCTGCCTCCAGGTGCGCGCGCTGGTGTCCGTCCCCGAGCAGGACGAACCGGACCCGGCACCCCTGTCGATCGGCCAGTCTGGCGGCGGCGATCACGTTCTCCAGCCCCTGTTTGGCACCCATGTTCCCGGCGTGGAGGACCACCACCTCGCCATCCCGCCAGCCCCGCGCAGCGCGGTACGCGGCGCTGGCCGACGGATCCGGCGGAGCGATGTGAGCCCAGTTTCGGATCGCACGAATTCTGCCCCGGTCGACTCCGAGACATTCCACCAAATCCGTCATGAAGCCGTCGTGAATGACCGCAACGCCGTCAGCGTGACGCGCAACCGCCGATTCCAGCACTCGAACAGCACGGGCAGCGGGCACCGACATGCTTCCCGTCTCGATGACGCCGCGGGTGTAGACATCGTGGATGACGACCCCGAGCGCCGGTCGATGACGGGTCATCCGGGCGCGGGTGAGGGCCAGCCCCGCGGCCAGCAGTGGAGGGCTCACGCACACGACGACCTCGGGGTGATTCCATCTGGTTGTCAGCAGCTGCAGCCCGAACGCCAGTTCCATCATTGTCCGCCCGCTGGCGGAGCATCCCTGTGGCACAGGGTGTCTGAACCGGCGTACGCGAACGCCCGCCGTGACGTCCATAGACCGAAATCCGGTGTAGTCCTCCGCCCGCTTCCACTGCGGGTAATGCGGAAACCCGGTCAGCACCTCGACATCGTGTCCGCGCGACGCCAGC
This sequence comes from Rhodococcus daqingensis, assembly GCF_042665615.1. NCBI lineage: Bacteria > Bacillati > Actinomycetota > Actinomycetes > Mycobacteriales > Nocardiaceae > Rhodococcus > Rhodococcus daqingensis. The sequence goes on along the minus strand of NZ_JBHTCS010000014.1, from coordinate 142,466 downwards.
CCGGTCGCGAGTCCGGTCGTGTACGGGGCGATACCGATCGACTCGGGTGCGTAGTTGATCCCGAGGATTGCAAGTCTGAGCCGGTGACCGGTCACAGTATCGAGCGTAATCGGCAGGTGACTCCGGCCGGGTGCCGTTTGGGTGAGTCATATCGAGTGACCTCGGGGTAGCGACCTGGTCGGCGCGGCGCATCCGTGCGATCGACCGCGCTAAGGTTCCGGCCGGTCGTAGGATGGGCCGCGGAACCCGCCCTCGATCTCGGGGTAGGCATATGAGCGAAACGACCTCATTCGGCCGGTGGCAGCCGTCCGGGAGTCGCCTGCGGCGCCTTCTCGTGGACTCGCCGGCGTCGTTGGGCGCCAGGGCACGCGCACGCCGCTGGCAGGTGTTCCGCGAAACCTTCCCCGAAATCGAGAACCTTCGCGTCCTGGATCTCGGTGGCACTGTCGAGTCCTGGCGCCGGGCCCCGGTCAGGCCACGACACGTCACCGTGCTCAATCTCTTCGAACCGGGCGAGGCGCAGGACGACTGGATCACCCCCGTGGTCGGTGACGCGTGCGCAGCCGGCGAGGCGCTGGCCGGCGCGGACCTGGACGCCCATTTCGATCTGGTGTTCTCCAATTCACTGATCGAGCACGTCGGTGGACACGCCCGCCGGGCGGATTTGGCCAGGCAGATCCACCAGTTGGCTCCGAGGCACTGGGTGCAAACGCCCTACCGTTACTTTCCCGTGGAGCCACACTGGCTGTTTCCGGGAATGCAGTTCATGCCGGCCGCGGCGCGAGTGGCAATCGCGAGACACTGGCCCCTGGTGCACACGAGACCGGAAAGCTACGACGACGCCGTGGACGCCGTTCTCTGGACGGAGTTGGTGGGGATCACCGAAATGCGGGACTACTTCCCCACCTCGGCGATCGTGCGCGAGCGCGTGCTCGGAGTTCCGAAGTCGCTCATCGCTGTCCTGTGACGCGACTGCGGCGAGACGACTCCCACTGTGCGCTCCGTGCACGAAAGGGCGGTCGCGATCGGTCCGAGATACCTTGCGACACAACAGGATCATCTCCTGCCGCAGGCCGATCCTGGACGGCGCCCCGTGGCACGGACTGGTCGGGCCTGATAGCGTGGGCAACCCATGCCTGAGGCAGCAAAGACACTCGCGTCGCGACGGGTTCTGGTCACCGGGGCGGCCGGGTTCATCGGATCCCGCCTGTGCTCGCGACTGCTCGAAGCAGGCACCGAGGTGCACGGCGTCTCTCGGCGCCGCCACGAGGCCGACGGCGTTCACTGGTGGAAAGCCGATCTCGCCGAGTATCCGGCCGCCGACCACGTGATGGCGGAGGTCCGGCCCGATGTCGTCTTCCATCTGGCGGGTGAGGTCAGTGGCGTGCGCGACGTGGCGATGATCCGGCCGACGGTCCGGAACACTCTGTTGTCGACGGTCAACCTGCTGACGTCGGCGTGCTGGCTGGGAAGCCCCCGGATGATCCTGGCCGGCTCGGCGTCGGAACCCGGGCCCGACGGGGTTCCGGCATCTCCGTATGCGGCCGCCAAGGCGGCGAGCTCGATGTACGCGCGCACATTTCACGCGTGCTACGGGCTTCCTGTCACGAACCTCAGGCTCTCAATGGTCTACGGGCCCGGTCAGGAGGACTACGACAAGCTCATCCCGTACGTGACCCGGTCCCTCCTGCGCGGTGACGTCCCCCGGTTGAGCAGCGGCGTTCACGAGTTCGACTGGGTGTACGTCGACGATGTCCTGGGGGCCTTCATATCGGCAGCGGCTGCCGCCGACCTCGCGGGACACACCCTCGATGTCGGATCCGGCGAGCTGGTTTCAGTTCGTTCGATCGTCGAGCGGATCGGGCGACTCACCGGCCGAACGGCTCAGCCGCAGTTCGGGGCGGTGCCCGACCGACAACGGGAAGATTCTCTGCTCGCCGATGTTCGGCGAACCCGCGAGGTGTTGGGGTGGCAGGCGCAGACACCGCTGGAGGATGGCCTAGCGAAGACGGTCGAGTGGCACCGGGAACGGCACGCCGACGTCGCTCCGAGGTGACTCCGCGACCTCGGTTTTCCGAAACGGCGCTCGGTCCTCGGTCAATATTAGAATCCGTTGATGGTTTGGTGCGCGCCGTGACAGCGGTGAGCAGGCGCCGGAACGGCCGCAGACGATTGGCGGCCGCGGTCTGCCTTCTGCTGACCACAGCCACGATCGGCGGGGTGCCCGCCTACGTGCGACCGCAAGTCGATCCGCTGCGGCCTGCCGATGCGATAGTCGTCCTGGGTGGGGCCGATTGGCGTCGGTATCCGTTCGGCATCGAGCTCGGCCTGGACGGGTGGGCGCCGACGGTGGTCCTTTCGAATCCGGAGGGGGCGGAAAACGACTGGCTGACACATGTCTGCGCGACCCCACAAAAGGGGATCGAATTGGACTGCATCGTTCCGGATCCGCCGACAACCCGAGGCGAAGCTCGGGAATTGGGCCGCTTGGCCCAGCAGAACGGGTGGCGCCATCTCATTGTCGTGACGTTCACACCGCACATTTCCCGCGCCCGGTTCATCCTCCACCGCTGCTTCGACGGAGACCTGACCATGGTGTCGAGCCCAGGCGACATATCACCTCCGAGGTGGGTTTTCGAGTACCTGTACCAGACCGCGGGCTACCTCAAGGCCGTCCTGCCACCAGGTTGTTGAATTGCAAATGATTGTTCTGTCGGCGAGGGCAGATCGGTAGCATTGACGTGGTCTGGACCCAGCGGATGGACATGTCGCCAGGTAAGCTCGACGTTCGAGTACGCCGCAGACGTCATCTCATCCGATGACGAGGGGGCAGTGACGTGGATCTGTTCGATGTCGCGCGTTCATGCCTCAGACGCTGGTATCTCCTCTTTCCGCTGCTGCTACTCACGTGCTGGGTCAGTCTCGACGCCTACGGCTCGGTCCGGCCTGTCTACTACGCAAATACCGTGCTGGGCTTGGCGCCACCGAGCGTGAGAGTCGAGTCCGCCGGCGGGCAGTCCGCCCCCGGCGAGGTTCGCCGAAACGCACTGCTCGATGTCGGCGGAGCAACTCTGATCGCGAACATGGCCGCCCTCGGGCTGCGAGAACCATCGGTCGTGGACCGGGTTGTCGCGGCCGGCGGCCTGCCCGATTATGAGTCCAAGATGTTCCCGGTCCCCGCGCCTCAACAGCTGCCACTCATCATGATCGAATCCACATCCGCGGACCCCACTGCCGTTTCCAAGACACTCGAACTGGTTTCTGCGCAAGCCGAGGTGACGCTGCGGACCCTGCAGCAGCAAGCGCGTGTACCGGACGATCTGATGGTGGTTCCCTTCCCCGTGTCGCCGCCGAGCGCCCCCGGGGCGGCGATGCCGACCCGCACACGCTCGACAATGTCGATATTCCTTGCCGGCCTCGGACTATCCGTCCTGTTCACCGTGGTGGTCGACGTCTTGTTGACACGCCGCAAGAGCCGAGGGCCCACAATTCGAGCGTCCGCACCGGCAGCGGACCGCGCGAGCCCGGGGCAATCATCGAGCCATGTTGACGAGCCGAATGAGATCGCACGAGTCAGCGAGGACACGATGGATGCCACATGAACACCATGCCGTCGGCCACAGAACTCGTACCGACTCAATCCCACCCCAACGAACCAGATGGCACAGAACCGCGGGAACGGACCCTGTGGCTGCTGGGGTTCCTCTGCGTTCTGATTCCCGCCCTGCCGACCTACCTGGTTCCCCTTGGACCGCTGAAAAGCAACGGCTCGCCCGCGCGAATGATCGCGGTGTTGCTGTTCGTCCTGGCGTTCCTCGGATTCGTGTTGCTCCGGCGAACCGCGACAACCCGAACCGTGAGCCCAGGAGTGATCCTCATTCTTCTCTACTTCCTGCTCGTGCTCGCGACATACGGAGTCGGGCTCCTCCACCCGGGGAACGCGCTCGTCGAGTCGAACAAGACTCGAGCGATCATCACCTTGCTCGCGAACGTCGGTGTGGTGCTCTACATCCTCGAGCGGGTCGAAACCGCACGTCAGCGCGCCGTCATGCTCGGCTGCCTTGCAACGGGCCTGAGTTTTGCATGCATGGTCGGTTTATTGCAGAGTTCCACCTCACTCGACTTGCGCTTTCTCTTTCGGCCGCCGGGATTTGTCGTCAACACCGAGCATCTCGACCTGTCCGAACGTATGGGCGCCAAGCGAGTCGTCGGCACCTCCCTGCACGCGATCGAGTTCTCGGTGTTGGCCGCCGTGACGGTTCCACTGACGCTTCACTTTGCACGCCACGCCTCGACACGAGGGGTCCGCTGGCTTGCCGCAGTTGCCTGTGTGGTGGCGTTGCTGGCGATGCCGGCTGCAATCTCGAGGACTGGCGTGCTCACGCTCGTCGCGGCGCTACTGGTGTACATGTGGGCCTTCACGATTCGTCAGCTCGCCGTCGCCGTGGTCGCTGGGTCCGCCGCGGTTCTCGGCTACATCGTCGCCTTTCCGCGCACGGCAAGTGCGCTGTGGGCGACGATCCTCGGCTCGGCGGAGGACGAGAGCGTCTTGGACCGGACCGCCGACTACGCAGCAGTGTCGCAGACGTTTCGCGACAATCCAGTGTTCGGTCTCGGCCTCGGCGCATCGCCTCCTCGCGCCTATCGGTTCCTTGACAACGAATGGCTGCAGGCGGCTGTGCAGGGTGGGTCCGTCGGACTTACCGCGATGATTCTGCTGGCAGGCGGTGGAATCTTCGGAATCTCCGCTGGATTGCGCCGCGCCACTTCACCGCGAGAACGCGATCAGGCCTACATGATGGGATCGGTGTTGGTCGGGATTCTGGCTTCCAGCTTCACCTTTGACCTGTTCAGCTATCAGCAGGCAACATTGACGTTCTTCATTGTGTTCGGCCTGCTGTGGTCCGGCTTCACCGTTCCCGTGCCCGACTGGCACGGACGCAGGTCGGATATCGCAACCGTCGGAACCCCTGTGCGCCGTGAGATGGCCGACGGTGTTCCTTGATCGCGGAAAGGTACCGGTGCTGGCGGGATCGCTCTTCGCGGTGGCACTCCTGCTCTGTGTGTCCTGCACGCGGCCGGATCACCGACCACCGACCACGCATTCAGCAATACCTTCACCGATGGCAACGCAGTCCATCTCTATCGAATCTATGGGAACGGCGGCTGCGGCCTACCTTCGGTTCGTCGGCGTCCCCTTGCCGTAGCCGTCAATTCAGCCTTAGCCACTCTCGTACAATCCTGTTCGAACCCAACGCCGATGCGCCACCTCCTCGCCGAGTCTTCGCCGGATCGCGCTTACGAAGAAGATGGGAACGAATCGAGAAAGTCGCTCTCCGACTGCCTTGCGGCGGGCCAGACCACGCCACTGGGGCAATTGTCGCGCGGCCGGGTACGTCGAGATGGCGAACTCCTCCAAATCTCGAACATCGCTGGGCACCACGCGCCCTCGGTCGTACGACCGGCACGCCTCGTCGAGCGCCTCTTCAGCGAGCGCGCGCCTCCAGGTCTCCCGCATCCTTGCCATGCCGGCGCCCCGTTCAACTCCCTCGAACGGCTCGATTTCCTGTTCGTTGCCGAGCTCTTCGGAGAAGGCTTCGAATGCCCGCGCGCGGGCCCGAAGGTCGATCAACCATCCACCGTATTCATTCAGGTGCAGGTTCGCGCCGTGAACTCGATAGTAAGCCTGATCCGGACCGTTTACGCGGCCCACACTGCCACATCGCGCTGCATCCAACCAGAGCTTCAAGTCTGCGGCATGCCCATTGGTGGTGTCATACCTGAGGCCGCTCATGACCGATCCGCGCATCACGACTTCCGGACTCGTCACAACCGAATGTCCTTGATGACATATGTGATCGATCCATTCGGGACCGGACCAGACCGACCAACTCCGCACCTCGGTCCGTGCTGCGGGCACCCTGCCGACGAAACTCGGAGCGTGGCCGTAGGCAAATGCAACCTCTGGCCGGGCATCCAGGAGCGCCGTCGACCGCCGGAGCGAGCCGGGCGCGAGCATGTCATCGGCGCACAACAGGACCACATAGTCGCCGCTCGCACGGGAGAGACCCTCGTTGAATGACGCAATGTGACCCTGATTGCTCTCACGCAGGATGCACTTCACCTGCGAATCGGATGCTGCCAGCGATTTCGCGACCTCCGGGCTGTTGTCAGACGACGCATTATCAATGATCAGAACGTCGACATCCACACCGGTCTGCGAGAGCGCAGACTCCACCGCATCCGGGAGAAAATGCCCGTACTCATAGCAAGGAATCACGACGGAAACCGACGGACGAGTAGGAGACGTGACGGGGCGGATTCGCGCTACCACGTGGAATCCTTCCCCGAAAGTGACGGAGGAACACTTCTTGCGACCATGACCACTGGTCCATTCACTCGACGCGTTTGAGCCAAATCTCACGCCAGTACGGGTAAATGTCGCGAGGGCAGAACAGCCGTTCAGGGTGGAAGCAACCCTTGCAGACGACATCCTCGAGAATGACCCCGCGGGTCTTCATCTCCATCATCAACCCAGTGTTCTCGTTTATGAGCCGCTCGACCTGGCCGCGCACGCGATACCGCTTGCCGCAGTATGGTGTCATCTCGGTGTCGAAGTGCATGCCGCGGTTGCACCCTGAGGAGTCGAGCGTCTTCGCGATCTCGTCCCTGGATTTCACCTCCACCATCTCGCCCGGCTGCAGATCGAGCACCTGGGTCGGCGTCCGCGTACCCGCCAAGCCCTCGATGGAGGGAATTGTCCTGCCCCGACCGATCTTCCAGACAATAGTGTTGTACGCCGCGAGCGGCATGAACCGGATCATCCTCCACAGGCTGACGTTGCCGGTGGTCCAATCCTTCCAGTATTGCCGGACATCGCGCTGGCGCATCGGAGTGCTCGCATCGATCAATCGCGTCGCCTGGCACGAGTATCTGACCTGTCGATCACCTGCATCGGACAGGTGAGCTCGGGTTGCCCTGTCGATGACTGACGTGTCGACCCGGCCATCCCGGGCGAACGTCGATTCGGCCTGCGGCGCAGGGCTATCGGCCGGCTTCAGCCACGCGGTCTTCCAGTACAGCAGGCAGGCTGCCTGACAGCCCCCATGGGCGCTGCCGTCGCAACGAACACCCAGATGGACCGAGTCGTTGATCCTGCGGTTCTTGTGGGAGTCGATGGTGTCGCAGGCCTTGTGGGCCGAAGCCGAGACTCGGAGGCGCTTGCCTGCGAACTGGAGCATCTCGGGCATGAACGGCATCCCGTCGATGGCACCCTCGCCATCCAAGGTCCGCAGTATCTCTCCGGCACCCCGGACTTCCACCCAGTCGCCGACTCGATAGGTCATCGTTCCTCCACCCGCCTCGGCCGCAACTCGGCGCGCATCGAGCGGTACGCAACGCCTCAAGCAGATGAGCCAGCGTCGCGGTCAGTCTACACCTTATGGGTCCGAACCACTGCCCAGAGCGAAGGCCATCCGACGTCACGACCCGATTGCATCCGCGCACATGATGCGCCTACTCCAACGCCCCGATTGCGGCCCGGGGTACCTATCGCCTTCGCCGAACACCTTGCACTGGAATGGATTCGGTGTGGCCACTGCCCTTACCGTGCGGCCGCACGGAAAGGGTGCGCAGGAGTGCCGGGCAGTTCATCATCGCTTTCCCCGGGTCGACAGCGCGGCGGCACTCGGCCGATGGATGGACTGCCACACCCGCATGATCCATCGGTGAATCAGCCCGAGGTAAACAACGACCCCGGTGATCCCACCGCACGTGAGGCCGAGCAGCGGTGTCTCGAAACTGCTCGCCACCCAGCGCGCCGCGTACCAACAGGGGACGGCCGCCAGAACCGGTGGGATCAACCCGCGCACCACCGCCGAGACATCTGCCCCAGCCCTTTGCGCCGCGACGAGATATACCGGCAGCATGACGCATACGCCGATGATCATGTGGGACCACCCCCCTCCCGTGATACCGAACAGATACGTGCCGGCAACCATCGCGGGCGTCAACGCGACGATCCACAAGACCTGTATCCATGCCACGGTCCCTGCGGCCCCACGCGCCAGCAGGTAATAGTCGATCACGGTCAAGAGCACTCGTAGGGCACCGAAGGCCCCCAGTGCGGCGAGTGCCGCGGAAGCGGGAATCCATCGGCCTCCGTATAGCACTCCGATGAGCGGAACCGACAGGACGGCAAGCAGGGTTCCCACGGGTACCGCAGCGGCCCAGGCAAACGTGGTTCCAACTGCAAGGCTTGGATCGCGGCCGGCGTTTCCCCTCACGACTCGCTGGCGCTCCGACTCCGCGAACGCTTGAATTGACACGGACCGTACGGCCTGACCGATGGCGGTCATCGGCCAACTTGCGATATTGAATGCCAGGGCATAGAAGCCCAGCGATACGTCGCCCGCAATGCGCGCAATCACCATGTTGTCGATGTTCATCAGCACCACGGAGAGGACGGCCGCCGACGAGGCCTGCAGCCCGAAGCGCAAAGCCGGACCGGCTACCGCACGATCGAACCCGACTCGCGGACGCCACCTCGCCAGGACGAATTGCATCGCGGTGGACGTGCACTGCGCGGCGATTCGCGCGAGGGCGAGAGCCATCGGACCGAGACCGAGCAGCACGAGGCCGATCGACACGACCGTGCCGACCGCGAATTCGACGACACTGGTCGCGAATAGTTTGTTCTGCTCAAAGTTCCGTAGCAGTAGGCTGTACGGAACGACTGCAATGCCTCCGAGCAGCAAGCTGAGCGACAGCACCGCGATCACCGGGGCGGCGTCGGGTATACCGAACGCGGCGGCGACAATCCCCGAGCTGAGTGCCATCCCGCCTGCAAGCAGTGTTCCGGCCAGCAGTCCCAGCGTCGCGACCGTGGGCGCCAGTCGCTCCGGGTCGTCGGCACGAAGTAGGACTGCACCCAAGCCCAGGTCCGCAAGTGTGATGAGAATCGTGGTGACGGTCAACGCCACCGCGTATACACCGAATTGTTCGGGTGTGAGGAGCCTCGCCAGCACGATTCCCACGACGAGACCACCCAGCCGCACAATTATCGTGCCGGCCAGGGACCACGCGAGCCCGTGGCGAATCGACTGGCCGAGGTTGCGCCTCATCGCACACGCTCATGAACCCTCAGATCGGCGGACAACCTTCTTCACCCTTCCCTTCACAACGTCCGACGTGCGCTTGAGGGCCATTAGTCGGTTCTTTACCGACTCGTCCGGCCGCGCCTTGAAGATGGTGGAATACGACTCCCCGGCCCAATTCGTCGGGGCGGATTTGGTGTAGTAGTACCCCGCAAAGGAACGACGGACAGCGTCGTCCGGGCACCTGACCTCGGTTACGCCGTGGTAGCTGATCTCACTCGTTTCGAATATCACACATCGATTGAAGATCGGATCGAACGAGTGCACGCACTCGGAAACATCGCTGTTCCACAGTTCCAGTTGTCCCCCCCACTCCGGCATCCATCCCTCGTTGAAATAGATCAGAATGTTCAGCCTGCGGTGGAGCTTTCGGTCCTCGAGGTAGTTGAAGTCGACGTGGACATCGAGGCGCCCTCGAGGGCCGGTTTGATGCAGTCCGCCCCCTACGAGCTCGGGGTCCGGGAGCAAACTCGGGATGTCGAAGATCGCAGATGCAGTATCGATGAACTCGGGCGACGCCAGTACCGCAGTGAGCTCGCGCAGCGTCGGGGGAAATCGATCACTATCGGTTACCTGCACCTTGCGTCGCTCATTGATCGTACGAAACTCCCTCCCCATCTTCGCGGCATCCGAATAGCTGGGCCAGCAGCTCAGTGCTTCACGAGCAAAGCCCGTATCCAGGAAGTCGTCGATAAGGACGTGTGGGAATGGCGTCGCGGTTCGCGCCTGCTGCCGCAGCAGACCGCGATCGATCTCGCGGATCACCCCGCTCGAAGTGCTCATAGCCGATCCTCTTGTCGATTCGCGGAACGCGTGGACTCGTCGCCGTCGCGGAATATTTCGTTCTCAACAATTCGCACAAACGCTTTCTTCGCCTCCCCCCAGTCAAGACTCTCTGCCGCACTCGCCGCGCGTTCCGCCGCCGCGGCGACATCGCTGGTTGCCACGGCGGCCGACAATTCGTGTGCGAGCGCGGAGGGCGTGGCCGCGGCCCAGCGAACCGCTGGGTTGCCCAATTCCGCACGCGCGAAGGCGTCCTCGTTGACGACAGGAATTGCTCCGCACGCCAGCATCTCGTAGGGGACGAGCGAAATGTTCGTGAAGGAAATGGCGATCCCGGCCACACACTTGTTGTACAGCTCGGCGAGTGCACCCGACGAGACCGTGCCGTGAACACGCGCCGGGAAGGGCGGTCGGACGTGCGGGTCGCCGAACAGGTGTATCTCCTGGTCCGGGTGGCGTTGATTAAACTCGCCGAGGGCTGCCATCGCCAGGCTGTACCCGCGGCGCGCGATGCGCGGCTTGGCGTAGAAGACGACGCCACTGCGGGAACCGTGGTTGGTCAGGCGGTAGACCGACAAGTCCGTACCGAACGGAATTCGGTCCACCTGTATCCCATGAGCGGATCGCAGCATCTCCGCAACCATTCCACCGAGCGCGATCGTGCGGAACCCGAATCGGTAGGTGTCATCGGCAAGAGCATATTCCGAGCCGCGCGGGTAGAAATACGGCTCGTAGTCCTGGACGAAATAGAGGCGGCGACCCGGTGCCGACACCTGCTTTCCGATCACGTGTGCGCTTTGCCAGCTTGTGGCGACGTAAGCGTCAGCGGGGTCAAACTGGCCACGTGCGTCGATGATCCGAGCCTTCATCGTGGGCCAGTGCTCACGAATCACCTTGGCGTGAAAGTCCACGGGTGACCCGTGGCGGTCGTAGAGGTGGACGACGCAGCGGTGGCCGGCCTCTTCGAGCGCCTCCACCATGCGGAAGTTTGTGGTGTGGCCGCCGGACCCGGGCATCGGTGGAGTCATTGCCCATCCGACGGTCAGAGGCCGACCCCGCTCGGGATCGCGCGATGGAACCTTCCACCGCACACTGGCGGAGTCGGCAATATCCCCGTGGAGAAGCGGAAAATCGAGTTCGACAGCGCCTGAGATCTCGTATGCGCGCCGCGCGAATCGCTGGAGCACCTCCCGAGGCCCACCCGATTGTGCGATCGAAGTGAGTTGCATTGCACGCCTGCGTATCGCTCCGAGGGATCGGCTACTCGACGTCTGCGCCATCAGGTGCCCCTTGTGTATCCGGCCGCGACCATCTTGCGAACCATCCGGCCTGCAGCAGCCCGTGGCGATGACCTCAGATCGACAGGCGACTCACAGCTCCTCCCACTAGGCAACCTGCCAAACCAAACCACACTGCAGTGGGGTCGATCCGCGTCGGATTCCTCGTCAAAGACTACATCGCTACCGCACCCTGGAGCGGCCGACGGGATGTCTGATCTGGTCTTTCTGCGCTGACGTGGAGCTCCCAGCCCACGCGAACAGTGGCCCTGAATACGGGCCTTTCCGGTCGCCGGCAGGTCACAGGTCGCAGCAGCTGCGTCAGGTCGGTGTTCGCGAGTAAGGTTGCGCTTGCCGGGCCGTGGGGTGCTTGCACAAGCGGCCCGCGCTGCGGAACTTCGACAACCGAGAGGCCGCCGAACAATGGCCTGCGTGCTGGACGTGCCGTCACCGCCGGCGCACTCCCCGACCGCACTTCAGCGCCGGCCGATTCAGCAGTGCCTGACCGACTGCGACCTCGGTGAGACGCAGCGCCGCCGGGGCCGACTCGCCATCCTGAAGGGCGGCACGCCGCCTCGCGGCATCGTTGGGCCGTTCCCACGATCGTCGCCGCGATCGCCTTCGTCGTAGTCCACACTCCCCCGGAATACGATGTCGACGGGTCGGCCCACGATCCCGCGACCGGATCGCCACCCCTGCCACCGACGACCATCCTGCGATCGCCGGCACGCCCTGGCCCTGTTCCCCCGCCTGCGAGCCCGTGACGATCAGTCGGCGGTGGGCGGGGTTCGGCTCAGCACTCGGCCAACAGCCGGCGTGCGACGGTTTCCGCGATCGGCAGGGCGGCGGTCGCCGCCGGCGACGGAGCGTTCAGGACGTGCAGGGAGCGGGGCGTCCGCTCGATCAGGAAGTCGTGGACGAGGGTTCCGTCGCGGAGCACCGCCTGCGCCCGGATCCCGGACTCCCGCGGCAGCAGGTCGTCGATGGTCAACTCGGGACAGTACTTTCGACAGCGGGCCAGGTAGCCGGACTTGAGCAACGAATCGCGAAGCTCACCGACGCCGGTACGAAGGTGCGCGCGCACCACCCTGTAGAAGCCTGGAAACCGCAGGTACTCCCACACGTCCCGACGGTCGACGCTGAACTTTCGGTAGCCCTCGCGCGCCATGCCCAGCACCGCGTTCGGGCCCACCGTCAGCCCGCCCTCGATGGTCGGGCTGAGGTGCACACCGAGAAAGGGCAGAGCCGGGTCGGGTATCGGGTAGATCAGATGGTGCACCAACTCCGAACGCGACGCGGGAAGCTCGTAGTACTCGCCTCGGAAGGGAATGATCTGGAATTCCGTGCGTATCCCGGCCATTCGGGCCAGCCGGTCGGCCTGCAGTCCCGCGCACACGACGAGTCGCCGGGCGGACCACGAGCCGGACGGACCACTGACCGTGACACCGGCGGCCGATTCCGCGATGGCGGTCACGGCGGTGCCGAGTCGAATCTCGCCGCCCGCGGAACGGACCTGATCGGCCATCACCTCGGTGATCCGCCGATAGTCGACGATGCCCGTGGTCGGGACGAACAGTGCGCCGACACCCGTGATCGCCGGTTCGCGGCGGCGGAGCTCGACCGCGTCGAGCACCTCGACGTCGAGCCCGTTCGCCTCAGATCGCTCGTGCAGCGCCCGCATCCGGGCGAGTTCGGCGTCGTCCGTGGCAACCAGCAGCTTGCCACGCACATCGACGGCGACGCCGTGGTCGAGTGCGAACCCGGTGGTCATCTCGGCCCCACGCCGGCTCAGCTCTGCCTTCAGACTGCCGGGCCCGTAGTAGATCCCCGAATGGATGACACCGCTGTTGTGCCCGGTCTGGTGGGCGGCGAGCGCATCCGCCTTGTCCACCACGAGCAGACTCGAACCCGGCTGCCGGTGAAGGATTTCCCTGGCGACCGCCACCCCGACGATGCCCGCGCCGATGACGCAGAAGTCGTACATCGGCCCATCCCCTCTGCCGCGCGGTGTTGTTCGTCACCAGCGTCGAAGCCGATCACCCGAAACGCGCTCCGTTTCATTGTTGCTGGTATACGCGGATATAGTCGATCTCGAGCTGATCCACCAGGGTCGGGGCGGCCAGAACCGAACCCGCCTCACGTTCCCATTCGTTGTCGACCATCACGTTGGCGATGAGCTGCATCGGGCCGTCTTCGATCTGGGAGGCATCGGTGAACTCACCACACTTGACCCCGTCGATGTACCAGGCGATGTGATCGGGCTGCCAATCCACCCCGAATCGGACCCAGTCGCGCGAATGGTCCCGCACCGCACAGTCACCATTGCCGGACCCACCCCTGTTGACCTCGTATGACCTGCGTCGGTCGTCGTACGCATAGGTCATGTACACGGTGTCCGGATCACCCCCGAGGACTTCGACGATGTCGATCTCAGAGCGGTATCGATAGGTCGGATCGGTGGGCAGCATCCAGAACGCGGTGAAGAACCCGGACTGCCCCGGGAGCTTCATCCGTGACTCGACGTAGCCATAGGTGAAGGGAAAGAGGTACCGACCATCGAGCGCGTTCGGCCTTGCCGTAGAAAGCAATCCGGACCTGTACGTGCAGGCCCCCTGAAAGCACGCGTAGTCGGGTTTCGGCGGATACAACGGCTCCGCAACGAGCGCGGCGGCACCCGCATCCACCCGCACCTGCTCGGGCCGGTAGGTCTCCCTGCCCTCGTTGAAGCTGCTGGTGCAGTCACCGTAGTTCCAGTCGAAGCACGGGGTGAGTTTGCCGTGGTCGTAGTCGGTGCCGTCGAACTCCTCCGCGAAGACGATCCTCCAGTCCTTTCCGGAACCGGGCGGAGTCGGTACCCGCGTGGCCGCATGATCTAGACCACCGCTCTGGACGCCGCAGGCGCCGCACATGCCCAGCGCGACGACGAGGGCCACGAGCCGCCGCGGGATCACGCGGCGGGCAGTGGGCGACATCATTGACATCACGGCCTTCCGTGCACATGACGTGGTTGCACTCGGAGCGGCAGGTTGTGCGGGCACTACTCGATCGGGCGGCGGGCGCGGGCTCGCTCGCACCAGCGGCACCGATCACGCCTGCGCTGATTCCCGGCCGCCTCACAGGCGGACGCGACAGCAAACCTGACTACGCCCAGGTTACTCGCCCAGATTCCAACCTCAAGTTGGTTTTGAGTCGGACCTCGGCGTGCCCGGTGTGCTGGTGTCGGCCGGCGTCACCACCAGCGGGTCCACGCCTGCGCGGTCAGTCGGCCCGGCTCGACCCCGGCCTCCCGTGCTCCCGCCTCCGCGGCCCGGATCCGCGCCACGAAGGTCAGCACCGCCTTGCGCAGTGCATCCTCAGAGTTGTCGGGCCCGCCGATCCGCACGACGCGCAGCTCCTCCGGGACGAACTCCGCCGGCAACCCCGCCCGGCTCGCCCGCTCGATCACCTTCTCCGCCAACGCGAGCGCCGGCTGCGCCATCGCGATGCCGTCCATACAGGAGGCCCGAGACTTCTCCGTGGCCTTCGCGACCTCCCACGCGGCCTCCTGCTCGGCAACGTCGATCGGCCCGGTGTGGCCGTTGGTGAGGTGAGGGCTGCGTAACGCCAGCTTCGCGACCAGGGTTTGCGCCACATCGTCGACCGTGAAGGGATCTGTCGCCGACTCCTGCGCGATCCGCGAGTGGAACAGCACCTGCAGCAGCAGGTCGCCCAACTCCTCCCGCAGGCCCTCCGGGTCGCCCTCCTCGATCGCGTCGAGCAGTTCGTAGGTCTCCTCGAGCAGGTAGCGGCGCAGCGAGTCGTGGGTCTGCGTGACCTCCCACCCGCCGAACTGCCATAGCCGGTCCATCACCTCGACGGCCGCCAGCAGCCGCTGCCCGGGCACCGGCGTCGCCGCGACAACCTCCTCGCCCGCGGACACCCGGTGCCGCACCTGCACCCCCTCGGGGTCTACTGCCACCAGCACGGCGGCACCCGGTGCGTGCGGCAGACCCAGCTCCTCACGCACCGCGACCGGCACATCCGAGGCATATTCGACCTGCCCACGCAGCAGCCGCACCGCCGCCGCCGGAACCCGGGCGGGGCCGTGCGGGTAGAGCAACACCACCGTCATCGCCTCACGCCCCCGTCTGCACCCTGACGTCCACTGCCCCCGCCGCCCGTCCGTCGAGGGCGAGCAGGAAGTCCGCGATGTACTGCAGCAGCTCGACATCCCGCACCCGGTCCGCGCCCACCCCACCGGAACCGGTGCGCGGCAACGGAAGCTGCACCAGCCCGGTCGTCGCACGGTATTGCGCACTCGGGTACAGGCGCTTGAGCCGGAGCTGTTTCGAGTCCGGGAGCTGCATCGGTGCGATCTTGAGCTGGGTGCCCGCCACGGAGACCTCCTCGAGGCCGAACTCACGGCAGAGCAGGCGCAGCTTCGCGACCGAGACCAGCCGGCCGACCTCCTCGGGCACCGGGCCGTACCGGTCGACGAGCTCCTCGATCACCGCGGCGATGGCCTCGGAGTCGGTGGCGGCGGCCAGCTTCCGGTAGGCCTCCAGCCGGAGCCGGTCGCTGGTCACGTAGTCGGGCGGGATGTGCGCGTCCACGGGCAGGTCGATGCGGACCTCCTTCTGCGCCTCCTCGGTGGTGACCGGCCTGCCGTCGGCGACCGCGCGGAAGGCCTCCACGGCCTCGCCGACCAGCCGCACGTACAGGTCGAACCCGACGCCGGCGACGTGCCCGGACTGCTCCGCCCCCAGCACGTTTCCCGCGCCACGGATCTCGAGGTCCTTCATCGCGACGGCCATGCCCGCGCCGAGATCGGAGTTCTGCGAGATCGTGGCGAGGCGGTCGTACGCGGTCTCGGTGAGTGGCTTCTCCGGCGGGTACAGGAAGTACGCGTAGCCGCGCTCGCGGCTGCGGCCGACGCGCCCACGGAGCTGGTGCAGCTGGGACAGGCCGAGCGAATCGGCCCGCTCCACGAGCAGGGTGTTGGCGTTGGAGATGTCCAGGCCGGTCTCGATGATGGTGGTGCACACGAGGACGTCGAACTCGCGCTCCCAGAACCCCTGCACCGTCTTCTCGAGGGTCTCCTCGTTCATCTGGCCGTGCGCGACCACCACCCGCGCCTCGGGCACCAGGTCGCGAAGTCGCTTGGCGGCCTTGTCGATCGAGCTGACCCTGTTGTGCACGTAGAACACCTGGCCGTCGCGCAGCAGCTCACGCCGGATCGCGGCGGCCACCTGCTTGTCGGCGTACGCACCGACATAGGTGAGCACCGGGTGCCGCTCCTCCGGCGGGGTGAGGATCGTCGACATCTCGCGGATGCCCGCCATGCTCATCTCGAGCGTGCGCGGGATCGGGGTCGCGGACATGGTGAGCACGTCGACGTGGGTACGCAACGCCTTGATGTGTTCCTTGTGCTCGACGCCGAAGCGCTGCTCCTCGTCGACGATGACCAGGCCGAGGTCCTTCCAGCGGACCGCGGTCTGCAACAGCCGGTGGGTGCCGACGACGATGTCGACCTCGCCGTCGGCCATGCCCTGGATGATCTCCCTGGACTCCCCCGGGTCGGTGAACCGGGACAGGCCGCGGACCTTGACCGGGAAGGACGCCATTCGCTCGGTGAAGGTCTGCAGATGCTGTTGCGCGAGAAGGGTGGTCGGCACCAGGACCGCCACCTGCTTGCCGTCCTGGACGGCCTTGAAGGCGGCCCGCACCGCGACCTCCGTCTTGCCGTAGCCGACGTCGCCGATCACGACGCGGTCCATCGGGACCGGCTTCTCCATGTCGGCCTTGACCTCGTCGATGACCGTCAGCTGGTCGTGGGTCTCGGTGAACGCGAACGCGTCCTCCATCTCCTTCTGCCAGGGGGTGTCCTGGCCGAACGCGTGCCCCGGCGCGGCCTGCCGGGCGGCGTACAGCTGCACCAGCTCGCCCGCGATCTCACGAACCGCCTTGCGGGCCTTACGCTTCGTGTTCGTCCAGTCGGAGCCGCCGAGCTTCGACAGGGCGGGCAGCTCGCCGCCGACATAGCGGGAGAGCTGGTCGAGGGACTCCATCGGCACGAACAGCCGGTCACCGGGGTGGCCCCGCTTGCTGGCCGCGTACTCGATCACCAGGTACTCGCGGCGGGCTCCGCCGACGGTCCGCTCGACCATCTCGACGAACCTGCCGATGCCGTGCTGGTCGTGCACCACCATGTCACCCGCGGTCAGGGCGAGCGGATCGACCTGGTTACGCCGCTTGGCGGGCAGCCGCTTGCCGTCCCCGACCGCCGCGACACGGTTGCCGGTGAGATCGGACTCCGTGATCACGACCAGGCCGGCATCGGTGTCGCCCGGGAACATCAGGCCGTCATGCAGACTGCCGCAGAGCACGCCGACCACGCCCGGCTCCGGCGCCACGCCCGGCCCCAGTTCGGTCGCGGGGACCTCCGCCTCGGCGAGCCGCTCGAGCACCCGGTGCGCGGTGCCGGAGCCCGCCACGACGATCGCGGCCCGGCCACCCGCGCTCACGTGCGCCCGCAGGGTCACGAACAGCTCGGCCAGCAGCTCGTCGGAGCCACGGATCTCCGGCACCGGGCGCAGGTCGAGGGCCAGCTCCGCCCCGCTGCCCGAGGCGAGCGGGCTGACCGTCCACCAGGGCCGGCCGGATGCCCCGACGCTCTCCCGCACCTGCCGGAGCGATCGGTATGCGGAGGCCGCGAGGTCGAGCCCCTTGCCGCCGACACTCGAGGTGTCGATCGCCGAGGCGTCGAGCGGCGCCGCGCCGCCCAGCGAGGCCGCCGTCCACGACGCCTCGAGGAACTCCTGGCCGGTGCGGACCAGGTCCGTCGCGCGGGTGCGGATCTTCTCCGGATCACACAGCAGCACGTGCGTGTCCGCGGGGAGCGCGTCGGTCAGCAGCACCAGCTCGCCGTTCTGCAGCACGGGCAGCAGCGCCTCCATGCCCTCGACCGGGATGCCCGCGGACAGCTTGTCCAGCATCTCCACCAGCGCCGCGTCGGCCTCGTTGTCCGCGGCCAGCGCCGCCGCCCGATCGCGCACCTTCGCGGTGAGCAGCAGCTCGCGGCACGGCGGCGCGATCAGGGTGGCGACCTCCACCTCAGGTAGCGACCGCTGGTCGGCCACCGAGAAGGCCCGCAACTCGGTGACCTCGTCGCCCCAGAACTCCACGCGCACAGGATGGTCGGCGGTCGGCGAGAAGATGTCGAGGATGCCGCCTCGCACCGCGAACTCCCCACGCTTGCCGACCATGTCGACCCGGGAATAGGCCAGCTCGACGAGGCGGTGTGTCAACGCGTCGAAGTCGTGCTCGGCACCGACCCGCAGCGTGATCGGTTCGATCTCGCCGAGCCCGGGGGCCATCGGTTGCACCAGGGAGCGGACCGTCGTGACGATGACGCGCAGCGGCGAGCCGTAGTCGGCGTCGTCCGGGCGCGCCAACCTGCGCAGTACCTCGAGCCGACGGCCGACCGTGTCCGCACCGGGCGAGAGCCGCTCGTGCGGCAGCGTCTCCCAGGACGGGAACTGGGCGACCGCATCGCCGAGCACCTCCCGCAGCTCGGTCGTCAGGTCGTCGGCCTCCCGGCCGGTGGCGGTGACGAGCAGCAGCTGCGCCTTCTCCGCGATGGCCGAGGCGACGAACGCCCGGGCCGGGCCGGGGGCGACGATGTCGAGCGTGGCCGAGCCGACGGCCTCGCGCACCCCGGTGAACGCGGGGTCGGCCAGCGCCACCCCGAACACTCCGGCGAGGGGAAACGCAGCGGGGTCGACGGCCACCGGGTTCGAAGAACGGGAAGACAAAGTCGATGCTCCTGGGCTCGCCGAACGGGTGAAGCCGCCGGTGGGGGCGACCACAGAAGAGTCTAGGCGCGAGCACCGACGTCCTCCGATGGGGTCAACGACGTGAACGCCGGAGAGTGAACTCCCGGAAGTAGCCGACCTTCGCCGCGGGAACCAACGCCGAGAGAAGGAAATACCAGGTGCTTTCTATCCTGGCGGGCAACTGGTCCACGCTCCCGGTCGCATCGGCGGCGACCCGGCCTCCGAACAACGCATCGAAGATGAAGGTCGCGATCGCCTGTGTGTCCGCCTCCGCGGTGATGTCACCCTCGGCGATCGCCCGCTCGACCAGATCCGAATTCCCCTGCTGCCAGAGCTCGACGAGATTCTCGCCGGTCCCGCGGTGATCGCCGATCTCGTGCTGCAGGCGCAGCATCGCCGCCACGATCGGATCGGCCGCCGCCACGTCCGTCACCAGGAACGAGAGCCCGATCATCGTCTCCAACGCGGGATCGCGCAGGTCTTGCAGCGGTGCGCAGGCCACGACCACGCGGCTGTTGCCCTCGTCGATGACGCCCCTGGCCAGTTCTTCCTTGGAGGCGAAATGGAAGTACAGCGACCCCTTCGTGACCCCCGACTGGGCGATGATCTCGCTGAGGTTCGCGTTCGCATACCCGAATTTCGCGAACACGTTCGCCGCCGCAACGAGAACCGCATTCCTCGTTGCCTCGGCGCGCTCCTGCCTGACCATTCGACCGCCTTCGGAGACCGAGACATCCGGCCGGTGCTGACCGGCGTGCACCTGCACAGATACCAGACCTGTCACCACAACAAACCAAGCAGAATTTTACACCGGGAGGGTGAACTTCCCCGTATTGAGACCGCGAGTCGCCTTACGCCCTGATCCCCGTCAGGGGCGCCTATTCACCGCCGAGCTTCGGGTCGGCTTCCAGGTTGGTCAGGCCGTTCCAGCACAGGTTCACCACGTGCGCGGCCACCACCTCCTTGGGAGGCGTCCGTTCGTCGAGCCACCACTGCGCGGTCATCGAGACCATCCCCACCAACGCCTGGGCGTAGAGCGGCGCGAGCTCCGGATCGAAGCCGCGTTTGGAGAAATCCGAGGCCAGGATGTGTCCGACCTGACTGACCGCGTCGTTCAGCAGGGACGAATAGGTACCGTCGGCGGCCGTGACCGAGGAGTCACGCACCAGGATGCGAAACCCGTCGGTACGCTCCTCGACGTAGGTGAGCAGGGCCAATGCCACCCGCTCGACCCGGACGCGGGACCGGTTCTGCGACAGCGAGGCGGTGATCATGTTCAGCAGCGTCGACATCTCGCGGTCCACGACCACGGCGTAGAGGCCCTCCTTGCCGCCGAAGTGCTCGTAGACCACGGGCTTGGACACGCTCGCGCGCGCGGAGATCTCCTCGATGGAGGTGGCCTCGTACCCGCGTTCGGCGAACAGGCTGCGGGCGATCTCGATCAGCTGCTCACGACGCTGGGTGCCGGTCATCCGCGTCCGCGGAGGTCGTTCGCCGGGGGCCTGCGGGGGTCGGGACATGCGGCCAGCCTATCGGGCGCGCGAATCGATTCAGTCGACGCGGTTCGACCAAATCCGCGCCCACATGCGAGGATCGTGGGCGCACAGCGGGCCCGGGTCGAGCCTCCGGCTTTCTGACACGAATCCGCAGGTGCGGCAATCCGCCGTAGTGTAATGGCAGCACCTCTGATTTTGGTTCAGATAGTTCAGGTTCGAGTCCTGGCGGCGGAGCGAGTACTTCTGAGCGTCCATTGGCTCAGTGGCGGATGTGCTGGATGACCCAGTAGCTGTACACACCGGTTCGATTTCGAGGGAGCGTCATGCCAGCCGAGACCGCCGTGGTCGTCCTCGCCGCAGGAGCAGGAACTCGGATGCGGTCCAAGACCCCCAAGGTGCTGCATTCGCTGGCGGGTCGGACGATGCTCGCCCATTCGCTGTACGCCGCCGCCGAGCTCGATCCCACCTACCTGGTCACCGTGGTCGGACACGAGCGCGAGGCCGTGGGTGCTGGAGTCAAGGACGCGGCCGCCGAACTCGGGCGTGAGGTCGCCACCGCAGTGCAGGAGGAGCAGCTGGGGACCGGCCACGCGGTCGCCTGCGGGTTGCGGGCACTGCCCGACGACTTCGAAGGGACCGTGCTGGTGACCTCCGCGGACGTCCCCCTGCTCGACGGGCACACCCTGCACGCCCTCATCGACGAGCATCTCTCGGCGCCGAACCCGGCCGCAGTCACCGTGCTCACCTTCGTGCCCGCCGATGCCAATGGTTATGGTCGCATCGTCCGTGACGCGGACGGCGGCGTCATGGAGATCGTCGAGCATGCCGATGCCACGCCGGAACAAGTTGCGATCACCGAGGTCAACTCGGGCGTCTATGCGTTCGACGCCGTGGTCCTCCGGGACGCGCTCGGCCACCTCGACACCCACAACGCGCAGCGGGAGCTGTACCTCACCGATGTGTTGAAGATCGCGCGGGAGGCCGGGCGGGATGTGTACGCGGCGCTGCTGGCGGACGAGGAGAAGGTCGCCGGCGCGAACGACCGGGTTCAGCTGTCCCAATTGGCCGCTGCGATGAACCGCCGCATCCTGGAGGGCCACATGCGCGCCGGCGTCACCGTGATCGACCCGGCCAGCACCTGGATCGATGTCGACGTGGCCATCGGCCATGACGCGACCATCAAGCCCGGCGTCCAGCTACTCGGCCGCACCAGAATCGGCGAGGACGCGGTCATCGGCCCGGACTCCACCCTCAGCGACGTCACGGTCGGCGAAGGCGCCACCGTGATCCGCACCCATGCCGATCGCGCGGCGATCGGCGCGGGCGCCACGGTAGGGCCGTACACCTACCTGCGGCCCGGCACCGTGCTCGGTGAGGCCGGCAAGCTGGGCGCCTTCGTCGAGGTGAAGAACTCCGACATCGGCGCCCACTCGAA
This sequence comes from Rhodococcus daqingensis, assembly GCF_042665615.1. Taxonomy (NCBI): domain Bacteria; kingdom Bacillati; phylum Actinomycetota; class Actinomycetes; order Mycobacteriales; family Nocardiaceae; genus Rhodococcus; species Rhodococcus daqingensis. Next base: position 120,506 of record NZ_JBHTCS010000014.1, on the reverse strand, counting down.
GGTGCCGCACCTGACCTATGTCGGGGACGCCACCATCGGTGAGTACAGCAACATCGGGGCCTCCAGTGTCTTCGTCAACTACGACGGCGTCACCAAGAGCCGTACGGTGGTGGGGTCGCACGTGCGCACCGGGTCCGACACGATGTTCGTCGCCCCGGTCCAGGTGGGCGACGGTGCCTACACGGGTGCGGGCACAGTGCTGCGGTTCGACGTTCCGCCGGGGGCGCTGGCCGTGTCCGGGGGAAAGCAGCGCAATATTGAGGGTTGGGTCGAGCGAAACCGACCCGGCACCGCGGCGGCCGAGGCGGCGGCGCGGGCACAGCAGCAACAAGCCGAAAACACGAACAAGGATGGCGAAGATCAGTGAGTAGCGCGAATTGGATCGACAACCAGAAGAACCTGATGCTCTTCTCTGGTCGCGCCCATCCCGAGCTGGCCGAGCAGGTCGCGAAGGAACTGGACATCCAGGTCACCCCGCAGACCGCCCGCGACTTCGCCAACGGTGAGATCTTCGTCCGGTTCGAGGAGTCGGTGCGTGGCTCCGACGCCTTCGTGCTGCAGAGCCACCCGGCCCCGCTCAACCAGTGGGTCATGGAGCAGCTGATCATGATCGATGCGCTCAAGCGCGGGTCCGCCAAGCGCATCACCGCGGTGCTGCCGTTCTACCCGTACGCCCGCCAGGACAAGAAGCACCGCGGCCGCGAGCCCATTTCGGCCCGCCTGATCGCCGACCTGCTCAAGACCGCGGGTGCCGACCGGATCATCACCGTCGACCTGCACACCGATCAGATCCAGGGCTTCTTCGACGGCCCGGTCGATCACATGCACGCCCAGGGTCAGCTCGCCGAGTACGTGCGGGAGAACTACGGCACCGACAACATCTGCGTCGTCTCCCCCGACGCCGGCCGCGTCAAGGTCGCCGAGAAGTGGGCCGACGCCCTCGACGGTGCGCCGCTGGCGTTCGTGCACAAGACCCGCGACCCGCTCGTCCCGAACCAGGTCAAGTCCAACCGCGTGGTCGGTGACGTCAGCGGCCGTACCTGCGTGCTGATCGACGACATGATCGACACCGGCGGCACCATCGCGGGCGCGGTCAAGGTGCTCAAGGACGCGGGTGCCGGTGACGTCATCATCGCCACCACCCACGGCATCTTCTCGCACCCCGCCGCCGAACGGCTCGCGAGCTGCGGCGCCAAGGAGGTCATCGCGACCAACACGCTGCCGATCCCCGAGGAGAAGCAGTTCCCGACGCTGACGGTGCTCTCCATCGCGCCGCTCCTCGCGCGCACCATCAAGGAGGTCTTCGAGAACGGATCGGTGACCTCGCTCTTCAACGGCAGCGCGTAGGCGCTTCGCGCCTGTGCGCGGTTGACGAGTCCCTGGACCCGTCAACCGCGCACAGGCGCTAGCCTTTTCGCATGGCCGCGTTCTCCGGATTCCCTGTCGCCGCGCTGGACTTCTACGAGGACCTCGAGGCGGACAACAGCAAGAGTTGGTGGACGGCGCACAAGGCCGTCTACGACGAGTCCGTGCACGCACCCATGGCTGCGTTGCTCGCCGAGCTCGAGCCAGACTTCGGGCCGGGCAAGGTGTTCCGCCCGTATCGCGACGTCCGGTTCGCCAAGGACAAGTCGCCGTACAAGACGCATCAGGGCGGCTTCTGCGCGGTGGGGCCCGCCCTGGGCTACTACGTGCAGCTCGACGCCCGCGGGCTCTTCGTGGCGGGCGGCTTCTATCAGGCCGACCCGGATCGGGTCGCACGCTTTCGTGCCGCGGTCGACAGCGACCTCCGCGGCGGACAGCTCGAGACGATCACCCGGGACCTCGAGGCCGCGAAATTCGAGATCGGCGGCGACCGGCTCAAGACGACGCCGCGCGGCTTCACCGTCGAGCATCCGCGGATCGAGCTGCTCCGTCACAAGTCGCTGACGGCCAGTCGCCTCTACGCCTCACCGAAGTGGCTCGACACCAGGCGCACGGCGACCGAGGTCCGCAAGGCGTGGGAATCGTTGCGGCCGCTGGTCGAGTGGGCGACCGACGTGATCGGGGCCCCGGCCTAAAACCCCCAGCAGAACCGCCCGGTCTGCCATGATCAGCTATGGCCCCGATTCGGCGCGTGCTCGTGCTCGTGGTCCTCGCCGCCCTTGTGGCCGCCTGCACCTCGACGGACACCTCGTCGCCACCCCCATCACCCGCCGATCCAGCGCAAACCGAGGCCATCAAGACGATCGTCCGCGAGGCCATGGCCGAGAGCCACCTGAAGGCGGTGATCGTGCGCGCCACCGTCGACGGTAGGGAGATCCTGACCGAGGCCGTCGGGGAATCGATGACGGGTGTGCCCGCCACCACCGACATGCACTTCCGCAACGGCGCCGTGGCCATCTCCTACGTCTCCACCCTGCTGCTCCAGCTCGTCGACGAGGGGAAGGTGAGCCTCGACGACAAGGTGTCGACCTGGCTGCCCTACATCCCCCACAGCGACCTCGTGACGCTCGGCCAGCTGGCCCAGATGACCTCGGGCTACCCCGACTACGTCCTGGGCGCCACCGAGTTCGACGCGGCCATCTACGCCGACCCCTTCCGCAGGTGGACGCCCGAGGAACTCATCGCGCCCGCGACCGCCAAGCCGCTGCTCTACGAGCCGGGGACGAACTGGAACTACGCGCACACCAACTACGTCATCCTCGGGCTGGCGCTGGAGAAGATCACCGGCAAGCGGATGACGGACCTGATGCAGGACAGGGTGCTCGGCCCGCTCGGGCTGGACAACACCACCGACCCCGGCACCGCCGCCATCGCCGAACCCGCCCTGCACGCCTTCAGTTCCGAGCGTCGCGAGGCCCTCAAGATCCCGGCCGGCGCCCCGTTCTACGAGGAATCCACCTACTGGAACCCGTCCTGGACCATCACCCGCGGGGCCGTCCAGACCACCGACATCTCCGACATGCACGACACCGCGGTCGCGATCGGCACCGGCAAGCTCCTGTCCGCGGAGTCGTACCAGAAGATGGTGTCGACGGACCTGCGCGGTAAGACGACGACCCTGCCCGGGTGCCCGACCTGCACCACGATGTCGGAGAGCTACACCTACGGGCTCGGGATCATCATCACCGGCGACTGGCTGATGCAGAACCCGTTGTTCTCCGGGTACGCGGCCGCGGAGGCCTACCTGCCGTCGAAGAAGGTCGCGATCGCCGTCGCCGTCACCTACGACCAGGAGGCCTTCGACGACGCCGGCCTGTACAAGAACGCGGCCGAATCGATCTTCCGGAAGATCGGTGCCCAGCTCGCCCCGGGCGACGCTCCTCCGCCCCCGCCGCAGCGGTAACCCGCGACCCGTCGACCGACTCCGATCGACGGCCCGACGGGTGCCGGAACCTCTTGCGCGGCAAGCGTTTGACCGGGTCGCGGCGCGCCGCGCCGGGACATGAACATGAGATTGATCACGCCGGAATGCAGAACCGCAGGTTGGTTGCCAGCCGGTGTCGAGGGCCACTTCGCTCTGCCCTATTGTCATGCGTCGTGATTGACGCGCAGACACTCGATGGCCAGGCCGGAACGACGACGATGCGGACGGCCAGGCGTTGGGTTCCCGGGGCCTGCGTCTGGTGCGGAGACACCGACGCGGTGGAGGCCTATCGCAACGAGCCGCGCTGTGCGACGTGCCGCGAGAACGAAGAGATCATCGACGGCGCCCGACGGTTCCTGGGCATGTACGGACTGCGCCCGCTCGGCGGCACGCTGCAGTCCGACGACGAGGAAGAGCGCGAGTGGCGCGTCACCGCCCGCGACGCTCGCGCGGTGCTGAACCAGATCAAGCTCGAGACCCCGCCGGACCCGGCGATGGTCCGCAAGGCCCTGCGCCCGCGGGCGGCCGCGGTCGTCGCGGAGACCGCCCCCGCCCCTCGTCGCGCGGCAGCACCGAAGTCGACGCCCGCGGCCTCGGCACCGGCGGCCTCGGCACCGACCACGTCCGTCGACATGGCAACCCTCGAGGCCCGCGTCACCGGCCTGCTCGACCAGCTCGCGTCGGTCGACGAGCAGATCACCGTCGCCGAGGCGGGCCAGGGCCTGGCCGCCCGGGCCCGGCTCACCGATCTCGGCAACCAGAAGGCCTCGATCCTGCGCATGCTGGCCGCGCTGGAGAAGACCCGCCGCGGCCTCGACGGCTGACCGCCCCGCATCCCACTCCTGACGGCTTGCGCCCCGCTACGTTCGGGGGCGCAGGCCGTTCATCATTTGCGCGACAAGATCGCCGAGGAGGCCCTCCGCCGACTCCGCGGGCACGAAACCTGAGCTGACGAAGGTCACCAGGCCCTGCATCGCCGCGAACGCCGCGAGTCCGATCTGCGCCGCGTCGCCCTCGATCACGTCCCCGCTCGCCTGGCCCTCCGCGATGAGCGCGATCGGCACGCGGAATGCCCGCTCGGCAGCCGCGGGGAGCTCGGTTCCACCGGTGGGGCTGTGCTTGCGGGCGAACATCAGCTCCAGCAGCGCCGGGTTCTCGGTCGCGAATCGGAGGTAGGCGCGCGCCACGGCCCCCAGCCGGGCCTCGAACGTGCCCTCGGAGATCGAGGCGGTGAACACCCCGCCGAGCCGCTCGAATCCCGAGAGCGCGATCGCGTCGAGCAGCGCCTGCTTGTCGCGGAAGTGCCGGCTGGGCGCGCCGTGGCTGACCCCGATGTCCCGGGCGAGCTGGCGCAGCGACAGACCGTCGACGCCTGCCTCGCGCAGCGTCGCCTCTCCCCGCTGGATCAGCTCGCCGCGCAGGTCGCCGTGGTGGTAGGAACGCGCGCGCGTGAAGTTCATGGTCTGAGCAGGATAGCCGACATCGAGCTCAAATGTTGTCGTTGACTACTTTGTAGTCGGTGCCTACATTGGACCCCATGACAACCCACAAATGGACCTCCGCAGACCTGCCTTCCTTCGAGGGGCGCACCGTCGTCGTCACGGGCGCCAACAGCGGCCTCGGCCTGGCGACCACCCGCGAGCTCGCCCGCGTCGGCGCCCGCGTGGTGCTGGCCGTACGCGATGTCGCCCGCGGAACCGACGTGGCCGGCGGCATCGGGGGCACCACCGAGGTGCGCGCCCTCGACCTCGCCGACCTCTCCTCGGTGCGGCGCTTCGCCGACGAGTGGAGCGGCGACATCGACGTCCTGGTGAACAACGCCGGGATCATGATGGTCCCCGAGGCGCGAACCAAGGACGGCTTCGAAAGCCAGATCGGCACCAATCACCTCGGCCACTTCGCGCTGACCAATCTGCTCTTGCCCCACATCACCGACCGAGTGGTGACGCTCGCCTCGCAGGCGCACCGCCGCGGCACGATCGACATCGGCGACCTGAACTGGGAGTCGCGCACCTACGACCGGACCGGCGCCTACGGCCAGTCCAAGCTCGCCAACCTACTGTTCTCCCTCGAGCTGCAGCGCCGGCTGCGTGAGGCCGGATCGACGGTGCGAGCGCTGAACGCGCATCCAGGCTGGGCAGCGACGAACCTGCAGAGCCACTCGGGCAACCGCTTCGCCGGCGCCGTGATGTCGGTCGGCAACAAGGTGATCGCCCAGGACGCCGACGCGGGCGCCCGTCCGACCCTGTTCGCGGCGAGCCAGGACCTGCCGGGCGGAAGCTACGTCGGACCCGACGGGTTCTACGAGGTCCGGGGCTACCCGACGCTGGTCGGCCGCACCCCCGAGGCCTCCGACGTCGAGCTGGCCAAGCAGTTGTGGACCACGTCCGAGCAACTGACCGGTGTGCACTTCCCGGCGGACGCCCTGAAGCGCTGAGCCGCGGTCAGCGCTCGGGCGTGAGCACCACGACGGCGTAGCGCGCCGGATTCGGCCCGTCGTTGCGGTAGGCGCCGTCCACCGGCTCACCCAGTTCGAGGCAATCCCCCGCCTCGAGCACGTGTACGGCCTCGCCCTCGATGTACGTCAGGACTCCCGCCATCACCCAGATGAGCCGGCGACTGAACGCGTAGGCGGCGGCCGGATATGCCACCTCGACGCCCGGCGGCAGCTCGACCTCGGTGAGCTCGGTGGGACCGCCCGCGCGCGGCGAGACCTGCCGGCGCACATACCCGGTCGCGGGATCGGTCCACCGGGGCTGATCGTCGGCCCGGCTCACCCGCCCCGCCTGCGGCTCGGCCCGCGAGATCAGCTGCGAGATCGTCAGCGCGAAGGCGCCGGAGAGCCGGCCGAGCAGGGTCGCCGTCGGACTGGACTCCCCGCGCTCGACCTTGTTGATCATCGCCCGCGAGACCCCGGATCGGTCGGCGAGCTCGCTCAGCGACCACCCGCGGCCCTCGCGCTCGAGCCGGATCCGCGCGCCGATCCGAGCGGTCGGATCGTCTACTATGTGAGACATTCGTTCACTATAGAGGGGTTGCCATGCTGATCCGCGATGCCGACCACGACGACCTGCCCGGCATCCTGGCGATTCACAACGAGGCGGTCGCCAACACCACCGCGATCTGGGACGAGGAGCCCGTCGACGTCGACGACCGTCGCACCTGGCTCGAGGACCGGCGGCGGGCCGGTTTTCCCGTGCTCGTCGCGGTCACCTCCGCGGACGACAGCGGCTCGGCCGGCCGGGTCGCCGGGTACGCCTCGTACGGGGTGTGGCGGGCGAAGAGCGGCTACCGGCACACCGTGGAGAACTCGGTGTACGTGCACGTGGACCACCACCGCAAGGGGATCGCCAGCGCCCTGATGACCGAGCTCGTCGAGCGGGCGCGGGCCGCGGGCATCCACGCGATGGTGGCCAGCATCGAGTCCAGCAACGTCACGTCGATCGCCCTGCACGAGCGGTTCGGCTTCCGGATCGTCGGCCAGATGCCGGAGGTGGGTATCAAGTTCGGGCGCTGGCTGGACCTGACGTTCATGCAGCTGACGTTGTAGCACCACGGCGGAGCATGCCGGTGCGGCACAGACCGATCGGCTCTTTTTCCGCTCAGCGGACGCGGCCCTCTTTCGAGGCATGTGACCCGCGATACCAATAGCGGGGTACTGAGACGTACAACACAACCCCGAAAAAGGAGCACACACATGGGATCTTCCGAAGCTGACATGGCTGCCCTCGGCAACGTCGCCAACCTCGCAGGCATCGGCGCCGGACTGCTCGGCGGAGTCGGTGCGATCATCGGCCTCGGCCTTCTCGCGGCCACCGGCTCGTAGGTCACCGGAGCCATCCGCCGGTCCCGCACACCTCCACCGTGCGGGTCCGGCACCGGGGCCGCACCCCCTACTCGAGTTTCGGCGAATCCGGGAGGTTGCGACGTAGCGATCTCCCCCCGTGTGACGATGTATCCCGAAGATGGGGCACACACCGCGCGGGGGTAGGACGCCGTGTGCCCGATGTCGATGTAGGGAGCGGGCATGACACTTCGCGGATTCTTCGCGCGCCATCGAATCGCCTCGGGCCTGATCGCGCCCGCCGTCGTGGGGGTGACGGCAGTGGTCACGCTGACCTGGGCACTGTCCCCGGCCCCACGCACCGTCGACACCGAACTCACGGCATCGACGACCGAGTGCCACGACATGGTGACCGTCTCGGTGGCCGGCCGCCACGACACGCCGGTCGCGGGAACCACGAAGATGCTCGTCGACCCCAACGGCAAGGAACTCCCGGCCGCCCTCTCGAGTGACTACACGAGCCGCTGGGTCGACCCGGTGGTCAACGCACCGGGCGGCGCCGTCGATCCGGGCTCATACGCCGCCGTCTACATCGCCTACCCCGCGAACATGAACAACTACGAGAACGCGGTTGCCGCGGGCGTGGCCAACACCAAGTCGGTCATGCGGGAGATCCAGGCATCCTGCCCGAACACGAAGTTCGCGGTGGTCGGCTACAGCGAGGGCGCCGATGTCGCGCGCCGCGTCGCGATGGACGTCGGGCATCAAGAAGCTGACGCGGACGGCAGCTACGGGATCGTCGATCCGGCGAAAGTCGTCGGCGTCGTCATCCTCGCCGACGCGGGCCGCGCGGCCGAGCAGGGGCCGTTCCCCGGCGCGAAGAATCCGTTCGCCGGACCGGACGGCTTCGACCGGAAGTATCAGGACGGCACGAACGCGACCGGGGGGCAGGGCGCGCTGCCGGACACCGGTGGCGACGACTTCGGTGTGCTGGGCGGAAAGGTTGCCTCGTTCTGTTCGGACGACGACCTGACCTGCGCAGTACCGCAGAACATCTCGCTGCTGCAGCTTGCCGTCAACGTGGGCAGGCAACTCAACGTCGACACCCTCGAGCGGGAGGGCCTCACGCCTGCGACGGGGCAGGACGTCGCGGTGACGCTCAGCCGCATCGCGTTCGACGCGTTCACGGAGATCGGCTCGCAGCCCAACTGGATGCAGAGCGACCAGACCTTCCTCGACGTGCTCCTGACCGTGTCGGCGCCGTCCTACAAGCCCGGCCAGCCCGCGCCGAGCCCGGCGAAGGCCCAGTCGATCGCTGCCGACGAGATGTCGCCGCTCGCCTACCTGCCGCAGAAGGTGTTCAACGAGATCATCGGTCTCATCACGACGAACCAGAACACGATCCCGGTCGTCTTGAGCGACCCTTACAAGTTGACGCTGGCGCCCGACACAGGACACCACTTCGACTACTGGCGTGACGCGGATCCGAACAACGGCAAGCCGCTGACCTCCGCCGAGTACGCCGCGGCGTGGCTGACGCACCTCGCACAGCAGGCGCAGAACGGGCAACCGATCACCGCGAACCAGCCGGACGGCGCGAGCACCGCGGCCGCTCCCAGCGCGACAGGGGCCACCGCGACCACAACGCCGGTACCGACGGCAGAGCTCCTCGCGGATACTCCGCCGACGACGGGGTCCACCACGCCGACAACTGACAGCACGTCGACCGCGACGGTGACGGCGCCGAGCGCCGGAGCGGCCTCCACGGTCGAGCCGACGCCGACCTCGGTAGCGGGGACGGCCACCGTCACGGAAAAGTCGCCGGCGGCTTCGACTACCGCCGCGGCGGTTACCACCAGCGCTCCGGCTCCGAGTCCGGCCGAATAGAGTTCCGGTCGGGGCGCCCTCGCCCGGCAGCTGGCTCGCCGGGCGGCCACCATGACGCCCGGTCAGGCGAGCAGGATCGTCCGGCTCGGGCGCGAACTCGCCAAGCATCCGCAGGTGGCGGCGGCCTTCGACGCCGGGAAAACGGTCCCCCAAGCACTTCGTGCAGGGAGGTACCCCCAAACGACCAGGTTCGGGTGATCCTCGAACTCCCGAACAGGTGGGGTAGCCGTAGTACTCGGGAAATTTCGGAGATCGATATGACCGAGGACCAAGATCGTCCTGCGCAGCTTTCGCTGAGCCTCAGTGTGTTTGGCCAGGTTTGCCGCGTTGGAGTGTGCGGTACACCATGGGTCTGCTGATCGAGAACACTTCGGCGAGATCGTTCGAGCGCCGCGTCGTCGATCAGCAGCTGCACCCCGGGCGGCTCGTGCACTCTTCGTGCACCGAGCCCTGGGCTGGCACGCAGCGAGACCAGGCCCGAACGTGGCTACACGACCACGGCTGACAGATCGAACCCGAATTGGCCTGCCCCACACACGCCACCGCCAACTAACGCTGACCATCGGACATCGCACAATCCACCGTTTGCGAGAATCCTCCGTCGTGCAGAGATCCGTGCGGCAAGTATCGGCCGCCTCACCCGCGGACAGGAGTTCGGTTTGAGGTTCGACACCGATCACGATCCCGGTTCGCTTCGCAGTATCTTTGGCTCGATCTAGGCACCCGGACAGCCTGTCGGCGCCTCCTCGTTGACGATTCCGCTCGCATTTACCCTGAAGCGTCCGCATTCTTTGCTGTTGAAGGTTCCTCGTTTGACCCATTCGGCGACTGCCGCCGCGGCGGTGCTGTGCGGGCCGGCCCAGACCTGTGAGGTTTGACCATAGGGGATGGTGTCCGGAATGCCGTCGTCACAGCGACTGGACCGGGTGGGGTCGCATCCCTCCGCAGGCATGAAGTGGCTTCCGCACTCCACCTTCACCACTGCCTTGTTGGTGACCGAGGTCAGCGCGTTGAACATGTTGTCCGCATTCACCAGCGGGGCCGGCAGGTCCTCGGCGCCGTGCAGGATCAGTGTCGGCTGATCGAAGGTCGCCGCAACGGTGGGATTCCACCCGTACAGGGTGAACGTCGGCGAGCGCAGCACTCCCGTCGGGAGCTCGGCATCGCTTCCGCCCCAGGACGCCCCGAGCGGATCCAGCTCCAGAACCTGCTGCTTCAACGCCTGTGGCGCGCCGGCCGGAATCCGGCCGGCGCAGGCGGGCTCACGGCCGGGGGAAATCGGATCCCAGCCGCCGGTCGGACTGATATTGAGGGGGAACGACGTCGACCGGTCGACCGGAGGCAGCTGCGCTTCCTCGGTCGGGAGATTGACGTCGGTGGTCTGGCCGGGCAACCGGTTGAACAACGAGTCCACGAACACGAGTTGGCTCACCTTCCGGTCGGCCTGCTCGCCGAGGCGGTAGAGAGTGCGGGCGACACGTGGTCCACCGAACGAGTAGCCGAGCAGGACGACCTTGTTCGCCCGTGGCTGTGCCTTGGCGATCGCGTCGTCGATGACCTGCATAATGTCGCGTACCCAGACATCGATGTTGGCGAAGTACGTGTGACTCTTATGCGGGCGCAGTTCCCCTTGCAGGGGGTTGACGCCGAGCCCCTCGATGGGCGGGGTGATCCCGTCGCCGAGATAGCGCGCCTGCTGATTCAGCGGGAAGATGTTGGCGTTGCGGGTCTTGTCGCATCCCGCCGCGGGTGTCGCGCAGGTGTCGCCAGGTCCGTAGCCTGGGAGGCTCGCGTTCGCTGGATCGTCGAGTCCGTCCTCGAAGCGGGTCGACCGGCCGTAGCCGAGCAGGTCCGGGGCGAACGTGTCGATGCCTGCCCGAGCTAGCGCTTCCTGCAGGCTCAGGCTGCCGCCCGCGGCATCTTGCGCGCGCAGGTCGAAGGTTGTCGATCCGGGTTGGGCTCTGCCGTGCACCAGGACCGTCGCGAGATTCTGCACGCCGGGACATTTACCGCGCGCGTACGTCGGACTCACCCGATGCACCCGGATTGTCGCGGACCTGTCGGCGAATCTCGAATCGGGCATCAAATTCTGCGGAACCGTGAATGCCAGGTTGTAATCCGACGTTTGGGTTCCCGTCGGTTCCCGGTCGCAGTTCTGGGCGCGCGCGAACGGTGCGGCGATAACGACGCTGGATGCAGCGACGACGAGTGAAGTCGCCGCACAAACGAACCGATACCGAAAACCGTGCAGAAGAATCGACGTCGCTCTCATCGACCATCCTCCTTCGACAGGAATATCCGCAGGGTACGCGGTCCCACGACGCGTCGAGACGCTTTCCGCTGCCGCTCTTGTCTACTTCGTGCGCCACAACGCTTTCTGCACACTTCATCGGCAGGACGAAGGGTTGCATATCACCCAGCCCACTGGCGCGTTCGAAGCACTTACCCCGCCGTACGGTCCGGCAGCGGGTGGCACGACCGGGCCCTTCCGCGCCTTCGGTCACGCGTCACCGGTACCCCGGCCGTTGTGAACGGCCGCACGTGAGCGTGTTCGTCGACGTCGACGACCTCGCAGTCGCCACCGCCACCACGTCCACCACCAGCGCGGCCACGAGCGCGACCACGAACACCGCTGCCGCCGAGCATCAGGACCGGGTCCGCCACCGTGCGGGGCGTCGCCGCGCCCGCGACTGCGGCTGCGCCTTCCCCGGCTGCGGTCGACCCGCCGCCTGGACCGAAGTCCACCGTATCCACCACTGGGCCAACGGCGGACCCACGAACCTGTGAAACCTGGTGCTGCTCCGCCGCTTCCACCACACCACCATCCACCGGGGCGACTGGACCGTTCACATCAGCAACCACGACGGCCATCCGTGGTTCACCCACCACCGTGGGTCGACCCCCACCGAAGACCACTGCCGGCACACAACCGGCGCAACCAACTCGCCTTCGCCGCACAACGCGAAACCCCACCGGGCACCGCCCGACACCACCCGAAACGGGGTGGCGTCGGCGCGGTGCCCGCGCCGGGTCTCAGTCACCGAGACCGGCGGTCGGGCCGGTGAACTTCTCTGCCAACAATGGCGGCGCACTGAGACGTGCATCACTCACACAAACGCCATAAGGAGAACACCATGGGATCTTCCGACGCCGACCTCGCCATGCTCGGCACCGTTGCCAAGGTCGCCGGATTCGGAGCCGGCCTGCTCAGCGGCGCCGGCGCCCTGCTCGGATTGGGCCTGTTCCTCAACTCCCAGTCCTAGTCGGCGGCCCGCCGGACCCACACGTTCGCCGTGCGGGTCCGGCGCGGACCTACTGTCTGTCCGCCAGGATCAGCGCGAACCGCTCATCGGGATCCGTCCAGACCCGATCGCTGCCGAACCCCGCGGCATCGAGTTCCTTGCAGATGCCCTCGACCCGGAACTTCGCGGAGATCTCGGTGCGCATCTGCTCCCCCGCGGCGAACCGAACGTCCAGGCCGATCCCGGGCAGGCACACGGTCATCGCCTCCGCGGCCTCCAGTCGCATCTCGATCCACTCGTTTCCCTCGTCCCAGAGCGCCACGTGCCGGAAGCGGTCCAGATCGAAGTTCGCCCCGAGCTGATCGTTGAGCACGGACAGGACGTTCAGGTTGAACTGCGCGGTCACCCCCGCCGCATCGTCGTAGGCCGGCACCAACACCGCCGGGTCGGTGACCAGCCCGACTCCGAGCAGCAACTGTTCCCCCTCGTCCAGTACCTCGGCAATGGATGCCAGGAACTCGGCCCGCTCGTCGGGCACCAGGTTGCCGAGTGTGCCGCCGAGGAACGCGATCATCCTCGTGCCCCCGCGCGGCAGGTTGTGCAGTGTGTCGGTGAAGTCGCTGACGATGCCGTGCACGGTCAGCGCGGGGAACTCGGCGGCGAGTTGCTCGGTGGCCGAGACCAGAGCTGCCTCCGACACATCCTGCGGCACATAGCGCTCCAGCGTTCCGTGTGCGGTCAGCGCGCCGAGGAGCAGCCGCGTCTTCTCCGAGGAACCCGATCCCAGCTCGACGAGGATCTGTGCGGACGTGGCCTCGGCGATGTCCGCGGCGCTCGCCCGCAACAGCTCCCGCTCGGTGCGGGTCGGGAAGTACTCGGGCAGCCGGGTGATCTCCTCGAACAGTTCGCTCCCCCGGGCGTCGTAGAACCACTTGGGCGGCAGCCACTTCGGTGTCGACTTGAGCCCGATCAGGGCGTCGTCGCGCAGGTACCCGAGCATCTGGGCCGGGGACAGGTGGATCTCCAGGGTCGGTTCGCTCATAGGTGATCTCCCAACTCAGTGATGTTCAGATGTCCCGGTCGCGCCTCGACGAGGTGCCCATCGGGTACGGGCTGCCAGCCCGGGTCGTCGTCGATGGGCTCCGACGAGATCATCGCGCTGACCTCGTCCACCCTCACCGACAGCGAGTGGTACACGGTGGTGGCCCACAGTGTCGTGCCGTTGCCCAGCAACAGGTTCAGCCGCGATTCGGGCGCGGCCTCGAGAACGTCGGCGATGACCGAGGCCAGTGCCGATGCCGGTGCACCGGCATCCAGTCGGCGCCGCACCAGGGTCCACAGCAACGCCGAGTCCGTCAACGCCGGCATCCGCAGCAGCTCGACCGCCGGCAGCCACTCGGCGAGCCCGGCGATCGAATCCGGCCAGCCCACGATCCGGCCGTTGTGGCTCAGCGCCCACCCGTCGCCGGTGAACGGGGCGCACGCGGCACGCTCGAGCGGCATGCCGACCGTGGCCGAGCGGACCGCCGCGAGCGCTGCACCCGAACGGACCTGACCGAGCACCCCGTCGACTGCGGGGTCAGTCCACATCGGCGCCGGATTCCGGTAGGCCTGCACCCCATCCGGCGATCCCGGATTGCCCTGCCACCACGCGACGCCGAACCCGTCCGCGTTGATCGTGCCGCCACGGCGCATGTCCCGCGGCGCCCAGGACTGGTCGCGCAGGCTGTGCGGTCCGGCGGTGATCAGTTCGCCCACCGCGCGCGGCGGGCCCAGATAGCCCAGGTGCCTACACATCTAGGCGCTCTCCGTCACATCGCGCGTGCGGTCATCTCGCGCACCGACGTCTCGTGCGCACCGGAATCCCGCGAAGATCTGGCGACGGATCGGGTGGTCCCAATTGCGGAAGGTGCCTCGGCATGCCACGGGGTCGGTGCCGAACGACCCGCCACGCAGCACCTTGTAGTCGCCGCCATGGAAGACCTCCGAGTACTCCCGGTAGGGGAACGCCGCGAAACCCGGGTAGGGCAGGAAGTCCGACGAGGTCCACTCCCAGACATCGCCGATCAACTGATCGACGCCCTGCGGGGAGCGCCCCCGCGGGTACGCCCCGACACCGGCCGGCTCCAAGTGCCGCTGCCCGAGGTTTGCATGCTCAGCGCCGGGTTCCTCATCGCCCCAGGGGTATCGGCGTGATCGCCCGGTCGTCGGGTCCCACCGGGCGGCCTTCTCCCATTCGCTCTCGGTGGGCAACCGCTTGCCCGCCCACCGGGCGTACGCCTGCGCCTCGAAGTAGCAGACGTGCACCACCGGCTGGTTCGGGTTCAGCGGCGCGAGCAGCCCGAACGACCGGCGCCACCAGTCCCCCGCCCCGTCACGTTCCCAGAACTGCGGCGCGGTCAGGCCTGCCGACTGCCGGTGTGCCCAGCCGCGTTCGCTCCACAGCTCCGCGCGCTCGTACCCACCGTCTGCGATGAACTCCCGATACTGCCCGTTGGTGACCGGCGCGACGTCGAGCGCGAACGCAGCCACGTGCACCCGGTGTGCGGGCCGCTCGTTGTCGAGCGCCCACGGGTCCGTCGAGGTGCCCATGGTGAACTCGCCGCCGGGGATCACCACCTCGGCCGGGGTCACCGCCCGTACCGGGTCCGGTGCCGGCACAGCACGCAGCACCGCTGGGCCGCTTCGCAACTGGTGGGTGGCGAGCATCGTCTCGTCGTGCTGCTGCTCGTGCTGGGCGATCATGGCGAAGGCGAACCCGTCCCGCTCGACCGGCCTGCCGGTCAGCGGCGACCGGTCGAGGATGTCCCACACCTTGTCGCGCACCTCGGTGACGTAACCGCGCGCCTCGTCCGGGTTCAGCAGCGGCAGCGTGGGCCGGTCCGCGCGCGGATGCTTGAACGCGTCGTAGATCTCGTCGATGTCGCGGCGCACCGGTTCCCGACCGCCCACATCACGGACCAACCAGAGCTCCTCCTGGTTGCCGATGTGCGCGAGGTCCCACACCAGCGGGCTCATCAGCGGCGAATGCTGCGCGACCAGTTCCGACTCGTCGACGCATTCGGTGAGCGCCGCGCTCCGGGCGCGCGCCCGCGCGAGCACCGTCGCGAGCCGAGCGCGCAGGTCCTCGGTCGACAGGGCCACCGGCGTGGATGCTTCTGTCGATGGGCCAACGGTCATCGGAGGTACTCCTCTGCTGGGGTCCTGCCGCGGCAACATCGCTCGGCCGCGGCCGCGAGCTCCGACTCGAACCGGGGGGACCGCGCCGCGGCCAGGAAGAGCAATTCGCTTGCAGCACGACGCAGTTCACCGTCGCGGAGCCCGAACTCGGCGCCGTCGCGCCACCGGCCCGCGGTCGACGCCGCGACGGCGGTGGCATCCGCGACGGTCGCCGGTGCGGCGAGCAGCGCGGCCAGGGCCGCGATCGGCACCCGCCACAGATCGCCGGGCTGCGCGTCCAGGTACCGCACCTCCAGGTGGCCCGCCGCCCGGACCGGAGGGAATAGCGTGGTCAGGTGGTAGTCGAGATCCGCGAGGTCCGGGCGCCTGTCGATCTCGGAGTCGAGTGCCCCGGCGATCCAGTCCGCGAACGTGGCATCGGGCGGCGCCGACCAGTCGCCGTCGATGCCGGAGCCACCCGCACCGCGTCCCCCAACGACACACAGCAGGGGCACGTCAAGCGCCCAGCGGCCGTAGTCGGCGACCGGATCGGAGGTCAACGGCGGCCGTGTTCGTGCCGGGTCGAGCTCGAGCCAGGTCCGCATCCGCTGCGACGCCCACCCGCCGTCCGGGATCCCGCGCAGCCGCGGCGAGCAGGCGAAGGCGGCCAGCAGCGCGGGACCGGCGTCGTGCAGCAGCCGCCACCGAGCGGCCACCTCGGCCGGATCCGCGCCCGCGTCGACACTCACCTGGGTGGCGGCGGTGTTGCACATCATCAGCCGGCCGAACGGTCCGATCCCGTCGAACCGCTCCTCCATGACCCGGTAGCGCGGCAGCCGCAGCAGCCGCTGGGCCGGTCGGGACCGGTCGGCGGCGCAGGATCGGACGGTGATGCCCGCGGCCCTCAGCAGGCGACGCAGGACGGCCTCGTCGGAGGCAAGCGCGGCACAGAGCTCCTCGACCGAGGTCAGGGGCGCGCTGGAGAGTTCGATCTGGCCGCCGGGTTCGATGGTGACGGCGCTTCCGCTCGGCAGACTCAGAGCGGGTGAAGAAGGGGCAATCGATGTCGGCGCGTGCGGCCCCAGCGCGGCGGCGATGTCGCCGAGGTCCGGCCTGGTCCGCGCGGGGTCGTCACGGGCGGTCAGCCATTCCAGTTCGGCTCCGATGAGTCGGGGTGGCCCGAGCTTGAAACAGACCCCACCGACGTACGCCTCCGCAGCGGCTCGTGTCGTGAGCCGGCGTGAATCCACTGCCATCGCCATCAGCTGCTCCGATCGTCGGCGGCGCGTGTTCGGCATGTACGAATTCGACAATAGAGACCGTCACCGACACTAAACCGAGATCGCCGATCGCGCACCCGCGGAGCGTCCTCGCGCGAGGGCGGCGACGGTACTGTCCGACGGACAACACCAGCCCACCCGGAGGGTCCGACGATGCTCGATCAGCAACGCCTACGCCGCGATACCCCCGGCTGCCTCGACAAGGTCTTCCTCGACAGCGCCGGGTCGTCGCTGCCCCCGGAGCCGGTCCTCGACGCAGTCACCGCCCACCTGCGACGAGAGGCCGAGATCGGTGGATACCTCGCGGCCCAGGAGCGCGCCGCCGACCTGGCCGACGTGAAGTCGGCGCTCGGCGAGCTGCTCGGCGCCCAGCCGGGCGACCTCGCGCTGGTGGAGAGCGCGACCAGGGCGTGGACGGACTTCTTCTACGCCGTGCCGCTGACCGCGGGCGATCGAATCCTGGTGACCGAGGTCGAGTACGCCAGCAACGCCATCGCGGCTCTGCAGCGCGCCCGCACGACCGGCGCCGTCGTCGAGGTGATCCCGTCCACGCCCACCGGAGAGATCGATCTCGACGCCCTCGCCCGGATGCTCGACGAACGGGTGCGGCTGGTCTCGCTGGTACACGCGCCCACCAACGGCGGTCTGGTCAATCCCGTCCGTGAGGTGGTGGACCTGGCGCACGGCGTCGGCGCGCTGGTGCTGCTCGACGCCTGCCAGTCGGTCGGCCAGATCCCGGTGGACGTCGCCGAGCTCGGCGTCGACGCGCTGTCGGCCACCGGCCGCAAATGGTTGCGAGCGCCGCGCGGCACCGGGTTCCTCTATGTGCGCCCCGAGCTGGCCCGCACCCTGGAGCCCGCCGCGCTGGACCTGCACGGAGCGCAGTGGACGGACACCGACGGGTACCGGATGGCAGACGACGCGTCGCGGTTCGAGTTCTGGGAGTGCGGCGTCGCGGGCCGGCTGGGCCTCGGCGCGGCTGTCCGCTACCTGCTCGAGCTCGGGATCGACGAGGTCGCCCCCGCGGTGGCCGAGCGTGCCGAGTTCGCGCGCGCCGGGTTGGCCGCGATCCCCGGCGCGACGGTACGCGACCTCGGCCGCAGCCGGAGCGGCATCGTCTCGTTCACTGTCGATGGAGTTGCCGCGGCAGCCGTACGGGAAGCGTTGGCCGCCAAGGACATCACCGTCACCGTCAGTGGCCGTGGCTCGACGCTGGTGGACATGAGCAACCGGGACCTGGACGCCGTGGTGCGGGCATCACCGCACTACTTCAATTCGTTCGAGGACCTCGAGCGGCTCGTCGACGCGGTCGCGGCACTGTAGGACTGGTGGGCGAGGACCGGGTGAGCGCCGCTACTCCTGCCGGTGCAGCTCGGCGTGCAGATGATGGGTGAGCGGCGTCTGGTCGTGCGCCATCCACAGGTCGTAGGTGAGCAGGTCGCCCGCGACCACCCAGCGCCTGCGGATCTCGTGGACGGGCTTGGCGCCCGGGGACCGGCTCAGTGACAGCGCCGTCATCTCGAGCACCCCGTCGCGGACCTCGCCCTGATGGATCTCGACGAATCCCGTGGGCTGGCTGACCAGCAGCTCGACGCTGTCGCCGCCCGCGAGCCGCAGGTAACCGTTCTCGGTGTGCATCGGCGGTCCGCCGCCGGGCTTGCGGGTGCGGGACAGGTAGGTCAGGAACGGCTTGCCGATCGGTGTCAGGTTCACCTGCTCGTCGTAGGTGAAGCCCTCGATCGTCGGATAGTGCCCCTCGCCGGTGCCCGCCCAGTGGCCGGCAAACGGTGCGAGTACGCCCAACGGCGCCAGCGCGGCGGTTGCGTCGTTCATCGGCCCTCCCGGGGTTCGGTGGTTGTCGGTCTCCCTGCCCAAACCTAACGGCCGCCTCCGCCACCCCCGGGATTGCGGGCGGAGGCGTGTCGAGACCGATTGGCGATCGATCCGGGGTCTCCGGTAGGCTGTCCTGGTTGTCTCGGCGAGGGTGATCCACTTCCGTCTTGTCTGTGAAGCAGGCTCACCGTGATCGACGCGGCTACGGCTACCTTTCGAGCAGTATGCGCTCCGGGCCGTGCGCGTCGTCCGCCCCCCGTCGAGAACCGCAATGCCACCGAATCAAATCTGATGTGAGCCGTAGGAGCTGTTTTCCCATGTCGACCGATGTCAATCGCCTCGAAGCCGCCGTCCGCACCGAGTTCGGCAAGGGTGCCGCCCGCCGCGCCCGCCGCGACGGCCAGGTCCCCGCGGTGCTCTACGGCCACCAGGAAGATCCGCGCCACCTCGCGCTGAACGCCCGCGAGTTCGCCAAGGTCCTGCGCGCGCACGGCACCAACGCCGTCCTCACCCTCGACATCGAGGGCACGGAGCAGATCGCGCTCACCAAGTCGGTCGTCGTCCACCCGATCCGGCAGTACATCGAGCACGCGGACCTGCTGGTCATCAAGAAGGGCGAGAAGGTCACCGTCGAGGTCCCCGTCGTCGTCACCGGTGACGCCGAGGCCGGCAGCCTGGTCGCCCAGGACGCCACCACCGTCTCCATCGAGGCCGACGCGATGAACCTGCCCGAGTCGATCGAGGTCTCGGTCGAGGGCCTCGAGGTCGGCAGCCAGATCCACGCCTCCGCCCTGACCCTGCCCGCGGGCGCCACCCTGCAGGGTGACCCGGAGCTCCTGATCGTCAACATCGTCGCCGCGCCGACCGCCGAGGCCCTCGAGGCCGAGGGTGCGGGCGCCGAGGGCGCCGAGGCCCCCGCCGAGGAGCCGGCCGCCGAGGCCGAGGCCACCGAGGCCTGAGTCGCTCCACCGCACACATCAGTGCAGCGCTAACGTCGACGGCGCGCCATCCCGCGAGGGACGGCGCGCCGTTGACGTTCGCGGCCCCACCCCTACGACCGAGAGCCGACCGCGTTGAGCCAGCCATCCGAATCAACCGCCCTTGTCATCGGGCTGGGAAATCCCGGACCGCAGTACGAACGCACCAGGCACAACATCGGGTTCATGGTGGTCGACGCACTGGCCGCGCGCGAACGGGCCCGCTTCACCGCCCACAAGAAGAGCGGTTCGGACGCGGTCACGCTGCGTATCGCGGGCCGTCAGGTGATCCTGGCGAAGCCGCGCTCCTACATGAACCTCTCCGGGAAGCCGGTGGCCGCACTGGCCCGGTTCTTCTCCGTCGAACCCGCGAATCTCGTTGTCGTGCACGATGAACTGGACCTGGACTTCGGGACGCTCCGACTCAAGCTCGGCGGCGGCGAGGGCGGGCACAACGGCCTGCGCTCGATCTCCAGCGCGATCGGCACCAAGGACTATCTCCGAGCCCGTGTCGGCATCGGCCGACCGCCCGGCCGGATGGATCCCGCGGACTACGTGCTCAAGCCGTTCTCGTCGGTCGAACGCAAGGAACTGGACCTGGTCTGCGAGGAGGCCGCCGACGCCGTCGAGCTGCTGCTCCGCGTCGGCCTCGAGGCCGCGCAGAACCAGCTGCACTGATCGAACCGGGCTGGCTACTATCTGGGCAACGCGGCGGACGTCGCGATGGTGTGGAGATCGAAAATTACTCAGGGGGCGTAGTGGTTCGGTGGGGCAGCGCGACGGGTGCCGGGCTCGCGCTCGCGGCCGGGATCCTGGTGAGCGGCTGCGCGGGTTCGAGCACCCCCGGGGTCCCGACGGCCGCCGAGGGAGTCCAGGTCGATCCCGACGACTACGCGATCGGCGACGGCAAGCACGTCTTCCACCTCGTGTCCGGAGCCGCCGGCTGCTGGTTCAACCCCAACCAGACCGAGAACCAGGCGCCGCACATGCTGTGTGACCTTCCGCTGCCGAAGACGGATCAGCCGATCGTCGACCCCCAGACCGGCGTGCGGGCGCCCGCCGACGCCGTCGTCATCGAGCCCGACGGCGTCCGCAAGGTCGTCAACGTCGCCGGCGCGTTCATCACCGGCCAGCTGCTGCCACCTGGCTCGACCCTCACCGTGGGTGAACTGTCGTGCACGGCCGACGACGGAAAGTCCATGACCTGCCGAGGACCGGCCGGATCGTTCAGCTTCGACGGCTCGACCTCCTACGTCCGAATCGGCGAGTAGTTCCGCCGACTCACACCCCTCCCAGCAGCGACGCCGACCTCCCGCGGCGGAGCTTGCCGGACGACGTCTTCGGGATGCTGCCCGGCCCGAGCACGGCGACCGTCCTCGGCCGCACGCCCACCTCCGAGAACACCGCGTGCACCACCTCGTGCTCGATCCGCTTGACCTCCTCGGGATTCTCGTGGTCGTTGGTCTCCACCGCGACCGCGAAGGACTCCCGCTTCTGGCCCGCATCGAGTCGCACCGCGACCGCGTTGCCCGGCCGGACCCCCTTGACGGTGCACGCGGCCCGCTCGATGTCGGTCGGGTAGACGTTGCGACCGCCCATGATGATCACGTCCTTGACGCGGCCGCACACCACGATCAGGTCCTCTTCGGTGAAATAGCCGACATCGCCGGTGTTCAACCATCCGTCCTCGCCCTGTGCGGGCTTGTGCCCGTCCACCGTCAGGTAGCCGGGCGTGACCGAGCCGCCCCGCAGCTCGATGATCCCGACGGCACGGCGAGGCAACACCCGGCCGTCGTCCCCGACGACGCGCCCCTCCAGCCCCGACACCAGGGTGCCGAGTGTCGGCAGCTTGCGGGCGTTGGGGCGCTGGGTCGGTACCGCCAGGCCACCCGCCTCGAACAGGTCCGGGTCCACCACGTCGAGCACCATCCCCCGCCCGGGCTCGGGCAGGGAGACCGCGAGGGTCACCTCCGCCATCCCGTAGGTGGGCGCCAGGGCGGCCGGATCCAGCCCGAACCGTGCCCCGGCCTCCGCGAGCGCGATCATCGTGTCGGCGTCGACCGGCTCCGCGCCGTTGAGCAGGCAGCGCACCGTGGACAGGTCCACGACGCCGTCCTCGGCCTTGGCCAGCTTCCTCGCGAGCAGTGAGTACGCGAAGTTCGGGGCGGCGGTCACCGTGCCCCGATACCTGCCCATCAGGTCCGCCCACAGCAGCGGCGAGGTGAGGAAGTCCATCGGGGTGATGCTGACGATCTCGGCGCCGATCTGCATCGGGAGCGTGAGGAACCCGACCATGCCCATGTCGTGGAACAGCGGCAGCCAGCTCACCATCACGTCGTCCTCGACCGAGAACTTGATCCGGGACAGCATCGCCCAGGAATTCGTGTGGAAGTTCTCGTGGGTGATCTGCACGGCCTTGGGAGAGCCCGTCGACCCCGACGTCAGCTGCTGCAACGCGATGTCGGACTCGGCGGTCCGGACCGGCTCGATGGTGGGTCCCGCCCGCAGGTCCGCGATCGTGACGACCTTGATCCCGCGTTCCTCGAGGACCGGTGCCGCCGCGTCGAAGGGTGCGCCGAGAATGACCGCCTTGGCCGAGATCATCCGGATGACCGTCTCGGTGTCCTCCGCCCAGATGATGAGGTCGGTCCGCGGCGTCGGCTGGTGCAGCATGGTCACGGAGGCGCCGCGCATCCAGGTGGCCTGCACGGCGGGCGCGATGTCGACCGGCTGACCGGCGAGGATCCCGAGGGCGTCGCCGGGGCCGATGCCCGCGGCCGCGAGCGCGCCCGCCATCGCGCGGGCGACCGCGTGTATCTCGCTCCAGACCTGCCGTCGCGGGGCGTCCGGCTCCCCCGTCACGATCCCGTGCTGGCTGTCCTCGGCGCTGGCATACATCTCATCGGTGAACCGGCTCATGACGGCCTCCTCCGTACGATGGAGGGATGAAGCCGTCGGCCGCGGCGAGCACCACGACCAAGGGCCCAGCGCCCTCACGGGTACTTCAGGAATCGCTGTTCGGCCGTTACTCCGGCGGGGCGACGGCCTGGTTCAGGGTGTACCCGAGCATAGGCGTCACGGGCACGGGTAGCCTGGCATATTGGCGTTTCGCCATCTTCGTCCGTCACATCAGTTAGGAATCCCGGTGACCACCGAGCCCGCGTCGGCGTCCGCCTCCACCTCCACCGACGCCCCCGCGGAGGTCGCCTCGGCCCGGACCTCGGCGACCCCGAAGGGCCTGGCCGCCGAGGCCGCGCGGCGACGGACGTTCGCCGTCATCTCGCATCCGGACGCCGGCAAGTCCACGCTCACCGAGGCACTGGCGCTGCACGCGAAGATGATCTCGGAGGCAGGGGCCGTGCACGGCAAGGCCGGTCGCCGCTCCACCGTCTCGGACTGGATGGAGATGGAGAAGGCGCGAGGCATCTCGGTCAGCTCGACCGCCCTGCAGTTCAACTACAAGTCCGGCGAGTCCGATCCGGACGAGCCGGTCAGCGTCATCAACCTCGTCGACACCCCGGGCCACTCCGACTTCTCGGAGGACACCTATCGGGTGCTCACCGCCGTCGACGCCGCGGTCATGCTGATCGACGCCGCCAAGGGCCTCGAGCCGCAGACCCTCAAGTTGTTCCAGGTGTGTCGTCACCGCGGCATCCCCGTGATCACCGTGATCAACAAGTGGGACCGCCCGGGCCAGACCCCGCTGGAACTGCTCGACGAGATCCACGAGCGGATCGGGCTCACCCCGACTCCGCTGTACTGGCCGGTGGGCATCGCGGGCGACTTCCGCGGGCTGCTCCGGCGCGGCGAGGACGGCGCCCCCCGGGAGTACATCCGGTTCACCCGCACCGCCGGCGGCGCGACGATCGCGCCCGAGGAGATCCTCGACGCCGACGCCGCCGCGACCCGCGACGGCTCCGACTGGGACACCGCGGTCGAGGAGAGCGAGCTGCTCTCCGCCAGCGGGCAGGACCACGACCAGGAGATGTTCCTCGCCGGGCAGACCTCACCGGTCATCTTCGCGTCCGCGATGCTGAACTTCGGTGTCCGGCAGATCCTGGACACCCTCGTCGCGCTCGCACCCGCCCCGGGCCCGCGCGACGACGTCAAGGGCGTCGCGCGCGAGGTCACCGACCCGTTCAGCGCGGTGGTCTTCAAGGTGCAGGCGGGCATGGACACGAGCCACCGAGACCGCCTGGCGTTCATGCGCATCGTCTCCGGCGTCTTCGAGCGCGGCATGGTCGTCACGCACGCCCAGACCGGCAAGCCCTTCACCACCAAGTACGCGCAGACCGTGTTCGGTCGCGAGCGCTCCACCGTCGAGTCGGCGTACCCGGGCGACGTGGTGGGCCTGGTGAACGCGACGGCCCTGGCACCGGGCCACACCCTGTTCACCGACAAGAAGGTGGAGTTCCCCCCGATCCCGTCATTCGCACCCGAGCACTTCTCGGTGCTGCGCGCGGAGAGCGCGAGCAAGTACAAGCAGTTCCGCCGCGCCGTCGAGCAGCTGGACTCCGAGGGCGTGGTCCAGGTGCTGCGCAACGACATTCGCGGCGACGCGGCGCCGGTGATGGCGGCCGTCGGCCCGATGCAGTTCGAGGTGGTGGCCGCGCGGATGAAGGCGGAGTTCTCGGTGGAGGCCCGGATGGAGGGCCTGCCCTACGCGCTGGCTCGCCGCACCGACGCCGAGTCCGCGACCGAGCTGGGCCGCCAGCGCGGGGTCGAGGTCTTCACCCGTTCCGACGGCGTGATGCTCGCCCTGATCAGCGACAAGTGGCGGCTGCAGTACCTGCAGAAGGAGCTTCCGGAGCTGACGCTCGAGCCGCTCGTCGCGACCGCCGACTAGTCCGTGAACCCGCTGCTCACCCTGTTCGATGCGGAACTGCACATCGGCGGGGCCACGATCCTGTGGCGCGAGATCGTCGGCAACGCCTTCGGCATCGCCTCCGCGATCGGCGGGATGAAGCGCGTGGTGTGGGCGTGGCCGGTCGGCATCGCCGGAAATGCCTTGCTGTTCACCGTGTTCATGGGCGCGTTGTTCCACACCCCGCAGGAGCTGAACCTGTACGGCCAGGCCGGGCGCCAGCTCATGTTCATCAGCGTGAGCGTGTACGGCTGGACGCAGTGGCTGCGGTCGCGTCAGGAATCGGGTCGGGCGGTGCTGCCGCGGTGGGCGCCGGGACGGGACCGACTGCTGCTGCTCCTCGCGATGTCCGTCGGCACCGTGGCGTTCGCGCAGATCTTCGCCCGGCTCGGGTCCTATGGCCCATGGGCGGAGGCGTGGATCTTCATGGGCTCGATGCTCGCCACCTACGGGATGGCCCGCGGATGGACGGAGTTCTGGCTGATCTGGATCGGCGTGGACCTGGTGGGTGTCCCGCTGCTCCTCGGGGCCGGCTACTACCCGTCGGCGATCCTCTATCTGGTGTACGCGGGTTTCGTGGTCTGGGGCTTCGCGGTGTGGCTGCGGATCCAGCGCGCGACGCCGCCGGCGCGGGTCTAACGAACCCCTAATGATTCGCTAACGGGCGCCGAGTTTTTCGCCCCTACCTTGGGTCACGTCGAAGCCACCCCCGGCTCCGACACGACCGAAGGAGCTCCCCATGCGCAAGTCCCTCAACATCAGCAGCGTCCGCAAGCGCGCCGGGTTCGCGGCCGCCGGGCTGGCCGCCGCCGCTGCGATCGCGGTGCCCGGCGTCGCGTGGGCGAACGACACGATCCCGCAGGGCGGGGCGGTCGCCATCCAGGAGTCCGGCCCCGCGGTGGCAGGCGCTCCTCTGGACGCGGCGACCTGTGCGGCGATGGCCATCGAGCTCAGCCCTGAGGCGCTGCAGAAGATGATCGAGGACGGCACCGCGATGCCTGCGGTCCTGACCGTCCCGGCCCTTCCGGCAGGCGAGGGGGAACCGGCTGTCACGAAGATGCTGACCGACGAGGAGGCGCAGCGGATGATCGCCGACGGAACCATGCGCGACGTCGCCCCTGCCGTTCTTCCCGAGGGTGAGGTGCCGACGCTGACCATCGAGCAGGACGAGAGCGCTCCGGCCGGCGCCGTGACCGTGACTCGCGCCTGCTGAGACACCCCGGCGGCCCTGGCACCATGGATGTGGTGACCGATACCGCCCGCATCCTCGTCGTCGACGACGACCCCAAGGTCCTGGCCTCGCTGGAGCGGGGGCTCCGTCTGTCCGGCTTCCACACCGAGACCGCGACGGACGGCGCCTCCGCGCTGCGGGCCGTGTCCGGCGAATGCCCGGCCGCGATCGTCCTCGACGTGAACATGCCGGGCCTCGACGGCGTGGGCGTGGTCACCGCGCTGCGGGCGATGGGCAACGAGGTGCCGATCTGTGTGCTCAGCGCGCGCAGCTCGGTCGGCGACCGGATCGCGGGCCTCGAGGCCGGCGCCGACGACTACCTGACCAAGCCGTTCGAGCTCGGCGAATTGGTCGCCCGGCTGCGGGCGCTGCTGCGGCGGGCACCCCGGGCGATCGCGCCCGCCGGGCTCGTCACGGTCGGGGCCCTTGAGGTGGACCTGCCGGGGCGGCGCGCCCACGTCGCGGGCCGCAGGCTCGACCTGACCAAGCGCGAATTCGACCTGCTCGGCGCGCTGGCCGAGAACGCGGGCGTGGTGCTCAGCCGCCCGCAGTTGCTGCGGCTGGTCTGGGGCTACGACTTCGACGCCGACACCAATGTGGTGGACGTCTTCGTCACCTACCTACGCAAGAAACTGGAGGCGAACTCCGTGCCACGGGTCCTGCATACCGTCCGAGGCGTCGGATTCGTCCTGCGGGCGCAGCCATGAGGCGGTCGCTGTCGCTGCGCGCGCGGGTCGCCATCGTGTCGGCGTTGTCCGCGGCCGTGGTCATCGTCGCGATCGGCGCCGCCATCGCGGTGTTCCTGCGGGTGAACGGCTCCGAGCAGATCGACCGGACCCTCGACTCGGTGACGGTGGCGGTCCCGCCGGGTGTGGTGTTCGACCCGGTAGCGACGGAGCCTGCCGTGCCATTGGAGCCGGCCACGCCATCGGAGCCGGCAGTCGTGCTCCCCGGTGCCGTGGCCGGTGATGCGATCAGGACGGAGTCGACGAGCGGTATCGCGGTCCGGACCCGCGACATCGCGATCCCCGACGAGCCGGGGGCGTTCATCGCGTTGACCGTCCCCGAGGACCCGTTGACCCGCGCGATCCGCCAGCAGCAGGTGGCGGTCGCGATCGCCGCCGTGTTCGCGATCGCGGCGGCCGGTGGGCTGGGCTGGCTGCTGGCCGGGCGGGCCGTGCGCCCGCTGCGGCTCCTCGCCGACGCCACCCACGACATCGGCGACGATCCCCGGGCCGCACGCCCGAGCGTGCGCGGGGCCAGGGAGGCCGAGGACCTGTCGGAGGCGATCGGGCACATGCTCGACCGGATCGCCGCCGCCCAGAAGCGGACCGAGGAGGCGCTGGGATCCGCCCGCGACTTCGCCTCGGTGTCCGCGCACGAGCTGCGCACCCCGTTGACCTCGATGCGGACCGACCTGGAGGTGCTCTCGACGATGCGGCTCACCGGCGAGCAGCGCGCGGAGATCCTGACCGACCTCCTCGGCACGCAGCGTCAGGTCGAGACGACACTCGCCGACCTCGAGCGGCTCGCGGTCGGCGAACTGTCCGAAGCCGCCGACCACGAGGAGCTGGACCTGACCGAGCTCGTCGACCGCTGCGTCCAGGCGGCCCAGCGCACCCACCCCGACCTGGACATCTCGTTCTCGGCCGCGGAACCCGTTGTGGTGCGAGGCATTCCGACCGGACTGCGCCTGGTGCTCGACAACGCCATCACCAACTCGGTGCGCCACGGCGGGGCCGATCGAGTGCTCGTCGCCGTCCGGACGAACGCCGACGGCACCGCGGTCCTCACCGTCGACGACGACGGAGCGGGCGTGCCGGAGGCGGAGCGGACGTCGGTCTTCGAGCGCTTCGTCCGCGGCGCCGGCTCCGCCGCCGAGGGGTCCGGGCTGGGGCTCGCGCTGGTCGCCCAGCAGGCCGCGCTGCACGGCGGCACGGTCGAACTGGTGGACAGCCCGATCGGCGGAGTCCGCCTGGAGCTGACGCTCCCCCAGCAGTCGCGCTAGATCCCGGCGCGCCGCACGAGGGCGTCCGTCACCGACGGGGCGAAGTTGTCCAGGAACCGGAGCAGCTCCGCGTAGGTCGGCAGCAATTCGACCGGCCGGGTGCGGATCGCGGTGACCAGCCAGGACGCCGCGTCCTCGGGCCTGAGGGCGGGCATCGCGTCGTAGTCCTTGGTCGGGGCGATCATCGGCGTGCGGATCAGCGGGAAGTGCACGGTCGTCACCGCCACTCCGCGTCCCTCGAGTTCGGCGCCGAGGTCGCGCCCGAACGCGCTGACCGCGGCCTTCGACGCGTGGTACGCCGCGAACTTGGGCATGACACCGCCCGGTACGCCCCAGGTGGCCACGTTGACCACGTGTCCGTGCCCCCGCTCGAGCATCGCGGGCAGCAGCGCGAGGGTCAGGCGCACCGGACCGAAGTAGTTCAGGGACATGGTGCGTTCGAAATCGTGGAACCGGTCGAGCGACTCCTCGACCGGGCGGCGGATCGACCGGCCCGCGTTGTTGACGAGCACGTCGACGGGTCCGAGCTCGCCCTCGACGACCGCCCGGAGTCGGTCCACGTCCTCCGGATCGGTGAGGTCGCAGGGCACGGCGTGCGCGATCCCGCCCGAGCCCACGATGTCGTCGCGGACGGCCTCGAGCGCCTCGGCGCCCCGCGCGACCAGGATCAGCTCGGCACCCTCGGCGGCGAGACGACGCGCCGCCGCCTCCCCCACCCCGGACGACGCCCCGGTCAGCAGGATCCGCTTGCCCGCGATCCGGTGCTCGCGCATCGGCAGTATCTTCGCGGCGAGGGCGCGGGCGGAGGGGATCGGGCTCAGCGCCGCGCGAGCGAGGATCTCGGTGAACACGATGCTGGCTCCTCCGGTAGGGATGGCGGGACGAACGGTGCTAGTCGAACAGTGCGGTGATCGCGTCCCGGTCCACCCCGGCGAGGCTCGCGGGCGACCAGGACGGGTTGCGGTCCTTGTCGACCAGCACCGCGCGCACGCCCTCCACGAAGTCGGGCCCGGCGGTCACCGGTCCGGTCAGTGCCAGCTCGCGCTCGAGGCACCCCGCCAACGTGTCGACCGCGCCGCGACGGATCAGTTCCGCGGTGACGAAGGCGGCGGTCGGCGAGACCGAGGTCAGCGCGGCGCGCGCCTGTGTCGTCCACTCGTCGTCCCCGCTCAGCCGGGCCAGCATGTCCGCCGGGGTGCCCTGCGCGAACACCTCGTCGATCCGCGCCTGCCGCGCGGCCAGCGGCGCCTCGGGGGCCTGCTCGCCGAACTTCTCGAGCGCCTCCGCCGCCGACCCACCGCGGATCGCGTCGGCGAGCTCCGCCAACCGCTCGCTCGGCACGAAATGCGTGGCCAGGCCGAACGCGACCGCGTCGCCCGCCGAGGCCCGGGCGCCGGTGAGCCCCAGGTACATTCCGGCCGCACCGGTCAGCCGCGGCAGGAAGTGGCCGGCGCCGACGTCCGGGAAGAACCCGATCGCCGTCTCGGGCATCGCCAGCACCGCCCGCTCGGTCACCACCCGAACCGTGCCGTGCACCGAGATGCCGAGCCCGCCGCCCATCGCAGCGCCGTCGATCAGCGAGATGTACGGCTTCGGGTACTCACCGATCAGCAGGTTGAGCCGGTACTCGTCGGCGAAGAACCCGTGCACGGACTCCCGATCGCCCCGCAGCACCGCCTCGCGCACGGCCTTGATGTCGCCTCCCGCGCAGAACGCGCGGTCCGAACCGCTGGTCACCAGGACCGTCTCGATCGCGGGATCGTCGCGCCAGCGCACCAGCGCCTCGTACATGTCGCGGATCATGCTCGGGTCGAGGGCGTTGAGTGCCCTCGGTCGGTCCAGCACGATCTCGCCGACACCGTCGACGACCTTGGTCCGGATGAAGCTCATTCACACTCCCGTTCACCTGATCTCGGTCACGGCCACAGGACGTCCGTGATCCACCCCGCGGTCGGCGCGGGCCGCCGGTACCGCAACCGCTGATGCCTGCGCCCCGGGTCGGCGAGCCAGAACTCGACGCTGTCCGGGACCAGGCACCAAGCCTGCCAGGTGGCCGCGACGCGGCCCGGATCGGCCTCGATCCGGGCGAGCTCCCCCGCGACCGCACCGTCGTAGACGACCGGATCTGCCAGCACCTCACTCTGCCTGCTCGCCGCGGCGACCGCGCGGGCCGTCACCGACCGGTCGAGATAGTCCCGCGCGGACACCTCGGGATCGGCGGTCGCCACCGCCCCGCGAACCCGGACCTGCCTGCCCACGCCCGCCCAGTAGAAGGTCAGCGCCGCGGCGGGGTTCGCCGCGAGCTGCCGCCCCTTCGGCGAGTTCGCGGAGCCCGAGAACCACCAGCCCCGCTCGTCGACGTCCTTGAGGGTCAGCACGCGGGCGTCCGCGCGGCCGTCGTCCACCGTGGACAGCACCGCGGCCTGAGGGTCCGGCACACCCGCGACAACCGCGTCCTCCAGCCAGCGCAGGAAGAGCTCGGACGGTGCGAGCGCCGGATCGAGGACACCGTCTGCCGCGGCAGCTGCCGTGGCGGCGGGCAGAGCCCGTAGCCACGCACGGGTGTCGGCGAATGTGGACCGGGGCGCGATGTCGGACACGGACGAACCCTAGGCCCCGAGCGCGGGACCGCGCACCAGGACGGCTCACCGTCCGAGATCGCCTCGGCCCTACCGCGATACGGGGCCGAGACCGATCCGCCCTGTCACGCCGAGGCGGGGGTCTGACTGGCGGAGGGGGTCACCGAGAGCGCCCACCGGCTCGAGGTGACCTGGAAACTCGGGATGTCGGCGAGGGAGATGACCACCTCGTAGGTGCGTTCGTAGCCCGTGTGCGCGATGAGCCACCGTCCGTCCGCACCCCGGGCGTACCGATCGTGATAGAAGGCCGCACCACGCAGCAGCATCCCGTCCTCCGGAATGATCACGGTGTCCGAGAGCACCCAGATCCCGGTCGCGGCGTCGCCCTCCACGTCGATCTCGGGCTGCCCGCACAGGTGCTCGGTCAGCACGTGCGGGGCCAGCGTGATCTCCATGAACGAGACCAGCGCCTCGCGATCCTCGAACCGGAGATGCTCGCCGTAGGTGGCGGTCGCGTCGGGCAACAGGGTGTCGCGGAACGTGGCCCAATCCTTGGTGTCCAGCGCGCGGGTGTACCGGTATTTGAGTCTGCAGATCTCGGCGACGGCCTCCAGATCCATGATGCACGCCTTCCATGACGGGACTCATGCACAGATACTGACCTGCTCGCAGACTAGTCTCCTTCGCCCGGGAAGGAGACCGGAATGGGTGAGCGCCGGTTCACTCCAGCTCGGCCGCCAACTCCATCCAGCGCTCCTCCGCGGCCTCCTTATCGGCCAGCACCTTCCGCAGCTCCGTGTCGAGGGACTGCAACCGCTGCGGGTCGGTGGCGGCCTCGGCCAGCGCCGCGTGCAGCGTGCTCTCCCGCTCGCCGAGCTTGCCGACCTGACGCTCCAGCTTGCTCAGTTCCTTGCGGGCCGCCCGGTCAGCGGCGCCGTCCCGGGTCGCGGTCGGTGCCGTCACCGGCGCAGGCCCGGGAGCCGCGATCTCCGCCACCTGTTCGCGGCGGCGCAGGTACTCCGCGATGCCGCCGGGCAGGTTGGTGAGCTTGCCGTCGCCGAACAGCGCCCAGGTCGAGTCGCAGAGCCGTTCGATCAGGAACCGGTCGTGACTGATCACGACCATCGTCCCCGCCCAACCGTCGAGGATGTCCTCGAGCTGCTGCAGGGTGTCGATGTCCAGGTCGTTGGTCGGCTCGTCGAGCAACAGCACGTTCGGCTCCGACATCAGCACCCGGGTGAGCTGCAGCCGCCGGCGCTCGCCGCCGGACAGGTCGCCCACCGGGGTCCGCTGGCGGGCCGGGGTGAAACCGAGCCGCTCGGCGAGCTGACCGGCCGAGACCTCGCGGTCCCCCAACACGATCCGCTCGGCGACGTCCTTGACCGCCTCGAGCACCCGCATGTCGGTCGGCAGATCGTCGAGTTCCTGCCGCAGCCAACCGATCTTGACGGTCTTGCCCTCGATGCGCTTGCCCGTCGCCGGAGCGATCTCCCCGGCCAGGGTGCGCAGCAGGGTGGTCTTGCCCGAGCCGTTGACGCCGACCAGACCGATGCGTTCGCCGGGGGCCAGGCGCCAGGTCAGGTCGTGCACGAGTTCCCGGCCGTCGGGGGTCGCGATCGTGGCGTTCTCGAGCTCGATGACGATCCTGCCGAGCCGACGCTGCGCGAAGGAGGCCAGCGCGACGTTGTCGCGCGGCGGGGGCACGTCAGCGATGAGCGCCTCGGCCGCCTCGATCCGGTAGCGCGGCTTGGAGGTCCGGGCCGGCGGGCCCCGGCGCAGCCAGGCGAGTTCCTTGCGCGCGAGGTTCCGACGCCGGTCCTCGGCCGCGTCCGCCTGGCGGGCCCGCTCGGCACGGGCGAAGATCCAGTCGCCGTAGCCGCCCTCGTAGCTCTCCACCTTGCCGCCGACGACCTCCCAGGTGCGGGTGGCGACGGTGTCGAGGAACCACCGGTCGTGGGTCACCACGACCAGGGCACTGCGCCTGCCGACTAGGTGCTCGGCCAACCACTGCACGCCCTCGACGTCGAGGTGGTTGGTCGGCTCGTCGAGCACCAGCAGGTCGAGGTCCTGCACCAGCGCCGCCGCCAGCGCGACACGACGCCGCTCGCCGCCGGACAGCCCGTCGACGCTGGAGTCCAGCCCGACCGAGTCGACGCCGATTCCCGCGAGGATCGACCGGATCCGCGCGTCACCCGCCCACTCGTGTTCGGCCACCCCGAGCGGGGCGAGCACCACGTCGGCGACTGTCGAGCCCGCGGGCAGCACCCCGCGCTGGGTGACCACGGCCATCCGCAGTCCACCGACCCGGCTCACCCGGCCCGAGTCCGGCGCCTCGATGCCGGCGAGCACCTCGAGCATGGTCGTCTTGCCGCCGCCGTTGAGACCGACGACACCGATCCGCTCGCCCTCCTGGACACCGAGCGACACCGAGTCCAGCAGCGGTTTGATCCCGAAGGACTTCGAGACCTGCTCCAGATTGATCAGATTCGCCATCAGCGCTCCGTCTTGTCGTCGATCACGCGGGCACCGGGCACCGGGCCGTGGGCTGTTCGCACGGTCCGGCAGACGCCCGCGCCCGCCAATTCCGCACCGACCGCCACGGCCGCGTCGGCGTCCGCGCAGAGAAAAGCACAGGTGGGTCCCGAGCCCGACACGATCCCGGCCAGCGCGCCGGCCGCGGTGCCCGCCCGCAGGGTGCGGCGCAGCTCCGGCTTGAGGGACAGCGCCGCGGGCTGCAGGTCGTTGCCGAGCAGGGGTGCGAGCTGATGGGGATCGCCCACGGCGAGCGCGTGCATCAGCTCGTCGGCGGCACCGAGGCGGGGCGGTTCCCCCTCGCTCCGCAACCGGTCCAGCTCGCGGAACACGTCCGGGGTCCGCAACCCGCCCTTGGCGAGGGCGAGCACCCAGTGAAAGCTGTTGCGGGACAGCACCGGCAGCAGCTTCTCCCCGCGACCGGTGCCGATCGCGGTGCCGCCCCGCAGCGAGAACGGCACATCGCTGCCCAGGCGGGCCGCGAACTCGTCGAGATCGGCGCGATCGAGGCCGAGCTGCCAGAGTTCGTCGAGAGCGACCAGCGCTGCCGCCGCATCGGCGCTGCCGCCCGCCATGCCGCCCGCGACCGGGATGCCCTTGGCGATCGAGATCGCGACCCGGGGATCGCGGCCCGCGCGCTCGGCCAGCAACTCGGCCGCCTGCCAGACCAGGTTGCGCCGGTCCGTCGGCACCACCCGCGCGCTCTCACCCTGCACGGCGACCGAGAGTTCGTCGGAATCGCGGACCTCGACGTCGTCGTGCAGCGAGAGCGCCTGGTAGACCGAGGTCAGCTCGTGATACCCGTCGTCGCGCAGGTCACCGACGGCCAGATGCAGGTTGACCTTCGACGGTGCCCGGACGATCACCGGGCGAGGGACAGCGGACAGCACAAGGCACCAGCGTAGTGGAACAAATGCGACCCCATGACCGCCCGAGGGGACGACCATGGGTGGTGGACGCAGCCGACCCCAGCAAGGAGCCGTCATGACCGATCGCAGCGATCCGGGCCGAGAGCAGTCGGTGGTGCCACGGCCGGCCGCCCTGCCCTATCTGTCCGTGCCCGACGCGCGCCGCGCGATCGAGTGGTACGCGGAGGCCTTCGGCGCCCGTGTCGACGGCGAGCCGGTCGTGATGCCCGACGGCCGGATCGGGCACTGTGAGCTGGCGATCGGCGACGGCACGCTCTACCTGGCCGACGAGTTCCCCGAGATCGGCTTCACCGCGCCCGCGCCCGGCCGCTCCGGGGTGAGCCTGATGCTGCCGGTCACCGACACCGACACCACCCTGGAGCGGGCGCGGGCCGCGGGCGCGGACGTCGAGCGCGAACCGGCGAACGAGAACGGCCAGCGCGGCGCCACCCTCGTGGACCCGTTCGGTCACCGCTGGATGCTCGCCGGGCCGATCGGGTGAGCTCAGGCCGGTGTCAGATCATCACCGCGGCCAGGCCGACGCAGACGATGGTGAACGCGGCGATCAGCGCCCCCGCGAGGGCTGACCCGGTGACCAGGAGCGCGGATGCGGCGGCGGGCACGGAGGCGGCCAGCGCGATGGAGATCGCGGAGCGGATCCGGTGAGGCGCGATGTCGTCCGGGCGCAGGGTCCGGTCGTGTGCTGTGACAGTCATCGGTCGTCCTTCCCTCGTGGGTCTGGTGGTGCCGTGCGCGCTACAGGCCGACGGCCCGTTCGAGCGCGGCGAGTTCGTCGTCGAGATAACCGAGGAGCGGCTGGAGGGGCGGGACACTGCGCCTGCAGCCGGTCAGTCCGAACGCGATCTCATCGTCGGTGCTGGTGCAGGTGATGTTCAGCGCCTGCCCGTCGACCGGGATCGACAGCGGATAGAGCGCGCTCAGGCGGGCTCCGTTCCAGTACAGGGGCGTCGCGGGACCCGGCACGTTGGAGACCATCACGTTCGCGGGGCGGATCGGCCCGCCCAGGCCGAACATGCCGAGCGCCAACGGCGCGACACCGAGGGCGCTGGTGGCCAGGATCTGCGCCGAGCTCATGGTGCGCATCGACTCCTTCCCCTCGCTCATGGCGGTGCGCACGGTGTCGAGCCGCGCGGCCGAATCGTCGAGGTGCGTGCCGAGGTTGCACATGAGCATTCCGATCTCGTTGCCCGCCTTGGCTTCCGGCTGCTCACGCCGAAGCGAGACCGGCACCATCGCGATCAGCGGGTCGGCGGGCAGGACGTCGAGCTCGTCCATGTAGGAGCGCAACGCGCCCGCGCACATCGCCAGCACGACATCGTTGATCGTGGCGTCGCCGCATTTGGCGACGAGCCGCAGCCGTTCGATCGGCCAGGACTGCGCCGCGAACCGCCTGGCACCCCCGATCGGCACGTTGAAGATGCTGCTCGGCGCGGCGAAGGAAAGCGATCCGCCACGGTCGTGCCTGGCCCGATCGACGGTGCCCGCGATGGCAGGAAGGATCCCGACCGCCTCTCCGACGGCGCCGCGAGCGACGCGCAGGACCGCGGAAGCCAGGTCTAGCGGGCCTCCGCGCGACGATTCGACGGCGGTGCCGTCGGGTACGTCCGGGACGAGAGTGGGGCGCTCGCGGACGAGCGGTTCCCACGGCGCGGGCATCTCCCGCGCCTCCGGATCCTCGCTGAGCGCACTGCGCAGCAGCTTCATCGCGGACACGCCGTCGGCCAGGGCATGGTGGATCTTCGTGTACACGGCGAACCGTCCGTCCGCGAGGCCCTCGATCAGGTGCATCTCCCAGAGCGGCCGACTGCGGTCGAGCAGCCCGCCGTGCAGGCGGGACACGAGTTCGAGCAATTCCGTGAGCCCGCCGGGCGCCGGCAACGCGTCGTGCCGGACGTGATGGCCGAGGTCGATGTCGGTGTCGGTCTCCCAGCCCCACTGGCCGAGGGAGGTCACCGATCGCCGCGCGCGCTTGCGCAGCAGCGGCGACACGTCGGCCCGCGCGAAGGCCGAATCGAGCATCGCCCGCACGTCCCGCGCATCCGCACCCTCCGGCGGCGTGAACAGCGCCAGACCTCCGACGTGCATCGGGTGCTCGCGCGATTCGCCCAGAAGGAACATCGAGTCGGTCGGTGACATCGGCAGCAGCATTGACGCGCCTTTCCTGAAATCCCGTGCCCGGAACCGTGAGCGGTTCCGGTCCCCCGGGGACCTGTCGTTCCGCGCTTTCCGGTGTGACGCTTTCTCACGGATATCTGTGAGAAAGATCACGAGCCGGCTGCGCTTGTGACCTGTTCTACATCATCCGGAATTCGGAATCCACTTGAGCGAATGTCCAGGTCCAGGGCTCGCGAGACCCCCACAAGATCGACTTGATTTGGCACGCGGGGACACAATCGCATTACCAGCGGATATCAAGATCAGACGTTCCCACCCAGGAATCGATACTCGCCGTAACAGCATCTTTTCTAATTCCGAAACTTCATCCGGCGGTAACCCTACTCGCGGGTAAAGCAATTCCTACTCATGAGTACGCGCTATGCCTACTCGTCAGTATGAATCTTATTACCGGTTGGTAGGGCCGAATCCACTTCCGGGCAGCGCCAAATGGCCCTCGAAACACACTGCACTGCAACAACATTCATCGATCCGGTCGCACCGGCGGACGCGACATGACAATGTCGCAGAAATACTGCATGCTTGCGTACCGGCAGGGTCGACTTGGGACGCCAGGCCGGGCGAGGATTACGCGTGACCGGATCGAATTCGCTCGCGCCCCGACTTCGTTTCCAACGAGGTTTCGGGTCCCAACCGCACTCGGTCGGGCATGTCCCAGGCCAACCGGTCCGGACTGCACACCGGCTCGGCACCCTGCGACAGGGTTCGGGGACGGCGGACGGTCGCGTAGGCGCGGCGCAGTCGACACACATATTCGAGAAACGGTGGCGAGGATGTTCAAACGTGTAGCGGTGGTCAATCGAGGTGAGGCAGCGGTACGCCTGATCCGGGCGGTGCGCGAGCTCAATGCGGAGCACCCGTACGGCATCACGACGATCGCGCTGCACACGGACGCCGAGCGGCGGGCGATGTTCGTCCGGCAGGCGGACGAGGGCGTCACCCTGCGGCCGTCCACCACGGCCGCCACCCCCTACCTCGATCACGCCGAGCTCGAGCGCGCCCTGATCGAGGCCAAGGCCGACGCCGTCTGGGTCGGCTGGGGCTTCGTCGCCGAGGACCCGGCCTTCGCGGATCTCTGCGCCCGCCTGAACATCACCTTCATCGGGCCCTCCGCCGACGCCATGCGCCTGCTCGGCGACAAGGTCGAGGCCAAGCTGCTCGCCGAGAAGGTCGGTGTCCCGGTGGCGCCGTGGTCCGGCGGCCCCGTCGAGACCCGCGCGGACGCCCGCAGGCACGCGCAGGCCATCGGATACCCACTGATCATCAAGGCCCGCTCCGGCGGCGGTGGCCGCGGCATCCGCAAGGTCTTCGCCGAGGACGAGCTCGAGCTCGCCCTCGAGCGCACCCAGGGCGAGGCGGAGCGCTCCTTCGGCGACCCGGTCGTGTTCATCGAGCGCCTGGTCACCGAGGCCCGGCACGTCGAGGTGCAGGTCATCGCCGACGCGCACGGCAACGTCTGGGCCCCCGGCGTGCGGGACTGCTCCATCCAGCGCAAGAACCAGAAGGTCATCGAGGAGTCGGCGTCCCCGCTGCTGAGCAAGGAGCAGGCCGACCACCTGCGCGGCGTCTCCGCCGACCTGGTGCGCGCGGCCGGCTACTGCGGCGCCGCCACCGTCGAGTACCTGTACCAGCCCTCCCAGCAGGTCTTCACCTTCCTCGAGGTCAACACCCGACTGCAGGTCGAGCACCCGATCACCGAGGCCACCACCGGCATCGACCTGGTCAAGCTGCAGATCCAGGTCGCGGGCGGCGACCCGCTGGTCGGTGACTGCCCGCCCGAGTTCGGCCACGCCGTCGAGGCCCGGCTCAACGCCGAGGACGCCGACAACGGGTTCGCCCCGGCCCCCGGCACCGTGCGTCTGCTCAAGTTCCCGCTCGGCTCCGGACTGCGCGTGGACACCGGCATCGCCCAGGGCGATGTCATCCCGCCCGACTACGACTCCATGGTCGCGAAGGTCATCGCCTGGGGCCGGGACCGGTCCGAGGCCCTCGCCCGGCTGCGCACCGCGCTCCGCGAGACCACCGTCGTCCTCGACGGCGGCACCACCACCAAGTCGTTCCTGCTGGACCTGCTGGACCGCGAGGAGGTGATCACCGCCAGCGCGGACACCGGATGGCTGGACCGCACCGGTGCGGGCACCGCCAACGGCCCGACGCCCGCCGCCGCGGTGGCGTTGCTGGCGACCGCGGTCAGCGTGTACGACGCGGAGGAGGCCCACGAGCGCGGTGCGTTCCTCGCGGCCGCCCGCGGCGGCAGGCCGCGCGCCAAGCACGGCGTCGGCCGACCCGTCGAACTCAGCTACCAGGGCCAGGCCTACCAGTTGGTGGTCGGCCAGATCGGGCCGCACCGGTACCGGATCGACGGGGACAGCGGCGAGATCGAGGTCGACGTCGACCGGCTCGGCGAGTTCGAGAGCCGCATCGTGGTCGGCGGCCGCCGGTTCCACATCGTCTCTGTCACCGGTCCCGCCCACCACCTCGTCGAGGTCGACGGGATCAGCCACCAGATCAGCCAGGACGAGGCCGGCGTCGTGCGCGCCCCCTCCCCCGCCGTGGTGGTGGCCCTGCCCGTCGCCGTCGGCGACGAGGTCGAGGCGGGCGACACCCTGGTCGTCCTCGAGGCCATGAAGATGGAGACCGCGATCCGGGCGCCCTATGCGGGCACGGTCCGCGAGGTACTGGCCGTCGTCAACGCCCAGGTGGATGCGGGCGCGCCGTTGCTGCGTGTCGATCAGGTCGCCGAGGAGACGGTGACCACCCAGGCACCGCGCGTCGAGTTCGTCGCCCCCGAAACCCGCGACCGCGACGACCTCACCGAGGCACTCGCCCGGCTCGACGCGCTGAGCGCGATGATCACCGGCTTCGACGTCGACGCCGCGCGCTCGCGCGCGCTGCTGGCCGAGTACCTCTCGCTGCGCGAGTCGCTGCCCGAGTCCGACAACACCCTCGTGGCCGCCGAGCTGAGCCTGCTGACCACCTTCGCGGATCTGTGCGAGCTCTCGCGCAATCGGCCCACCGCCGACGAAGAGGACACCGTCGAGCGCGTGCACAGCCCGCGTGAGCACTTCCACTCGTTCCTGCAGTC
Source organism: Rhodococcus daqingensis (assembly GCF_042665615.1). Taxonomy (NCBI): domain Bacteria; kingdom Bacillati; phylum Actinomycetota; class Actinomycetes; order Mycobacteriales; family Nocardiaceae; genus Rhodococcus; species Rhodococcus daqingensis. Next base: position 81,592 of record NZ_JBHTCS010000014.1, on the reverse strand, counting down.
CCTCGACGTGGACGTGCACGGATTGCCGGACTCGTTCCGCGCCAAGCTCTCCCGGTCGCTGCGGCACTACGACGTCAACGACCTCGATCGCACCCAGGAGCTAGAGGAGGCGGTCTACCGGATCTTCGTCGCGCAGCAGCGGATGGAGACCCAGGTCCCGATCGTCGCCGGGCTGCTCGCGCAGTGGCTGCACGACGGCCGCGTCTGCACGGACAACTGCCCGGCCCTGGCGGAGGTGCTCGACCGCCTCGTGCTCGCCACCCAGCTGCGTTACCCCGTGGTCGGCGACGTGGCCCGCAACCTGCAGTTCCGGATCTTCGACGAGCCGAGGATCCGCAGGGCTCGCGAGCAGGTCTACGACGGCGTGCGCGGCAGCCTGCAGTACCTCGCGGAGCGGCCGGGAGCGGTGGACCGCGCGGAGCGGCTCGACGCGCTGGTGGACACCCCGGAGCCGCTGGTCGGTCTCCTCGCCGACCCGCTCTCACTGCCCGGAGACCTGCTGGAGGTGGTCACGCGGCAGTACTACAAGATCCGCGGCCTGCACGACGTGAAGTCCCTCGACGGCCATGGCTTGCCCTGCGTCACGGGCACTTTCGAGCTGTCGGGCGAGCAGATGAACCTGGTCTCGGTCGCCGCCGACCGGGCCCGCCTCGCCGAGGCACTGGCCGTGGTCGACGCGGCCGTCGGCCCGGCACCGGTCAACCAGGTCATCGACCTCTACCTCGCCTGGCCGGATGCCCCCGCGGACGGCGACACCCTCGCCCAGTCGCTGCGGACGGTGCTGAGCGAACACGCCGGGGCCTCGTCCTGGCGCCGCGTCACGGTCACGGTGGCGACCCCCGGCGACATCACGGCGCAGCGTGTGGTGACCCTCCGCCCCGCGGCGGAGCCGGATTCGGGGCTCGTCGAGGACAAGATCATCCGCGACATGCATCCGCTCACCGCCCAGCGCCTGGACATGTGGCGGCTCAAGAACTTCGACGGCACCCGCCTGCCCGCCCCGGCCGACACCTACCTGTACCACCTCGTCGCCAAGGACAACCAGACCGACGAGCGGCTGATCGCGATGGCCCAGGTGCGGGACCTGACGCTGCAGTTCGACGCGGACGGCGAGATCGCCGCCGCGCCCGCCATCGAGCGGGCCGTCGTGGCCTGCCTCGACGGCATCCGACGGGTTCAGGCCGAGCGCGGCAGCAAGCGCATCGAGAACAACCGCGTGGTGCTCTACGTGTGGCCGAAGTTCGAGGTGTCGGCCGACCGGATCGCCAGGATCGCCCAGCATGTCGCGCCGCTGACCGTGGGCGCCGGACTCGAGCAGCTCACCATCATCGGTCGCCTGCAAGAGACTCCCACCGAGGCGCCTCGTCAGGTGGCGGTTCGGTTCTCGTACCGTTCGGGCGCCGGCCTGCAGGTCGCCGTCACCGAGCCGCCGACCGAGCCGCTCAAGCCGTTGGACGCCTACACCCAGAAGGTGCAGCGGTCCAAGGCCCGCGGCACCGTGTACCCGTACGAGCTGATCCCCGCCCTGTCGGCGGGCGGCACGTTCGTCGAGTACGACCTCGACGAGACCGGACTGCTGGTCCCCGTCGACCGCCCACACGGGCGCAACTCCGCGGGCATCATCGTCGGCCTGGTGACCACACCCACCGAGCGCCATCCGGAGGGTATGACCCGCGTCGCGCTGTTCGGTGATCCCACCAAGGCGCTGGGCACCGTGGCGGAGGCCGAGTGCTCGCGGGTGGTCGCCGCGATCGACCTGGCCGAGCAGCTCGGCGCACCCGTGGAGTGGTTTGCCCTCTCCTCCGGAGCCACCATCTCGATGGAATCCGGCACCGAGAACATGGACTGGGTCTCGCGTGGTCTGCGTCGGATCATCACGTTCACCCAGGCGGGCGGCGAGATCAACGTGATCGTCGCCGGGATCAACGTCGGCGCCCAGCCGTACTGGAACGCCGAGGCGACGATGCTGATGCACACCAAGGGAATCCTGGTGATGACCCCGGACAGCGCGATGGTGCTGACCGGCAAGCAGTCGCTCGACTACTCGGGTGGCGTCTCCGCCGAGGACAACTTCGGCATCGGCGGCTACGACCGGGTCATGGGGCCGAACGGCCAGGCGCAGTACTGGGCGCCGAACCTGACGGCGGCCATCGGCGTCCTGTTCACGCACTACGAGCACTCGTATCTCGCTGCGGGCGAACGCTTCCCGCGCAAGGTCGAGTCCACGGACCCGATCGACCGCGACGTGCGCACCTTCCCGCACGTGCATCCGTCGAGCGAGTTCACCACGGTCGGCGAGATCTTCTCCGCCGAGACGAACCCGGATCGTAAGAAGCCCTTCGACATCCGGACCGTGATGCGCTCGGTGGTCGACCAGGATCACGCGGTGCTCGAACGGTGGGCCGACATGGCCGACGCCGACACCTCCGTGGTGTTCGACGCGCACCTCGGCGGCAACGCGGTGACCGTGATCGGTATCGAGTCGCGCGCCATCTCCCGCAAGGGTTGGTTCCCGACCGACGGCCCCGACCAGTGGACGTCCGGCACGCTGTTCCCGCGCTCGTCGAAGAAGACGGCCCGCGCGATCAACGCGGCCAGCGGCAACCGCCCCGTCGTGGTCCTGGCGAACCTGTCCGGCTTCGACGGCTCCCCGGAGTCGCTGCGGAACCTGCAGCTCGAGTACGGCGCCGAGATCGGCCGGGCCATCGTGAACTTCGACGGACCGATCGTGTTCGTGGTGGTCTCGCGCTACCACGGCGGCGCGTTCGTGGTGTTCTCCGGCGCACTGAACGAGAACATGGAGGTGCTCGCGGTCGAGGGCTCGTTCGCCTCCGTGCTCGGCGGTGCGCCCGCCGCGGCCGTGGTCTTCACCCGCGAGGTGAACACCCGCACCGCCGCGGACCCCGCGGTCCGCGAGCTCGAGGCCCGCCTGGCCGAGACCGAGGACAACGCCGAGCGCACCCGCCTGCGGGTCGAGCTCGCCGCCGAACGCTCCGCGGTCCGGTCGGCGAAGCTCGGCGAGGTGGCCGCCGAGTTCGAGGCGATCCACAACATCGAGCGGGCCCGCGAGGTCGGCTCGGTGCATGCGATCGTCCCGGCGGCCGAGCTGCGTCCGCGCCTGGTCGACGCGGTGGAGCGGGGCATGGGCAAGGCTCTGAACACGGTGTAGGGACCGATTGCCAGCACAGTGGGCGCCGCCGGAAGTCATTCCGGCGGCGCCCACTGTTGTTACTGCCCTCCCCAGGTGTCAGTCGATCGTGGCGCCGTGGAAGGGAGGAGCGAGGCAGTAGTTCTGCCCCAACAGCAGATTCCGCACAGCAGTGCAGGCGGAGCCGAGCGCGTCGACTCCAGCCTCCAGGATGGGGGGCATCATGAGTACTTCCGACGAGAGTGCGTCCGACGACCACCCGATCGAGTCCGAGGAAATCGAGTCCGAGGAATCCGCCGCCGCGGTTCCGGCACCGCACGCCAGACCCCCTGCCAGGGCAGCAGCGACGACGACCGTCGAGATGATTCGACGCCCGGAATGCTGTGTCATCAAGATCCTCCTGTGTGAAAGGGGCGGGACCTCGGACGAGGCCCCGCCGTGACGGCTGTCGCGAGACCGGCCTGTCCCAATCCGCGCCCGCCGGCCGCCGCGGTCTGCCGTTGGGGGGGTTACCGTATCCTGCGCTCCGCACCCGCGGTGGTGAATTCATTCCACTGCGACACAACATGATTCGTAATACGCAACGAATCACGCGGACGACACGGCCTCGCCAGGCACACCTGGTGCCCTTCGCCGTCTCGGGGCGAGAAGACCATTGCGGACCACAACTGTCCGCAATAGCTGGCAGGGTGTAGCCATGCGGGAAACCTCAGCGAGACTGCTCCGGCTGCTGTCGCTGCTGCAGATGCGGCGGGAGTGGTCGGGCGCGGACCTGGCGGAACGGCTGGCGGTGACGCCGCGGACGGTGCGCCGCGACGTGGACAAGCTGCGCGACCTGGGCTATCCGGTCAACGCGAGCGTGGGCGTCGGCGGCGGATATCAGCTCGGTGCAGGCGCGGAGATGCCGCCGCTGCTGCTCGACGACGAGGAGGCGCTGGCCGTCGCGTTCGGGCTGCAGTCCGGCGCCACCGGCTCGGTGGAGGGTCTCGGCGACTCGTCGTTGCGGGCGCTGACCAAGCTGCGCCAGGTGATGCCGTCGCGGCTGCGGCACCGCCTCGACGCGCTGCGGATCGACGTGGTGCCGCAGGGTGCGCCGCGGTCCGCGGTCGACGCGAAGGTGCTCTCCGCCATCGCCTCGCTCTGCCATACCCACGAGCGATTGCGCTTCGACTACCGCACCCACGACGGCGCCGAGACCAGGCGTGAGGTCGAACCCCACCGGCTGGTCCGGGCGGGGGCGCGGTGGTATCTCGTCGCCTGGGACCTGGCGCGCGCGGACTGGCGATCGTTCCGCGTGGACCGGTTGACACCGAGGACGCCCACCGGACCCCGGTTCACCCCGCGCGAGCTGCCGACCGGCGACGCCGCCGCCTTCGTATCCCGGGGCATCAGCCGCGCCCTCAGTCAGGTCACGGCACGGGTGATGTTGAACGCCCCGATCGAGCAGATCGCCCCGATGGTCGACGAGTCCTGGGGCGCACTCGAATCGGTGGACGACGGCCGGTGCATGATCGAGCTCCACGGCGAATCGGCCGCCGGCATCGCCGGCTGGCTCAGCGCGTTCGGCGTCGACTTCACCGTGCTCGGTCCGCCCGAGCTCCGCGAGGAATGTCTGCGGCGGGCCGAGCACCACGCGCTGCTCAGCGAGCGCTACCGACAGAGCTGATCGCGCGCCGCACGCCGGACGGTCCGCAGCATTAACCCCCCTTCTTGATCCGCACGCCCAACGATGGTCAAATAAAAGCACGATCGTTCGTACATATTGAGGAGGGTTCATGGATCTGCGCGAGCACTACCTGGAGGCACTCGCCCTGACGGGCGACATCGTCGGCGGCCTGAGCGAACAACAACTCGATCTCCCGACACCCTGCGACGAATGGGACGTCCGGGCGGTGATCTGCCACCTGAGCGCCAACGCCCGTGCGATGAGCTCCCACCTGTCCGACAGAAACGATGGCAGCCGCGAAGGCCTCACCGGCGACGCCCCGCCGACACCGGATCCCTGTGCCGACTTCGACGCGGCCGCAAGCGAACTCGCCCGTACCCTGGCCGACGACGCGGTCCTCGACCGGAGCGTGCCCGTCGCGAGCTCCGGGACGGTACCCGGCTCGATCGCCATCGGCGTCCACTTCGTCGACGTCCTCACCCACGGCTGGGACCTGAGCCGGGCGATCGGCATCGACTACCGCCCCGCGGAACGCCGGGTGGCCACCGCGCTGAAGTTCGCCGGTCGATACCCCGACTCACCCGCCATGCGCGGGCCGGGCGCACTGTTCGCCCCGATAGAGACCGTCGACCCGGACGCCCCCGTCCTCGACCGGCTGGCCGCCCTCCTCGGTCGAGATCCGCAGTGGACCGCGCCGGTGGCCCCCGGCCTCCGTTGACGCCTCCCCCTCGTGCATCGGGGCAGGCGAACGCTGACGCTCCCGCCCGGACTCTCGTCCAGGCGGGAGCGTCAGCGGCCACCCGAGCAGTACCGATGCTCAGCGGGCGCCACCGCCGGCATGCGGTCCCAACCGAACCCGCAGGGCCGTCAGCAGGCAGCCCGCGGTGCAGCGCAGCACGGCCCTGACCCTCGGGTCATCCAGCCGGACCACTCGTCGCGACATCAGACCGTCACCGACTCGGCGGCAGGCTCGGGCGCCCGCGATCCGCGCAGGGTGACCGCGGCCAGAGCCGCACCGGCCAACGCGATGCCTGCCGCGAGCAGGAACGCCGCGGAGAACCCGTCCGTCAGCGCGGCCCGGTCCCCGAGTTCGTTCGCCCCGACGGCCGCACCGACCGCGGTCGCGGCGGCCAGGCCGAGCGCGGAGCCCAGCTGGTAGCTGGTGTTGACGATGCCAGACGCCAGTCCACCCTCCTCCGGCCGCGCACTCGAGATCGCGGTACCCAGCGAGGGAATGAAGGCCAGTGCCATGCCGAGCGCGGAGACCAGCGACGCGGGCAGAACATCCACCCAGAAGTTGCCGTCCGGCCGGACCAGCGACAACCAGGTAAGACCCGCCGACAGCAGGACCAGACCCGAGACCACCATCGACTTCGTTCCGAACCTCGCGATCAGACGCGGTGCGAGCACGATCATGCCGATCATGATCAGGGCCGTCATCGGGATGAGTGCGGCGCCGCTGGGGAAGGCCGAATAGCCGAGCACCTGCTGCAGGTACAGGTTCAGGAAGAACCACATCGGGATCCACGCGGCCCCGAGCAGGAACTGGGCGAGGTTGGCCGCACCCAACTGGGGGGTCCGGAAGATCGCGAGCCGGACCAGCGGCTCACGGCGGCGCGCCTGGATCACGACGAAGGCGATCAGGAGCAGCGCGGACAGGACGAGAACACCCCAGGTCTGAGTCGCGGCCCAGCCCACCTCCGGCGCTCGGACGATGCCGAAGACCGCTGCGCCGATGCCGAGCGTGACGGTGAGGGCACCGATCAGGTCGACGCCGCCCGTCGCAGCGCCCCGCCCACCGGGCAGCAGCGCGGGCGCCGCAACGAGGGCCAGGATCGCGACCGGGATGTTGACGAAGAACACCCACGGCCAGGACGCGTACTCAGTGAGCAATCCACCCAGGAACACGCCCGCGGTTCCTCCCGCGGGGGCGGCGGCGCCGTACACCGCCAGCGCCTTGGTCAGCTCGCGGGGCGACGAGCCGAACAGCATCATCAACAGTGTCAACGCGGCGGGCGCGATCAGTGCCGCACCCATTCCCTGCACCGCGCGCCCGACGAGTTCGGTGGGGACGTTGGCCGCCAAGCCCGCAGCCAAGGAGCCGGCCAGCAGGATCACCCAGCCGAGGCCGAAGATCCGGCGGGCCCCGTACAGGTCGGACAGCCGCCCACCGAGCAGCAGCATCCCACCGAACACCACCACGTACGCGTTGAACACCCAGGTCAAATTGCCCTGGGTGAACCCGAGATCTGCCCGCATCTCGGGAAGGGCGACCCCGATGATCGAGGTGTCCATGATGACCACGAACTGCGCAAGCGCAATCAAACCGAGCGCCAGCCACTTTCGTGACGGCGCGGGACTAGTGTTCAAACTCATCTCGATCACTCCTCGGGATCTCGGCACGTCCACGGTCGAATACCGCAGGGTCTCGTTTATACCCTCCGGGGGTATGGTCCACAAGAGCGGGCGCGAGATTCTCCAATTACCCCCGGTGGGCATATAGAGAATCCGCGAACTCCATTGCCCCACAGTCACATGCGCGGCCGGCAGGATCGCCCACCTCACCGACCCGACCAGCGGATTCTCGGCGACAACCCTTGGTGCCGAGCGCCGGACCCGAACCGCCCGAACACAAGTGTCACCCAGATCACTTGCATACCCCCCGGGGGTAGGGGTATACATGTTCATGTGCGACCGCAACGGACCGAAAGGCCCGGAGCCCGCACCATCCACAACCACACGAAGGAGATCGACATGACCACCTCGAACTACACCGTCACCGGCATGACCTGCGGCCACTGCGCAGGTTCGGTCCGCGCGGAGGTCGGCAAGCTCGGCGGGGTCACCGACATCGCCGTCGACGTCCCCACCGGCCGGCTGACCATCACCAGCACCGCCCCGCTCGACGAATCCGCCGTCCTCGGCGCCGTCGACGAGGCCGGTTACTCGGCCACACCCGCATAGGGACCGCCATGAACACTCCGATCAAACTCAGCGCCTACGCCGGAGGGCTCGCCGTGATCTTCGCGGCGGCCCTCGGGCTGGGCGCCGCAACGGGAAGCCCGATCGAGATGTCGAACAGCCACGACACCGCCACCCACGGCGGCCATGCCGACGGGGGCGCCGCCGTCGCGACCGCCCCCGCGGGCCTCCAGGTTTCCGAGCAGGGGTACACCCTGTCCGAGGTCACCGCGCCCGCCGTGGCCGGCAGCCCCGGCACGCTGGCCTTCCGGATCCTCGGCCCGTCCGGTACCGCAGTCACCGAGTACGACGATCTGCACGAGAAGCAGCTGCACCTGATCGTCGTGCGCAGCGACACCAGCGAGTTCCGCCACGTTCACCCCGTCCGGGCGGCGGACGGCACCTGGTCCATCGACTGGAGCTGGCCGAGGGGCGGTACCTATCGCGTCTTCGCCGACTTCCAGCCGGCCGGCGGTCCGCAGCTCACGCTCGGCCGCAACGTCGACGTCGCGGGCGATTTCACCCCGGCCCCGCTGCCCGAGGAATCGCGGGTCGCCGAGGTGGACGGCTACCAGGTCACTCTCGACGGCGACCTGAGCACGGCAGGCGGACAGCTGTCCCTGACCGTGTCACGCGATAGCAAACCGGTCACCGACCTGCAGCCGTACCTGGGCGCCTTCGGGCACCTGGTCGCGCTGCGCACCGGCGACCTCGCCTACCTGCACGTGCACCCGCAGGGCGAGCCCGGCGACGGCGTCACCGCGCCCGGCCCGGACGTCACGTTCCACGCGCAGGCGCCGACGGACGGCACCTACCGCCTCTTCCTCGACTTCCAGCACGAGAACGTGGTCCGCACAGCGGAATTCACGGTCTCCACCCACGAAGGCCACTGACATGACCACCGAGTACCTCGCTCCCGAGACCACCGGCACCGCCAGCATCGAGCTCGCCATCGGCGGGATGACCTGCGCCTCCTGCGCGGCCAGGATCGAGAAGCGGCTCAACAAGATGGAGGGCGTGACCGCCACCGTCAACTACGCCACCGAGAAGGCCAAGGTCGTCTTCGACCCCGCGGTCACCTCGGCCGACCTCGTCGCCGAGGTCGAGAAGGCGGGGTACTCGGCCACCGTTCCCCTGCCGCCCTCGACCGACACCGGCACCGGTGATGACGCCGAGCCCGACGACGAGCAGTCCCGCGCGCTCGCCGCCCTGCGTACCCGGCTGATCGTCTCGGCGATCCTGTCGGTCCCCGTCATCGCGATGGCGATGATCCCCGCGCTGCAGTTCACCAACTGGCAGTGGCTCTCGCTCACGCTGGCCGCACCGGTCATCGTGTGGGCCGGCCTGCCGTTCCACAAGGCCACCTGGGCCAACCTCAAGCACGGCGCCGCCACGATGGACACGCTGATCACCATCGGCACCGGCTCCGCCTTCCTCTGGTCGCTCTACGCGCTGTTCTTCGGCACCGCGGGCGAACCCGGGATGACGCACCCGTTCTCGCTGACCATCGGACGCACCGACGGCGCCGCGAACATCTACCTCGAGGTCGCCGCGGGTGTCATCACCTTCGTGCTCGCGGGCCGCTACTTCGAGCAGCGGTCCAAGCGCCGGGCCGGGGCCGCCATGCGTGCGCTGTTCGAACTCGGGGCCAAGGAGGTCTCGGTGCTCCGCGACGGCGTCGAGACCCGTATTTCGGCAACGGAACTCGCGGTCGGAGACCTGTTCGTGGTGCGTCCGGGCGAGAAGATCGCCACCGACGGCCAGGTCGTCGAGGGCCGATCCGCGGTGGACATGTCGATGCTGACCGGTGAATCCGTCCCGATCGAGGTGGCCGAGGGCGACGGCGTGGTCGGCGCGACCGTCAACGCCGGTGGCCGACTCGTGGTCCGGGCCACCCGGGTCGGCGCCGACACGCAGCTGGCGCAGATGGCGGCGCTCGTGGAGGACGCACAGAACGGGAAGGCTCAGGTGCAGCGCCTCGCCGACACCATCGCCGGGGTCTTCGTGCCGATCGCCATCGCGATCGCCGTTGCCGCACTGGGGTACTGGATCGGAACCGGCAGCCCGCTGTCGGCCGCGTTCACCGCCGCGGTCGCGGTGCTCATCATCGCCTGCCCCTGCGCGCTCGGCCTCGCCACCCCGACGGCCCTGCTCGTCGGCACCGGGCGTGGCGCCCAGATGGGCATCCTGATCAAGGGACCCGAGGTGCTCGAGTCCACCCGCAAGGTGGACACGATCGTGCTGGACAAGACCGGCACTGTCACCACCGGCAAGATGACGCTGGAGGACGTGATCGTGGTCGAGGGCACCGATCGCGCCGAGGCGCTGCGCCTGGCCGGGGCGCTGGAGCACGCCTCCGAGCACCCCATCGCCAGGGCGATCGCGAGCGCCGCCGCGGCCGACGCGACCGGTCCGCTGCCGTCGGTGGAGGGTTTCGAGAACGTCGAGGGCCGCGGGGTTCAGGGCATCGTCGACGGGCACGCCGTGGTCGCGGGCCGGACCTCGCTGCTCGAGGACTGGTCGTTGCACCTGCCGGCGGCGTTGAGCGAGGCCAAGGCGGCGGCCGAGAACGCGGGCAAGACCGCGATCGCGGTCGGCTGGGACGGCGCGGCACGGGCCGTGCTGGTCGTCGCCGACGCGGTGAAGGACACCAGCGCCGAGGCGATCGCGCAGTTCAAGCGGCTGGGCCTCGAACCGGTGCTGCTGACCGGTGACAACGCGGCGGCCGCCAGGACCGTGGCCGACCAGGTCGGCATCGACACGGTGCTCGCGGAGGTCATGCCCGCGGACAAGGTCGACGCGGTCAAGGAGCTGCAGTCGCGCGGGAAGGTGGTCGCGATGGTCGGCGACGGTGTCAACGATGCCGCTGCACTCGCCCAGGCGGACCTCGGTCTGGCGATGGGCACCGGCACCGACGCGGCGATCGAGGCCAGCGACATCACGCTGGTCCGCGGCGACCTGCGCTCGGCCGCCGACGCGATCCGGTTGTCCCGCAAGACACTCGGCACCATCCGCGGCAACCTGTTCTGGGCCTTCGCCTACAACGCGGCGGCGATCCCGCTCGCCGCGGCCGGCCTGCTCAACCCAATGCTCGCCGGCGCCGCGATGGCCTTCTCCTCGGTCTTCGTGGTGAGCAACAGCCTCCGGCTGCGTCGGTTCCGGTAGCAGCGGCTCCGCCGCCCATGAGTCCTTCTGGTGTCCCTGCACACCAGAAGGACTCACGGGCGTAGCCGGTCACGACCCGCTCCGGGTGTCCCCTTCCTGCTGGTAGCAGAAGCCGTTGCAGCCCCTGAGGCTCCCGGTTGGGAGTTCTGCCAGGCCGCCGAAGACGGCGGCGGCGATGTCGGCGGATAGGGTGGCGACCGATCCGGCCGGCGGGAGGGATTCGACTGGGCTGGCGGAGGCGGTGCCCGCTCCGGCGGCCAGGCCGCCGGTCAGCGCTGCCGAGACGAGAACCGTGGCCGCGAGACGACGCATCGTGGGACGAGGCATGTACGAACTCCATTCGTAGGTTTCGAGATTGTGTCGCACTCGGCACGGCTTGAATACGCCGATACCGAACACGGTTCGCGACACCGTACCGACAACGATCAAGCCCGGTGCGGAAATTCGTACATTGTTGCCGCACTTGTCGATTCGTTCAACGCAACGGACTATCGACGGAATCTGCCACGCCGCCAGCCGCCCGTCACGCGATGGAGTCCAGCGACTCGGCTGCGATCACGTGACCAAGGCTGCGACATCAGCGCCCAATGCTCCGCCCGTGCGGAGCAGCGCGGCCCGAGCGCAGGCACACACCGGGCCGCGACGGATTCCCTACTGGATCATGCAACCGTAGGGGGCGAAGTTACATTCCTCATAACTTCCGCCAAAATAGGAGAGCAGGACGAGCGGAGCGCCGAGCACCCCGTATTTGTTCTCGTAGAGGGGAAGGTTCTCGACGCCATCCAGGGATCCGGTGGAAGTGGCGGCGACGGATTCGGCCGGCAAGAGGGATCCGGCGGGCGCCGCGGACGCGGCACCGGACCCGGCGGCGAGACCACCAGCCAGCACGGCCGACGCAACCACAGTAGCGGCGAGACGACGCATCGTGGAACGAGGCATGTACGAACTCCATTCAGAGACGGCGATTGAGTCGTACATCGTCGGCGCCGAAGAGCACCACCACCGAGCACGCTTCGCGCCACCCTACCGACATCGGTCAGGCCCGATGCAAGAATCCATACATTGTTGCGGCACTTGATGATTCGTTTAACGCGAACGAATCGGGTGATCTACTCGACGTTCGCCAATCGAACGAAGTCCGCAGCGCCGAGAACCTCCCCGCGGGCGGACGGGTCGATCCCCGCCGCGACCAGCAGGCGCTCGGCCTCGGCGGGAGAGCCGGCCCAGGTTGCGAGCGCGGCCCGGAGCGTCTTGCGGCGCTGTGCGAATGCCGCATTGACGACGGCCCACACCCGCTGCCGATGCTCCTCGTCGATCGGCCACGGCGGCTCGGCGTAGCGGTCCACCCGCACCAGCCCGGACTCCACCTTGGGCACCGGCCAGAACACCTGACGGCCGACGGCCCCCGCCCGCCGGACCTCGCCGAAGAACCGGGCCTTGACGCTCGGCACCCCGTAGATCTTGTTGCCGGGCACCGCGGCCAGCCGGTCCGCGACCTCCGCCTGCACCATCACCAGGGCGGTGCGCAGGCTGGGGAACTCGGAGAACAGGTGCAGCAGAACGGGCACCGCGACGTTGTAGGGCAGGTTCGCGACCAGTGCGGTCGGCGCGGCGGGCAGGTCGGCGGGCATCACCTTCATGGCGTCCGCGCCCACGACGGTGAGCCGATCCGCGAGTTCCGGAGCCCGCTCGGCCGCCGTCGTCGGGAGCCGGCCGGCGAGCACCGGGTCGATCTCCACCGCGATCACCGAGTCGACCACGTCCATCAGCGCCAGGGTCAGCGAGCCCAGTCCGGGGCCCACCTCGAGCACCACGTCGTCGCGGCCGACGCCGGCCGTGGTCACGATGCGGCGCACCGTGTTGGCATCGTGCACGAAGTTCTGGCCGAGCGTCTTGGTGGGGCGCACGCCCAGCTCTTCGGCCAGCGCGCGCACCTCGACGGGGCCGAGCAGCGCGGCCTGGCCTCGCGGGTTCCCCTCGGCGGGGTTCACCTCGGGGCTGATCACAGGGGGTTCACCTCGGGGTTTGTCACGAGGTGAACCTATCGCCTCTGCCGAGCTGCCGCGAAATCCGACACTCAGCGCATGCCGAGACGGGACGTGCAGGCCGGCCACGCGCCCCAGCCCTGGGTCTCCTGGGTCCTGGTCGCGATGGCGATCTGCTCCTCGCGGGTCGCGAGGTCCGCGCGCGGGGCGTATCGCAGGCCGCCCTGGCGCTCCCAGGTGTTCTGGTCGAACTGGACGCCGCCGTAGAAGCCGTTGCCGGTGTTGATCGCCCAGTTGCCGGTCGCCTCGCACTGCGCGAGCGCGTCCCAGGTGGCGCCGTTGGTGACGGGCGGCACCTCGGTACCGGGCTTGGCGCCGACCCGGACCACCTTCGGCTGGGCGGGGGTGGTCACGACGGCATGGAGCTGCTGGCGGCCGGACTCGACACCGTTGACCTTGGTGACCGAGAACGTCACGTCGTGCACGCCGGGGGCGCCCGGGTTCTCCACGACGGTCCTGCTCATGTTCATCGTCGGGTCCTCGATGCGCTGCTCCGGCGGGAGGAGCGGCAGCGTCTCGGTCACGTTCTCGGTGCGCGCGCGGGTGACCGCGATCTGCATGCCCTCGACGAGCTCGGCGTCCGCGGCGGGCACGACGGTGTCCGCCTGCTCGAGCGGGGCACCCTTGGCCGCCAGCAGCTCACCCACGGTCGGTGCGGCCAGTCGCACCTCGGCCGGAGCGGCGGCACCGTCGATCAGGCTGACCAGCTTCGGGCTCACCACGTCGAGGGCGGTGCCCTCGAGCGGGAGACGCTGCGACCGGGACGCGGAGACGTGCACATCGCCCGCCAGACGCTGCTGCTGCAGCGCCTCGTCCACGGTGAGCGCGGTGGTCCAGATGGTGCGCGGCTCGCCGTCGACGGTCAGCGCGACCTCGCGGGCCCGGCGCAACACCACCGTCGACCCGTCGGCGACCGCGGCGTCGGCCGCGGGCGCGACTACGTCCTTGTCGCCGACCGAGTAGCCGGCGTCGGCGAGGACGTCGACCACCTCGGTGCTCATCGTGCTCAGGGCGATCGTCTCCCCGTCCACGTCCACGGTCACCGTCTTGTGGCGGAACACCGCGAGCAGACCACCCGCGATCAGCGTGAGGAGCAGGGCTCCCACGACCACGCGCAGGAGCGGGGAATTGGCGTTGTTGATCCGAGCAATAGGTGACACGAGAAGTCCTGGGGGCTGACGGTCATCGGGGGTATTCCCGATGCGGTTCGATCACAGTACGGTAACGAGCACGGGGACACGAGGCAACCAGAGGACCCTGACCAGGAAATATCAATGTCTCAGAACGGCAACCGCGTGCCTCAGTTGCTCCTCGAATCGTGACCGGGAAAGCTCACTCGGATGCGTACACAATCGCGCCGAAGACTCGACCGACTACCCGTCGTGATCGGCATCCTCGCCCTGCTCGCCCTCGTCCTCGGACCCGGAACCGCCACCGCGCAATCCGACCCCGACAAGACCTACGTCATCGCCACCGACGTGACCTTCGCCCCCTTCGAGTTCCAGAACGAACAGGGCGACTTCGTCGGCATCGACATGGACCTGCTCAAGGCCATCGCGGAGGACCAGGGCTTCCGCTATCAGGTCAAGCCGCTCGGCTTCAACGCCGCCGTCCAGGCGCTGCAATCTCGTCAGGTCGACGGCGTCATCGCCGGCATGTCGATCACCGACGAGCGCAAACTGGTCTTCGACTTCTCCGACCCCTACTTCGACTCCGGCGTCCAGATGGCGGTCGCCAAGTCCAACGACGACATCGAGTCCTACGAGGACCTCAGGGGCAAGCGGGTCGCGATCAAGACCGGCACCGAGGGCGCCACCTTCGCCGAATCCATTAAGGACCGGTACGGCTTCTCCACCGTCACCTTCGACGACTCGGCGAGCATGTACGACGACGTCAAGACCGGGAACTCGGTCGCGGTGTTCGACGACTACCCGGTGCTGCTGTACGGCATCGCGCAGGGCAACGGACTCAAGGCGGTCGGTGAGAAGGAGGCCGGCAACTCGTACGGATTCGCGGTCTCCAAGGGCCAGAACGCCGAACTGATCGAGAAGTTCAACGTCGGACTCGCGAACCTGCGCGCCAGCGGGCAGTACGACAAGATCCTCGACACTTACCTCGGCGAGGGGGCGCAGCAGGCCCAGGGCGGGAACAATTTCTTCTCGCTCCTCAAGGACACCTACCCGCAGCTGCTCAAGGGCCTGTGGCTGACCATCGTGCTCACCGTCGTGTCGCTGGCGATCGCGCTGGTGCTCGGTCTGATCTTCGGGTTCCTGCGGGTCTCGCACAGCAAGTTCCTGCGCGCGATCGGCGTCACCTACGTCGACATCTTCCGCGGCACACCGCTACTGGTGCAGGCCTTCTTCATCTACTTCGGCATCCCGGCCGCGCTCGGCTTCCAGATGCCGGCGTTCACCGCGGGCGTCATCACTCTGAGCCTGAACGCGGGCGCCTACATCACCGAGATCATCCGCGGCGGCATCCAGTCCGTCGACAAGGGCCAGATGGAGGCGTCGCGCAGCCTCGGCATGAACTACATGACCTCGATGCGCAAGGTGGTGCTCCCGCAGGCGATGCGGACCATGATGCCGTCGTTCGTCAACCAGGCGGTCATCACGCTCAAGGACACCTCGATCCTGTCGGTGATCGGCATCGCCGAGCTCACCCAGACCGGCAAGATCATCATCGCCAGGAACTTCGAGTCGTTCAACATGTGGCTGATCGTCGGCCTCTTCTACTTCGTCATCATCATGGCGCTCACCAAGCTCTCCAACCGACTCGAGAAGAGGATCAACGCATGACGGAGTCGTCAGCGGCGCCGGTCGCGGCGCCCACCACCAAGATTCAGGTCTCCGGCCTCAAGAAGGCGTACGGCGACAACGAGGTGCTCAAGGGCATCGACGTGGACATCGCCAACGGCGAGGTGGTCTGCGTGATCGGCCCGTCCGGGTCCGGCAAGAGCACGTTCCTGCGCTGCCTGAACAAGCTCGAGGACATCACCGGCGGAACGGTGATCGTCGACGGCTACGACCTGACCGACAAGAAGGTCGACATCGACAAGGTCCGCCAGCACATCGGCATGGTGTTCCAGCACTTCAACCTCTTCCCGCACATGACGGCGCTGGAGAACGTGATGCTGGCACCGGTGCAGACCAAGCGCGCCACCAGGGACGAGGCCAGGGTGACCGCGCAGAAGCTGCTCGAACAGGTGGGGCTGGGCGAGAAGGCGAGCGCCAAGCCCGCCAGCCTGTCGGGCGGGCAGAAGCAGCGCGTGGCGATCGCCCGGGCGCTCGCGATGAACCCGGACATCATGCTGTTCGACGAGGCCACCAGCGCGCTCGACCCGGAGATGGTCGGCGAGGTGCTGCAGGTGCTGCGCGACCTGGCCGATCAGGGCATGACGATGGTCGTGGTGACCCACGAGATGGGCTTCGCCCGCGAGGTGTCCGACCGGGTGATCTTCATGGCCGACGGGTTCATCGTCGAGGAGGGCACCCCCGCGGAGCTGTTCGGGAACCCGCAGCACCCGCGCACCCAGGACTTCCTCAAGAAGGTGCTGTAGGCCCTGCCCGCGCCGCTCGCCGAGCGTGCAGCTTTCGTCGGTCGCTCTCGGGCGATGCCCCGAATACTGCACGCTCGGCGGGGAGCTGCGTCAACTCCGAACCGCCAGCTCCATCACCACCCCGGTCTGCTTGCGGCAGTCCATGCCGGACACGAACTCCCCGCTGCCCCCGAACCAACCGGGACTCTTCGGGATCGACGTCCGCACCGCGGTCCCCGGGATCGGGCGCCACGCGCCGCCCTCGTCCTCGCGGTACAGCTCCTCCAGCAGGTACACGCCCAGGATCGAGCCGGTGGTGCTGTCGAAATCGTCGGGGACATCGGCGCCGTGCACCGTTCCCCAGAGCCGCCCGCGCAGTCCGGTGGGGCGGTCGGACAGGTCATCCGGCGCGTCTCGCCAGTAGGCGCTGACGCCCCCGGCGCTGAGCTTCCCGCTCGTCCGATCCCAGCGAACGGGTCGGTGGAAGATCTCCGGCTCTGCGTCGTCCGCGGCGAAGGCGAGTGCCCACGTCGCCTCGCAACCCACCTCCGGCGGTGGCGCGCAGCACTCGATCTCCCAGGCTGCGATGTACACGTCGATGACGTCGACGCCGCGGTCGACGGGAGTCGAATTCGTGAACCCGTGCATTCGTCGTTACCTGTGCGGCCCAATCTACTCGCCGAGAGTGCAGCTGCTGTCGGCCCTTCCCGGCCGATGCGACTGCAGGTGCACGCTCGACGTCAGATGCGGTAAACCCGGCGGGCGGTCGCGGTCGACGCCTCCGCCAACTCGACCGGGTCCTGCCCACGGGTGTGCGCCAGCGACCGAACCGTGTACGGCAGGCAGTACGGCTCGTTCGGCGCTCCGCGGAAGGGGTGCGGGGTGAGGTACGGCGCGTCCGTCTCGACGATCAGCTGGTCATCGGGCACCAGCTTCGCCGCCTCGTGCAGGTCGCGGGCGTTCCGGAAGCTGACCGTCCCGGAGAAGCTCAGCACGTAACCCGCCTCCACACACGCCAGCGCCATGTTCGCGTCTGACGAGAAGCAGTGGAAGATGACCGTCTCCGGCGCGCCCTCGTCGATCAGCACGGCCAGCAGGTCGTGGTCGGCCTCCCGGTTGTGGATCATCAGCGGCTTGCGCAGCCGCTTGGCCAGGTCGATGTGCCAACGGAACCCCTCGACCTGCTCCTCGACGGTGGCGCAACCCTCGAGCTTGCCCGGCCAGTAGTAGTCGAGTCCCGTCTCCCCCACCGCGACGGTCCGCGGATCGCCCGCCAGGAGCTCGATCTCGGCCTTGGTCGCGTCATCGAGCACGTTGGCCCTGGTCGGATGGATGGCTGTCGCCGCGTACACCCTCGGATCCCAGTTCGCGGCGTCCACCGCGAACCGCGCGGCGGCGAGGTCGTCGGCCACGGTGACGACGCGACCGACACCCACCTTCTCGGCGCGGTCCACGATCGCGGCCACCGACGCGGCGTCGGTGGCACCGCACGCGTCGAGGTGGGTGTGCGCGTCGATCAGCGGCGCGAGCGGCTCTGGCAGGTCCGGGGCCGGACGGTCTCTTGGCACGCAGATAGAGTAGGCGCACCATGACTGCACCCACTCGTCCCCCGTTCTACATCACCACGGCGATCGCGTACCCGAACGGCGTCCCGCACGTCGGCCACGCGTACGAGTACATCTCCTCGGACGCCCTCGCGCGCTTCAAGCGCCTCGACGGCTTCGACGTGTTCTTCATGACCGGCACGGACGAGCACGGGCTGAAGATGCAGCAGACCGCGGCCAAGGAGGGCATCCCGGTCCGCGAGCTCGCGGCGAGGAACTCCGACACCTTCGAGGCCATGGACAAGGTCCTCGGCGTGTCCTACGACCGGTTCATCCGGACCACCGACGAGGACCACGAGGCCGCCTGCAAGGTGATCTGGGAGCGGATGGTCGAGGCGGGTGACATCTACCTCGACACCTACGCCGGCTGGTACTCGGTGCGCGACGAGGCCTACCACACCGAGGCCGAGACCGAGGTCCTCGAGGACGGGACCCGTGTGTCGGTGCTGACCGGCACCCCGGTGGTGTGGACCGAGGAGTCCACCTACTTCTTCCGGCTCTCCGAATACCAGGACAAGCTCCTCGACCTCTACGAGTCGCACCCGGAGTTCATCGCACCCGACACCCGACGCAACGAGATCGTCAGCTTCGTCAAGGGCGGACTCAAGGATCTGTCCATCTCGCGCACGACCTTCGACTGGGGTGTCCCGGTGCCCGGCCACCCCGAGCACGTCATGTACGTGTGGGTCGACGCCCTCGCCAACTACCTGACCGGCGTCGGCTACCCGAACACCGACGGTGAGGCCTTCGGCAAGTTCTGGCCCGCGGACCTGCACATCATCGGCAAGGACATCACCCGCTTCCACACCGTGTACTGGCCGGCGTTCCTGATGTCGGCGGGCCTGGAGCTACCGAAGCGTGTCTTCGTGCACGGGTTCCTGTACAACAAGGGCGAGAAGATGTCGAAGTCGGTCGGCAACGTCGTCGACCCGCTCGAGATGGTCGAGCAGTACGGCCTCGACGCGCTGCGATTCTTCCTGTTGCGGGAGATCTCCTACGGCCAGGACGGCAGCTACAGCCACGAGTCCATCGTCACCCGGATGAACGCGGACCTGGCGAACGAGCTGGGCAATCTCGCGCAGCGTTCGTTGACGATGGTCGCGAAGAACTGCGAGGCCCAGGTCCCGACCCCCGGCGAGCTCACCGACGACGACCGCGGGCTGCTGGCGAGGGCCGACGCGCTGCTCGAGATCGTGCGCGCCGACTTCGATCGCCAGGCCATGCACCTGGCACTCGAATCGATCTGGGCGGTGCTCGCCGAGACGAACCGCTACTTCTCGCAGCAGGAGCCGTGGGTGCTCCGCAAGACCGACCCGGCCCGGATGGCGACGGTCCTCTATGTGACCCTCGAAGTGGTGCGCATCGTGGGGATCCTGGTCCAGCCGGTGATGCCGGACTCCGCCGCGAAGATCCTGGACCTGCTCGGGCAGGACCCGGCCGCCCGCGACTTCGCGAGCCTCCCCGTGCGGATCGCCGCGGGGAATCCGCTGCCCGCTCCCTCGCCGGTGTTCCCCCGGTACGTGGAGCCCGAAACCGCCTGACATGGCGGACGAGGACGCGGCCGACGACGGCCGGCCGACGGCCGAGGTCCGGGCGCTCCTCGCGGCGCTCACGGGCGCGTACGAACGCGGTTGGCAACCCGCGGACCTGCTGCACCTGACCCGCCGGGCCGCCGAGTCGCCGCCGACGCTCGCCGCGGCGGTGCTGCTGCACGAGGCGCGGCAGAGTGGCGCGGCGGATCGGGCGCCGACGGAATGGTCCGATCAGCTGCGCGCCGTCGCCGAGCAGTACCCGGAGCAGGCCCGCCTCGCGGACCGGATCCCGGTCCCCGATACGGCGGGCGCGCACCTCGCAGGGGCCCTGACCGCCGGCCGGTCGGGTTTCGTGGGCTTCCAACTGTCCGAGCTGGCGGCCGAGTGGAACCGGTTGCCGGACTGGATGATCGTGCTGCCCCCGCCGTCGCAGTGGCCCGCCGAAGGCGCGGCCCCATCGGCGCAGTGGCCCGCCGAAGGCGCGGGATCCGATGCTGTCGCCACCGGAACCGCAGGCACCCCGGATCCCAGGACGCTGGGCCGGATCCGCGGACTGCTCGCCAAGGCCGAGCGCACCGAGTTCGCCGAGGAGGCGGAGGCGTTCACGGCGAAGGCACAGGAACTGATGACGCGTTACTCCATCACCACCGCCCTGCTTCGTTCCCGTGCCCACACCGGTGGAGCCGTGGTGCACAGCCGCCGGTTTCACCTCGAGAACCCGTACCTGAAGCAGAAGGCACACCTGCTGACCGCGATCGGTGACGCGAATCGGGTTCGCACCGTCCTGTTCGGCGATCTCGACATCGTCACCGCGGTCGGCACCCCGATCGACCTCGAGCAGGTCGACCTGCTGTTCACCTCACTGCTCGTCCAGTCGGCCCACTCGCTGCAGTCCGCCGCCGAGGCGGGCCGCAGCGGTTCGCGCACCACCGGATTCCGCAAGGCCTTCCTCGCCGGGTTCGCGAGCCGGATCGGGCAGCGGCTGCGCGACGCCGACGCCAGGGCGACCGAGGCCGCGGCGGCCGAGGAGTCCATCCCGCTCAGCGACCTGCTGCCGGTCCTCGCCACCACATCCGCGGCGGTCGATGCCGAGTTCACCCGGCTGTTCCCCTCGACCAGGACGGCCAGGTCCCGCCCGGTGGACGCGCGGGGCTGGCATGCCGGGCAGGCCGCGGCGGACAACGCACCGCTACCGCAGGGCGGGCGCGCCCTCAGGCCCAAGCAGGGCAAGTCACGGCCCTGACCTGCGGCGAGCAGTCGTGTCGGACCCTCGGTGCACACTGTCCGCCATGAGCGATAATCGAACACATATTCGACAAACGGCCGCGGTCGATGCGCTCGCCCGGGCCTACGAGCGCGGCTGGCAGCCCGCGGACATCCTCCACGTCACCAAGCGCGCACTGGACGCCACGGTGGTCGGCAGCGCGGCCACGCTCGTCCTGCACGAGGCGCGGACGAGTCGCGCCTGGTCGCGGGCCCCCCGGCAGTGGCTCGACCAGCTTCGGGCCATCGCGGACGCCCACCCCGAGGCGGAGAGCAGGCTGCCGGTCGACCAGGACCATGCCCGATCGCTCGGGTTCCTGTGGCAACTCCTGGGCCACTGGACGGCACTCTGCCCGCCACCGTCGGCCTGGCCGCGGCAGCACAGCGAGTCGACGGCGCAGCCGCAACGGCCGGCAGACCTGAAGGTGCTGAACAAGATCCGTGGACTGCTGGCGAAGGCCGAGAGCACGGAGTTCACCGAGGAGGCCGAGACGCTCACCGCCAAAGCCCAGGAGTTGATGACCCGCTACGCGATCAACTCCGCGCTGCTCGATTCCGGCGAACCCGGCCAGGGGGTCAGCGTGCAGAGCAGGCGGGTCCACCTCGACAACCCGTACGTCAAGCAGAAGGCCCTGCTGCTCACCTCGATCGGCACCGCCAATCATGTTCAGACCCTGTACAACTCCCGAATGGCCACCGCCACGATGGTCGGCGCTCCGGTCGATCTCGAACAGGTCGAGATGTTGTTCACCTCGCTGCTCGTCCAGGCGACCCGGGCGATGCGCAAGGCCGGCGAGGACGGTGAGGTCGGTTCGCGATCCACATCGTTCCGCAAGGCATTCCTGTTCGGGTTCGCCATCCGGATCGGCCAGCGACTGACGGAGGCGGACAAGGCCGCGACCGCGCGGGCGGTGGTCGATGCCGAAGTCTCGTTCGGAGACCTGCTCCCCCTCCTCGCGGGTCGCGCGGCAGCGGTGAAGGCCGAGGTGGACCGATTGTTCGGCCCGACGAAGAGTTGGCGGCATTCCCCGGTCGATCCCCTGGGCGTGCTGGCGGGACGGTCGGCGGCCGACGCAGCGAACCTGTCCGCGGGAGGGCAGGCGATCGCCGGCTGAGGCGGGTCACAGTCGCGTGAGCCCGTGCGCGTCTCCCGTGACCATGTCGTCGACCACCTCGATCAGCATGTCCTGCATCGCACGTGCGGCATGGGTCGGCCGCACGTCGGCCCGGCGCGCCAGGGAGATGGTTCGACTGAGTTCGGGCCCTTCCAGCCGCACCGAGCGCAGGCCGGGCCGATGGGACACCACCAGCGAGGGCACCACTGCCACGCCGAGACCGCGCTCGACGAACCGCAGCACCCCGTCCATCTCGGCGCCCTCCACCGCGACCCGCGGCGACAATCCGGCCTGCCGAAAGGCAGCGTCGGTGGCCACGCGCAGGTCGTAACCGCGGTGGAATGCCACGAGGGGGCGTCTCGCGAGTTCGTCGAGCGTCAGTGCGCGTCGCCTGGTCAGCGGATCGGCGGCGGCCGACGACACCACGACGAGGTCCTCCCGCAGCAACGGGGTGACCTCGAGGGCAGCCTCGCCGCGATCCTCGTTCGAGACGATCAACGCCATGTCGACCAGTCCGCCGGTCAGCGCATCGACCAGCGCGCGTGATCCACTTTCGTTCAGGCTCAACGCAATCCCCGGATACGCCGCGAGATAGCGCTCGAGAAGATCCGCCACGAGGCTGACGCAGAGGCTCGGCGGCGCACCCAGGCGCACCCGACCTCGCCTCAACCCGGTCAGCTCGGCGATCTCGCGGTGTGCGAGCTCCTCGTCCGCGAGCATCCTGGTGGCCAGAGGCAGCAACGACTCGCCTGCCGCGGTCAGTGCGATGTTCCCGCGCGCGCGGTGAAACAGGCTGGCCCCCAGGCTTTTCTCCAGCGCCAGGATCTGTCTGCTCAGGGAGGGTTGCGCCAGGTGCACCTCGCGGGCGGCCTTGGTGAAATGCCCGGTGCGTGCGACGGCGAGGAAGCAGGCGAGCTGCGTCAGGGTCATCTCTATACGTCTAGCGCATCGAGACGACCCGAACAATGCATTGGAGTAATCGGTATCCGCTCCCTAACGTCGCAGTCATGACTGATTCGGTTTCCGTTATCGGCGGCGGCCTCGCCGGGCTCACTGCGGCGATCGCGTGTGCAGAGGCCGGCGCCCAGGTCACGCTCCACGAGGCCCACGCGACGCTGGGCGGCCGGGCCCGCGCCACGGCCGGCCCGTACGTCGCCCACGAGGGCGCCCACGTTTTCTACGCGGACGGCCCGCACTGGCGATGGCTCAAGCGGCGTGGATTCGTCGACGACCTGTGCCTGCCGCCGGTGCGCACCCTCGGGCTGCTCGGCTTCCGACGGGACGGCAGACTCCGCCGGACCCCTCCGAAGGGAATGCTGCGAGCCCAGCTCTCTCCCTGGGTCTCCGCGCCCGTCGACGCGGACTTCCACTCCTGGGCCACACAGCGTTTCGGGCACTGCGCCGCGACGGCCATGGCGAACTCCGTCGGCGTGGCAACCTACGACGCGGACACCGGGAGACTCTCGGCCGCCTTCGTGTGGAATCTGTTCCAGCGGATCTACGGACCGAGGGTCCCCGGCGTGCGCTACGTGGCCGGCGGCTGGCAGGCGGTCACGAGCCGGATGGTGGCCCGCGCGCGGGACCTCGGGGTCCGGATCGAACTGGGCTCCCGGGTCGACGCGATCCCCTCCACTCCGACGATCGTCGCGACCGAACTGTCCTCCGCGCGAACCCTCCTCGGCGACTCGTCGCTGCGCTGGCAGAGCGGGCACTGCGTGATGCTCGACCTCGCCGTCCGCGAGGGACGGCGCGACCTGTTCACCGCCGCCGACCTCGACGAGGGAGGCTTCCACGACTGCTATTCGATGCAGGACCGCTCCGTCGCGCCGCCGGGCGAGTCCCTGTTCCAGATCGACATGCCGGTGCGCCCGGACGAGTCCGCCGACCAGGCGCGAATCCGTCTGTACCGCTTCACCGATCTCACGGTTCCTGGCTGGCGCGACCGGGTCACCTGGCAACGGACAGCGACGGCGAGGGACAGGACCGGAGCCGTCGACCTGCCGGGCCAGACCTGGCGCGACCGACCCGAGATCGACCGGGGCTCAGGGGTGTACCTTGTCGGCGACATGGTCGCCGCCCCCGGGATGCGCGGCGAGATCGCAATCAACAGTGCCCTGCGCGCGGCGGAGGCCGTGGTCGCCGGGCTCAGGACCTCGAAAGGAGTGCGCCGATGAGCGCAAGTGTGGTGGTCGTCGGAGCGGGCTACGCCGGGGTGATGGCCGCGAACAGGATCAGATCACGGAGCGAGGACACGCGAGTGATCGTCGTCAATCCCCGGCCCGCGTTCGTCGAACGTATCCGGCTCCATCAGCTCGTCACCGGAAGCTCTGACGCGACAATCCCATTCGAGCGTGTACTGCACCCCGGGTTGGAGCTTCGGGTGGGAACCGTCGAGCGTATCGACGCGAAGGACAACACGATCGCGTTGAGCGACGGCGAACTCCTCCGCTACGACCATCTCGTCTATGCCGTCGGCAGCACCGACCGACGCGACCACATCCCGGGGGCATCCGAGCACGCCTTCTCCGTGTCCGAGCTCGAACAGGCACACCTGCTCCGGCTCCGATTGCGCGCGCTGCCGCGACCGCTCGCCGTCACCGTGATCGGGGGCGGACTGACCGGCATCGAGACCGCCGCCGAGCTCGCCGAGAACGACCCCGAGATCGCCGTGACCCTGGTGTCCGACACCCCGGTCGCGCAGACCCTGCCGCCGCGGACGCGACGCAAGATCCTCACCACCCTCGCCGCGCTCGGCGTCACGGTGACCGAGGGGGACCGGGTGGCCGAAATCGCCGAGGGCAAGGTCACTCTCGCGGACGGGCGGATCCTGCAGAGCGATTGCACGGTGCTCGCGACCTCCTTCGCGTTCCCCGATCTGGCGCGCAGGAGCGGGCTCGAGGTCGATGCCGAAGGCCGACTGCTGGTCGATGCGACGTTGACCAGCCTCGGCGCCCCGTCGATCGTCGGCGCCGGTGACGCGGTCGCCGGACCGCCGGACGAACTCGGCCACCTCCGGATGAGCTGCCAGGCCGCCCTCCCGATGGGTGCACACGCCGCCGACACGGTCCTCGCCCGCCTCGGCGGCACCGAACCGACGCCGCTCTCGCTCGGCTTCGTGGGCCAGTGCATCAGCCTCGGCAGGCGACGCGGAGCCTTCCAGCCGACCCGCGCGGACGACTCCCCCGCCTGGCCGGCGATCACCGGCCGTGTGGGAGCGCTCGTGAAGGAGCAGGTCTGCGCCACGACGGTGCAGTTCATGACGAAGCAGGCGACGCGCGGGGCGTACCGGTGGCGGCGCGGTCCGCGCTGACGGCCCGTGACCGCTCGATTCGGGTGTGCGGGCGAGGCCGTGTCACGCTTGTCGGGTGCGGATCGAGCGGATTGGTGACGGCGGCGACCCGGCCGACGTGTTGCGCGCCCTCGCGGACCTGGCCGTCGAACGCGGCACACCCGCACCCGCGGCGCTGATCGGCGACTGGTTCGGATCCCGGGCGGTGCTGGCCCCGAGCGTGCGGACCGCCCCGGTCGGCACGGCGAGCACCTTCGACCTCTCGAACCGAGGCGCGGTCACCGTCCCCGGGCGGGCGGCCGCCCGCGGGGACGACGGACCGGTGATCGGCGGCGGCTGGATCGGCTACCTCGGGTACCCCGACACCCCGACCAGCGGGGCCACCGCCGCGCTCCCGGCGGCGGCGGGCGGGTGGACGGATTCGGTGCTGCGGCAGGACCCCGGCGGCTGCTGGTGGTACGAGAGCCTGACCGACGACCCCTGCCCCGCGGCCTGGTCGGACGCGGTCACCGCGCCCAACGCCCCCGCGCGGCCCTGGCGGATCGAGTGGACCGCGCCCAACCGCGACGCTCACCGCCGCGGCGTGCAGGAGTGTCTCGAGGCCATCCGGCAGGGCGAGGTGTACCAGGCCTGTGTCTGCACCCAGTTCCGCGGCCTGGCCGACGGCGACCCCCTGCACTTCTTCGCCGACGCCGTGGCCGCGACCCGGCCCGCCCGCGCCGCCTTCGTGCAGGGCGAGTGGGGCGCGGTGGCCTCGCTGTCCCCCGAACTGTTCCTCTCGCGCCACGACGACCTGCTCCGCTCGAGCCCGATCAAGGGCACACTGCCCATCGCCGACGATCCGGACCGCCTGCGCGCCTCGATCAAGGACGTCGCCGAGAACGTGATGATCGTCGACCTGGTGCGCAATGACCTCGGCCGGGTCGCGGTGCCCGGATCGGTCACGGTCACCGACCTCCTCGGCGTCTACCCCGCCCCGGGAGTCTGGCACCTGGTCTCCACCGTCGCGGCGACCGCCGCCACCGGCACCACCACCGCGGAACTGCTGGACGCGACCTTCCCGCCAGCCTCGGTCACCGGGTGCCCGAAACACCGTGCCCGCCAGCTCCTGTCGGAGTGGGAACCGGACCATCGCGGGGTCTACTGCGGAGCGGTCGGATTCGCCTCCCCGCTCGCGGGCACCGAACTCAACGTCGCGATCCGCACCGTCGAATTCGATCCGAGCGGGAACGCGGTGCTGGGTGTCGGCGGTGGCATCACCATCGACTCCGACCCGGACGCCGAATGGCAGGAATGCCTGGACAAGGCGTCGAGCATCATCTCGCTCGGCTGATCGCCGATCAGCCCTGCGCGCACGCCTGCTCACCCGAGCCCGACAACTCGAAATCCGCCGCGCGCTCCGCGGGCAGGGGCGTCGTCGACGAGCAGATTCGGCGGATGATCGACGACGCGTCCAGATCCCAGATCCGCAGCACGCCCTCACCGTCGCCGGAGAGCGCCGCGTGGGTGCCCGGCAGGAAGGCCACCTGCCACCGCCCCGTACCTGTCGTGGTGATCGGCCCGCCGACGCTGCGCATCGACCCCGCGTCGGCGACGTCCCACAGCCGCACCGTACCGTCGTCGCCTCCGCTGATCACGTGCCTGCCATCGGGATCGAACGACACCGAGTAGACGGTGCCGGTGTGCCCGCGCAGCGGCGAGCCCCTGAGGGTGAGCGTGCCGTCGTCCGCCCGATCCCACATCACGATCGACTGGTCATCGCCGCCGGCCGCCAGCATCGTCCCGTCCGGGCTGAACGAGATCGAGTTGATCCCGTCCGCCTGACCGCTCTCCGCGACCGGGACCTCTCGGGGACTCGCCGCCTCCCGCACGTCCCAGGCGTGCATGCCGCCGTCCGCATCGGCCGCCACCAGGTTCCGCCCGTCCGGGCTGAAGCCCACCGTGCGAACGAGATTCGTCGGACCGTCGAGCGGCTCACCCCACGGCGTCGGCCGTTCCGGGTCCGCCAGATTCCACAGCCGGACGCTGACGTCGTCCGCACCGATCGCGAGCGTGGACCCGTCCGGACTGAACGCCATCTCCCAGGTGAACCTCGTCTGGGTCAGGATCGGTCCGCCCAGGGCACGCGGGTGCTGCGGGTCGCGCACATCCCACAACTGCACCTGCCCGCCGGACGTCGGCGCGGTCGCCATCGTTCCGCCGTCCGGTGCCAGTGCCACCACGTGGGCGCCGCCGAACGGGCGCGGCATGGTGAGCTCGCTCAGTAGGGACATCCGGCGGTCCGCCCCCGCCCGCCACAGCCGGATCACCGAGTCGTAGCCGCCGGTGGCCACCAACGAACCGTCCCGGCTCGTCGCGGGCTGGGTGAACGCCGACGCCGAGACGTGGATCGCCGTCGTCGGCAGGGACCACACCCGGACGGTGGAGTCCTGGCCCCCGGTGACGATCGCCGAACCGTCGGGCGAGAGGGCGAGCGCGGGCACGCCGCCGCCGTTGCCGGTCAGCGCGGGACGCAGTTCGTGCAGACTCCGCGAAGCCGGGTCCAGGGACCATGTCTTCACGGTCCCGTCCCACGAGGCACTCGCCAGCGTCGCACCGTCGGACGCGAAGGCGATGGTCCACACCCCACCCGTGTGGGCCTGGATCGGGACCCCGATCTCGCCGACCGCCCGCACGTCCGCGGTGTCGAACACCCGGAGGAACCCGTCGTCGCTGCTGGCGGCGAGGGTCCGCCCGTCGGGCGCGAACGCCACCGAGTGCACGACGTCGCCGAATCCGGTCAGCACCGACGGCAGCGGGGCCGGTGCGACACCCGCGCCGAGCCCGGCGATGTCCCACAGCCGGACACTGCGGTCGTCACTGGCGGTTGCCAGCACCGTCGAGTCGCCGCGGAACGACACCGTCCGTACCGCGCCCTGATGCGCAGGCAGCACCGTGGACCCGAATCGGCCCGAGAACGGGTCCGACGTGTCGAACATCGTCACGGTGCCGTCGTCGGCGGGCACGGCCAGGATCCGCCCGTCCGGGCTGAACCGGATGTTGTGGACCGCCCGGGGTCCCACCTTGGCCCCGTCGAGCAGGGGCCGCGGCGCCGACCGGTCGGTGACGTCCCAGATGAAGACGAGACCGTCGCCGCTGCCCGCGGCCAGGATCTTGCCGTCCGGACTGAAGGACACCGACGCCATGTACTTCTCGGCCCCGCCGAGCGGGACGCCGATCGGGCGCGGGTCGGTGCGATCGGTGAGGTCCCACAGCCGGACGGTGCGGTCGTCGCTGGCGGAGGCGATCATCGTGCCGTCGCGGGTGACGGCCACCCCGTAGACCGGCCCGTGGTGGCCGCTCAAGACGCGGCCCACCGGGGTCGATTCGGTCGCGATCAGGCGCGAGAACGCGGTGTCGTTTCCCGGCTTCATCTGCCACGCCTCGATCGCCAGCCGCGCGGAGGTCGTCGGGTCCGAGTCGCGCAGCGAATCCGTCAGCGCGACCAACTGGTTGAACTGTGCGGCGGAGCGTTCCGATTCGGCCCGCTGCTTCGCCGTCCACGCCATCGACACCGCGACCAGGGCGATCACGGTGGACACCACGAGAGCCGCCATCACGGCGCGCTGGATCCAGGTGTCCCGGCGCACGTGCCCGGTCGAGGTGGCGAGGAACTCCGACGCCGTCGGGGTCAGGGACGCGGCCACCTTGGTCGCACCCAGCCCCTCCACCGCGATCCGCGACGCATCGTGCTCGGCGACCATGTCGAGGCGGCCACGCTGGTAGAGCAGGCTGTTGTTGCGGTCCGACAGCTCCCAGTTCGCGGCGTCCGCCTCGATCTGCTGCCGCAACGCGGTGTAGGAGCGGTCCTCCTGGATCCACTGCTTCAGCCGGGGCCAGGCATCGATCACCGCGTCGTGGATGAGTTCGACGCTCTCGGTGTCCGCGACCAGGACCCGGGCCGCGATGAACTGGTCCACGACCTGCCTGCCGGTCGCGGTGTCCTCGCCCGCGAAGGCCAGCAGCTGGGGCAGCGTCCGCCGGATCTTCACGTCGGTGCCGGTGTCCGTGACATACACGAGGTGCACCAGCATCGCCCGGGCGAGCACCCTGCCCCGCTCGTCCAGCGCCGCCCAGGTGCGTTCGGCGGTCGCCGCGACGGACCCGCGGACACCACCGGTGGCGCGGTAGCTCGCCACGGTGAGCACCCCCCCACGCCTGCGCTCCCACATCGTGTCGAGCAGGTGCGACAGCAACGGCAGGACCGTGCCGGTGCCCTCGTCCGAGGTGAGGACCCCGAGATCGTGGAGGATGAGATCGACGAGACCGGCTTCGAGTTTGAGGCCGATCATCCGGGCGGGCTGGGTGATCACCTCCACCATGTCATCCCGCGTCAGCGGCGCGAGGACCTTGCTGTGCCGTTCGAGGGCGCGGGCGAGCACCGGCTGCGAGAGGGCCTGCTCGTAGAAGTCGGATCGCATGGTCGCGATGACCGAAGGTGCGGCGTCGGGCGTCTCGTCCGCACCGATCGTCCTCGCTGCCAGGTCGAGGAGCGTGAGGAAGCGGTCCCGCTCTCCGGGGTCGTCGCACTGGGTGAACAGCTCCTCGATCTGGTCGACCACGATCAACAGCGGGCTCGATCCCAGCCGGGCGGCGGCCGCGCGGACCGCGCGGCGGACGGTCTCCGGGCGGGGATCCGGGGCAGACTCCCGTAGCTCCGAGATCGCCTCGCCCAGCGCCTGCAACGGGTTGGGCCCGGGAGTGAGCACCACCGGCCGGCAGCCGCTGCCTCCGGCGGCGGGTGCCGCGCCCGTCAATTCCGCGACGAGACCCGCCTGGACGAGCGACGACTTCCCGACGCCCGAGGCGCCGGTCACGATCACCAGCCCCCGACCCTGCGCGGAGGTGACCGTGGCGACCAGGCCGGGCAGGCTGGCGCCCCGGCCGAAGAACAGCCGCGCGTCCTCGGCCCGGTAGGGCTCCAGCCCCCGATAGGGCCGAACCCCGGTCACCGGTGTCGCCGCCTGCTGATCGGCGGCCTCACCGCGGCCGCGCGTGGCGTTCGCATCGCGGGCGCTCGACCACCACGCGAGCCACTGCTTCATCGAGTACAGACCGGCGACGGGCGGCTGGGTGCCGTGCAGCGCCTGCGCCCCCCGGATGAGGACCACGAGGACCGGGCGAACGGAATCGAACGTGGCGGGTACCCGCTTGCCCGAGCGCCAGTCGCTCAATCGCTGGACCGAGATCTGCCGGTCCGTGCCGATGGTCCGGCCGACCGCCGAGGACTCGGACACGACCTTCTTGAGGGCGGGTCCGCCCGCGGTCGCGAACAGCAGGCGCAGTTGATCCGCGAAGTGCAGTCGCGCCTGTTCCTCCCGGTCGCCCCGATCCGGTTTGCCGGGATCGCTGTCCGCGGCGCCGTCCACCGCATCGGCCGAATCGCCACCGGACATCGTCGATCACCTCAGTTCGTACCGTGGAAAATCCGCTGCGGAAAAGTTCCTCACCCGCTGCGAACTGGGACGATACCCGGATACCGAGGTTTGCGGTTTGGCTGGGTCCCCCGCACCGACCAGAGTTGATCCCGACGCACGGGGGGCCCTGCATCGCCGCGCCACACCGGCGGGAACTGTCAGCCCGAGGGGGGGTTGTTCCCGCCGGTGTGTCCGTGGCCGACCACACACGACGGAGTGACCATGAGCAGACTCGCCGCCAAGATCGCGTCCACGGTTCCGCCCACCCTCGCCGCAGCACTCGTCCTGGCTGCCGCGGTCGGCCTCATCATGTTGATGGGCGCACCGCCGATGTGACGGTCCGTCGACCGCCGATCCACTCAGCCCTGTCGGGCCGCCAGCACCGCCTCGTAGACCTCACGCTTGGACACCCCGGCCGTCGCGACCATCGCGCACGCGTCCTTGAGCCGCGCCCCACCCTCGACGAGCCGCTCCACCTCCCCGACCAGATCCTCGGGTTCCGCGGCGACCAGTCGCGCCGCTTCCAGCACGACGGTGATCTCCCCGCGTGCGCCCTCGATCGCCCACTGCGCCAGCTCGGCCAGCGTGCCGCGGCGCACCTCCTCGTAGGTCTTGGTCAGTTCCCGGCAGACCGCCGCGCGGCGGTCACCACCGAGCACCTCGACCGCGTCGGCCAGACAGGCCGCCAACCGGTGCGGCGCCTCGAAGAACACGCACGCCCGCTGCTCGGTGCGCAGGGACTCCAGCCAGGTTCGGCGCTGCCCCTGCTTGCGCGGCGGGAAGCCGTCGAAGCAGAAGCGCTCGACCGGCAGCCCGGACAGCGCCAACGCGGTCGTCACGGCCGACGGACCCGGCAGGCAGGTCACCGGCAGATCCTTTTCGACACAGGCGGCCACCAACCGGTAGCCGGGGTCGCTGACCGACGGCATCCCCGCATCCGTCACCAACAGCACCGTCTTGCCCTCGGCGACATCCGCGACCAATGCCGGTAGCCGGGTGGTCTCGACCTGGTCGTAGAAGCTGACCACCTTGCCGGCGATCACCACCCCGAGCGCGGCGGCCAGATGCTTGGTTCGGCGGGTGTCCTCCGCAGCGACGACGTCCGCCGTGGCGAGGGCCTCCTTCAGGCGTTCCGAGGCGTCACGGACCTCACCCATCGGTGTCGCGGCAAGGACAAGACGACCGTTCATGTCCCACAGCCTACGATCGACCACGTGACCCAGTTGACCGACGAGCGCGCGACGCCCGCAGTCGACACCCTGATCGTCAGCCCGGCCCCGGCCGCGCCCGCCCTGGACCTCGGCCCGACCGACCGGATGCGCGGCTGGGCGGTCACCATCGTCCTCACCACGCTGGCGGCGATCACCCGTTTCGCCATGCTCGGTTACCCCACGGACGCGGGCACCCCGGTGTTCGACGAGAAGCACTACGCACCGCAGGGCTGGCAGGTGCTGACCGGCGGCTGGCTCGAGGACAACCCCGGGTACGGCCTCGTCGTGCATCCGCCGATCGGCAAGCAGCTGATCGCCGTCGGGGAGGCGATCTTCGGCTACAACGGCTGGGGCTGGCGGTTCGCGTCCGCGGTCGCCGGCACCATCCTGGTGTTGCTGGTGATCAGGATCGTGCGCCGGATGGCCCGTTCCACCCTGGTCGGCGCGATCGCCGGGTTGCTGCTCATCGCCGACGGCGTCACCTTCGTGTCCTCGCGGATCGGGATGCTGGACATCTTCATGGCGGTGTTCGTGGTCGCGGCGTTCGGCTGCCTCGTGGTGGACAGGGACGAGGTGCGCGAGCGGATGGCGCTCGTGTGGGTGGAGGGACGGATCCACGACTCGCCCTGGGGACCGCGCCTCGGCGTGCGCTGGTGGCGGTTCGGTGCGGGCGTGCTGCTCGGGTTGGCGTGCGGCACGAAGTGGTCCGGCGTGTACTTCATCGTCTTCTTCGGCCTCCTCAGCGTCGCCTTCGATGTCGCCGCGCGGCGCGCCTACGGGGTCCGCCGGCCGTGGGTCGGCGTCTGGCTGCGCGACGTGGGGCCCGCCCTCTACGCGCTGGTGCTGGTTCCGGTTCTGGTGTACCTGGCGAGCTATTGGTCGTGGTTCGCCTCGGAGACCGGTGTGGACCGGAACGCCGTCGGCACCAAGGTGGGCCTCGGCGGGCAGTTCGCGTTCGTCCCGGACGCCTTGCGCTCGCTCTGGTACTACAGCGGCAACGTGCTCGACTTCCACTCCGGGCTGACCAACTCCGCGGGCAACCACCACCCGTGGGAGTCCAAGCCCTGGTCCTGGCCGATGGGCCTGCGGCCGATGCTGTACTACTTCGCCGACGGTGACCAGATCTCCGGGTGCGGCGCATCGACCTGTGTCAAGGCGGTCATGCTCATCGGCACCCCCGCCATGTGGTGGCTGGCGCTGCCGATGCTCGCCTGGGCGCTGTGGCGCACGGTGGTGTCCAGGGACTGGCGATACGCGGCCGTGCTCACCGGATACGGTGCCGGACTCCTGCCCTGGTTCGTCACCATGGACCGGCAGATGTACTTCTTCTACGCCGTCGCGCTGGCCCCTTTCCTCGTGATGGGACTGGCGCTGGCACTGGGCGAGATCATCGGCCACGCCCGGTCCTCGGCGGAACGCCGCGGAACCGGCCTGCTCGCGGTGTGTCTCTACCTCGGGCTGGTGGTCGCGAACTTCATCTGGCTCTGGCCGATTCTCACCGCGATGCCGATCACGCCGGAGGCCTGGCAGCACCAGCTCTGGTTGCCGAGCTGGCGCTGACCCGGCAGTACGGGCAGCCCCACATCAATCCAATCAAGCATGCTTGATTGTTTTTCCGTTCGCGCCTACAGTCGCCTCGCAAGGGGCCCTCTGTGACCCCAGTCACCAACATCGTGGGCGCCCAGCCGTTCGGGTGGCGCGTCCTTTCGACGTCCAGTGGAGGCCACACATGCAACCCGATCTGTCCGGTCTGACCGAGCTCGAGGTCAATCTGGCCACCCGCACCTCGTTGGGTGACGCCCTCACCCGGTCCGCACGAATGTTCGGCGCTCGCACCGCGATCGCCGATCGTGGCCGATCGGTGACCTACGCCGAACTCGACCGGGCCGCGGAGTCCGTCGCGGGCGCGCTCCTCGATGCGGGCCTGGCCCGCCAGCAGCCGGTCGCGATGCTGATGGGCAATTCGTGGCAGTTCGTCGCGACCTACTTCGCCTGCGCCAAGGCCGGTCTGGTGGCGATGCCGGTGAACGTCGTGCTCGCGCCCGAGGACATCGCATGGATCCTGAACGACTCGGGGACCACCACGATTGTTGCCGATGCCGCCTTCGGGCCGCTGCTCGACAAGATCCTGCCCGGGCTGGACTCGGTGACGTCCGTCGTCCTCGTCGGCGCGGAGCCCGCCGCGACGGTGGGCGGGCTGGACGCCCGGTCCTGGGAGGACCTCGCGGCGCGCGGGACCTCGGGGCCGGTCGAGGTGCTGGTCGAGGACCGCGACACCGCGCAGTGCCTGTACACCTCCGGCACCACCTCCCGACCCAAGGGCGTGCTCGCCAGCCACACGGCGGTGTTCGTCGCGGGCCTGACGAACGCCTTGATGCAGGGCGGGTCCTGGGGCGGCGACCACGCGACCCTGGTCAACGTGCTGCCGATGTTCCACACCACGGGCCTGAACACGCTCGTCCTGCCGACCCTGATGATCGGCGGCACCGTGGTGCTCCCCGGCCCGTTCGACCCGGGCGCCGTGCTCGATGCGATCGAGTCGCACCGCGCGACGCACGTGATGTTCCTGCCGATCATGTACCGCGCGCTGCTGGGGGCGCAGGCCGCGACGGCACGGGACCTCTCCTCGGTCCGACTGTGCATCTACGCGATGGCGCCGATGCCCGGCGAGCTGCTCGACCAGGTCGACGAGGCTTTCCCGAACGCCGCGGTCATCCTCGGGTCCGGTCAGACCGAGGTGGTGCCCGCGACCGTGCTGCAGTGGCCCGAGCACCGCCACACCAAGGCGAACTCGTGGGGCCCGCCGGTCCCGACCGTCGAGGTGCAGATCATGGACGGCGCCGGCGCCCTGCTGCCCGCCGGAGAGAGCGGCGAGATCGTCTATCGGGGGCCGCATGTCAGCAGCGGCTACTGGAACAACGCCGACGCGAATCGGGCGGCCTTCGCGCACGGCTGGTTCCACAGCGGCGATGTCGGCCACCTCGACGAGGACGGGGTCGTCTGGTTCACCGACCGACTCAAGGACATCATCAAGAGCGGTGGTGAGAACGTCTCGTCCGTGGAGGTCGAGCGCGTCGTCGCGGCGGCGCCCGGCGTGCAGGAGTGTTCCGTGGTCGGCCTGCCGGACGACCGCTGGGGTGAGGCTGTGTGCGCCGTCGTCGTCGCCACCGACGCCGACATCGCGCCCGCCGAGCTCGAGGCCCAGGTGATCGCGCACGCCAAGCTGCACCTGGCCGGCTTCAAGGTGCCCAAGCGGGTGATCGTCCTCGACGCGCTGCCCAAGACGGCGACCGGCAAGGCCCGCAAGCACGAGCTCAGGGCCGACCTGAGCCGGTGAGCGCGAAGGTGCGACGGAAACCCTTGATTGCCTTCGGTTTCCGTCGCACCACCCTTGCCGCTACCGACTGACCTGCTTGGCCCGCGTGCGGGGACGCGGCAGCCGCCGAGGTTCGCCCTTCGCCTCCAGGATCATCGGGTCGTGGCACAGGTCTCGGTAGAGGGCAACGCACAGACCGATCATCACCAGGACGAACGGCGCCGCCGCGATGATCGTCATCGTCTGCAGTCCGTGCAGTGCATCCTCGCCGCCCGTCCACAGCAGCAACGCCGCGACCCCGCCGGTGGCCAGGCCCCAGAAGATCACGACCCAGCGGCTGGGGTCGAGGGTGCCGCGCTGGGACAGCGTTCCCATCACCATCGAGGCGGCGTCGGCGCCGGAGACGAAGAAGATGGCGACCAGGAGCATCACCAGGACGGTCGAGATCCCCGCCAGCGGGAGGTTGTCCAGCATGCCGAAGAGCTGGGATTCGGAGCTGCCGCGTCCCGCGAGGTCGATGCCGGCGCGCTGCTCGCCGATGGCGGCGCCGCCGAAGACCGAGAACCAGACCAGGCTGACCACGCTCGGGACCAGGATCACGCCGATGACGAACTCGCGGATCGTGCGGCCGCGACTGATGCGGGCGAGGAACATTCCGACGAACGGGGTCCACGAGATCCACCACGCCCAGTAGAAGATGGTCCACGAGGACAGCCATTCGGCGGTGTCCGGGTTACTCGATGCCGCTGTGCGCGCGGACATCTCCGCGATCTCGGCGGCATAGGCGCCGAGGGTGGTCGGGATCAGGTTGAGGATCAGCACCGTCGGACCGAGCACGAACACGAAGGCCGCGAGCACCAGCGCCAGCACCATGTTGATGTTCGAGAGCCACTGGATCCCCTTGGCCACCCCGGAGACCGCGGACGCGACGAACACCAGCGTCAGCACGGCGACGATGGAGACCAGCAGCAGCGTGCCTGCCTTGTCCATCCAGCCGGCGACCTCGAAGCCCGAGCCGATCTGCAGCGCACCCAACCCGAGTGAGGCGGCGGTGCCGAACATGGTCGCGAAGATCGCCAGGATGTCGATGACCTTGCCGATCGGGCCCTCCGCACGGCGCCCGAGCAGCGCGACGAACGCGGAGCTGAAGAGCTGCTTACGGCCGCGCCGGTAGGTGCCGTAGGCGAGCGCCATTCCGACCACCGCGTAGGTGGACCAGGGATGCAGGCTCCAGTGGAACATGGTGGTCGCCATCGCGGTCCCGACTCCCCCGTCGGTCCCTGGCGGCGGGGTCACGAAGTGCGCGAGCGGCTCGGCCACGCCGAAGTACATGAGCCCGATACCCATTCCCGCGCTGAACATCATGGCGATCCAGCTGACGGTGTTGAACTCCGGCTTCTCGCCGTCCTTCCCGAGCGGGATCCGGCCGTACTTGCTCAGCGCCAACCACACCGAGAACAACACGAAGCCGGTCGCGGCGAGGATGAACAGCCAGCCCAGGTTGGTCACCAGCCAGTCGAGGACGGAGCCCGTGGCGGAGTCGAGGCTGTCCGGGCCGATCAGACCCCAGAGCAGGATTGCTGCCACGATCGCGGCCGTGACCCCGAACACGACACGGTCGGTCCGGACCCCGGTCGCGCGGGTGATGACGTGACCGATGATCTCCTCGTCGGTGCGGCCGGAATCCTGCTCGGGTAGATCGGAATTCGACGCCATGTGCCCCTACGTTGCTTGCCTGGTACGGCAAAAGCAAGCGCGACAGGCGCCGAACGGCGACCTACCCGAGCGGCGTCGACGTGCTACGCCACCGACCTTGCCGACTTTCTGCCGCCGAGGATCCCGTCGACGCTGAACCGTCCGGCCCCGGTCGCGGCGAGCAGCAGCGAGCCGACCCCGAGGGCCAGCACCAGCTCGTAGCCGCCTTCGCTGACGAAGATGCCCTTGTCGTAGTGCACGATGAAGAACGCCCCGACCATGTCGAGGAACAGCAGGATCCCCGCGATCGGCGTCGCGATCCCGGCGATGAGGGCGAACCCGCCCACCAATTCGACCGCCGCGGCCACGATTGCGGAGACGTTCGGCATGGGGGCGCCCATGCCCTCGAACGCGATCTGCGTCTTGTCGATGCCGTTGGTGAAGAACTTCTGCCAGCCGTGGGCGACAAAGATGATGCCGATGCCGATCCGGGCGATGAGGATGGCGAGGTCTCGGAATGCAGCGGATTTCATGACGATGTCCTTTTCGGTGTGCGACGCGACGGACTGGGTACCCACCAACTGTGACACAGTGATAGTTGAAGCGTCAACCAATGCGGCTCTGGTCGTCCGGTCATGCCCCGCGCAGCGCGGCCTTGAGCAACCGCTCGGCCGTCTCGTCGTCGAGCCCGAGCCCGCGGACCGTGGCGACGTAGTCGGTGGCGGCGCGCTGCGCGGCGGCCATCGAGGCGTCTCCGACCGCGGCCACGAACGATCCCAGCCGACCCCTCGTCTCGATCGCCCCGAGCTGTTCGAGCTCTCGATACGACCGGGCCACGGTGTTCGCCGCCAGCCCCAACTCCTCGGCGAGGGCCCGCACCGTCGGCAGCTTGGTGCCCGCGATCAGCTCGCCGCGCCGGACGCGATCGAGGATCTGCAGCCGCAGCTGCTCGTACGGCGCCGTGGACGAGTGTGGGTCGATGTCGATGCGCATGATCGAGGCTAACCCCGCGACGCCGCGGTCAGTCCGCGAACGCCTCCGCCACACCGTCGAACCACGCCGACTCCTCGACCAGGCTGCGACTGCGCCAGCCCTCGGGCGTGCGGACGAGCTCGTGGTTGTACCAGCCGCCACAGAAGAACTGCCTGTCCTTCTTGACGATCATCGGGTTGAAGAACATCGCCCGGACCCTGGCCCGGTCACCGTCGAGATCCACGTCGATGTTCGAGACGAAATGCTGCGTCTGCGCGAACAGGTCGAGCATCGTCGCCAGCTGCGCCACGACGAACTCCAGGTCACCGGTCGGTCCGCCGGCGGTGGAGTAGTCGATGTGCGCGTCCGGGGTGAACACGGTGCGATAGAGCGCCCAGTCCTTGCTGTCCACCGCATGCGCATAGCGGGTGAACAGATCCTGTATCTCGATGCGGTCGGAGATCGTCTGCAGGTCCATGCCGACATACAAACGCACCGGCGGTGGGTCGCGCCGCCGAATGCGACAACGACTGCCGTTCAGGTCGCCGTGGTGCCCGAGCGCCTCGCCGCGAGCGCCGCGGTGACGCGGACCAGATCCCGCGGCGACGACACGTCCAGCCCGGTCAGCGTCGCGAGCTTGCGAAGCCGATACAGCACCGTGTTCGGATGGACGTGCAGGGCCGCGGCCGCGGCCGCCCGGTCGTAGCCGGCGTCCACGAACGCCTCGAGGGTGCGCAGGATCGGCTCCTGGGCATCCAACGGGGACAACAGATTCGCCAGCACCGCGTGCGCGGCGCTCGGCCTGGTCAGTTGATACTCGACCGGGACGTCCCGCAGCCGGAAGAGCCCGCTGCGGTGCCCGTGACACCGCGCCACCTCGAGCACCTCGCGAGCCTCCTGCAACGCGCCCGGCACCCGGGACGGCGCCGCGGCGGAAACCGCGACCACGACCGCGGCGCCGATCGCCCGTTCGAGATCGAGCAGGTTGCGCCGCAGCTGCGCGTACTGGGGGCTGCCCTCCCAGTTGTCCTCGGCGGGATCGGAATCGACGATGGGGATCAGCGCCGTCCCGCCGCTACTGGTCACCGCGCACAGCGCCTTGTCCCGGCCGACGTTGTCGAGTTCCCGCTGCAACCGCCGCACCTTGCGCCGCTCGGCCACCGCGGTGTCCACCTCCGCCGCGGATTCGTCGGGGTGCGGATCGACGTGGATCGCGGCGACCCAGTAGAGCCGGGCGAGCGTCAGGCCCACCCGGTCCGCGGTGCCGGCCGGGTCGGAACCCGCGGATAACGCCATCAGCAGGGCGCGCCTGGCGGCGTCGTCGTCCCCGGCCGACCCGTGATCCGACCCGTATCCGGCCACGACCGCGGACGTGGCGGCCAGCAGGTAGGTGTGCAGCTGCCGCCCGGCCCGCGCCAGGGCCTGGCCGTCCCCTTCGGTGGCCAGCTCGGAGATCGCCGCCCACCAGTGCTGGATCCCGAGGTGGTACGCGTGCAGGACCTCGGCGAGGGGTACCAGCTCCTCAGCACGGCGACCGGCCGAATCACGCAGCTCCGCCACCTCCCCCGGGTTCGGCTCACGCGCGCTCCGCAGCATCGCGATGAACAGCTCCAGATTGCGCCGCACGATGGCGGTGACGTCGTTG
This sequence comes from Rhodococcus daqingensis, assembly GCF_042665615.1. Lineage (NCBI taxonomy): Bacteria > Bacillati > Actinomycetota > Actinomycetes > Mycobacteriales > Nocardiaceae > Rhodococcus > Rhodococcus daqingensis. Next base: position 41,971 of record NZ_JBHTCS010000014.1, on the reverse strand, counting down.
CGGATGGCCTCCTCGGGCAGCGACCGATAAAAGGGGACATCGGTCCGCACCGCGTGCACCGTCTCCGCGACCAGCACATGCGTCCGCTGGGCCAGCTGGTCGGCCAGTGACCGACCGCCGATCCTGATGGGCCCGTCCGGGTCGGTTTTGATTCCAGACACAAAATCCTCCGAATAGTTGATCGCAATCTACAACCACGACCAGGAGTTTTCCGATCAATATGTAATCCACGCCACTCTCCGATGCACAAAGGGCGCATCGCACGGGGGCGGGATATGAGAGAAGGAGTCTCGGTGACCAACATGATCCGCCGCGCCACCCGGTCGGGAGCCACGGCCGCCGCCACCCTGTGTCTGCTGGCGGCGGCAGCCGCGGGCAATGCCGGCGCCGCGCCGCTGCAACCCGGCGCGATCGACTACGTCGCGCTCGGCGACTCCGCCGCCGCGGGGCCGCTGCTCCCCGACCAGGACATGAGCGCGCCGGGATGCCTGCGGTCGCGGGACAACTACCCCGCGGTGGTCGCCGCGGCCCTCGGCGCCACCCTCACCGACGTCACCTGCTCGTCCGCCAGGACGGCACACATCACCGACACGCGCCAGGGCACGTTCTCCGGAGCCGTGCCCCCGCAGCTCGATGCGTTGAGCCCCGACACCGACCTCGTCACGGTCACCATCGGAGCGAATGACTTCAACCTCTTCACGACCGCCCTCAGCTGCACCAACCCGCTGCCCCAGCCGACCGGCACGTCCTGCCGCGACAAGTTCACCGCGGGTGGACGCAACCACCAGCGGGACATGATCCGCGACTGGGCCCCGGCCTGGGGGGCGATGCTCGACAAGGTCCGCGAGCGCGCCCCCCACGCGGAGATCGCGGTGGTCGGGTACGGAACCTATCTCCGGCCGGGCGGATGCCCTGCGCAGCAGCCGATCTGGCCGCAGGACGCCGACTACCTGCAGAGCGTGATGGCCGACGCGAACGAGGCCATGGCGGCCGAGGCGGCCCGGCGCGGCATCCGGTTCATCGACATCAGGCAGGCCACCTCCGGTCACGACATCTGCGCACGCCCCGCGCAGGCCCACTATGCGGGCCTGGTCCCGGCGGAGCCCGCGGTGCCACTGCACCCGACAGTGCTCGGCATGCAGGCGATCGGCGCACACGTCGCCGACGAGTTGCGCTGAGCACATCACCTCACACACACCGCACCGCACCGCCTGCGGCAGTGCACTTTCCGTCCTCCCCTCACCGACCTAGCGAGGCCCCATGTCCGTGCACGAACCCACCGCTGCGCCATCGGCGCTGCCGACAGCCACGACCAAGGTCGTCAGCGGGGCGCTGATCGCCCTGTTCCTGGCGAATCTGGTCAACTTCTTCGACCGCGCGATCCCGTCGGTGGTCGCCGAACCCATCAAGGCCGAGTTCTCGCTCAGCGACCTGCAACTCGGCCTCATCATGTCGGCGTTCACGTTGGTGTACGCGGTGGCGGGACTGCCGCTCGGCCGACTCGCGGACCGCGGCGACCGGCCCAAGATCATCGGCGCCGGGCTGCTGTTGTGGAGCGGACTGACCGCGGCGACCGGTGCCGCGGGCAACTACATGCTCTTCATCCTGGCCCGGCTCGGTGTCGGTGTCGGCGAGGCCAGCTTCACCCCGGCCGCGAATTCGATGATCGGCGACATGTATCCGGCGGAGCGACGCTCACGAGCCCTCGGCATCTTCATGCTCGGGCTCCCGGTCGGACTCATGCTGGCGTACTTCACCGTCGGCAAGATCACGGAGGCCTTCGGATCGTGGCGGGCGCCGTTCTTCGTGGCGGCCGTGCCCGGCGTGCTGCTCGCCCTGGTCATGTTCCGCATGCGCGACCCCGAACGCGGCGGCTCGGAGCACACCGCCGCGAGCGGCGCCGACAGCACCGTCGAGAACGCCCCGATCACCCGGCCGATCCGTCGGCTGCTGTCGATCCCGACGCTGCGCTGGCTGATCCTCGCGGGGCTGACCTTCAACTTCGCCGCGTACGCGGTGAACTCGTTCGTGGTGCCGCTGCTGATGCGCCAGTACGAGCTGAAGCTGACGCCTGCCGCCGCGGTCACCGGGATCATCGTCGGGTTGACCGGACTGATCGGCCTGCTGGCGGGAGCGCGGCTGGCGGACCGCGCGTCGACCAGGTCGCCGAACGCGCGGCTCACCATCGGCGTCGTCAGCTGCGCGGTCGCCGCGCCGCTGACCGCCCTCGCGCTGATGCAGAACGGCGGGAGCGTCGTGGCCTTCACCGCCCTCTTCGCCGCCGGCTGGCTGCTCGCCTACGGCTTCTACATCAGTGTCTACCCGGCGATCCACGACGTCGTGGTCCCACGACTGCGCGCCACCGCGACCGCGCTGTTCTTCGCGGCGATGTACCTGCTCGGCGGGTTCTCGGGCCCGGTCGTGGTCGGCGCCATCTCCGACTGGTTCGCTCAGCGGGCCCTCGACGAGGCCGGCACCGGCACGCTGAAGCAGTTCGCAGGCGACGGGCTGAACTCGGCGATGTACCTCGTCCCGCTGATGCTGGTCCTCACGGCCGTGTTCATCTACCTGGCCACCCGAACCATCGCCGCCGACTCCACCCGGATGCGCCGGTCACTGGAAACCCGCTGAGCGGTTCCGGGAGAATGACCGTCATGGCCGACGCGACTATCTACCACAACCAGCGCTGCAGCACCTCGCGCACCGTTCTGAAGCTGATCGAGGAGGCCGGCATCGAGCCGACCATCGTCAAGTACCTGGAGACGCCGCCCTCGCGCGACGGACTGCGGAAACTCCTCGACGACGCCGGACTCAAGCCGAGCGAGGCGATCCGCAAGAAGGAAGCGCTCTACAAGGAACTCGGCCTGGCCGAGGCGAACGAGGACGAACTGCTCGAGGCGATGGTGGAGAACCCGATCCTGATCGAGCGGCCCATCGTGGTGACGGCCAAGGGCACCGTGCTCGCCCGGCCCGCCGAGCGGGTCGCCACGATCCTGTAGTCAAGACCGATCCGAACACGGCCCCGCCGGCTCGCGCCGACGGGGCCGTCTCGCATTCGCCCTGGGGATCCCTAGGATCCCGCCGAACCGAGATCGACCGAGCCCAGATCCACCGAGCCCAGGTCCACCGAGCCGAGATCCACCGAGCCCGACGCGGCCTCTTCCTCTTCCACCACCGGCTGCGGCTCCGGCTCCGTCACGACCGGGGTCTCGGGCACCGCGGCCGCCTCCGGCGTCCAGACACCACAGTTGTAGGTGACGAAGGTGCTGTCGGTGGCCTGCAGCGTGACCTCCGCCGGGCCGTTGGTCTGCATGTACTCGACCACCGCAGGCTGCCCGTTCGTGAGCGCGAGCCGCGTCCACGTGCAGGGCGCACCGAGGGTGGTCGGGCCCGTCGACTCGTACGTGCCGGGCGCGAGCCCAGCGGTACCCACCTGGAACCCTCCGTCGTGGGTGATCACCGGGGTGCCCGCAAAGGCGACGCCCGCGCCCGCGAGAACGCCTCCGGCGACCGCCACGGATGCGATGGACATCGAAACCAGCTTGCGCATAACTTCCTTCCGCTCACTAAGTCAGTTGGACAATTGTCCAACTGGGAAGGTAGCCACCATCGGGGTGATCACATGCCGAATCACACATAGGTGACGCGAGTCACATCACCGGGTCGGCGGCAACGGTTTCGCCTGCCGCACCAAACCTTTGACGGTCAGAGCAGATCGCGCGACACCGGGCAGGACATGCACCGCGGTCCACCCCGGCCGGAGCCGAGCTCGGATCCGGAGATACGCAGCACCTCGATGCCCGACGCCTCCAGTCGCGAGTTGGTCACCACGTTCCGCTCGTAGGCGACGACCACCCCCGGCTGCAGGGCGAGGGTGTTGTTGCCGTCGTCCCATTGCTCACGCTCGGCGGTGACGTGGTCGAGTCCGGTGTCGATCACCCGGAGCTTGCCGATACCCATCGCGTCGGCCGCGGCCTTCAGGAACGGCTCGGCACCTCGAATGCTGACACCGTCGTCCTCGCGGTGAATGGTGAACGCGGACAGGCTGTCCTGTATCGCGGGGTACATGACCACCGCATCGACATCCACCATCGTGCACACCGTGTCCAGGTGCATCGACGCTCGCGACTGGGCGATCGGGACCACCAGCACCGAGTGGGCCAGGCCGTCCTCGAAGACGCTGCGAGCCAAGGCCTCCGCCCCGGCCGGGGTGGTCCGCTCACCCACCCCGACCGCCACCACGCCCGGCGCGAGCAACAACACGTCGCCACCCTCGACCGGCGCGGTGTGCGACTCATAGGCCCGGCGGACCCCGCGGAAGCGCGGGTGATGCGCATAGATCAGGTCGGTCAGCGAGGCCTCACGCACCCGGGCGGGCAGTGCCAGCGAGGTGATCGCGACCCGGTCCCCGATCCAGAACGACGAGTCCCGCGTGAACAGCAGGTTCGGCAGCGGCTCGATCACGAAGTCGGCGCCGTGGTGCATTCGCCGGACCAGCGATGCGCCGCTGGGCCCGAGCGGGAGTTCGTCGAAGGTCATGCCCGCGGTCAAGACGGTGGCCAGCATCGCGGGCTCCACGGTGCGCAGATGCGCGGCGAGCTCCTGTGCCAGCGGGTGTCCGAGGCGGCGTGGGTCGACCGCCGCCGAGATGCCTTGCATGCGGGCCGCCCCGCTCACCGTCAGAGTCTCGGTCAACACCTCGGACAGCAGCAGCACCTCCACCCCGTGCGAGCGCAGCAGCGCGGCGAACGCATCGTGTTCCTCCTGTGCCCGGTCCACCCAGGGCAACCCGTCGAACAACAGCTGGTCGTTGTTGCGCGGGGTCAGCCGCTTGAGTTCGTCGCCGGGGCGGTGCAGCAGCACGGTGCGCAGGGTGCCCACCTCCGAGTTGGCCCCCAGCACGGACGGTCCCTCGTTCCCCACGGCGCTGCGCTCCATGGCTAGACGGTAGTTCGCGACCGGCCGCGCCGCGAGGGCTTCCGATCCCGGCCACACGAGGAGCCCGGTCACCGCCCGGACTCCCCCAACTATTGTCGAGGTCTACGACAGGAGGCAAAGGTGGAGATGCCGGACTGGAAGGCCAAGGAACTCACGCCCGGGCAGCTGTCCGAGCGCAGCGGGGTAGCCGTGTCCGCGTTGCACTTCTACGAGCGCGAGGGCCTCATCGAGAGCCGTCGGACCAGCGGGAACCAGCGCCGCTACACGCGCGACACGCTGCGCCGGGTGGCCTTCGTCCGGATCTCTCAGCAGGTCGGCATCCCGCTCGCGGAGATCCGGCAGGCGCTCGACACCCTGCCCGAGGGACGGACCCCGACCCGTGCCGACTGGGAGCGGCTCTCGACGAGTTGGCACGCCGACCTGGACCGGCGCATCGAGCAGCTCACCCGGCTCCGGGACAACCTCACCGGCTGCATCGGCTGCGGATGTCTGTCCATGAACAGCTGCGCGCTGGCCAACCCGCACGACCGCCTCGCCACAGCCGGACCCGGCGCCCGCGTACTCGACGTCCGCCTCCGCTGCTGAGCACTCAGCGCAACAGCCCGCGCTCGCGCGCGCCCGCCACCGCGGCCGTCCTGCTGTCGACGCCGAGCTTGGCGAACACGTGCACCAGATGCGACTTCACGGTCGCCTCGGTGACGAACAACTGCTTGGCGATCGCCCGGTTCGACAACCCGTCCGCGACCAGCCGGACGATCTCCGTCTCGCGAGCACTCAGGTCCACCCGGGGCTCCCGGATGCGGCGGTACAACCGTTGCGCCACATCCGGATTGAGCACCGTCTCGCCCCTGGACGCGGCCCACACGGCGTCCAGCAACACCTGCGGATCGCTGTCCTTGAGCAGGTATCCGGCCGCACCCGCCTCGACCGCGCGCAGGATGTCGGCATCGGTGTCGTAGGTGGTGAGCACCACCACCCGCGGCGGATCGGGTCGCGCCATGATCGCCTCGGTGGACTGCGCGCCGTCCATGCCCGCACCGAGCCTCAGGTCCATCAGCACCACGTCCGGTCGGGTGGTCTCGACCAACTCGAGCGCCTGCTCGCCCGAGGCCGCCTCCGCCACCACGTCCACGCCCTCGTGTGAGGACAGCAGCGCACGCAAACCCGCCCGGACCACCGGGTGATCGTCGACCAGCAACAGCCGCAACCGCGGGCCGGTCACGACTGTGCCCCGGTGACGGGAAGCGTTGCCGCGAGAGCGGTTCCATCGCCGGGCGCCGATTCGACGACCAGCGAACCCCCCAGCGTGCCGAGTCGATCGCGCATCGCCCGCAGCCCGAAGGAAGCCGGGTCGACCACCGAATCCGGGTCGAACCCGACCCCGTCGTCGACCACGTCGAGGCGCACCTCGTCCTGGTCGTAACTCAGTGTCACCCGGACCTGTTCGGCCCGTGAATGCAGCCGGACGTTCGCCAGCGCACTCTGCGCCACCCGCAACAACGCCACATCGAAGTCCATCGGCAGCGGCAGCGGATCCCCCTCGACGCGCAGCACGCCGACGATGCCCGCGTGCCGGCGCAACTGCTCCAACTGGCGGCCGAGCGCCGACTCGAGTGAGGCGTCCTCCAGTGCCGACGGCGCCAGCGCCCCGACCACCCGGCGCGCCTCACCCAGGTTGTCCTGGGCGCTCTCCGCGATCTGCGCGAGGATCGCCTTGGGGTCGCCGCTGCGCTGACCCGCACGCGCCAGCAGCACGATGGACGAAAATCCCTGCGCAAGAGTGTCGTGAATGTCCCGAGCCAGCCTCGCGCGCTCGGCCACAGCACCGGCCTCGCGCTGCAACGCCGCCAGTTCATCCTGCGCACTGAGCAATTCGTCGTGCGATCGGGTCAGCTCGTCCAGCAGGCGCTGACGTTGCTGGGTGTCACGCAGCAACTGCTGGTAGATCAGCGCCATCCCCGCGGCGGCGGTCGCACCGAAGATCGGACCGAGGAAGGACGCGACGGTGTTGCTGCTGCCGTGCCAGAGCGTGGCCGCGATGACGACGGCCGTGATCGCGACCGTCGCCGCCAGCGCAACCCTGGTCGAGAGCAGATGGAAGCACAGGAAGAACAGCGGGAACGCCACCCACACGAAACCGGCGGCGAGCACGGACAGACCGAGCCAGCCGAGCACCAGGACCCCCAGCCACAGCGGGCCGTACCAGTCGCGGCCGGTGGCCTCTGCTGCGCGGCGGGCAAACCACACCCCGAGCAGATACCAGACCAGCACCGCCGCGGCGAGCACGAATGCGGGCAGCGGATTCGGCTCATCGACGGCCGCTCTGGCGGTCCCGACGGCGAGCAGGAGGACGAAGAGCCCATGCGCACCGAACTGCATGATGCGCAGCACCGGTGTCGGGCCACGGTCATGGCGGTATTCCGGCAACAGCATTTCATCCACGCTAACACCACCTCGAGGCCCTGACCGGCCGCGATCCCAGATCTCCCACTTTCGATTGATCCGGACGCCCATCCGTTGCGCGATGCGGGACAGACCTCGGGGTCGCGAGGCTGGAAGCCATGTTCCTCAGTATCCGTGACCTCCGATTCGCCAAGGGCCGGTTCGCTCTCATGAGCGCGGTCCTGTTCCTCATCTCGCTGATGGTCGTGATGCTCTCCGGCCTCACCGCGGGACTCGGGAATCAGTCGATCGCGGCGATCCAGAACGTGGGCGCGGACCGGTTCGCGTTCGGCGCGCCCGCCGAGGGTCAGAAGGTCGCGTTCACCGACTCCCAGGTCACCGAGGCCCAGCGGGCCCAGCTCGCATCGACCCCCGGTGTGGACGAGGCCTCGATCCTCGGCATCGCGCCCATCCGGATCACCGTCGACGGTCGCGATGTCAGCGCCAGCGGCTTCGGCGTCGCGAGCGACTCCTTCGCCGCGCCCGCCCCGCTGCACGCGGGCGAGATCGCGGTCGACCGGGAACTCGCGGACGACAACGGCTGGGCCGTCGGCACCACCGTCGACATCGCCGGGCACCCGCTCACGATCGGCACGCTCGTCGACGACTCGTACTACAGCCACCAGTCGGTGGTGTGGCTCGACCTGTCGGACTGGCGCCGGCTGCCGACCGCGGGCGACAGCGAGGGCACGACGATCGCGCTGCGCACCTCCCCGGACTTCGACGCGGCGGCCGCCGAATCCGCCACCGGCACCGCGATCACCGACGAGAAGGGCGCACTCAACGCGATCGGCGCATATTCCTCCGAGCGCGGCTCGCTGTTGCTGATGCAGGGCATGCTGCTGGCGATCAGCGCGTTGGTCGTCGGCGCCTTCTTCACCATCTGGACCATCCAGCGCGGTCAGGATCTGGCCGTTCTCAAGGCCATCGGCGCCTCCACCCGCTACCTGCTCGTCGACGCACTCGGCCAGGGGCTGATCGTGCTCACCCTCGGCGCGGGCCTCGGCACCCTCGCCGCGATCGGGCTCGGCTCGGTGGCCGCGACCGTGGTCCCGTTCACCCTCACGGTGACCGGCACCCTCGTCCCGTTCTTCGCGCTGATCGCGCTGGGCATGCTCGGCGCCGCGGCGGCGCTGACCCGCATCGTCAAGGTCGACCCGCTGACCGCGCTCGGCGCGGCCAGGTAACCGCCGACGGCACCGCCGCCACACGTAAACCCCACGCCTCCAGGAGTATCCATGAGCATCAGCCTGCAGAACACGGTCCTCACCTATCCCGACGGCGACACCCGGCTCCGCGCCCTCGACGATGTGTCCCTCACGGTCGAGCGCGGCGAACTCGCCGCGATCACCGGGCCGTCCGGCTCGGGCAAGTCCAGCCTGCTCGCCGTCGCCGGCCTGCTGATCACCCCCGACTCGGGCACGGTCACCATCGACGGCACCGACGTCACCGGCCTGGACAGGACGGCCCGCACCACCGTGCGCCGCCAGCAGCTCGGATTCGTCTTCCAGCAGGCGAACCTGATGGCCTCGCTGACCGCAACGGAGCAGCTGCTGATGATCACCCACCTGGGCGGCGGCAGCGTTCGCGGCCAGCGCGCCAGGGCCAGGGACCTGCTGTCCACGTTGGGGCTCGAGAAGCAGCTGGACCGGCGACCGCACCAGCTCTCCGGTGGACAACGGCAGCGGGTCGCGATCGCGCGCAGCCTGATGAACGACCCGTCGGTGCTGCTCGTCGACGAGCCGACCTCGGCGCTGGACGAGGACCGCAGCCGCGAGATCGTCGGGCTGCTGGCAACTCTCAGCCACGAACGCGACGTGGCGATCGTGATGGTCACCCACGACCTCGGCCAACTCGATCTCGTCGACAACGTCTACGAAATGCACAGCGGGGCCCTGTCGAAGGCAACCGTGCCCGCCTAGCAGGCTGCCGGATTCAGACCGGCGGCAGGAGCTTGCTGAACTGGTCATTGGCCTTCTGCATCACGAACTCGTACGGCGGCGCGAACTTGCGGGCCCACCAGTACCCGAACCGGATGTCGTTCGAGGTGTAGACCAGATAGCGGTTCTTCTTGATGCCGCGGACGATGCACTCCGCGACCTTCTCCGGTGAGACCGCGCGCTTCTCGAAGCGGTGCACCAGCTTTCGAATCCGCGGATCGTCGCGGTCCACCCCGGCGATCTGCACCGTGCCGACCAGCGGGGTCTTCACCCCACCCGGCACGACGAGGCTGACGCCGATGCCGTGCCGCTTGAGGTCGAAGCGCAGGACCTCGGACACCCCGCGGAGGCCGAACTTGCTGGCGCTGTAGGCGGCATGCCAGGGCAACGCGAGCAGACCCGCCGCGGAGGAGACGTTGACCAGGTGACCACCGCGGCCCGCGCGCACCATCGGCGGCACGAAGTTCTCGATGATGTGGATCGGCCCCATGAGATTGACGTCCACCATGGACTTCCAATGGCGGTGTTCGAGATTCTCCACGGTGCCCCAGGCGGAGATGCCCGCGACGTTCATGACGACGTCCAGACTGCCGTGGGTGTCATGGATCTCCGTCGCCCACGCGGTGACGGCGTCGTAGTCGGATACGTCCAGCGCCCTCGACACGGTCACCTCGGCGCCCGTGTCGGCGATCATCGAGACGGTCTCCGCCAGGCCGACCTCGTTGATGTCGGTGAGGAACAGCTCGGCGCCCTCCGCCGCGGAGGCCAGGGCCGTGGCCCGCCCGATCCCGCTTCCGGCCCCGGTGATCAGGCACTTCTTACCCCGCAGGTCCCTCACGATGTCCGCCCCTCACGTCGTCTCGGTCGATCACGCGGAGTCTAAACGACCACGACGCCCCGCCCGGAGATGTCCGGGACGGGGCGCCGTGGGTAGGTCAGCTGTCAGGATCGATCAGCTTTCAGGAACCGAACGTCGGCATCGAGCTGCCCGCGCCGGGTTCACCGGGTACCGGCTCATCCTGGACGGTGACCGTCCCCGATGCCTCCGAGGGGAGGTAGCCGGGCGCACCCGAGTACACCGCGCGGACGTCGCGGACGCCGCTGACGGTGAACATGTAGCTCTGGCTGGCCAATCCGTCCTTGACAGGCACCGGGTTGCCCAGAGGCTCCGGACCGCTGAAGAACTGGAGGGTGCCGCCGACCGCCTTCGGCGCGACGTTCGCCCTCAGGAACACGTACTGGCCCTTCTGTGCGAGCGCAGGCAGATTCAGGGTGATCGTGGTCGCGACATCCGTCGCGCCCGGATCCGTGATGCTCAGTGTCTTCGCCGCCGAGGTGGAACCGGCGAACCCGGGTGCTCCGCCGACTCCGGGGGCGCCGGAGAAGATCGCGGTGATCGACTTGTTGCCGGGCACCGAGAAGTTCTGCGTCACGCTGGCCTTGCCGTCGGGGCCGACCGGGGCGGTCCCCAGCTCGGTCATGCCGTTCTTGAAGGTCACCGTGCCGGCACCCGGGAACGGCGAGACCTGCGCCTCGATGACCACGTCCACGTTGATCACCGCACTCGCCGGCATGATCAGCGTGGTCTGCGTGGTCTGGTCGCCCGGATCCACGGTCACGGACTGCACCGCCGAGACCGACTCGATCGCGAACGGCGTCGCCAGGAACTTCGCGGTCAGGTCGTGCGGGCCGGCCTGGTTCGCGGCAGGCTTCCACTTGAAGGGCGCGGCGCCGGTGGCGTCGAGGGCCGCCGTGCCGATTTCGTTCGTGCCCGAGAAGAACTTCACCAGGTCACCCGCGCGGCCGCCGAGCGTCTTCGCCGTCAGCGTCGACTCGATGCCTGCCTTGAGCGGACCGACCGGGTTGAGCACCGTGGTGCTGACGTTCTTGGGCACCACGTACGCCGGGCCCAAGTTGAGGTTCTCACCCGAGGACGCCACGGCGCCGTACTTGAGCCCCGTGTTCAGCGCCACCTCACGGGGGCAGTTGGCCCCGACCACGTACTGGAACTCGAAGACCGGCGAGGTGTTGGCGTCCCAGTTGCCCGCAACCCGCAGCACGCCCGCACCTGAGCTCTGCAGCGCGACCGGGATCCCGGCCACCTTCGCCGAGTCCTTCTTATAGGTCAGGCAGGTGTTGCGCTGATCCTCGAACCAGTTGATCGTGTCGGCACCGGCGACCGTCGTGGACATGGTGACCACCTCGCCCTCGAGCGGGGCGGCGTTGCTCACCGTGCGGGTGAAGTTCTTACCCCCGTCCGCCCAAGTGATCGTCGCGGGCGCCGCGCCGGCGCCACCTGTCCCCATCGTCACCGCGAACCCCGCGGTGACCGCGAACGCACCCGCCATCGCGATGGTGCGGCGCACAGACCTCCCCGACATGCATTTCCTCCCAAAGACGAGGGCGCCCACACCTGTTGGGGTGGCCCTGTTGTGTCGTCACGGAATCCGACCCACCCGCAGCGGAGCCGTCGGCGTGCACAGAATCGAGCAGAAGTAGACCACGCCTCCCCCGCTCGCAATGTCGTTTTCGCAGAAGAAAAGGGACGGTTGTGCAAGTTACCGCCGGTCGCTCACGCACGGCTCCGCGCCGCCGCGTACCGGCGCTCGTTCAGGACACATCGCCGCTGCTACAGCAGGCGCGCACCATTCGTCACAGGCGTCACAACCTGGTCGACATCTCGTCCTGATAGTCCCGGATCGTCTTCTCGATGGCCTCGGCGTCCTCCGGATTACCGTGACGGCGAGCCTCGTCCGCGCGATCCCGCAACGTCCCGATCGCCTTGCGCAATTCGTTGTCGGTCATCCTGTGATCCATGTCACCAGTGTGCCCGGGTCGGCCGCCCTGGGCCAGCGGGTTGGAGAGCGAACCGCGGGGTCTTGACGGCGACTCGCAACGCGACCACTGTTGATGGCGGTCACGCCGCATCAACCGCGGCACGCAGTGCCGCGGTCAACTCACATCGAGGTGAGGAAGCCGTGAAGAGCGCTCTGAACGCCGAACCAGGCATCAACGCATCAGAGAGCACCATTCCCGAGGTCGTCGCGGCGCTCCGCGCGACGTACGCCACCGGCCGCACCAGACCCGCGACGTGGCGCATCGAGCAACTGCGCGGAATCGAGCGGTTGCTCGACGAGCGCGAGGGCGAGATCGCCCAGGCCCTCGCCGAGGACCTCGGGCGCAGCGCCGTCGAAGCATGGCTGATCGACATCAACAACCCAAAGGTCGAGGCGGCCTATGCGCGCAAGCGGGTACGAAGGTGGATGCGCCGCCGACCACAGCCGCTGCCGCTCAACCAACTGCCCGCGCTGGGGTGGGTGCAGTACGAGCCACTCGGCGTGGTGCTCGTCATCGCACCGTGGAACGGCCCGGTCGTCCTCGCCCTGAATCCGCTGATCGCGGCGCTGGCTGCGGGGAACTGCGCGGTGGTCAAACCATCCGAGCTCGCCCCGGCGACCTCGCACCTGCTGGCCCGACTGATCCCCCAGTACCTCGACGACGAGGCGGTAGCGGTGATCGAGGGCGACGGGCGCACGACGCAGGAACTCCTCGCCCAAGGGTTCGATCACGCGTTCTTCACCGGCGGCACCGAAATCGGCAAGAAGGTGATGGCCGGGGCCGCCGCGCACCTGACCCCGGTGACACTCGAACTCGGCGGCAAGAGCCCGGCAATCGTCACGAGGGACGCGGATCTCACCGTCACCGCTCGACGCATCGCCTGGACGAAGCTGCTCAATTCCGGCCAGATCTGCATGGCACCGGACTATGTGCTGGTCGAGCGCGCCGTCCGGGACGAGCTGGTCGAGCGGATCGCCACAACCGTCACCGAACTCCGGGCGCAGGAGCCGTCGCGGGGCGTGCGAATAGTCAACGAGCGCCAGTTCGACCGGCTGGCCGGGTATCTCGCGACCACCGGAGCCACCGTTGCGCTCGGCGGAAGCTCCGATCGGACAGCACTGACGATCGAACCCACCGTGCTGGTGGAACCGAGCCACGACGAACCGGTGATGACCGAGGAGATCTTCGGGCCCATCCTGCCGGTGCTGGCCGTCGATTCACTGAACGAGGCCATCGCCTTCGTCAACTCCCGACCCAAACCCCTTGCCGCGTACATCTTCACGGGGTCGCGCTCCGACAGTCGCCGAATGCTGTCCGAGGTGAGCTCCGGCGGCGCGGTGGTCAACCATCTGATGTTTCAGTACGCGCCGCCTCAGCTCCCGTTCGGTGGGGTCGGCGCCAGCGGGATGGGCTCCTACAAAGGCCGGTGGGGGTTCGAGGCGCTCAGTCACCGAAAGTCCGTGCTGGTCAAGCCTTTCAAACCGGATCCTCGCTACTTCTACCCGCCCTACACGGACCGGGCAATCAAGGTCATGCGCAGGTTGCTCTAGTACCTCATTCGTCTCACCTCAAGGAGTTCACCGATGAACACGAGCATCGCGTCACCGCGGACCCTGTGCGAGGCCTTTCAGGCCACGGCCGCGCGCTACCCGGATTCCGTCGCGCTCCGGACGCCCGGCGACGGCATCGTGATCACCTGGCGCCTCTACGCCGAGCGGGTGAGCCGGATCGCCGCGGGACTGGCGAAGCTCGGGGTCCGCCGCGGCGACACCGTCGGCATCATGTTGACGAACCGGCCCGAGTTCCACCTGGTCGACACCGGCGCGCTGCACGCGGGCGCGACCCCGTTCTCGGTGTACAACTCGCTTGCCGTCGAGCAGCTGAATTATGTGCTGGGCAATGCCGGCAACAAGGTCATGGTCTGTGAGGAGCAGTTCCTGCCGGTGATCGAGAAGGCCCGCGCCGGCACCGCGGTCGAGCACGTGGTCTGCGTCGACGCCGCCCCCGAGGGCACGATGAGCCTGCAGGACCTCGAATCGAGTGGCGATCCGGACTTCGACTTCGAGTCGTCCTGGCAGTCAGTCGAGCCCGGCGACGTGCTCACCATCATCTACACCTCCGGCACCACCGGGCCGCCGAAGGGCGTGGAGCTCACCCACGAGAACATCCTCGCCGAGACCGAGGCGATTCGCCGTATCCTGCCCTGCGGCCCCGACGACCGGATCGTCTCCTACCTGCCGGACGCTCATATCGCCAACAGATGGGGCGCTCATTATCACGGCATGGGCACCGGCATACAGATCACCACGCTCGCGGACATGAAGCAGGCGATCGTCGTGCTGCCCGAGGTGCGTCCGACGATCTTCGCCGCCGTGCCCCAGGTCTGGTACAAGCTCAAGGCGGCGATCGAGTTGGCACTCGCGGAGGAGCCGAGCCCGGTCAAGAAGCGGCTCGCCAATTGGGCGATCGGGGTCGGCCGCCGCAGGGCCCGACTGCAATCCGACGGCACCCCGGTGCCGCGCGCGCTGCAGGCACAGCACGCGCTCGCCGACCGGTTGGTGCTCGGCGCCATCCGCAAAAAGCTCGGGCTGGACGAGGTGCGCGCCGCCGTGTCCGGGGCGGCGGCCATTTCGCCGGAGGTCCTCGAGTTCGTGCTCGGACTCGGCATCCCATGCTGCGAGGGCTGGGGCATGTCGGAGTTGTCGTGCCTGGCCACCATCAACAGGCCCGATGCGATCCGAATCGGCACGGTCGGCCAGGTCGTCACGGGAGCGACCTTGAAGCTCGCCGAGGACGGCGAGCTGCTCGTTGCCGGGCCACTCGTGATGAAGGGCTATCGGGGCGACCCGGAGAAGACGGCCGAGACCATCGGCGCCGACGGCTGGCTACACACCGGCGACATCGCGACCATCGACGAGGACGGCTACGTCCGCATCGTGGACCGGAAGAAAGAACTGATCGTCAACGCCGCGGGCAAGAACATGTCGCCGTCGAACATCGAGGGCGCCATCCGCGCGGCCAGCCCGCTGATCGGCGGCGCGGTGGTGATCGGCAACGACCGCCCCTACGTCGTCGCCCTGCTGACGCTGGACCCCGACGCGGCGGCCGCCTTCGCCACCCGCAACGGAATCCACAACGGATCGCCGGGCGACCTGGCGTCGAACCCCGTCGTGAGAGCGGAGGTCGACCGGGCCATCGCCGCGGCCAACGAAAAGCTCTCCCGCGTCGAGCAGGTCAAGAAGTTCACCCTGCTGTCGGCCATCTGGGAACCGGGCGGCGACGAGTTCACCCCGACGATGAAGCTGCGGCGCAAGCCCATCGACTCCAAATACGCCCGCGAGATCGAGGAGCTGTACGCGGGCTGACCCGACAGAAACGGGTGGGGCCCCCGACGACTGATCGTCAGGGGCCACACCCGTGTGTTCAGGTCGCTCCGCCGGGTACGTCCCGGCGGAACTCACTCAGGATCCGAAGATCGATCCGAGGCTGCCGGCACCACCGGGGGTGCCGCCGCCGCTCCCCGCGACCACCACGGACTCCTGGTCGGCGGACGCGTTCACGGTGCCGGCACCGGAGAACTCGGCGGTGATGACGCGCTGGCCTTCGTTCGCGGGCGTCCACGAGAGGCTGGCCTGACCGCCCGCGTTCACGGGAGCGGTGCCGATGACGATGTCACCGTCCTTGAAGGTGACGGTGCCACCCGCGTCACCCGGGGTGACCTGGGCCGAGAGCGTCTGCGCCGCACCGACCTTGGGGGCGCCACCCAGGTTCAGCACCGTGGTCGAGTTGGTGTTGCCCGCGGGGGCCTCCGCCACGCTCACCGTCGCGTTGGCCGTCGAGCCGGTGACGCCGGAGCGCCCGGAGAAGGTCGCGGAGATCGCGTGGCTGCCCGCGGTGGACGGCACCCAGGTGTAGGCGGCCACGCCGTTGGCATCGACCGGCACGTCGGCCAGCGTCGCCGCCCCGTCCTTGAACGCGACGCTGCCGCCGGCGCCCGCAGGCGACACGGTCGCCTTCAGCAGGGTGGAACGTCCGACCTCCGCGCCGGAGATCGGCGCGAGCACGGTCGAGGACACGGCGTCGGCCTGCGCGACCTGCACGGTCCGGACCGGCGACTGCGAGCCCTCGGCCCGCGGGGTCGCCAGGAACTTCGCGGACAGGCCGTGCGCGCCGCGGGTGGTGGGCGTCCAGTTGAACGTCGCCTCGCCGGCGGCGTTCAGCGGGGCCTCACCGATCTTCGCCCCGCCGTCGAAGAACTCGACGGGATTGCCCTCGGCGCCACCGGTCACGGTCGCCTTCAGCGGAACCGACTGCCCGACCTGCACGTCGGACGGCGCGGCCAGGGCGGTGGTGGAGGTGTTGATGCGCACCGAGACCGCCGGGCCCTTGTTCTGATAGGTGCCGGAACCGAGCGAGCCCCCGTAGTGCACCGTCGTCATCAGCGGGACGTTGCGATCGCAGTTCGGCCCGACCTTGTACGAGAACTCGAAGACCCGCTCGTTCGGTGAGATGTGCGGGTACAGCGGCCACTCGATGCTGCTGCCCTTGACCTTCGCGAAGTCCGCGCCCTGGCTGTCCAGGCCACGCGGCGAGCCGTCCACCTTCGCCGAGCCGTCCACATAGGTGAGGCACGTCGGATGGATGTCCTTGACCTCGTAGATGTACTCGACGACGCCGCCGGTGCGATCGAACTTGGTGGTCGAGGTGATGATGTCGCCCTCGGCGGGATTCGCATCACTGATCGTGCGAGTGATCCGCTCGTTTCCGTCGTCCCACGTCACGCTCGCCGGCGCCGCCCCCGCGACACCTGCGCCGACCGTGGCGGCGAAGCCGGCCGACAAGGCCAGCATGCTCGCACCGCCAACCACGCGACGAATGCTCTTGTCAGACATACGCTTCCCTCCATGCGGCCGACCCGGGACATCGGCAGACGTCCCGGCCGTCCAGGCTCTTGTATTGACCAGCGCGCCCCTCCGTCGCACGGCGATGACGTCCCGACCCGCTGAGGCGACATGAAGTAGATCACATACGGCGCGAGTGCAATGTCTCTTTTGTGAATGACATGGACAGTTGTCCGGCATCGCCTCGTCGCGCCGGTGTCTCAGCGGGGCAGGCGGCCGTTCACCGCCGGCCGGACGTGCGGGCACCCACCTCGCGATGCGATCGGCATCTCCTCGAACCCTCCCCCGGCCAGGCGGAGGTGAACGTGCGCCTCACCGGCCACCACGCCGACGGGGTCCAGGCCGAGCAACCGGGCGAGCACGTAGGTGGCGCTCAGGCTTGTGACGTCGCGGGTCACGCCCAGCGGGAGCAGGGACCGGGTCTCGGCGATGGCCTCCCACTCACCGGCCCGCAACACCAGCCGCAGTCCGGGCGTCACCCCTTGCGCGGCAAGGGATACCGCCACGTTGTCGCGGTCGTCCGATCCGACCGCAGCCAGCGCGGCGGCGCGATGGACGCCGAGTCGCACCAGCAACGCCCGGTCCCCGCCGTGCCCGAGCACCGCCGGAATCCCCAACTCCCGCACCATTCGAAGGTCGCGGGCATCGGAGTCGCGCTCGACGCCCACGACCGGAACCCCGAGCGAACGGAGCTCGCGGCACAGGCGGAGCCCGACCTGCCCCAGCCCGACCACGATCACATGGCCCGATCGCGGCAACGCCCGGCGGCCGATCAGTGCCGTGAGTCGCGGGCCGAGCAGTCGGTCCACGACACCGGCGGTGAACATCGCGGTGAAGACGATGGTCGCGAGCATGGCGATCGATGCCACCATCGCGTACACCGAGCTCCCGTGGGTGTCGGCCGCCGGGCCGACGGTGGTGACCACCCGCACCGCCTCGTGGAACGCCTCGACCCCACCGCTGCCCTCGCCGACCACCAGCCATGCCCAATCCCCCACCAGAACAGCCGCGATCCCCAGCATGCCCGCCAGCAGGATGCGCGTGCCGGTGTCGTGCGAGCGCAGGATCCCGGCGAGCTGCGCCGGCCACCGACGCCAGCCCCGGCCACGCGGGAGCGAGATCGGGACCTCGTCGAGAACCGGGCCGACGCTGCGGATCCCCCGCGGCTGCGCGCCCTCCCAGGTCACCGCGAGCAGTCCCGGCTCCAGGCAGGGACCCACGAGCGAGGAGACCGCCAGGTCGGCGGGGGAGGTGACGTCGCACAGCGGCAGGAAGCGAGCCAACTGGTCCCCGATCGTCCGGTCGAAGATGGTGACCACCATCGGCGCCGACGGGTGGATGTTGGCGGCCGCCAACGCATACCGGAGTGCGACGACATCGTCCTGGAGCAGGATCGCGATCCCGAGCACCGGCGCGGACTCGAGCGTTGCACGCAGTAGTTCGTCGTCCGGCCTGTCGATATGGCGCACCTCGTGTCCCCGCTGCGCCAGCGAGGAGCACACGCGCCTCGCGACCGTCGTGTCACCGATGACGACAAAGGAAGGTTCGGTCATCGTCACTGTCCTCTCAGCTCGCGGAGGAGGGACCTGCGAACTTCAGGGGACCACGGAACTCGGGCGCCCGCACACCGGGACGGCCCCTCGGTGACCGATCAGCTACCGCCGTCGCACTGTGAGCCGGCGTACACCGCCGGGAACGCGAAAGGCGCCCCTCCCGAAGGAGAAGCGCCTTTCGACTGGTGGAGCTGAGGGGAATCGAACCCCTGACCTCTTCGATGCGAACGACAATCGGGATGAAGTCCCAGCACAGCCCAGCGAGTCGAGAAGCCTGAGTCTCTCGATCACGCTGGGCTTTCGTGCGTTGGCAAGAGCTGACTGAGTTGGCAGTCAGTGGCAGTGCTGCGGACCCACTGCGGACCCGACGTTCCGATTCGCTCACGCGTGCGCATCATTTGTACCAATCGTCGTAGCAGCCTGGACCAAACGATGACGCATCCCTACTTCCCCCTGTTTTCCCTCAGCGCGTTAGTGCGTTGCCAGTGCGTTGCCAGTGCGTCAACGCGGTCCTGAATCCAGTGCGTTAGTGCGTCAGTGCGTATATAGAAGAACGCACTGACGCACTCACTGGATGGGGTTGTCACTCGGTCAGTGGGTTGCGGGCAGGTCGCGCCTCCGTCGAGACGTGTCGGTGCTTGGCACTAACTTGCCTGGCATGGATCTCGGTTGGTTCGGAGACGCTTGGGGCTGGTTCAACACCGCAAGGGTCGCCTCGCTAGGCGCGGTGGTGGCGGCGACGGTCGCGGTGTTGGCATTGCAGCGGAGCATGCGCGACAGTCGTTCGCGTGCCCGGCCAATGGTCGCCGCCGAGTTGGTGCCCGATCGCTATGCAGATGGTGTCGCGCACCTCGTTGTCCGCAACTTCGGTCCGTCGCTCGCCAAGAACGTTCGGGTGGCCTTCGACCCGCCTCTCCATCAGGTGGACGCGGAGGACGCGAGCCTGCGGTACATCGAGCGTCGTTACTCGAGCCTTGTCGCAACGCTTGTGCCCGGTGCTGAACTACGCAACGTCTACTGGGATGCCGACCGTACGATGCCCCCGCCTGTGACGGTCACTCTCGAGTGCGAGTCTGCCGACGGGCGGTGGTACCGCCGCCCGGATCGATACAGGGACGAGTTTGTGCTTGACGCCGAGGTTATCCGTCATGGCACATATGTCACTTCACCTGCTGATCCAAAAGAGTCCCTGAAGGCCATCGCTAAAGCGATGAAGTCGATCGCTCGGACCAATTGAGCTCCGGCGAATCTGCCTGTCGATCACTTCGCCCACCGATCCTTCTGCGGTCGCGGGCCTGCGCATGGTGGGGTGCGGATCGTGACTCCGCACTCGCGGCAGAAGTGGGTCCGGTGCCCACCTCGGCGAGCATCGTCGCACCCGCACTGTTCCCATCCGACGAGGCAGCGTTTCGCGCCGAGTCGGTGGCCGTTCGGGCAGTGCGTGGGCGCGGGTTCGATGTGCGCGGCCATGCCCTCAGCCTAGGGCGGTTCGCACGCACGTTCGATAGAAGCTAGGGTGGAAATCGCGGGGCCGACGAGGGAAGCGTCGGCCCCGCGATTGGCAGCTGACTAAGAGCAGTGTGAGGAGGCTTTGGCCTGATGGCCTGGACGATCAAGCTCAAGCAGGGGCAGCTCGCGAAGTACCGGCAGCTATCCGGCATGGACACACAGCAGAAACTCGCCGACGCAATGGGCATGGAGCGCTCCACGTTGTCCCGAACGCTCAACGGCTTCATCGACCCGGGCGTGAGGTTCATCGCCGGGCTCCTGACTGCGTTCCCGATGTTGTCGTTCGAGGATCTATTTGAGGTTGTGGTTGATCCAGGCACCGCGGCGACGTCTGGCGGTTAGCCGACGTCGTGAAAAGGACGCCCGCCCCCGCGTTCTGACGGCCGGTCATTTAACGGCTTGCAGGGGATGGCGTCCTATTCAGTGTCATTCTAGTGCGTGACGATCTCGAAGAGGTCGTTGAAGTCGACTCCGGCGAACGCGAAGGTGGCGAGCAGTCCGGCGATGAACTTTCCGCCGGGAGGGTTGCGGCCTTCGAGGGTGCGGTAGACGGACGCCTCGCTGATGCCGACGGCTTCTGCGAGGTCCTTCTGACGGGTCATGCCGGCGAGGGTCATGTACTTGGTGAGCTGTTGGCGGCGAAGGACGATCCGTGCTGGCATAGATGAACTCCTCAGAAGTCGGCAGCAGGCCCACCCTGCGGCTCAGAGGCATCATCAGCCAGCTTCCAAAACTTGGCTGAACGACAGATTCTGGCCTTGACGCAACTCCGCGAGGGCGTCCGATTCATCTGATAAGCATTCATCCATGAAGCGGACGATGATCGTGGCCCTCAGCGCGGGGGCCTTGCTGCTGGCCGGCTGCACCTCGAGCGCGGAGAAACTAAGCGAGGAGGGGGCTGTTGGTAGTCCTGGTGATGCTGTTATCTCCACGCCAGGTCCCACTGGAACGCCCACGATCGATCCCGCGAGCGAGGCTGGGCTGCGACAGACCCTGGCCGATCAGTATGTGTTCATCCAGAGGCGCGATTGGTCAGGTGTTTACGATTTCGGTTCGCCACGGTGCCAGCTCGCGACACCAAGGGAAGACTACGTAGCCCTGGTCGACGAGGGCTACAAGGGCCGCGACTTCTCAGGCCCGGAGCAGTACCTGATCACCATGAACGGCACCGTGGCGACTGTCGTCATCAAGTCGTACGACGGGAAGGGGAAGATGCAGCCTGCGACGTGGACCTTCATGAACGGCTCCTGGGTCCAGGACAACTGCTAGTCCAGAACGAAACCGTTGCCGTCCAGTTTCTGCGAGTTGCCCGCCTCGACAAGGGTATGCAACGTCGCACCCCGTGGGCCGGGGCACGTCGCAACATGGCCGCCTGACGCGGCGCCCTTGAGTGCTGCGCGAGCGACCTTCTGCGGATGCCCTTGCTTGGTCACCGCGGCGATGATGTCTCGACCGCTCGAGTACGGATTCCGGCCAACAAATTCAAGGATGTCAGGAAGGGCGGCAGCTTCGGCGACGGTGTCGACAGCTTCCTTCCGGCTCCCGGTGGCATAAGTGAGGTTTCGGTTGCGGACGTCGTAGGTGAGCTGCCCTTCCGCGACATCGACATCGCGACCGAATGCCGAGAAATAGCGGGCGGAGTTGGGCTCGTCATTCTGACGGACAAGGCGCCAGAGCGCGTCTGGCCAGTCCTGGAGGCGCGAGTCCCCGCGTGCCCGCTCGCCGCTGTGGCCCATGTGGTGGATGACGGCTGCCTCGTCGATTCCAGCCTCGGCGAGCAGGGAGTCGAACGCGACGAGAAACCGGCCGGCATCGCGGTTCTCGTCAAGCCCAATCGCGTCGAGGACCGGACGAAGTACGTCGAGAACGAGGAAGTTTGTCCCGGCCAAGACTTCGGCCCACCGTGCTCGGACATCGGAGTCGAGGATGTTGAAGCTGCCGACTCTGCCGCGCATGGACAGCACCTTGACTGCCTGCACGTTCTCAATGCCCTGGTCTCGGAGCCAGCCTCTGAGCGTTCGTTGGTCGAGCTCGTTGTCGAGGAGGGTGACTTGCCCGACCGGTTCCGTTGCGAACTTGCCGAGGAACGGGTCCCCGTCAACGAGCGACCGGATGAGATTCCCAACAAGCGTTGTCTTTCCGGCCTTGAACTGCGCAGAGAGCATGATGCGGCCTCCGACAGGGAAGAGCTCGTCGACTCGGTACTTGGTGTCTTCATCGGGGATGGCAAGGAAGTCAGTCAGGGACACTGGCGGCGTGATGGCTGCGAGAGTCGACGCGTTCTTGAGCGCCTGCAGGCGGCTCCGAGCCTCCTCTCGCACGAGGAGTTTGGAGAGTTCGCCTTTGACCTGGATTTCATGCAGGTCGCGGCGGTCGAGCATGACCACGTCCGCGATGTGCGGCACGTCGCTGTAGGGGTCTGCGCTTCCCGTCCAATGTCCCTGCTCTGCGATAGAGTCCGCTGCAGAGTCAGCGGCTTGGCGGCGGTTGGCCTCATCGAAAGGCTCCTCGTTGGTCCCGAGGGGCCTTTCTCCTTGTGCGGGGTTGCTCATGCGGCACCACCGTCACGGATGTCGGCGACCAGGAGGCTATCGACTTCGTTGAGGTCGACGAAGACCCGCCCGCCTCTGCGGTATCGGGTGAGAAGCCCCCGGGTGAAGTAGTTGTGAATCGTCCGGGTGGTGCAGTCGGCGCGGGTGGCGCCTTCGCGGACTGAGGCAGGTTTGACGGGTAGACCCGTTCGAGGGTTGAGAGGCACGGGAGTTCCTTAGAGGCTCTGCGAGGGGTGGGGGGTGAACGCTGGTCCCGTGCGGGTCTCAGGTCTCGTACCGTGCGGTTCTCGACACACCCATGATTCCATGATGAGCACTGTCTTTCAACATTATTCGGCCCTCTGCGCGTCGCGTTCGATGGCGTGGCCGTAGCCAGCGGCACGGAGCAGCTCAGCCATCCGGGCGAGCGGCATCACTGCCAGCCACTCCCCCGGATCGCCCAGCCCGCGGCGCTTGAGGACCAGCAGTGCATGGTCTGCTCGGGCCTCGTCCTTCTGCTCGTCGAGCTGTCGCAGCCACTCGGGCCAGGCATAGGCGGCGCGGTCTTTGACCTGCACGGTGAGCCCTGGGGCGGGGTGAAGGTCTCCGGCGTCGCGGGTGTATCCGGCGCGGGTGCGTTCACAGTGCGGAAAGCCGTTGGTGCGTAGGAAGTCCCGCACTGCACGTTCGGCGCGGTCCCCCTTGGTCTTGTTCGGGTTTGTCATCGTGGCTCCTAGACCTTGTTCGGCGAGGAGCCGAACAGATTGACGTCGGGGTGGGCCTGAGGCTGCTGGTGGATGCGCGTGCCTCCGGGGGTGGCCAGGACATCGCCGCGGCCGGTGACACCCCAATCCCGTGCGCGCTGCATCACAAAGACAGGCGAGACAGCCTGCATCAATGCCATGGCGAGGTCGTCGTGGCCGGCGGCCTCGGGTACTGAGATCTTGAACTGGCCGGCGCCGGACTGCTCGTACTCGAGCGAGTGCAGCTGTCGCAGCAGCGCGGGATGGTTCGGTAGCACAAGACGGCCCTGCTGCAGAAGCACTTTCAGGCGCCCGAATCCGCTCGCCTTTCGGCGGATATCCGTCACGACCTTCGCTACATAGGTGAGGCCGTGTTCGTGGCTCTGGCGGTACATTCGGTCCGCGAGAACTTGCGTGGGCATCGACCCGACGCCGTTGGACTCGCTGATGTACCGGAACACCTGAAAGTGCTGTGTGAGCGCGGCCAGCCGGTCGACGAAGGCGGCGTAGGGCATGCGGTGGTGCGCTTCGAGCCACGGGATGTAGAAGACGGCCTGTTCGTCGCCGACCCGGTCGCGGTTCAGGTCGACATCGCCCTGGGCAGCAAGGAACACGACTGCGTTGGCATCGTTGGAAAATCCCCAGTCGATGCCTCCCACTACGAGCTGTCGACCCTTGACCTGCGCGGGCTCGACGAGGGTGTAGTCGGCGACTGCGTTGTCGAGCTCGTCGGTGGTGAAGTAGGCGCCGGTCTCGTCGGTCCACTCAGCCAGGTATTCGCGATTGAAGTAGTGGGCGGGTTCGCGGGCCTGGATCTTGTCGAGGTCGTCCTGGCTGATGTGCGGGGACACCGAGGATGGCCAGTGGAAGCTCGCCACGTCGGCGTCTGGACGGTCCATGCCCTGCTTCCAGAGGCGGCGGAAGAAGTGCTCGAAGTTGCCCCACGGCGACGATGACAGGATGACGCGGGATCCGGGGCGGGCGATGATGGCGGGCTCTGCGGCGCGCCAGATCTCGTTGTCGACGAACCCAGCTTCGTCGACGATGAGGAGGTCGACGGACCAGCCGCGGATCTGCCTCTGGGAGGCGGGTACTGAGATGATCCGTGAGCCGTTGGAGAGCAGTAGCTGGGTCTTGTGGTCGTCGAGGACAGCACCCGCCAGCAGCGGCGAATTCAGGGCCAGCGAGGCGCACTCTTCAAGCAGTCGCAGTGATGCGGTCTCGCCAGCGGAGACGAGGAGGATGAGGGCGTTCGGTTGAGTGAAGGCTCGGTGGAGGGCGAGGATCGCGAGGCCGCGCGATTTGCCGACCTGCCTGCCGGCGCACACGACTCGGTAGCGGGCGGGCGATTCGGCGAGGGCCTGCTGGTGGCCCCAGAGGGGCTGCCCGACGAGACGTTGAGCGAAGACTGTGGGGCTGGCGAGGGCGGCGCGAAGATCGTCGGCGGTGGGGGTAGTCGTCACAGGGGTGAGTTCCCTTCTCCGGCTTGGGCTTGGATGGCGGCAAAGATCTTGGTGAGATCGAGCTGGCCCGCGGCGGTGTCCTTGCCGAGCCGGGCATTAGCGAGGGGGTTGAGGCCGAGCTTGTCGGCGACGTTGGTTGCCTGCTTGCGGACCTTGAGCAGGTATTCGGCGGCCGGCTGCACCTTCCCGGCCTTGTCGCCGGACTCGATGATGGTTCCGTGCTCGTCGATGTAGGCCTCGAGCACTTCAACCTGCGCGAGGAGGCGTGAGTACTCGAGGACCGTTTCTCGATAGAGGGGGTTCTGGAGCCGCTCGTGGTTCTGCATGAGGCCGTTGGCGATTTCGGCGGTCAGAGGGGCGATGACGCGCTCGGAACGGGCGCCGTGCTTGAGGGATTTGGTGTGGCCCGGCTTGAACGGCTCCCACGAGTAGCCGCGGGCGGGGCCTTGGCTGATGTGGGAGGCGATATCGGTGGTGTCGGGTTCGTTGGCCATGGTGGGTCCTTCCGGGGCGGCCCCAGTCGGCGAATGACTGGGGCCGCTATGGGGAGTCGCTACGCTGCGTCCTCACCAGCGTCAGGTTCGTCGCCGTCGGCGCCCTGACTCATGGCCATATGCAGACCGATCGCAGTGTCGAGCCCACCTCCGGTGCCGCTGTCGAGGTCGTCGATGTAGCGATCGAACGCGGGCAGGACTGAGTCGAGCGTGATCGCCGAGGCGATGGCTGCGGCGCCCTGAGCATCTGCGAGCTCGGCGAACCTGCCGGCTACGGCTCGCGCGACGCCCGAGGTGTCCACTTCCTTGTCTGCACTCACGAGCTTTCCGCCATTGCGGCCCGGGACCTTCTGGACCTCGACCTGCATGCCGGCCAGACCGCTGGCGTTCGGGCCGGGCAGGTTCGCCTGCATCCAGGCGGGAGCAAAGCGCTCGGCACCGAGGACCGCGTCGGCACCTGCATTGCGGAGGGCGGCCTTGAGGCTGCGTCCCTTTTCGAGCTGCGGGAGAACGACGTTGCGCCATGCCTGCTCAGTACGGACGAGATCCGTGGGGCTGTTCGGGTCGAACTGAGGGCGAGCCCTGTCGGCCTCCCGGCGCGTCGCGCTGGCGATCGACGCAACCTCCTCCTTGATTGCGGCGAACTTCGGGGCGTACTGCTTGGCGAGGGCCTGACGCCAGTGTGCGATGTACTCAGCACGCTCGGATGGCGTCATCATCGCGTCCGCGTTCGCCTTCGCAACGATCTCATTGAGCTTGGACTGGCGATCCTGCTTGAGCTCGCGGGCCTTCTTCTGCAGATCCTTGATGGTGTTCATGATGGCGGTCTCCCTTAGTTGTGCTGGTCGTAGATGGAGTTGGGGTTCTGGAGGTTCGGCCAGCCGAAGCCTTCAGGCGCTGCCGGCCATCCATCACCCTGGGGAACGAGCGGGGGAAGGGGCTGCGGGTTTGCTCCGTCCTGCGGCGGGATCGCGGCAGAGATCGAGCCGTCCTTGACCCGGAGGCGGAGGCGCCGTGCGCCGTAGGGTCGGCTGCCGTCGGGTGCGATGTAGAGGCCAGCCGGTGTGAGCTGCGAGCCGCCCCGCATGACGAAGTTGCCGGTCTCGGTGTCGTAGTGGCAGCCGAATGCGGGGTGGCCTTGCTGGGGGTTGCTTGTCATGGTGTTCTCCTGGGTGTTGTTGGTGTGCTGAGTGTTTCGGGCTACAAGTTGTTCTTTGCGAAAGCGTCGCGGGCCATGTCCGCGTTGCGGGTGAGGAAGCCCTCGGCGTCGTTGATCTGGACGGGACCGAAGAACTGGGCGCCCACGGCCGTGTCGGACTTGCGGGTGGTCTGCCCGACCGGCGCCGACCCACCGCCCTGCGGTTTGCCTTGGCCCTGCTGGTGTTCGAGCAGTTGCTTGGCGACGTCGAATCCGAGGCCGGAGATGCCGGAGGACGCCATACCGGAAAGGAGGCTGGCTACCTCGATGATCGCGCCGACGGCGCCGACAGCGCCGCGGTACGCCTGCTCACCTCGCACGACCGCTGGGTTCGCCTTCGCGATCGTCGACAGTGCTCCGCCCCCGGCTGGGCCAGCGCCGAGCCATGCCTTGACGGTGTCGTTGTGCTTAGACCCGCCAGGCATAAAGTTCGGGTTCGACCCGACGGTGCCGCCGAAGAAGTAGCCGGGGACCTTGTCCTTGACGAGGGCGTCGAGGATCGGACCGAACTTCGCGTTGGTTTCCGCGTCGATGACCCGCTCACCCTTGGCGGCGAGGATCGGGAACACGTCGAGCATCGACCGGCCCATCGGCGGACCCGACTTGCCGGTGGCGGCCCGGTTGATCTGGTATCCGGCCATGTTTGCGGCGGCGACCAGGTCCGAGCCGGACCCGAACAGTCCGTCAGGGCCTAGGAGGGGGTCACCCTTGGGGCCTTCGGGGGCCTGCTCGTCGACCGGGCTGGCGGGTGCCGATACCGGGGTGCCGATACCGCTTGCCATGCCTGTGTCGCCGCTGCCGGTAGGGCTGTAGCCCCCGGGCCAGTTTGTGACGTACACGTCCTGCACCGACCCACCCCGCGACGACGAGTCAGGAGTGGGGGCTGTGGATGTGTCGTTGCCGTTGCGGGCCATCGAATCCGCGAACACCTGGTCCGCCTCGGAGAGCTTGGCCTGATAGTTCGAGCCATCCGAGAACGCCGACCGCTGCACCGACTGCGCTGCCGCCGCCGGATCCATGCCCTCGTAGTCCAGCTGCGCTAGCCGCTCGTAGAAGTCTCCGGCGTCCTGGGTAACGCCCTGACCAGCTGGACCCCAGCCCATTGACGGGCGCTGCTGGAACACGCCAGCTGAGTCGTACTCACTGTTCGGAATGTCCGGCAGATCCTGGAGGTTCGATTCCGCGAGCCCCGCGGCGATGGCGGTCTTGATGCCCTTGTCAGAGATCCCGCGACGCCGCCCTTCGGCGACGATCGCGTCGACGACCCTCTCCCGCTCGGTTCGCGCATCCTTGTTGCCGGTGAGGGGCGCCTTGGCTGCCACGTGCACATGGTTGGTGTGGTCCCCCGCCCCGGCATAGAAGGAGCGGTCGACAACCTTGCCGTTCTTGATGTTCCGCGTGAACCGGGGATCGTCGTAGATCAGCTCCGCCAGTTCGGCGGCGTGGTGGTCGGCGAGATAGTTGGCCCAGGCGAGCTGCTCGTCGGTGTTGCCCGAGCCGTTCGAGAAATCGACGGCGTTGCCACTGCCGTGGTAGTCATTGGCGCCAGCCCGGAATGAGTCGGTGACCTGCAGGCCCGGGGCCTGCTTGCGGGCCAGGTCAATGAGCGATCCAGTGATGCCGCCGTTGGCGAACACTCCGAGGATGCGACCGGTCTCCGCCCAAATCTTCAGCGAGCGTGCCCGCTTGGATGAGGCGTGCGGGATGAACGACTCGCCCTCGGTTTCACCTTCTGCCCACTGCACGAGCCCACCGGGGACAGCGGGCTGCATGACCGCCCGATCGGGCAGCGCCCCTGAGATGCCGCCGTTGGCATACCGGCGGACCGAGCCATTGGCGTTGTTGGGCAGCATCAACCCAGCCAGTCCACCGGTTCGCGGCTTCTGTGCCTCGGGCGTGTTGGCCCCGGTGATCATCCGCTGGTAGACGTCGATGAACGCTTGGCGTGGCTTGTTCGCTACATCGTCGACCTCTTTGCCGGCCTGGGCTGCGTTGGTGGTGACAACGATGTGCCCATTCGGCAACGTGTCGACCTTGAGTCCCAGATCCTGCAGCTTCTTGATGATCTCCGGCGAGTTGTCGGACACCTCGATGTGCTTGCTGTCGGGGATGTCGACGATCTTGCCGCGCAGAATGTCTGCCAGCTGCGAGGTAACGGGCAGGTCCCCAGCCTCAATCTTGAGGGCCAGATCAGTCGGCACCATGTTCAGCTTGGCGGCGAGCTTGTCGATCTCCGGCTGCGGAATCCCCGCAGCCTGAGCCATCCGCACGAACTCGTCGTACATCGGCTGGACCGCGTCGACGATGCCCTGGAATGATGCGCCCTGCTGCTGTGCAGCGGCGGCGACCGCATGCATGTCCGATGCGCCGGTCTTGGCCTGTGAATAGAACGCGGACACGGACGTATTGGCGGAGTTGACGTTTCCGGCCAGGTCAAACAGGGGTCCGTTAACCTCGGCGGCTGCGGTGCGGAGTTCGGCGAGACCATCGTTCCAGCCCTGCAGGGCGTCGTCCATCGTCAGCCCGTCGGACATGAGCTTGTCGAGGGTGGTCGAGAGGATCTTTACCGCATTCGCCGCGCCATCGCCGTTCTCAGCAAGATCGGCCATCGCCTGCGACATGTCCGAGATCGACTTCTTACCGTTCGGGGCAACATCGAGAGTGAATGCGCCGGCGTCGGCGTCGCGCTGCAGCTGGTCCTGCTGCTCCTTGATCTGCTTCCGCGCCTCTTCGTACGCCTTGAGGGCGTCCCCGCCCTGGGTCTTGTACTGCTGGTTGACGGGCTTGGTGGACAGTGGGTCGTCGAGGACGATGCCGACGCCCTGCTTGAACCGTTCCCAGCCCGACAACTGGGATTCCTGTTCGGCTTTCTGCGCCTTGAGGGATTCGAGGGTCTTGTCGGCGGACTTTCCGAGCCCGGCCAAACCTTGCGCTGCCGTGTCAAGCGGAATATGCATGTCGGACAAGGCCTTGGACAGGCTGGTGGTGCCATCCCGCAGCTTGATCTGCGACAGCGCGGCGGCGGCTGCCTTCTGCCCGGCGTCGGTGTACTTTCCGCCGGACTTGCCCATCTCGTCGGCCACACCCTTGACGGCGGTTCCGATCTGCTCGGTCTGCGCCTTTGCGTCGGCGACCGCGGCCGCGTGCTGCGCGAACGCCAGTGTCGCCCCGGTGATCGCGATGCCGAGCGGGCCGCCCATCAGCCCGATGAGGCTGGACAGGCCGGAGCGCATGGCACCGACACCGACTGTGCCCGCGGCCTTGAGCTTGTTCCCGAAGCCCTCCGCCTGACCGCCCGCAGCTGCGAAGGTCTCCCGCAGGGAGGACAGCATCGCGCCGGGACCTGAGGCGGCGGAGCGGCCGAGCCCGACCAGGGACTCGCGGGCGTCGGCGAGTTTGCCGGTGAACTTCTGGCCGATCTCAGTACCGAGCGCGGCCTGCGCCACCTTGAGGGCGACGATCGCGCCGATGACGCCCTGCACCGGGCCAGGTAGGGACCCGAACGCGGACCCGAGCGTGCCAACCGCGGTCCCGATCACCTTCAGCACGTCCGCGGTTGCACCGAATGCGGCCATGCCGGGGCCGGCCAACAGTGAGACGAACGACTCGGCGATCGGCAGCAGGTTCGACCCGATCTCGGCCGAGGTGTTGGTGAACTCGGCCTTGAGGATTCGCATCTGGTTGGCGAGTCCGGTGGAGGTGCGGCCGAAGTCGCCCTGAGAGTCCTTGGTCTGTGCCATCACCACGCCATAGGCGGAGAGAACCTTCTGTGCCGGGGTGAGCGCGTCCTTGGTGGTGGCGATCAGGCCTTGCTTCATCGCCTCCTGGCGGAGGGTGGCGTCATCCAACAGGACGCCGTACCGCTGGATCGGTTCGTTCTCTCCGCGCAACGCGGCACCGAGCGCCTCGATCGCTTCCTCGGGGGTGGTGTTCGAGAACGACGCCATATCCCCGGCAAGCTTGGTCAGGTTCGTGGAGAACCCGACCAAGTCCTTCCCTGACAGGCCTGCGCTCTTGCCGAACACGCCGAACGTGGAGGCGGCCTCGCGGGCGGCGAGGTTCGACATGCCGATGCTCTTGGCTGCGGTCGCCCCGAACGCCTCAATGTCGCGGGCGCCGGACTTGAACACCTGCTGCACCTTGTTGGTGGACTCCGACAGGTCGGACGCGGCCATGACGGCGTCCTTCATGAAGGTGACGGCCTTGTCCAGCGTGAAGGCGGCGCCGATGCCGATCGCCGCCTTCTTCGTCAGCTCGGTGGCGGCGCCGAGGGCATTCATCGACGATGACGCCTGGTCGGCTTCCCGCTTGACCTTCTGCCCGTCGAAGCCGTCACCGACCGCGACGAGGGACCGTGACGCCTTCCCAGCGGCCTGGTCCAGGTCTGCCATTCCCGCCTTGGCGGACTGCATCTTGGTGCGCAGACCGGAGTCGTCGGCGGTGAGGGTGACGACCAATGTTCCTACGTCAAGTGCCACGGGTTACCTCCTCGGGACCTTTGGGTCTGGATGTGGGTCATTGCTGGTCACCCGCGATCTGACGGAGGCTCGTCAGTAGCGCGTCCATCTCGACGACCTTGGCCAGGGTCGCCTGATTGAGTTCCTGAGCCTCGACGTTGGGGGACTCCTCGCAATCCCTCGCCATCTGCACCATGTGGTCGCGCATCGCCTGCCCCATGGACACCAGTACGGAAAGGGCCGGTGCGGGCACCTGGGGCTTGTTGAGGCCGCGGAGTGCGAGTTGGCCGGCGGCCAGGCGCAGGGTGTTGCGCAGTTCGGGCTGCGACATGGTGTCGAGCATGCTGTCGAGTGAGTCGATCTGACCTGCCGAGACCGCGTTCATCAAGGCGTGGAGATCGTCGAGTGCATGTGACTCGTTTCGGTCCGGTGGGAGGTCGATCATGCGGTCTCCTAGATGGGTTCGATGGGGGCGTCTCCGCGCAACTGCGCGAGACGCTCGGAGTGGCTGCGGCACTGCGTGCCGACGAGGACGAGGTACGGCAAGAGCTCCGCCTCAGGCTGAGTCGCGGCAAAGCCCGCCAGGCCAGCGGCGAGAGCCAAGTACCGGCGGCGATACGCGGAAGCAACCACAACGGCCGCGTACTCCAGCCCAGCTAGATCGGATGCATTGCAGGTCACTGCATCCATCAGCCGCTTGGAGCGACGGGCAGCGTGGTCCTCAGATACCGCCCCGATTCGCATCAACTCGGCCTGCACGGTGACCGGATCGCAAGGACGCCCGGCTGCCACCAACGAGCGGATCGCAGCCAGGATCTGCTGGTGAAACGGATCCTCCAGGTCCTCATCCTCGACAAGAGCGAGGACCCTGGTGACTTCCTGAGGCGCCGCGAACCAGGCCATCAGCGACCCGAGCAGCAGTGTTTCCGCGGGCGGCGGCCCGGCCGGTGCCAAAGCGCCGGCCGGAGCCTCCCGCTCATCGGCAATCGTCACGCGGCCTCCTGCTGGAGCAAGTACGAGCAAGCGACGTGTGCGGATGTGGCACGAGCTGACAGAGCAACGCTGACGTCGCGGACGATGTCGCCAGCGTCGCCCGGGGTGCGGGGGCCCCCGGGAGCAGCAATGGCGTACGCCGCGAACAGCGCCTCGATCAGCGCCGGAATCTGATCGAGCTCGATTCCGCGGCCGCCGACGACCACAAGCCGGCTCACCGACGTGTCCGCGTTGCGGCAGACCTGAGCCTCAATGTCGAGTTCGCCCCCATCCGTGGGGATCTCGGCGACGTGGTGGACGAAGTCGACATTGTCGTTCGTCGGTGCGATAGTGGACATTGCTTCGCCTTCCTGTAGCGGGTTGGTGATCACGACGCCCTTGGCCTCGGTGCTACGAACACCGGGATCTGCCAGGGGCGTTGTTGTGTTAATTGGGGCTTGTCTCACGCAGCACTCCCGCCGCCGCGGCGGCTAGCAGATTCCTGTGCCGCGCACCACGCTTCGACTTCACTCCGGCGATACATGACCCGGCGGCCGAGCTTGAATGACTCGGGGCCCACATTGGTCATCCGCCAGTACCGCAGCGTGTTCACCGAAATACGCCTCTCGCGCGCCACATCGTCTGTCGTCATGAACTCCGTCGTGGTCGCCTCATTTGCGGTCGACATCATCTCAACCCCTTCTGCATCTAATGCAGTTGCGATCTGCAGCTGACGCAGATCAGAGTGCCACCACTTGTTCTGCGCGTCAAGCAGTGACAGACTGCGTCATATGCAGCTCTCGGAAGTCAACGCAATCATCGGTGCCAAGATCGCCGAGCTACGCAATGACAAATCGATGTCACAAGCTCAGTTGGCGATGGCGCTCGCCGCTAACCTCGAAAAGGAAAGGGTCGACCCGACAACCATCACGAGACTCGAGCGCGGTCAACGTCCAGTGACGGCTGTCGAGCTAGTTGCGCTGGCCCACATCTTCAATGTGTCGACCGAGGAGTTGATCCCACGCGCTCGACTAGTTGACGAACAGGTGCGCACCTGGCTAAGGCAAGCGGGGAACCTGAGTGTCGAAGTGGTGTCTGTGGAACAGGAGTTGGCTGAACTCAGGGCGGAAAATGACGCAGCCACGGCCCTCTGGAGGGCATTCACGGTGCTACGCGAGTACCAGGCTTCTGGACGGAGGGAAGGAGTAAGTGACGCGCTTGATGACATTGCCCATTACGTCGAGTCATGCACGGAGGGAACACCTCTGGGGCTCCGAATCGATCTCGTCGAAGTGCTTCGCGATATGGAACTCCCGGAGGAGCTGATCGCTGCCGGGGTTGAGTGGGCCGAAGTTGCCGACGACCCTCGCGCTGCGGACAGAATCGTCCCCACCCGACTAGCTCGGTATATCTCGAAGCACGCCCCATTCCCGTTCGGAGGTGGGACCAGTGAGTGATCTAGAAGGGCCACGGCGGAATCGCCGCGCCGGCGTCGAAGACCGCTGGTGGAAGACCATCCGCGAAACAGACGGCAGCACAAAGACTGTCCACACCGCGGGCTGGACAGTCGACGACAAAGGCAAAGACGCCCCACCGGCCCGAAAGCGTTGGCGCGCCCGCTACGTCGACGACACAAGCCGCGAACACACCAAAGCCTTTGACAAGAAAGTTGATGCGCAGGCATGGCTCGACTCGGTCACCGCATCCCTAGTCCAAGGCTCACACGTCGCACCCTCAGCCGGCCGCGGAACCGTCGCCGAACTCGGAACCCGCTGGCTCGCCGCAAACGGGCACCTCAAAGCCACCACCTCCGCCACACGAACCGTGTCCTGGTCAGTCCACGTCCAGCCACGATGGGGAACCACCGCCGTCCGAGACGTACGCACAACCGAAGTGCGGGCATGGGTCGCCGAAATGGTGGCAGCCGGCACCGGCACACCCACAATCGAAAACGCACTCGGAGCCCTACGCCAGGCCCTCGACATCGCCGTCGAAGACCGACAGATCGCCACCAACCCCTGCACCGCTGTAAAGGCCCCCAAACGCCAGCACAAGGCCCGGGGGTACCTCACCCATAGGCAGGTCGAGCAACTCGCCCAGGAGGTCACCACGCACCCCGAAGTTGTGCGGTTCCTCGCCCTCACTGGCCTGCGATGGGGCGAGATGGCAGCACTGCGAGTCAAGGACTTCGACATGCTGCGCCGACGTGTGACCATCTCCCAGGCTGTAGCCGAAGTGAAGGGACAGGTCGTATGGAGCACCCCCAAGACCCACGAGCGACGCTCTGTGCCCTTCCCTCGCATCCTCGTAGACCAGCTGTCCGGGCTCATGCGCGGCAAGGGCAGGGACGACCTGGTGTTCGCTGGGGTGAATGGGGCGGTGCTGCGGGTCAGCACTTACCGTCCGCGGATCTTCGCGCCAGCTGTGGCACGTCTGCAGGCCCAGGCCCTCGGAGCCCGGAAGCGAGAAGCGGAGCAGTCGGGTGAGGCTGTCACCCTCGAGTTCCCCACCGTGACTCCACATGATCTGAGGCACACGGCCGCGTCTCTGGCGATCAGCGCCGGCGCGAACGTGAAGGGTGTCCAACGGATGCTCGGACACGCGAAGGCGAGCATGACTCTCGACGTGTACGCGGACCTATTCGAGGACGATCTTGAGGCAGTGGCCGAGGCTCTCGATGTCGCTGCCCGAGCTGCTCGCTGAATCTACTGCGGACCCACTGCGGACCGAACGCAAGAGAGGCGCTACCCGATCTCTCGGATAACGCCTCTGACCTGCTCTAACAATGGTGGAGCTGAGGGGAATCGAACCCCTGACCTCTTCGATGCGAACGAAGCGCGCTACCAACTGCGCCACAGCCCCGAACCACGCCCCCGAAGGAACGCTCGGCAACTGTAGCAGCCCGGCCCGCCCGAGAAAAAATCGCCCGGTCCGGCCGGTGTTCGCCGTGAATCGGAGCGGTTCGTCCGAGCGTGCGAAGGGTCCTCATTCGGGGAGGATGGCGCCCCGTCGCGTGGTGTCGAGGATGGTCTGCCCCTCCGGGACGGCGTGCCACTGATCGAAGGGCTGCTCGAGCACGAACCGGCCATCGGCCTGCCGCACGAGGGTCCGGGTCTCGGCGTTGCCCGGGTTGTTCAGCGACTCGAAGTACTCGACCGACCAATGGAACCAGCGCATACAGAACAGCCGCATGGTCAGGCCGTGCGTCACCACGAGTGTGTTCGGCGGGAACCCCGGCTTGGCACGGTGCCGGTAGAGGGTCTCCATGAAGGTGCTCACCCGGTCGAAGACGTCCGCACCGGATTCGCCCTCGTTGAACCGGTAGAAGAAGTGCCCGTAGGTGTTGCGCAACCGGGTCTGCCGGGAGATCTCGTCCGGGTCCTGATAGTTCGCCCAGTCCTGTTCGCGCAGACGGGGTTCCTCGATCCGGCGCTCGATCAGGTCGTCGATGCCGAGCGCCTCGAGCGTCTGGTAGGCCCGCAGGTACGGGGAGACGTACACGCAGACCTTCTGCCCGTCGAACTGCTCCCGCAGACGCTCCCCCGCGGCCCTGGACTGCGCCACGCCGCGTGCGGTCAACGGGATCCGGTAGTCCGGGACCCGCTCATAGATCGCGGGATCGATGTTCGCCTCGGACTCGCCGTGCCGGAGCAGCACGATGCGCTCCGGCCCGGCCCCGTCCGCAGCGCCGGTCAACCTACTGACCGACGACCCGGCGCATCTCCTGGGGCGCCGCATCCTCCTCGAACCGGACTTCGTAGTGCTCGAGGTGCTCGAAAACGGGGTCCTCGTCGTCCACCTCGAGCACCACCGCGCCCGGTCGGCGCAGCCGCGACGGGATCAGCCGCAGCTCGTCGTCCTCGCGGGACTCCACCCCGAGCCGGGAACGGCTCAGTCGCGCCATCCGGCGCCGACGGATCTCCTGCTCGAACTGGACCTGCCTGCGCATGTAGGCCAGGTACCCGCCGAGGCCGAGGAAGGCGGCCGCGGCGAGCCACCACAGCATCGGCGAGACGATCAGCGCGAGCGCGGCCGACATGATCGCGACCAGGATCAGGCCGAGGACGGCGCGCTGCCGGAAGCCGTACCGCGCGGCCCGCGCGATCGCGTCGGCCTCGGGGTCGAACCCACCGCGACCGCGGCGTTGCGGGACGTACTCACGAGCCGCGGCCCGCTCGTCGTCGAACTCGTCGACTTCTGCGTGGGTGTCCATGCGGTCCTCCGCGTACCTGGGGCGAGGGGCTTCGCGGCGCCAGTTCGGGTCGCTGCGGTGTCCTGAGGCGGGACCGCGGTGTTGCTGACGCGCGAGCTGGTCGCGGTCGAGCACACGGGTCGCCAGCGCTGCATCGGTGGTCTGACGGATCCGAGGGCGACGTTTCGCCTGCATGGGCAGCAGCACGAACAGCCACATCCCGACCAAAGCGATCCACAGGATCGAGTTCGGCATACCGGCGACCTCCCTCCCAGTCGTCTACCAGCACATTTGACTCAATCAGCCCATTCAGGCTAATTGCCTCGGCGCGCAGTTCCCCGCAGACGCGCCGACTCAACTTTCCCAACTGTCACAATAGTCACTTACCTGAGTGGTGTTTTGCACTACCCGCCACCGAGTGGATCCGACGGGGTCCGCGCGTCAGCCCCACGCCGCCTTGCCCGCCCGGACCAACCTGTCGCTGACGGTGCCCTCGACCTCCTCGATCGTCATCGCGACCAGCAGGTGATCGCGCCACGCACCGTCCACGTCCAGGTACCGGCGCAACAGCCCTTCCTCGCGGAACCCGACGTTGCGCAGCACCGCCTGACTCGCCAGGTTCTCCGGCCGGACGGTGGCCTCCACCCGGTGCAGCCCCAGCGCCCCGAAGCCGTGATCGAGTCCCAGCGCGACCGCCGCGGTCGCCACCCCCTGGCCACCGACCTCCCTGGTCACCCAGTAACCGATCCACGCGGAGCGCAGGGCACCACGCACGATGTTCCCGATCGTCAGCTGCCCGCAGAACTTTCCGTCGAGCTCGATGACCAGCGGGACCATCCGGCCCTTGCGCGCCTCCGAGCGCAGCGAAGCGCACAGCCCGGGCCAGTTCCCGATGTGATGCCTGCCGTCCCACGGCCCCTCCCCCGTCGGCTCCCACGGTTCGAGGTGTTCCTGGTCGCGAATCCGGATCCGGCTCCAGGACGCGGCGTCGCGCAACCGGATCGGACGCAGGGTCACCCGTCCGGCGCCCACGGTGAGCGGGCCGAGATGCGCCGGCCACCCCGGATGCATCGAGTACTTGCGCAGCGGCGTTCCCAACACTCAGCCTCGCTGGGCGAGAAAGGCCACGTCGACCTCGTCGCCGGTCCGGACGTCGGTGACCTCCGGATCGACCAGGACGAGGCAGTTCGCCTCCGCCAGCGTCGCCAGGAGATGCGAGGAGGAGCCCGGCGCCCCGCCGAGCGCCTGCACCAGGTACTCCCCCGTCGACTCGTCGCGCATCAATTGCCCGCGCAGGAATCCCTTGCGATTCTCGATCGAGGTGATCGGGGCCACCGTGCGGGCCGTCACCACACGGCGCATCGGCTGCCGCCGGCCCAGCGCGATCCGGATCAACGGCCGCACCATCACCTCGAACACGACCAGCGCACTGACCGGGTTGGACGGCAACAGGAACGTCGGCACCTCGTCGCGGCCGAGCTGGCCGAATCCCTGCACCGACCCCGGATGCATGGCCACCCGCTCCACCTCGAGGTCGCCGAGTTCACGGAGTGCCTCCCGAACCTGATCGGATGCCCCGCCACCGACCGCACCCGCGATGACGACGATCTCCGAGCGGATGAGCTGCCCCTCGACCACCTCACGCAGCCGACGCGGGTCGTTCCCCGCGATGCCCACCCGGTTCACATCGGCGCCCGCATCGCGTGCGGCCGCGGCCAGCGCGTACGAGTTCACGTCGTAGACCTGCCCCGGGCCGGGGGTGCGATCGATGTCGACCAACTCCCCGCCGACCGAGATGACCGACAGCCGCGGTCGCGGATGCACCAGCACCTTGTCCCGCCCCACCGCGGCGAGCAGGCCGACCTGGGCCGCGCCGATGATGGTGCCCGCCCGCACGGCGACATCTCCCGGCTGCACGTCATCGCCGATGCGCCGGACGTAGTCACCCGAGCGGACCGGCCAGAGGACCTTCACCCTGTTCAGCCCGCCGTCGGTGCGATCGAGCGGCAGGACCGCGTCGGCGAGCGTCGGCAGCGGCGCCCCCGTGTCCACCCGCACCGCCTGTCGCGGCTGCAGCCGGATCGGCTGGCGCGAACCGGCGGCGACCTCACCGACCACCGGCAGAGTCACCTCGACGGGTTCACCGTCCTCGCCCCGGTTCTCCCCGCCCGCTACCGCGACGTCGACGCTGCGCACGGCGTAGCCGTCGATCGCGGCCTGATCGAATCCCGGCAGCGGGCGCTCGGTGACCACCTCTTCGGCGCACAGCAGACCCTGGGCCTCCGAGATCGCCACCCGGACCGGCCGGGGTGCGACCGCAGCGGCCGTCACCCTCGTCTGCTGCTCCTCAACCGAGCGCATGTAGTCACTGCCTCCCGACCCCACTAAGGTCCCGTCTGCTGCAGTCTCTGGATGAGCCAGTCGCGCAGCGAAGGACCGTATTCTTCACTGTCCAGGGCAAAGTCAACCGCAGCCCGCAGGTACCCTCCGGGATTTCCGAGATCGTGTCTCGACCCACGGTGCACCACGACGTGCACCGGATGTCCCTCGGAGATCAACAGCGCGATCGCATCGGTCAGCTGCAGCTCGCCACCCTGGCCCGGGGTGATCCGGCGCAGCGCGTCGAAGATCGCCCGGTCCAGCAGGTACCGGCCCGCGGCCGCGAAGGTCGAGGGTGCGTCCTCCACCTTCGGCTTCTCGACCATCCCGGTGACCCGCAGGACGTCCGGATTCGTCGTGTCCGGCACCTCCTCGACCTCGAAGACGCCGTAGGCACTGACCTGGTCCTTGGGCACGTCGATCGCGCAGAGCACGCTGCCGCCACGCTTCTCCCGGACCCGGGCCATCGTCTCCAGCACCCCGCGCGGCATGACGAGGTCGTCGGGAAGCAGGACCGCGATCGCGTCCTCGTCGTCGTCGAGCACGCATTCGACGCAGCCGACGGCATGGCCGAGCCCGAGCGGCTCCTCCTGGATGACCGACTCCACCTGGAGCAGGCCCTGCGCCTTGCGGACCTTCTCGAGCAGGTGCGACTTGCCGCTGGCCTCGAGCTTGCTCTCGAGCACCAGGTCCTCGACGAAATGGGCGACGACGCCGTCCTTGCCCTCCGAGGTGACGATCACCAGCCGGTTGGCGCCGGAATCGGCGGCCTCACCGGCGACGAGTTCGATGCCCGGGGTGTCGACCACCGGCAGCAGTTCCTTCGGCACCGTCTTGGTTGCGGGCAGGAACCTGGTGCCCAGGCCTGCTGCGGGCACCACCGCCGTGCGGAAGTGCCTGTTCTTGTTGGTGCCGACCTCTGTCATGGACCCACCCTAACCATCTCGTTCGTGCGCTCCGGATTCTAGGGTGGGCAGCATGAGGCCGCGGACCAGGGGAACAGGGTGGCATCGGTGACCGATGCAGCGACAAAGGCACAGTGGCGGGCGAGGGTGCTCGCCGAACGCCGATCACGAGACGCCGAGACCAGGGATGCGGAGAACCGAGCCCTGGCCGCCGCGGCGGCGGACCTCGGCATCGCGCTCGGACCGTCCGCCACCGTCTGCGCCTACGTACCGGTCGGCACCGAACCGGGGTCGACGGCGATCCTCGATGCCCTCCGGCCGCGGGTGGCACGGATCCTGTTGCCCGTCGCCAGGGAGCCCGGCCCCCTGCACTGGGCCGAGTACCACGGCACCGATGCCCTGGTCAGCGCACCGTTCGGCCTACGCGAACCGGGCGAGCCGCATCTGCCGCCGACGGCGATCGCGGCGGCGGCGGCGATCCTGATTCCGGCCCTCGCCGTCGACGGGCGAGGGGTCCGACTGGGCCGGGGCGCTGGGTTCTACGACCGAACGCTCGACCTGGCCGATCCCGCGGCCCGCCTGATCGCGGTGATCCGCGACGACGAGGTGGTCGCGGAGTTGCCCGATGAGTCGCACGACATCCGGGTCGGCTGGGTGCTCACCCCGCTCGGCGGGCTGCGGGCCC
This sequence comes from Rhodococcus daqingensis, assembly GCF_042665615.1. Lineage (NCBI taxonomy): Bacteria > Bacillati > Actinomycetota > Actinomycetes > Mycobacteriales > Nocardiaceae > Rhodococcus > Rhodococcus daqingensis. Next base: position 1,831 of record NZ_JBHTCS010000014.1, on the reverse strand, counting down.
TGGGAATAGGAAGCTGATTACCGGCGTTGGCACTCCTGACTGTAAAGTGCTAACGCCTGCCGTATCACCACCCAGGCCTGAGTACCCCGTGCGGAGGATCCTTCAGTGCCCACCTACTCGTATGCCTGCACCGAGTGCAGCAACCGGTTCGACATCGTCCAGTCCTTCACCGACGACACCCTGACCGTGTGCGCCGAGTGCTCCGGCAAGCTGCGCAAGCTGTTCAACTCGGTCGGCATCGTCTTCAAGGGCAGCGGCTTCTACCGCACCGACAGCCGGGGCAGCGGCGGCACCGCCAGCGAGCCGGCCAAGTCCGACTCGGCGGCCACGTCGACCCCCTCAAGCAGTCCCGCGACGAGCGCGGCGACGTCCACCGCGAGCGCGGGCGCGAGCTCCTCCGCCACCTAGTTCCCCGTTCTCCACAGCCGCCTGATCCATCCACAGGCACGCTCGGATGGCGATCAGGCGGCATGTCGCCGCCCTAGCGTGGCCCCATGGACCGCGCACCGATCCCGGGCAGACGTCGACCCCAGCACCTCGACCCCACCTGGGCAGACCGACTCTCGAGCCTGACCAGGCCGGGATCGGCCCGCGTCGCCACCGTCCGCCGGGTGCTCGCCGCCGCCCTGGCCCTAACCGCTCTGATCCTGCTGGTACGCGGCGACCCGGCAGACGACCGGGTCGCCGTCGTGACGGCCGCCCACGACCTGACGCCGGGACTGATCCTGGCCGCCGACGACGTGCGACTCGTCGAGCTGGCCGCCTCCACGGCGCCCACGGGCTCGCTGCGCACGCTCGACGACGCCGTCGGCCACACCCTGACCGGGCCCGCCAGAACGGGTGAGACCCTGACCGACGTCCGGCTACTCGGTCCGCGGCTGGCCAATGCCGCCACCGGCACCACCGATGCCCGTGTGGTGCCGATCCGTCTCGCCGATCCCGAGGTCACCGACCTGCTCCGCGAGGGCGATCGGGTGGACGTGCTCACCGTCGATCCCGACACCGAGGGGCCGGCGCCGAACGCGCGGGTGCTCGCCTCGGCAGCAACGGTGATCCTGGTGTCCCCCAAGGATTCCGGCCGCGGCGCGCGCGAACGGGTGGTGATGCTCGCGTTGCCCGCAGGCGAGGCGACGACGGTCGCGGCCGCCTCACTGTCGTCCGCGCTGACGGTCACGTTCCACTGACTCCCGGATCCCCACCGGTTGCCCGTCGACGCGGGGCGTCCATAGGATTTTCATGTCCGAGAGCATCACCAGCCGACGGAACGGAGACCCAACTCATGTTGAAGGGCTTCAAAGACTTCCTGCTCAAGGGAAACGTGCTCGACCTGGCCGTGGCGGTGATCGTCGGCGCGGCCTTCACCGCCATCGTCACCGCGTTCACCGGCAACATCGTCGAACCGCTGATCGCCGCCCTCGGCGGCTCGAACGAGATGGGGTTCGGCTTCCAGATCACCAACAGCCCCGAGACCTTCGTGAACATCGGGGCCGTGATCACCGCCGCCATCAACTTCGTCATCATCGCGGCGGTCGTGTACTTCATCCTCATCGTGCCCTACAACCACGCCAAGGAGCGGTACATGAACCAGGCGGAGAAGGAGGCCACGGACATCGAGTTGCTCACCGAGATCCGCGACCTGCTGGGCAGCGACACCGCCAGACGCCGCGGCTGAGCCACCGATCGCCGGAGCACCCGGCGACGGAAACACTCTGGGCCCGTATCGAATTCGATACGGGCCCAGAGCTTGTCAGATCAGGTCGGCGACGGATCAGCCGATGCTGAAGGGCTGGCCCCAGAGGGTGACGGTGCCCTTGACGTTCTCGGTGTCGAC
>NZ_JBHTCS010000013.1:0-161421 GCF_042665615.1 Rhodococcus daqingensis | reverse complement strand
AGCCCCGGCCGCGCCCGCAGCTCCGGCCCCCGCGGCCAAGCCCGCGCCCGCAGCCCCGGCCGCCAAGCCCGCGCCCGCAGCCCCGGCCGCCGCCACCGACGAGTCCAAGGTCCTGCGTGGGGCCGCTGCCGCCGTCGCGCGCAACATGTCGGCCTCGCTCGCGATCCCCACCGCCACCAGCGTGCGCGCCATCCCGGCGAAGCTGATGTTCGACAACCGCGTCGTCATCAACAACCACCTGGCCCGGACCCGCGGCGGCAAGATCTCGTTCACCCACCTGCTGGGCTACGCGATCGTCCAGGCCGTCAAGGCCTTCCCGAACATGAACCGGCACTTCGCCGAGGTGGACGGCAAGCCGAACGCGATCACCCCGGCGCACACCAACCTCGGCCTGGCCATCGACCTGCCCGGCAAGGACGGCAGCCGCTCGCTCGTCGTCGCCGCCATCAAGGCCACCGAGACGATGAACTTCGCCCAGTTCCACGGCGCGTACGAGGACATCGTCCGCCGCGCCCGGGACGGCAAGCTCACCGCGGAGGACTTCGCGGGCGTCACCATCTCGCTCACCAACCCCGGCACCATCGGCACCGTGCACTCGGTGCCGCGCCTGATGCAGGGCCAGGGCGCCATCATCGGCGCGGGCGCGATGGAGTACCCCGCCGAGTTCCAGGGCGCGAGCAACGAGAAGATCGCCGAGATGGGCGTCGGCAAGCTGATGACGCTGACCTCGACCTACGATCACCGCATCATCCAGGGCGCGGAGTCCGGCGACTTCCTGCGGACCATCCACAACCTGCTGATCAGCGACGACTTCTACGACGAGCTGTTCCACGCGCTGCACATCCCGTACGAGCCCGTCCGGTGGCGTCAGGACATCTCGGCGACGGACATCGACAAGAGCACCCGTGTCCTCGAGCTGATCGCGGCGTACCGCAACCGCGGACACCTGATGGCGGACACCGATCCGTTGCAGTTCGTCAAGGACAAGTTCCGCAGCCACCCCGACCTCGACGTCACCACCCACGACCTGACGCTCTGGGACCTCGACCGCGAGTTCAACGTCGGCGGCTTCCACGGCAAGCAGCGCATGAAGCTGCGCGACGTGCTGTCCATCCTGCGCGACGCGTACTGCCGTCACATCGGCGTCGAGTACACGCACATCCTCGACCCCAAGCAGCAGCAGTGGCTGCAGGAGCGCGTCGAGGCCAAGCACGTCAAGCCGACCGTCGCGCAGCAGAAGTACATCCTGAGCAAGCTGAACGCCGCCGAGGCCTTCGAGACCTTCCTGCAGACCAAGTACGTCGGCCAGAAGCGGTTCTCGCTCGAGGGTGCCGAGTCGGTCATCCCGATGATGGACGCGGTCATCGACCAGGCCGCCGAGCACGAGCTCGACGAGGTCGTCATCGGCATGCCGCACCGCGGTCGCCTGAACGTGCTCGCCAACATCGTCGGCAAGCCGTACTCGAAGATCTTCACCGAGTTCGAGGGCAACATGAACCCGGCGGCCGCACACGGCTCCGGCGACGTGAAGTACCACCTCGGCGCCGACGGCACCTACATCCAGATGTTCGGCGACAACGACATCAAGGTCTCGCTCACCGCGAACCCGTCGCACCTCGAGGCCGTCGACCCGGTCCTCGAGGGCCTCGTCCGCGCCAAGCAGGACATCCTCGACAAGGGCGAAGAGGGCTTCACCGTGCTGCCGCTGATGCTGCACGGCGATGCCGCCTTCGCCGGTCAGGGCGTGGTCGCGGAGACGCTGAACCTGTCGCTGCTGCGCGGCTACCGCACCGGCGGCACCGTGCACATCGTCGTCAACAACCAGGTCGGCTTCACCACCGCCCCGGAGCACTCGCGGTCGTCGGAGTACTGCACCGACGTCGCGAAGATGATCGCCGCGCCGGTCTTCCACGTGAACGGCGACGACCCCGAGGCCTGTGTCTGGGTCGCGCAGCTCGCCGTCGACTACCGCGAGGAGTTCGGCAAGGACGTCGTCATCGACATGATCTGCTACCGCCGCCGCGGTCACAACGAGGGCGACGACCCGTCGATGACGCAGCCGGCGATGTACGACCTGATCGACACCAAGCGCAGCGTCCGCAAGAGCTACACCGAGGCCCTGATCGGCCGCGGCGACATCTCGCTCAAGGAAGCGGAAGACGCCCTGCGTGACTACCAGGGTCAGCTGGAGCGGGTGTTCAACGAGGTCCGCGAGCTGGAGAAGTTCAAGCCGGAGCCGTCGGAGTCGGTCGAGCTCGACCAGACCCCGCCCGCCCGCCTGACCACCGCCGTCGACCAGGACGTCCTCGAGCGGATCGGCGACGCGTTCGTCAACGTGCCCGAGGGCTTCACCGTGCACCCGCGCGTCAAGCCGGTCATCGAGAAGCGTCAGGAGATGTCCCGCGACGGCAAGATCGACTGGGCGTACGCGGAGCTGCTGGCGTTCGGTTCGCTGGTCGAGCAGGGCGCCCTGGTGCGCCTGACCGGCCAGGACTCGCGGCGCGGCACGTTCACCCAGCGCCACTCGGTGCTCATCGACCGCAAGACCGGCGACGAGTACAACCCGATCTCCGAGATCGCGGCCAACGGCGGCAACGGCGGCAAGTTCATGGTCTACGACTCGGCGCTGACCGAGTACGCGGGCCTGGGCTTCGAGTACGGCTACTCGGTGGGCAACCCCGACGCGCTGGTGCTGTGGGAGGCGCAGTTCGGCGACTTCGTCAACGGCGCCCAGACGATCATCGACGAGTTCATCTCCTCCGGTGAGGCCAAGTGGGGCCAGCTCTCCGACGTCGTGCTGCTGCTGCCGCACGGCCACGAGGGCCAGGGACCGGACCACACGTCGGGCCGCATCGAGCGTTTCCTCCAGCTCTGCGCGGAGGGCTCGATGACCGTGGCGGTGCCGTCCACCCCTGCGTCGTACTTCCACCTGCTGCGTCGTCACCATCTCGACGGCATCCGGCGCCCGCTCGTGGTGTTCACCCCGAAGTCGATGCTGCGCAACAAGGCTGCGGTCAGCAACCTCGAGGACTTCACCACCGGCAAGTTCCGCTCGGTGTTCGAGGAGCCGGAGTACGAGACCGGCGGCGGCCAGCGCGACAAGGTCACGAAGGTGCTGCTGGTCAGCGGAAAGCTGTACTGGGAGTTGCTGGCCCGCAAGCAGAAGGACAACCGCGAGGACATCGCGATCGTGCGGATCGAGCAGCTGTACCCGCTGCCGAGCCGCCGCCTGCGCGAGACCCTCGACCGGTACCCGAACGCGACCGAGTTCCGTTGGGTCCAGGAGGAACCGGCGAACCAGGGTGCCTGGCCGCTGTTCGGCCTGGCGCTGCCGGAGCTGATCCCCGACAAGCTGTCGGGCATCAAGCGGATCTCCCGCCGCGCCATGTCGGCCCCGTCCTCGGGCTCGAGCAAGGTGCACGCCGTCGAGCAGCAGGAGATCATCGACGAGGCGTTCCGCTGATCGCCTGATCACCTGACGTGACGCTGCCACTGAACCGGGTCGAATTCACTCCCAGGAGCGGATTCGACCCGGCTTCGTGGTATCTCGACCTGCCCGCGATCGGCGAACTGTGCCGGGACGGGCTCGATTTCACCGGCCCGGTGACGGTCGTCGTGGGCGAGAACGGCGTCGGCAAGTCGACCCTCGTCGAGGCCGTCGCCGGTGCCTGGCAGGGCGGGTTCCGCGGCGCCCAGGACCGGCTGTGGTCGGCGGGCGGCAGCGCCGAGGACACGGACCTACCCCGGCATCTGACCTGCGTCGGCGCACAGCCCAGACCGTACGGCGGCTGCTTCCTGCGGGCCGAGTCCATGCATTCGCTCTTCGACCGGGCCGATGCCGATCGGGTCCGGGACACCGATCAGGGGCTCAACGAGCTCTCCCACGGCCAGTCGTTCCTGCGCTACGTGGCGGATCGGCCGATCGGTGTCGGCCTGTGGATCCTGGACGAGCCCGAGGCCGCGCTGTCGTTCCAGTCCTGCCTGGCCCTGCTCGGCGTGATCAAGGACCTGGCGGCCGAGGGCTCCCAGGTGATCATGGCGACCCACTCCCCCGTGCTGGCCGCCTGCCCCGACGCCGAGATCTGGGAGCTGACCGAGGACGGCATCGAGTACCCGCAGTGGGACGAGCTCGAGCTGGTCCGGAACTGGCGCTCATTCCTGGACGGCCCGGACCGGTTCCTGCGGCACCTGTGAGCCCGACTGGACCGCGTAGACGCCGAGCGCGGTCGCCGCGATCAACCCGCCCGCCGCGACCACGGTGAGCAGGTCCGGTTCGGTGAGCGGCTGCCCACGCAGCGCCTGCCAGGACAGCAACGCCAGCAGACCCGCATAGCCGCCTGCGAGCACCCCCATCACCGCGGCCCGCGCGCCCTCCTCCCGGAGCCACGCGACGCGCGGGGCGAGCGCCGCCAGGACGACCGCCGCCAGCAGCAGGACCTGCAGCGCGTGCAGCCCGACGAAATGCGGGATGCGCAGGTCCCCACCGGTGGTGCTCCAGTTGGTGACGGGCATGCCGGGACGGTCGTCGGTCGCTCCGACGGTGTGCCGGGCACCGAGCTCGACCATGCGACCGTTCGCGTCACGCGCCGACTGGTCGCCCTGGAAGCCCACCAGGTAGGCGATCGCCATCCCGGCCAGCGCGAGCCACAACCCGGCCTTGATCGCCCTGGTCGTCGGGCGGTCGAGCAGCCGCTGCCGCAGCAGGATCACGGCGATCGCCAGATTGGCGGCGAACAGTCCCAGCACGCCGTACATGAAGATCGTCTGCCCCACCGAGTTGACGAGGTCGTCGGACTTGTTGAAGTGGCTGAAGGTTCCGCGTGCCGCCTGCACGGCGATGAATCCGACGTCGGCGAGGCCGGCCACCGCGAAGACGGTGGCCAGCGCCCGCGTCCAGCGACTTCCCCTGTGCGGCAGGTTCAGCAACCACGCCAGCGTGGCGCCGTAGAGGGCGAAGGCGATCGCGAACTTGAACGGTTTGACCCAGACCGACACCCCCAGCAGCGTGCGGTCGTCGACGGCCATGCCGACGGCGCAGACGAGCACGAGCACCAGCATCGCGGCGACCATCACCATGAGGGGCCGCTGACGAGTGAGCAGGGGACGGACCTGTGATCCGAGGGTGTCCATGCACCGACGGTAGGGACGCGGGGCCGACCGGCGCGTCCCGCTGGAGAGTGAGATCGGACCCCATACCCAGGTATGAGAATGCGGCGCTAGGGCGTGTCTCCCAATCCCTCTCGGATGCACCTGGCGAGACAATCGTCGTCCGGCAAGGCGGAGGAGAAGCCGATACCGGGGTTGTATCGGCGCCGACGACAACGCTGCAGGGCGGCGATTGGACGCCAGGGGCGCCGAAATGGGGATTGGGAGACATGCCCTAGATCTCGTAGGAGACGCTGCCCATCATGCCCCGATCCTGATGAAAGCTGTTGTGACAGTGGAATGCCCACACCCCGGGGTTGTCGGTGTCGAAGTAGGTCGCCAGCGCGGTCTTGGGGAGCACGATGACGGTGTCCTTGCGCGAACCCGATTCGGCGAGCTGAAAGGTGTGGCCGTGCAGGTGCATGGGGTGCCACATGTCGGTATCGTTCCGCCACACGAGGCGCACCCGCTCACCACCGCGCACCCCGAATCGGTTCGACTCGACATCGGTGGGGTCGAAGGGGATGCCGTCGATGCTCCACTCGTACCGGCTCATCTCCCCGGTGAGCCTCAGGTCGAGGGTGCGGGCGACGTCGCGCCGCGGGAGCCCGGCGGCCTGCGACGCCGACATGTCCCACGCCATCGGGATCCTGCCGTCCAGCTCGGTCACCGGCACGTCTGGGGGCGGGGGCTCGCCCGGACCGGTGCGGACGATCGCCAGCCCGCGGGCGTTCTTGCCCTCGGCCGAGGCGACGAGGGGGAACACCCCGTCCTTCAGGGTGACCAGGGCGTCGTATCGTTCACCCATCCCGAGCAGCAGCGCATCGGCCCGCACCGGCTCGATCGGGTAACCGTCGGTGTGAGTCACGGTGAGCCCGTGCCCGCCGAGCGCGACCCGGAAGGCGGTATCGGCGCCCGCGTTGACGATGCGCAGGCGGGCACGGTCGCCCGGTTTCGCGGTGAACTGCGGCGGATCGGCGGGGATCCTGCCGTTGACCAGGTAGTAGGGATAGTTGACGTCGCCGGCGTCGCCGCCGAGCAGTGCGCTCGTGCCGTCGGTGAGCAGGTACTGCGGCCGCGCCGTGGCGGTGCCCGACTCGCCGTTCATGCCACTCATGCCGGGCATGCCTGCCGTCAGTTCGCGCAGGACGTCGTCGGGCGTGCCGGTGACCCCGTCCACCCAGTCCTTGAGGAACACCGTCCATTCGTGGTCGTACCGCAGGCTCTCGTTCGGATCCTCGATGATCAGCGGCCCGGACAGTCCCCGGTCGAGTTGCAGCCCGGAATGCGAGTGATACCAGTACGTTCCGGGATCCGGCATCACCGCGTCGTAGACGAACCTCTGCCCCGGCGCTATCGGTTCCTGGGTGAGGACCGGGACACCGTCCATGTCGTTGCGGATCGCGATGCCGTGCCAGTGGATCGTCGTCCCGACCGGCAGGTCGTTGACGACCTCGGCGCGCAGCCGGTCGCCCGCCGTCAACCTGATCTCGGGACCCACCGCAGCGGCGCCGAACCCCCAGGTGTTAGCCACGACTCCGCCCAGGTCCACGGTCACCGGTCGGGCCGCCAGGGCCATCGGGACCACCATCGCCGCGGCCGCCGCCCGATCGCGCGCCGCGATCTCGGGATCGTCCGGGGTGATGAAGCGTTGGGTCGGCGGTGGACTCGAGCACGCGACCGCGATGCTCCCTGACACCGTCGCCGCAGCAGCGTATTTCAGGAACGCCCTGCGTGACACGGCATCCATCGCGGCTCCTCCGCTGTGAACAGCGACAAGTCTATCCCCGATCGGCGCCGGTTCGACCGCTACGCTCCCAGCAACGCCGCCGCCGTCTCCGAGCTCAGCGCGACCGCGGGCAGGGCGGTGACGATCAGGTCGATCAGTTCCTCGCGGGTGATCTCGGGGTCGGTGAGCCAGCTGATCGTGGCCTCCTCGACGAAGGCGATCCAGCCCCGGACCGCGAGGGTGATCCGGGGTCCCGGTTGGATGCCGAGCTTCGGCAACTGCAGGATGATCCGCTCCGCCATCGTCGCGCGGGTCCGCTCGAATTCCTCCCGCATCTCGGGATCGCCGCTGGCGGTGCCGCGGAGCAGCGAGACGTAGGTGTTCCGGTTCTCCGAGACGTAGTCGATGTACGAGGTGATCGCGGACCTCAGGATCTCGAGAGGCTCCAGGCTGAGGTCGGGTTCGGTGTGGGCGAGCATCTCGACGTTGGTGTGGCGCACGATGGCGAGGTGAAAGTCGTGCTTGGACGCAAAGTAGTGGAAGAGCAGTCCCCGGGAGACGCCTGCCTGGTCCGCGATCTCCTCGACCGAGATCTGCTCGAGCGGTCGTTCCGCGAGCATGCGTGCGCCCAGGTCGATGAGCTGGGCGCGCCTCTCCTCCGGGCTGAGCCGAGTGCGCTTGGTGACCGCCATGGCCATCAGCTTACTGAATCGTCGTCAATAAGCTATTGACTGTGACTCAACAAGCCCCTACTGTGTGGTACATGAGTCTTCCAGTTACAGATACCGCCGTGAAGCCGGGTGGAACTCCGCGACACGTCGACACGCTGATCATCGGCAGCGGCTTCGCGGGCCTGGGCGCCGCGATCAAGCTGGTTCAAGAGGGCAAGCAGGACTTCGTCGTCCTCGAGCGCGGCAGTGAGGTCGGCGGCACCTGGCGCGACAACACCTACCCCGGCGCGGCCTGCGACGTCCCGTCGCATCTGTACTCGTACTCGTTCGCACTGAACCCGAACTGGACACGCTCGTTCTCCAAGCAGCCGGAGATCCAGAGCTACATCAGCTCCGTCGCACGCAAGCACAACGTGCTCGACAAGCACGTCTTCAACTGCGACGTCCAGGAGGCCCGCTGGAACGAGGTCAGCGCGCGCTGGGAGGTGCAGACCTCGCAGGGCGCCTTCACCGCCAAGATCGTGGTCTCCGCCGTCGGCGCGCTGTGCGAGCCCTCGCTGCCGGACATCAAGGGCATCGACGGCTTCCAGGGCGAGATCTTCCACTCCGCGCGCTGGAACCACGACGCGGACCTGGCGGGCAAGCGCATCGCCGTGATCGGCACCGGCGCCTCCGCCATCCAGATCGTCCCGCAGCTGGCCGCGAAGGCGGGCAGGCTCGACGTCTACCAGCGCACGGCGCCGTGGGTCCTGCCCCGCGCGGACCGCGAGTACACCAAGGTCGAGAAGCTCGCGTTCAAGTACCTGCCCGGGTTCCAGAAGCTCTCCCGCACCGGCATCTACTGGATGCGTGAGACCCAGGTCGTCGGCCTGGCCAAGGCGCCGGTCTTCATGAAGCCGCTGCAGTTCGCGGCCGAGCGCCACCTGCGCATGCAGATCAAGGACCGGGACCTCCGCGAGAAGGTCACCCCGAACTTCCAGATCGGCTGCAAGCGCATGCTGATCTCGAACAACTACTACCCCGCGCTGGCCCAGTCGAACGTCGACCTGGTCACCGACGGCATCGCCGAGGTCACGGCCGACGGCATCGTGGACCGCAACGGCACCACCCGCGAGGTCGACGCGATCGTGGTGGCCACCGGCTTCCACGTGACCGACTCCCCCACCTTCGCCGGGATCATCGGCAAGGACGGCCGCTCCGCGGCCGAGGTCTTCGAGGCCAGCGGGCAGCAGGGCTACAAGGGATCGGCGATCGCCAACTTCCCCAATATGTTCTTCCTCGTCGGCCCGAACACCGGCCTCGGCCACACGTCGATGGTCTTCATGATCGAGTCGCAGCTCAACTACGTCATCGACGCGATCAACACCATCGAGCGCAACGGCATCGGCACCATCGAGGTCCGCCAGGACGCGCAGGACGCCTACAACAAGGACCTGCAGGACAAGCTCGCACGCAGCGTGTGGAACAACGGCGGGTGCGCCAGCTGGTACCTCGACAAGCACGGCAACAACACCACCCTGTGGCCGGGCTTCACCTTCCAGTTCCGCAACGCGACAAAGAAGTTCGACCTCGCCGCATACCGCAGCGTGGCCACAAAGGATCTGCCCGCCGTCACCGGGGACGAGATCGCCGAGGAGATCCTCGCCGGCACCGCAGGCGAGAACGACGAGAAGGTTGTTGCACAGTGAGCGATTTCGCCGGCAAGGTAGTGGTCATCACCGGAGCGGGTTCCGGCATCGGTCGCGCGCTCGCGCTGAACCTGGCCGAGAAGGGCGCTCGGCTCGCCCTCTCCGACTTCGACAGCGTGGGACTCGCGGAGACCGTTCGCCAGGTCGAGGCCCTCGGCGCCGAGGTCAAGTCCGACCATCTGGACGTGACGCAGCGCGAGGCCGTCCTGGCGTACGCCGATGCGGTCGTGGCGCATTTCGGCAAGGTCAACCAGATCTACAACAACGCGGGCATCGCCTACCACGGTGAGTTCTCCAAGTCCGAGTTCAAGGACATCGAACGGATCATGGACGTCGACTTCTGGGGAGTCGTCAACGGCACCAAGGCTTTCCTGCCGCACCTGATCGCCTCGGGCGACGGGCACGTGGTGAACGTTTCGAGCCTGTTCGGGCTGCTGTCGATGCCCGGCCAGTCCGCATACAACTCCGCCAAGTTCGCGGTCCGCGGCTTCACCGAGTCGCTGCGCCAGGAGATGCTGATCGCCAAGCACCCGGTCAAGGTGACCTGCGTGCATCCCGGCGGGATCAAGACCGCCATCGCCCGCAACGCGACCGCGGGCCCCGGAGAGGACCTCGCCGTCTTCGCCGAGTTCTTCGACAAGAAGCTGGCGCGCACCACGCCCGAGCAGGCCGCGAAGGTCATCGTGAACGGCGTGCAGAAGGGCAAGGCGCGGGTGCTGATCGGCGCCGACGCCAAGTTCCTCGACGCCTGGGTCCGCCTGGTCGGATCGAGCTACCAGCGAGTGGTCGCGGAGATCGCCGGCCGCGTCCTGCCGAAGGCGAAGTAGCCCGATGGTGTTCCTGCCCCGACCGCTGGTGGCCGCGAACCTCCGCGCGTTCTACCGGGTGGCCCTGCACGCGAAGATGCCGGTGCCCGCGGCCCGCGCCCTGCTCGATGCGGGTTCGCCGCTGCAGCGGCTCCCGCGCGACACCGTCGTGCGGGAGCTGACCCTGGCCGGCCGCAAGGCCGAGCGGATCACGGTCGGGGCCAGCGAACGCCGCACCGCCGTGCTGTACCTGCACGGCGGCGGCTACACCCTCGGATCGCTCGCCACCCACCGGTCGCTGGCCGCGTACCTGGCACGCGAATCCGAGGCCGCGGTGTTTCTGCTCGACTACCGCCTCGCTCCGGAGGATCCGTACCCGGCCGGGCTGGAGGATGCGGTCGACGCCTACCTGGAGCTGCTCGTCGAGCACGGGTACACCGCCGATCAGGTTGCCATCGCGGGCGACTCGGCAGGCGGTGGGCTCTCGGTGGCCACGGCGCGCCGCCTGATCGACGTACACGACGTGCACCCCGCGGCCCTGGCATTGATCGCACCGTGGGTCGATCCCGGTGCCCGCAATGCCCCGAAGGATCGCGATCTCGTGATCAACACGGCGTGGTCGTTCATCGCAGCCGACGCCTACCTCGGCGGCGGCGACCCCACCGATCCGGGGTATGCGCCGCTGCGCGGCGACATGACAGGGCTGCCGCCGACCATCGTGCACGTCGGCACCTCCGAGGTGCTGTACCCCCAGGTGCTGGAGCTGGTGGACAAGCTGCGCACGGCCGGCGTCACCGTCCAGCTCACCGAGCACCCGCGGCTGTGGCACGTCGCGCACCTGCAGGCGTCGATCCTGCGGGAGGCGAACGACGCCGTCCGCGAACTCGGCGGCTTCCTCCGTGCGGCGCTCGAGAGCGCAAGGGTCTAGCGGGCGCCGAGCCATTCGTCGGCAGCCCGCTCCGGATCCGACTCGCCCTGCCGGACCCGCGCCGCCATCGACGCCAGGTCGGCCGAGGTGAGCTCGCCCGCAACGACGTTGAGCGCCTTGATCTGATCCTCGGTCAGCACCCCATTGCGGATCAACGGCACCACGTTCTGTGCGGGTGCCGAACCCTCGGCCTCGAGCTCGGCATCGCTGTAGTCGGACACCGAGAGACCCTCCGGCAGAGACCTGTTCAGCTCGTCGAACACCTCATCGGGGTCGGTGAGTTCCGAGTCCGGCTGAAAGTGGTGCAGCAGCGGCCCCGTGAAGTCCGGCACCACCGTGACATCCGCGGCGCCGAGTTCCTCCACGTACTCCGCGCGCGTCGTCGGGGCGGCCACGTCGACCGGGGAACCGGTGCCGCGCAGGATCTCCGCGTAGATCTCCGCGACGACTTGCGATTCCGCGGACTCGCCGGACCCGACGGTGATCGCTGCCGGTGCCTGCGCCTCGTCGAGCCCGGAGTTGTCCACCGTGCATCCGGCGAGCGCGCACACCGCCGCCACGGCCATCGCGGTCACCGCGGCAGTCCTCCACCGAGCCGTCATGGCGCGCCACGCTCCCTCTCTTCACCCAGCGAATGTCCTCCCTATCGTTACACTCGGTGGCCAGCACCATCTCGAGCGGCCGAGAGATCCGGCTTGTCGACGCCGCAGCAACCAGTCCGAAGGGGACGGGTGCTAACGCCGGAACCGATGGAAGGACGCCATGAGGTTCTCAGCTATCCGCGCTCCCCACTGGATGGGCATTCCGCGGGCTCCACGCCCCCGCCCGATCGTCGTCGCCGCGACGATCGCGGCCGTCGCCGCGCTCTCCGCCTGCGGCGGGAACTCCGACCCGCTCAGCAGCGGCGGTGGCACCAGCTCGGACCCGAACACGATCATCGTCGGGTCGGCGAACTTCCCCGAGTCCGAGACCGTGGCGAACATCTACGCCGAGGCCCTGCGCGCCAACGGCTTCGACGTGCAGACCAAGCTGAACATCGGCAGCCGGGAGACCTACATCCCCGCGGTCAAGGACGGATCCATCGACGTGATCCCGGACTACACCGGCAACCTGCTGCAGTACCTCGACAAGGAGACGACCGCGACCAGCGCCGCCGAGGTGGACGCCGCCCTGCCCGAGGCCCTCGGCCCCGACCTCGCGATCACCACGCCCGCACCCGCCGAGGACAAGGACGCGGTGGTCGTCACCCGCGAGACCGCCGACCGGTGGCAGCTGACCTCGATCGCGGACCTGGCACCCCACTCCGCCGAGGTGAAGTTCGGCGCGCCCGCCGAGTTCCAGGAGCGCCCGGTGGGGCTGCCCGGACTCGAGGCCGACTACGGCCTCGTGATCAGCCCGCAGAACTTCGTGCCGATCGCCGACGGCGGCGGACCCGCCACGGTGGCCGCCCTGTCCTCCGGCCAGGTCACCGCCGCGAACATCTTCACCACCTCGCCCGCCATCGCCAAGAACGACTTCGTGGTCCTCGAGGACCCGAAGAACAACTTCCCGGCGCAGAACGTGGTCCCGGTTCTGCGGGCGAACAAGCAGTCCGAGAAGCTGACTGCGGTCCTGAACGCGGTGTCGGCCAAGCTGACCACCGACGAGCTCGTCGCCCTGAACACGTCGGTGTCCGGTGACTCGAAGACGGAGCCGGACGCCGCCGCCACGGCGTGGGTGTCGGCGCAGGGCCTCGACAAGCCGGTGTCGTAGGCGGCCGGCCGTGATCTCCTTCGAGTCGGTCACCAAGCGCTACCCGGACGGCACCACCGCGGTCGACAACCTCGATCTGGTCATCGAGCCCGAGTCCTTCACCGTGTTCGTCGGGCCGTCCGGCTGCGGCAAGACCACGTCGATGCGGATGATCAACCGGATGATCACGCCGACCTCCGGCAAGGTGATCGTGAACGGCCAGGACGTGACCCGCACCGACGCGGTCAAGCTGCGCCTCGGCATCGGCTACGTGATCCAGAGCGCGGGACTGCTTCCGCACCGGACCGTCGTCGACAACGTCGCCACCGTGCCTGTGCTGCGGGGCGATTCGCGGCGCGCGGCCCGCAAGGCCGCCCTCGAGGTCCTCGAACGCGTCGGACTCGACCCCGCGCTGGCCACCCGCTACCCGTCCCAGCTCTCCGGCGGCCAGCAGCAGCGGGTCGGCGTGGCCAGGGCGCTGGCGGCCGATCCCCCGATCCTGCTGATGGACGAGCCGTTCAGCGCCGTCGACCCGGTGGTCCGCGAGGACCTGCAGGCGGAGATGCAGCGCCTGCAGGCGCAGCTGCGCAAGACCATCGTGTTCGTCACCCACGACATCGACGAGGCCGTGCGCCTCGGCGACCGCGTCGCGGTGTTCGGCCCGCACGGCAGGCTCCAGCAGTACGCCGATCCGCAGACCGTGCTCGCCTCACCCGCAACGGATTTCGTCGCCTCGTTCGTGGGACGCGATCGCGGGTACCGCGGATTGTCGTTCCGGCCCGCCGACGAGGTCCCGCTGCACGAGATCCGCACCGCCGTCGAAACCGAGCTCGCGTCCCTGCGACTCGACCAGGGCGAGTGGGTGCTCGTGGTCACCGACGACGGGGCGCCGCGCAGCTGGATCGACGTCACCGGTGTCGAGGGCATCCGTGCCGGCAACACCCTTGCCGACAGCACCTCCGCGGGCGGTTCGCTGTTCGCCAGGGGCGGCGACCTGAGACAGGCGCTGGACGCCGCGATCTCGTCGCCCTCCGGGATCGGTGTCGTGGTGGACGAGTCCGGCTCGGTGGTGGGCGGGGTGTACGGATCCGAGGTGATCCGCAGGCTCGCGGATCAGCGGCAGGCCGAGGACCGCGCGCGCAACCGGCACTTCTTCAACGGCGAGACGGCCGGCTGATGCGCTGGTTGATCGACAACTTCTCGCAGGTTGTCGACCTCGCGAAGACACACCTCTACCTGGCACTCCTACCGCTGCTGATCGGGCTGCTGATCGCGGTGCCCGTCGGTGTCGCCATCCGGAACGTACCGTGGCTACGCAAGACCACGATGACGCTGGCCTCCCTGGCCTTCACCATCCCCTCGCTGGCACTGTTCGTCACCATCCCACCCCTGCTCGGCCTGAACATCCTCGACGAGCTGAACGTGGTGATCGCACTGTCGATCTACTCGACGGCGCTGCTGGTACGGGCCGTCCCCGAGGCCCTCGACTCGGTACCCGAATCGGTGATCGACTCGGCCACCGCGATGGGTTTCACACCGGTGCGCCGAGCGCTGACCGTCGAATTGCCGCTGGCCGTCCCGGTTCTGATCTCCAGCATCCGGGTCGTCGCCGTCACCAACATCTCGCTGGTGTCGGTGGGCTCACTGATCGGCATCGGCGGACTGGGTGAGCTGTTCACCAAGGGCTACCAGCGCGACTACCCCGACCAGATCCTGGCCGGGATCATCGCGATCGTGTTCCTGGCGTTGGTGATCGACGGCCTGCTCTACATCGCGGGCCGTCTGCTGACGCCCTGGACCAGGACCGCCCGCAGCCGCAAGGCAGAGGAACCGGCCGCGGTCCTTCGAGCTACCGAGGGACCCGCATGAACCTCTTCGGCGCCGCCTTCGACTACATCGCCGACCCCTCGAACTGGTCCGGCCCCACCGGGATCGGCGCCCGCATCGCCGAGCACCTCTGGTACAGCCTGCTCGCGGTGGCCATCTCCGCGGTCATCGCGATTCCCCTCGGTCTGCTCATCGGCCACTTCCGCCGTGGCGACGCCCTCCTGGTGGGGCTCGTCAACTCGCTCCGCTCGCTGCCCACCCTCGGGGTGCTGACCTTCCTGGTGCTGCTCCTCGGGCTCGGCCTGGTGCCGCCGATCATCGCGCTGGTGCTGCTCGGCATCCCGCCGATCCTGGCCGGCACCTATGCCGGCGTCGCGAACGTGGACCCCGTCGTGGTCGATGCGGCGCGGTCGATGGGGATGACACGGGCGCAGGTGCTCTTCCGGGTGGAGGTCCCGAATGCGCTGCCGCTGATCGTCGGCGGGCTGCGCAACGCGACGCTGCAGGTCATCGCCACCGCCACCGTCGCCGCGTACGTGAACCTGGGCGGGCTGGGGCGGTACATGTTCGACGGCCTGGCGCTCGGCGACTACGCCCGGGTCCTGGTGGGCGCGATCCTCGTCGCGGTGCTCGCCCTGATCATCGACGGTGTCCTCGCCCTCGCGGTGTGGGCCTCGGTGCCTGGCACCGGCCGGCTGCGCCGCACCCCCGCGCTCGACTGACCGCCCCCGAGAACGGCGGAAGGGCACCGTCGCCCGGGTGATCCGAGCGGCGGTGCCCTCCTCCAGCGGGACGAACGAGCGTGCTTAGGCGACGCCCTCGGCCTTGGCCGCGGCCGCGACGGCCTCGGCCACCGCGGGGGCGACCCTCGGGTCGAGCGGGCTCGGCACGATCTTGTCGACGGCCAGCTCGTCGGCGACGACGGACAGGATCGCCTCGGCCGCGGCGAGCTTCATGCCCTCGGTGATGCGCCGGGCGCCCGCGTCGAGCGCACCCTTGAACACGCCGGGGAAGGCGAGCACGTTGTTGATCTGGTTCGGGAAGTCGCTGCGGCCGGTCGCGACGATCGCGGCGTGCTTGCGCGCGATGTCGGGGTGGATCTCCGGGTCCGGGTTGGACATCGCGAAGATGATCGCCTCCGGGGCCATCGTCGCGATGATCTCCTCGGGCACGGTGCCCGCGGACACGCCGAGGAACACGTCGGCGCCGTCGAGCGCCTCGATGATGCCGCCGGTGCGTCCCGCCGGGTTGGTGCGGGCGGCGAGGTCGGCCTTGATCTCGTTGAGGTCACCGCGGTCCTTCGACACGATGCCCTTGGAGTCGAGGACGGTGACGTCGGCGATGCCGGCCGCCAGCAGGATGTTCGCGCAGGCGACACCGGCCGCACCGGCACCGGAGATCACGACGCGCAGCGCGGTGATGTCGCGGTCCTGGACCTTCACCGCGCCCTTGAGCGCGGCCAGCGCCACGATGGCCGTGCCGTGCTGGTCGTCGTGCATGACCGGGCAGTCGAGTGCCTCGATGACCCGCTTCTCGATCTCGAAGCAACGCGGGGCCGAGATGTCCTCGAGGTTGACGGCACCGAAGCTCGGGCGCAGGCGGATCAGCGTCTCGACGATTTCGTCGGGATCCTTGGTGTCGAGCACGAGCGGGATCGAGTTCAGGCCCGCGAAGTTCTTGAACAGCGCGGACTTGCCCTCCATCACCGGCAGCGACGCACGCGGTCCGATGTCGCCCAGGCCGAGCACCGCGGTGCCGTCGCTGACGACGACCACGAGGCGGCTGGTCCACGTGTACCGGTCGGCGAGCGTCTCGTCCGCCGCGATCGCGCGGCTGACCTGAGCCACGCCGGGCGTGTACGCGATGGACAGCGCACGCTGGGAATCGAGCGGGGCGGTCGTCTCGACTGAGAGCTTGCCGCCAATGTGGCCCGCGAAGATCTCTTCGTCGGTCAGCTCAACCTTTTGCGGTGTGGTTGCTTCAGACACAAGAGACACGATTGCACTCCTACTCATGCCGCTCCCACTCGGGGGCGGGTTACTGGGAAGTAGCAGCGCCGAGGTGAAATTCGACGCAGCCGCAGGTTTTTGGTCGAGATGGGGGTGAGGCTAACCGAGGGTGCACGATGAAATCCCGATTGGTCTACGGGCCGCTGCACTCACTTCGGAAGCGCGAAGGCGCCAGGCGGGGTGAGCCCGGGCGCGAAATCTGCCGCTGGTGAATCCGACTCTCGCTCCGTTACCGGGGGGTAGCACCGGCGCGAAGTGCAACAAGTGTGCCACCGCCGCCTCACCACACGCAAATCTCACCGGTGAGTAGCTTTTCTGTGAGCTAGGCCCACCACTGGGTCCACAGCAGCACCCCTGTGATCAAGAACACGCCCACGGAGCCGAAGGCGGCCGTGACACCCCGACGATGATCGGCGGCTCGTTGCGCCAGCAACACCACGACGGCCGCGACCACGTGCGCGCCCACCGAGACCGCACCGGGCCCGGGGAACCCTCGCTCGCCGCCCAGATACGACGTCCCGATGACGACCACCGCCAGCACCACGACACCCGCCGCGACGGCCCCGCTCAGCGCCCGCAGGCCGCGCTCGACCCCCCCGCTGCGCTCGGCGTGGTCCTCGTACTCGTCGACCGACACGTCCCTACCCACCTGCGATGAATCCGCGGACCGAGTCCGCAATGAGCTGCACCGCGATCGCGGCCAGCAGGAGTCCGGCGATCCGGGCGAGGAGCGAGATGCCGCTCACGCCCAGCAGCCGGATCAGCACCGTGGAGAACCGCAGCACCACGAACAGGATGAGGTGAATCGTCAGAATCGCCAACCCCACCGCCAGCGGGGCACCCGAATGCCCCTCGGCCTGGTTCACGAAGACGATCACCGCCGCGATCGCGCCCGGCCCCGCCATCAACGGTGTCCCGAGCGGCACCAGCGCGACGTTGACGTCCTCCGCGCCCCTCGGCTGATTGGCATCACGGCCCGTCAGCAACTCCAAGGCGATCAACAGCAACAGCAGGCCGCCCGCACCCTGCAGCGCCGGGATCCCGATGTGCAGATAGTTGAGGATCGCCTGGCCGCCGATCGCGAACACCGTGATGACCGCGAGCGAAACCGCGGGCGCCTGCCACGCTGCCCTGTTGCGTGCCTCCCGGCTCTTGCGGCCGACCAGGGACAGGAAGACGGGGATCGCGCCGGGCGGATCCATGATCACGAACAGCGTGATCACGGCCGTCAGGTACAGGGTCGTATCGAAGGACATCAGTGCGCCTCCCTCATGCCGAGATCACCTCGACGCCAGATGCCTTGGCCACTATCCGTTCGAACTCGCCAGGCGCGGTGAGGAATTCGCCAAGGTATACCGACTTGTTGACGCCGTGATAGTCCGACGACCCGGTCACGATGAGGTCGTTCTCCCGGGCGATCCCGGCGAGGATCTCCCGGTCCGCCGGCAGGTGGTCGTGATGATCGATCTCCACACCGGACAGGCCGTCGGCCACGAGCTCGCCGATCTGCTCCATCGCGAGCAGGCGACCCCGGCTCGCCGCCCGCCCGTGCGCGATCACGCTGACCCCGCCAGCGTCGGACACCATCCGCACCGCCTCCGGCAGCGGCGTGTCCGCCTTGTGGACGTAGTAGCGGCCCCCGGTCTTGAGCAGGTCACCGAACGCCTCGTCGACGGAACCGACCACCCCCGCCGCCACGAGCGCCCGCGCCAGGTGCGGGCGCCCGGCCGCCGGTCCGGCGGCCGCCATCACCTCGTCCGGATCCACCGGCAGGCCGTCATGCGCCATCCGTTCGGCCATGGCCCGCAGCCGCGACGTCCGCTCCGTCCGCAACCGTTCACGTTCGGCCGCGAACCCCGCGTGCGCCGGATCGAAGAGATAGGCCAGCAGGTGCACCGCGACGGGGTTGCCGTCCTCGCCCCGACCCTCGCACGACATCTCCATGCCGCGCACCAGGCTCAGCCCGGCGGGCAACGCAGCGGCGGCCTCGGCCCAGCCGGCGGTGGTGTCATGGTCCGTGATGGCCACCACGTCGAGTCCGGCCGCCGCCGCATTGCGCACCAGGTCGGCGGGGCTGTCGGTGCCGTCGGACGCGGTGGTGTGGGTGTGGAGGTCGATGCGCACCACGACATTGTCTCAGGCTGTCGGGGGGTGGGCCGGACAACTCTCGCCGCGGCCTCCGCCGGATCTCCCGGGCTAGGATTGATCGGAGATGGTCCCCATGATCGAAAGGGAGTGGCTGCCGTGCCGTCCATGCCGTCGCTGCGCCCGACCCGCAGGCCGTCCGCGTCCGCGCCGGCACGGATCCCGATCCCGATCGCCAGGGCCATCGTGGACTGCGCGGTGTACGTCGACGGTGAGCGACTGCCGGGCAAGTTCACCCACTCCGCCGCCCTCGCCGAGGTCCGCGCCCGCGGCAAGGGCTTCGCCTGGGTGGGATTGCACGCCCCCGACGAATACCAGATGGGCAGTGTCGCAGAGGTTTTCGGTCTGCACGAGCTGACGGTAGAGGATGCGGTGCACGCCCATCAGCGACCTAAGCTCGAGTTGTATGACGATTTGTTGTTCCTGGTGCTCCGGACCGTGAATTACGTTGAGCACGAGTCGATCAACACCGCCAACGAGGTGGTGGAGACCGGCGAGATCATGATCTTCGTCGGCGCCGATTTCGTGGTCACCGTCCGGCACGGCGAGCATTCCGGGCTCGCGGGAGTGCGTGCCCTGATGGAGGCGAACCCCAGTCGGCTCGCGCTCGGGCCGTGGGCCGTCCTGCACGCCATCTCCGACCACGTCGTCGACCAGTACCTCGCGGTCACCGAATCCGTCGAGAAAGATGTCGATCTCATGGAGGAGGAGGTGTTCAGCCCCCGCACCCGGGTCGCCATCGAGCAGATCTACCTCCTCAAGAGGGAGATCGTCGAACTGCGCAAATCGGTGAACCCGCTCGCCAGTCCGCTCCAGCGACTGAGCCAAGACGCCACAACCGGTGTGCCGAAGGAGGTTCGCCGCTACCTACGCGACGTGCAGGACCATCACACCATCGTCGCCGAGCGCATCGCCGATTTCGACGAGGTGCTCAGCACCCTCGTCGAGGCGGCCCTGGCCAAGGTCGCCGTGCAGCAGAACACCGACATGCGCAAGATCTCGGCGTGGGTCGCGATCGCCGCGGTGCCGACGATGATCGCGGGCATCTACGGGATGAACTTCGACCACATGCCGGAGCTGCGCTGGAGCTTTGGCTACTACCTGGTGGTCGGGGTCATCGTGACCGTGTGCACCGGACTGTTCGTGACCTTCCGCCGCAACCACTGGCTCTGACTTACAGCGAAGCCGCCCCACGGCGCGGATCGCGCACGTCGATCCCGGCCTCCGCCCAGGCCTCCCGCAGCGCCGCCGCGCCGCGCAGCCGCACCCAGGCGGCCTCCGTGCCGGTGATCGGCACGGCAGCGAGGAATCGCACCGGGTCGGCCGGCTCGGGCAGATCCAGGTCCTCGATGTCGCTCTCCCCCAGCAACACCGCGGTGAACGGCGCGTCCTTCCACAGCGGTTCGCCCACGTCGAGCAGCCCGTCGACCGTGAGGACCACGCCCTCCACGGCGGGCGCGGCCGCCAGCACGGCCAGCGTCTTGTGCACACCGGAGGCCACTCCGACGCCGCCGCGCAGGGTCAGCATCAGCTCCGCGCGGGGTCCCCGCACCGGATCCGCGACGGCCTCGCCGGGATCACCCATCGGGTGGCGCGAGCAGCCCAGCGAGACGTACCGGACCAGATCGGCCGAGTCGGCGGGGAACCTGAGCACCTCCAGCGGTTCGAGCCCGAGGAAGGTGACGGAGGCTGCGGACGGCGGCGGCCCACCGATCCGCTCGGTGAGGTGCGCGCGGACGGAGGCGATGACGCTGTCACTCACCCGTTCATCTAACACCCATCTGCCCTCGGTGCCCCGATCAGGGCGCCGGGGTGAGCGTCACCGTGACCTCGTCGCTCGACTGCGGCTGCCGAAGCGTGAGCAGCCGGGTTTCCTGATCCCAGGCCAGCACCTCGCCGCCGTCGACCTCGACACCTGCGGGGAAGCCACGCCGCGGCAGGTAGATCTCCGTGGGCGCCGACACGTCGGGGTCCGGGCGGAAGGTCAGCTCGAGCCGGTCGGCGGACGACGCCCAGGAGATCGGCGTCCCGGCGACCGCCCGCGGGTACGGCTTGTCGAGCGCGGGGACCAGGTTCCGGGCGGCACCGTCCTCCCCGTACGGTCCCCAGGGCCCGGGATCCCGGGACCAGTAGCTGACGCCGGCGCCGATCTCGGCGGCCGTGGCATAGATCCGGTCCACGTAGTCGAGCGCCCCGGGGAGGGTGGTGTCGAGGCCGAACTCCCCCAGGATGACCGGGACGTCGCCCAGCGCCGCCGCCGTGCGCACGGTGTTGCCGCGCCACGAGGCGACCGTCGCGTCGACCAGGTCGCGGGTGGTGCCCTCGTAACCGCCACCCAGATCCATCGGCAGCGGATAGATGTGGGGGCAGTAGGCGATCCGCTGGTCGCCGTCGCGACTGTCGGTGATCGGGCCGAGGCCGCTCGGTGTCCCCCAGTTGTTGCCCATCGCCTGCGGCGCGACGCAGACCCAGGTGTCCTGGTCGACGGTCCTGATCGCGTCGGTCGTCTTCTGGTAGAGCGCCGTGAGCGGACCGGACTCGAAGACGGGGCCCTGCAGGGTGCCGCCATAGGGCTCGTTCATCAGGTCGTAGGCGACGACGGCGGGGTGGTCGGCGAACCGATCGGCGACCGCCCGCCACGCGTTCGCGTAGTGCTCGGAGAGCTCGGGGTGCGCGCCGGTGGTGTTCCAGAAGTTGTCGAAGGCCCGGATCACGCCCGGATCGAGGTAGTACTGCTCCCACATGTCGTGCGAACCGACCGGCAGGCCATCCATGTAGGTGGCCCAGGCGGGGGCGCCGTTGCCGGTCTTGCCGTCCGGGGTGATCGCACCGGACCAGAGGTCCTGGTGCATGTCCAGCATGACGTGATAACCGCGCTCCGCGTACCAGCCGATGCGTTCGGAGACCCGATCCAGGTATTCCTGGCTGTAGACACCCGGCTCCGGCTCGACCGAGCGCCAGGAGATCAGGAAGCGGACAAAATTGGTGCCCATGTCGGTGTGCTCGCGCTCGAGGTCGGCCTCGGTGAACTCGGGCATGCCGTCCGGGGTGCTCTTCGCGCTGGACGCCGTGTTGAAGCCCCGGAGGACGAGCGCGCGCCCCTGGTCGTCGGTGAGGTAGGCCTCGGAGGGCGCCGGGTCGGCCCGCAGGACCGCGCCCACACCGCCGGCGAGGACGAGCGCACCGGCCGCAACGAGGGACACCACTCTGATTCGCCGCACGGGATCCACACTCGACTTTCTTCATGATTCTGGACGCTTGTTCTACTCGATCCCGTTAATGTTGCGGCATGCCTGACGCCAGCGCTGCGGATTCGGTGAATCCGCAGGTCGATGCCGATTCCCGCGCGCCGTGGACGGCCGTCGCGACCCTCGCCGTGATCTCGGTCCTGTCCGGGGTCTGGTCCATCACCGGCGCCATCCTGACCGAGCTGCCGGAACTGCTCGTCCCCAGCGCGATCGGGCTGCCGTTCGGCATCCCGGCGCTGCGACTGTTCCCGCTCGGGGAGACGACCACCACCAACTGGCTCGTCGACTGCGCCGCGGCCCTGGTGATGATCGCGGTCGCCTGGATGCGACTGGTGAACTCCGCGCGCAGGCACCCCGGCGGCGGGGCCGGGCGCGCCTTCTGGGCGGGCCTGGGCGCCACCGTGATCGGTGTCCTCGCGGGCAACCTGATCCGCACCGTGTACCTGAGCTTCGTCCTGCAGGAGGGACCGGGCGCATACGTGGCCTCGCTCGTCGGCGGCGCGCTCGTGTCGCTGATCTGGGGGACGATCGTCGGTCTGCTCGTCGGCGCGGCACATGCGATCGCGCGGCGGATCTCGATGCGCGGAGCCGCCCCGGAATCGGGGAACAGCTCTCGCGCACAGGACGATTCGACGATCCCGGAGAGCGTCACCGCGCGGCCGTGAACCGAACGTCGTGATTCTCGGCGCCGGGGTGGGCGAATCTCAGCAGTCGCCGCGCCTCCGCCTCGAGTGACGACGCGACGCTCTTCGCGGGCGGGGCGAACGTCGCGATCTCGACGGTCGCGGCCCCCTTCTTCTCGGTGACCGTGACGAATCCGGCGACCAGGCCGCCGACCAGGACCGTCGGCTTGATGATCCCGTTGACGGTGAACACCACCTTGCGGTGCTCGTCGGCGATCACCCTGCTCCGATTCGCGTGGCCCAGCAGGACGCTGTCGAACGGCGCGAGGATCCGCGGCGGCAGGCTCCCCGCCGGGTCCGGCCGCGGGGCGTCGGGCAGGTCGAACAGCTCGGCGCCGTCCTCGTCGACGAACACGCGCAGCCGCGGCCGGAGCCGTTCGAAGATCTCACCCAGCCTGGTCAGGCCGGACCAGGCCTGCGCGTCGAGCACCGAGGCGGGGCCGTAGGCCGCCAGGTAGCGCAAGATCACCTCGTCCGGCGCGGGGGCGGACAGCGGCGACGCCGTCCACCGCTCCAAGGTGGTGCAGACCGGTTGACCGGATCTGCCCCAGATCCCGCGCGGGGGCACCTGGACGAGCGGGAGCAGGTCTCGCACCGCATGGGCGAGGGCGGCGGAGTCCCGGTCGGGCCAACGCTGCGCCAGCAACGGCCGCAGCGCCGCCATGCTCATCGGGGTGCGGTCGATCGTCTCCCGGCTCCAATCGGCCACCGCACCGACGTCCACGCCGACGAGCGCGTCCTTGTGCTGGGGGTTCGTCCGCAGGTCGCCGTCCATGATCGGCTGCACCCACGGCCGCAGCTCGAGCGCATCCGCCGCGGTGACGGCGTGCACCGTGCCGCGCATCAGGACGATCCGCACCACGTCGCGGTCCTCGATCAGCGTCGACAGGTCGGCAGGCCGAAAACCCTTGAGCCGGGCCCACAATGCGAAGTACGGCGCCATCGGGGCCTGCGCCTGCAGCCCGTACAGGTGCCGGACCATCGTCAGCGCACTCTCGCCGTCCGCGCGACGGACCAGATGCTGCCGTTCCAGCGTCGCGCGGCTCAGCGCCCTGCGGGACAATCGTTCGCGCCTGGCCTCTGTCCCCGCTGACATCGCACTCCCCTACCGCCGAAGGACTTCCACCGTCGCAGCAAGGGTAGGACACCGCACCACGAGATCCCCTTGACTGCGCTCTCACTCGATGCGGCCGGAACGAAGTTCTGTCACCGCGATGTGGGCGGCCCGTCCGATCGCCTGATCGACCACGGGCAGGACCGGATCGGCACGCGCCGCCCGCGTGAAAACGGCTACGGCAACAGGAGTCTCTCCGGGGAAGCCCACCACCGCCACCTCGTTGCGGATGGCCCCGATCGTCCCCGTCTTCCCCGCCACGGTCACCCCCGCATAGGGAAATCCCGAGCGGATTCGGTGCGGCCAGATCTGTCCCGCCATGACCTCCCTGATGAACTCCGCTTGAGCCGCGGACACCGCCCTGTCCGTCCAGATCGCGTCGAGCAGCGACGTCATCTCGCGGGGGGTGGTCGCGCTCGTGAAGGCCGGATCGTAGGCCGAGACCGCCCACGCCTCGTCATTGTCGGCAAGTGCCTCGAACGCTTCTCTTGTCGTGTGCGAATGCGCCTCCTCGAGCAGGGTCCGATGGACATCCGCTGTGCCGCCGATGATTCGCGTGCGGAGCAGTCCCAGTTCGGTGAGCACTCGATCGACGCCGTCGAGACCCACACATCCGAGGATGAGGTCCGCGGCCGCGTTGTCGGACACCGTCATCATCGACAGGGCCAGATCACGCCAACTCATCACCACCGGGTCCCGGAAGATCGACACCCCGGTCGGCCCCGGCGTGCAGTCCGCGGGATTGATGCGCACCGTCGCCGTCGGCGAGAGGGATCCCTCGTCGAATGCCCTGCACAGGGCGACCACGAGCGGGAGCTTGTAGACGGATGCCGTCACGACGAGTTCGTCGGCACCGACCGAGACGTCGTCGACGTCATCGACATCGCCCGCTCGCCGCGTTCCGATGCGACGGGCATGAAGCCAGCCGGTGCACCCGGCGTCGGCGAACACGTCGCGGATCCGCTTCTCCGCGGTTGCCCTCATCGGCCCGCCCTGAGGAGCACCCGGTCGAGTGCGCCGGCCGACAGCGCATGGTCGGCACCCGACCGCCAGACGATGCGAAGGCGCAGTGCGAGGTCGTCACGCACCATGTCGACCCAGCACACCCCGGGCATCGCTGTCGGCGGAGTCGTCGTCACCCCGAAGGATCCACCCGCCGCCACGCGGGCGAGAAGGTCTCGCGGACCCGTCGAGACGACCACGTCCGGGTCCAGGCCACGGGACCTCCACATGTCCACGAACAGATCGTGAGCAGGAGGATTGTCCGATCGCGGACCTGTCGACAATGTCAGCCCCCGAAGCATCCGGACCTGCGCCTTCTTCGCGATCGCGGCCGGATGGTCTTCCGGCACGACCACCCAACGCCGAATCTTCAGGACGGGCCCACTCTCGAGGCCCGTGAGCAGCGCCGGGTGTTCGACCACAGCGATGTCGAGGCTCCCCGTTCGGACGCTCTCCACCAGGTCGGTGGTGGAGGCGGTGGAGGTGACGACCCTGGTGGGCCGAGCCCTGTCGGCGTCGCGGAGCGCGCGGACACACCGCACCACCACGTCGTCGCCGAGCGAGTGGGTGACACCCCACCTCACCGCTGCGTCATGCCCGCCGGCGATGCGCTGGGCCTCGTCCTCGAATCTGGCAGCGTCGGCGACGAGGAGCCGTGCGCGCGGCAGCAACTGCCGTCCGGCGTCCGTGAGCCCGACTCCACGAGGGCTGCGGTGGACGAGCTCGATGCCCAGCCTCTGTTCGAGACGCCGCACGCCCTGCGACAACGGCGGTTGTGTCATTCCCAATCGTGCCGCGGCATTTCCGAAATGCCCCTCTTCCGCAACGGCGACAAAGAAATTCAGGTGGCGGACCATATCCATGGCCGCCATTGAATCAGCCGTTCGGGGGCAGTCACGGGCGCGCGACGAATCGCTCCACACAATTGGGCTCTCTGAACTGGAGAGATAGCATTCTCGACTCGCCGCGACCCGGTGACCGTCTTTGCGCACGGCGTCGTCGACCCCGACATTGGGGTCATGACCAGACGTCGAGTGCATCCGAATTCACAGCGGGGCAGCATCGGACATCACGGTGCGCGCACCCTCGCTCTCGCTCTCGCCCTCCCCCTGCTGCTGGGCGGGTGCACGGCGGCCGCCCATCACCCCGTGTCGGACACTCCGGTCGTCGCGACACCGGAGCTGCAGTCCCTCGACACGAAACTCGACGCACTGGAGGCCCGCTTCTCCACGCGGATCGGGGTCACCGCAATCGATCCCGCTACCGGCCGGATCTACCAGCATCGGGGCGACGAACGGTTCGCCCTGTGTTCGACATTCAAGACGTACGCGGCCGCCGAGGTACTCCGCCGGACCCGCGCGGGCACGTCGTCACTCGACAAAACGGTCCTGGTCGAACCCGGCGACCTCGTGGAGAATTCACCGGTCACCGCGGCGGCCGTCGGCACCCCGATGACACTGCGGCAGATCGCCGAAGCGGCGCTGACCCGGAGTGACAACACGGCGGGAAACTACCTGCTCGAGGAAATCGGCGGACCACCCGCGATCACCTCACTCGCCCGCGAGATCGGAGACGAGAGCACCCGCCTGGATCGGTGGGAGACCGAGCTGAACAGTGCGCTCCGCGGCGACCCGCGCGACACCTCCACTCCGAACGATCTCGCGGACGGCTACCGGGCGCTGCTGCTCGGAGACGCGCTCGGATCGGCCGAACGTGCGCAACTCGCCGACTGGATGCGTGCGAGCAAGACGTCGGACAAGCGAATTCGCGCCGGTCTGCCGGAGGGGTGGACGGCTGCCGCCAAGTCCGGCGCCGGCCGGTTCGGGACCGTCAACGACGCAGGCGTCGCCTGGGACCGGGACGGCAACCCCCTCGTTATCGCCATCCTCACCGACAGCCTGACGAATCAGGAAGACGCGCAGGGGAACAACCAGGTGGTCGCCGACACCACCGCTGCGGTGGTAGCGGGCATGACCGCGCCGTGAGTCACCGCGTGGTGACCTCGGTCCCGGCGGGAGCTGTCAGATGGCCAGCTTGGCGAGCAGATCCCGCGCCCGCTCGGCGGTCTTCGGCTCGCACAGCACGTCGTAGCGGCCGGCCACCAACTGCATGGTGGACGCGAAATCGCGCTGACCGCGCGTGGCGGCGTACGGGATGGACGTGGAGATCAACCCGAAGATGATGCCGCCGATGATGCCCGCGACGAGCGGGCCGAGGAAGCTGTCGGTGAACAGCCCGAGCAGCAGGCCCAGGAACACACCCAGCCAGGCCCCCGAAACGATCCCGCCGCCAATCACTTTCGCCCAGGTGAGGCGCCCGAGTACGCGCTCGACCTGCATCAGGTCGACACCGACGATGGTGACGTCCTCGACCGGGAATGCCTGATCCGACAGATGGTCGACGGCGCGCTGTGCCTCGGCGTAGGTCGGGTACGAGCCGATCGGCCAGCCGGTGGGAGGGGTCGGCAGCCCGCCGCGTCCGGGCCGATTCGGCTGTGCGAGCGGATTGGTCATCGTCTGTGCTCCCTCATCGGTGATTCAGCTCGTGAGAACTGCACTCTCGTCGACGTCCATCTTACTGAGAGTCCGGGTCGAACCGCGTGGTACGCGCCATGCCCGCCGCGCGCCCCTTGCCCGCGACGACCAGTGCCATCTTGGCGCTGGCCTCGTCGATCATCTCGTCGCCGAGCATCGCGGCGCCGCGGCCGCCACCCGCCGCGGAGGTGTGGTACTCGTACGCCTCCAGGATCATCTCGGCGTGGTCGTAGTCGGCCTGACGTGGACTGAAAACCTCGTTGGCCGCGTCGATCTGGGTCGGGTGGAGCACCCACTTGCCGTCGAAGCCGAGTGCCGCGGTCCGGCCGGCGGCGCGCCGGAACGCGTCGACGTCGCGAATCTGCAGATACGGCCCGTCGATGGCCTCGAGCCCGTGCGCCCGCGCCGCCATCAAGATCGTCATCAGGATGTGGTGATAGGCATCGCCCGGCTCATAGCCCTCCGGCTGCTCCCCGACGACGAGGGTGCGCATGTTGATGCTCGCCATGAAGTCCGCGGGGCCGAAGACCAGCGTCTGCACCCGCGGGCTCGCGGTCGCGATGGCGTTGATGTTGGTCAAGCCGATCGCGTTCTCGATCTGCGCCTCGATGCCGATCCGGCCCACCTCGAGCCCGTTGGCCCGCTCGACCTGGGTGAGCAGCAGGTCGAGCGCCTGCACGTGGCTCGCGTCGGTCACCTTCGGCAACAGGATCGCGTCGATCCGGGCGCCGGCCCCGGAGACCACCTCGATGACGTCGGCGTGGGTCCATTCGGTGGTCCAGTCGTTGACCCGGACGACCCGGATCTGGTTCCCCCACCCGTCGGAGTTCAGCGCATCGACGATCTCGGCCCTGGCCTGTGCCTTGGCGATCGGCGCGACCGCGTCCTCGAGGTCGAGGAACACCTCGTCGGCGGGCAACCCCTTGGCCTTGTCGATCATCTTCCGGCTGCTGCCGGGTACGGCCAGGATCGAACGGCGCGGGCGCGCGACCTGCATGTGGACCTCCAGTGTGAATTAGCCTGGCCATCATGGCAGCAGTGAGCAAGGTCTTCGTAGCCAGGCTCGCCGGCCTGGTGGTGCTCGGGCCCGACGGCGAATCGATCGGCCGCGTCCGCGACGTCGTCATCACCATCCGGATCGGTCGCCAACGCCCCCGCGTCCTCGGACTCGTCGTCGAATTGCTCACCCGACGAAGGATATTCATCCCGATGCTGAGGGTGACCGCCATCGAGCCCGGCTCCGTGACGCTGACCGGCAACGTGAGTCTGCGGCGGTTCACCCAGAAACCAGGCGAGGTCCTGGCACTGGCCCAGGTGCTCGACAGCCGGGTGCGCGTCGACGACCCCGAACTCGAGGACCTGGCCGGCCAGGAGGTACTCGTCGCGGACCTCGGCATCGAGCTGACCCGGACGCGGGACTGGGTGGTCTCCCGGGTCGCGGTCCGCAAGCCCCGCAGCCGTCTCGCCCGCCGCACCGCGATGCACGTCGTCGAGTGGCAGCACGTGCAGGGACTGACGCAATCCCAGCTGGCCCTGCCGGGGCAGGACGTCTCCCAACTGCTGGCGCAGTTCGAGGGCATGCGTCCCGCCGACGTCGCCAACGCCATCCGGGAGCTGCCGGACAAACGGCGTCACGAGGTCGCGGTCGCCCTCGACGACGAGCGGCTCGCGGATGTGCTGCAGGAGTTGCCCTCCGACGACCAGACCGACCTGCTCACCCACCTGGAGGTCGAGCGCGCTGCCGACGTGCTCGAGGCGATGGACCCGGACGACGCCGCCGACCTGCTCGGCGAGCTCCCCGACGCCGAGGCGGAGTCGCTGCTGCAGCTGATGGACCCCGAGGACTCCGAGCCGGTGCGTCGACTCCTCGAGCACTCCCCCGACACCGCGGGCGGCCTGATGACGCCCGAGCCGGTGATCCTGACGCCCGCCACCACCGTCGCCGAGGCATTGGCCCGGGTCAGGAACCCGGACCTGACCCCCGCGCTGGCGAGCCTGGTGTTCGTCGTCCGGCCGCCGATCTCGACACCCACCGGCCGATATCTCGGCTGCGTCCACCTACAGCAGTTGCTGCGCGAGCCGCCCGCGACGCTGGTCGGCGGGGTGCTGGACACGGACCTGACCAGGCTCGACCCGGACGAGTCGCTCACCGCGGTGACCCGATACTTCGCGAGATACAACCTGGTGTGCGGCCCGGTCGTCGACGACGAGGAGCACCTGCTCGGCGCCGTCACCGTCGACGACGTGCTCGATCACCTGCTCCCGGAGGACTGGCGCGAACAGGAAGTGGCCGATGAGTGAGAAGCGGACAGTCACCGACAAGTCGACGGCGCTGAGCGCCCGCCAGCGGCTCGACACCCCGCGCGGCTCGCGCCTGTTCAATTTCCAGTTCGACGTCGAATCCGTCGGGCGGGTCAGCGAGCGGATCGCGCGTTTCCTGGGCACGGGCCGCTACCTGGCCATCCAGACCATCGTGGTGATCGTCTGGATCATCCTCAACGTGTTCGCTGTCCGGCTGCAGTGGGATCCGTACCCGTTCATCCTGCTCAACCTGGCGTTCTCCACCCAGGCCGCCTACGCGGCGCCGCTGATCCTGCTGGCACAGAACCGGCAGGAGAACCGCGACCGCGTCTCACTCGAGGAGGACCGGGCCAGGGCCGAGCAGACGAAGGCCGACACCGAGTTCCTGGCCCGCGAGCTCGCCGCGCTGCGCCTGGCCGTCGGCGAGGTGGCCACCAGGGACTACCTGCGCCGCGAGCTCGAGGAGATCAAGGCCCTGCTGACCACCCATGACGACGAGGAGGCCAGGCCGCCGCGCCGGTAGCGCGACCGCGCGGGCCGGGCGAAAGGACCACCACCCGCGATTCCGATCTGTAATCTGAGTCACATTTCGGGGGTCGGGCATCGCGAAGGGTGGCGCATGCGGATCAGGGGTCTTGCGGCCGCGTCGACGGCAACGATGGTCGCGGTCGGTGCCGCGGCCGCGGCGGTGGGCGCGGCACTCGGCTTCGGCCCGTTCGGCACCGGCGCGCCGGTCCTGGCGGGCTACGCGGTCGCGGCTCCCGAGACCGCCGATCCGTCGGGGGCGGGCGCCGTCGGACTGCTGCCGCCGGCGCCCCGTCCCGCCCGCGCACTGCACGCGTACACCCCGCCCCCGCCGGTCCGATTCGAGCTGCCGCCCGACCTCGCTCCCCGACTGTCGCCGATGCCGGTGGCGGTGACGGTGAGCGAACTCGGAATTCCCGAACTCGTGCTCGGCGCCTACCGGCTCGCCGAGTCGACGATGGCCACCGAGGCCCCGGGCTGCGGTGTGACCTGGCATCTCCTGGCCGGGATCGGCCGGATCGAGTCCGGCCACGCCGGCGGAGGGCGGACCGATGCCGCGGGCACCACGGTGACCCCGATCCTCGGGCCGACGCTGGACGGGCACCTCGCGGGAAACAACGTCATCACCGACACCGACGGGGGTCGCCTGGACGGCAATCCGAAGCACGATCGCGCGGTCGGGCCCATGCAGTTCATCCCCGGCACCTGGGCGCGGTATGCCGCCGACGGGAACGGCGACGCCGTCGCCGACCCGAACAACATCTTCGACGCCTCGCTCGCGGCCGCTCGGTATCTCTGCTCTGGTGGACTGAACCTGCGCGACAGCGCCCAGGAGGTCCGGGCGGTCCTGCGCTACAACAACTCGATGGCCTACGCGGCCAACGTGCTGGCCTGGTCGGCCGCGTATGCGGGCGGCGGGACGCCCGCGCCCGGCTCGATCCCGGATGTCCGGCCCGAGCAGGCCGAGCCGACCCCGTCGCCGGAGGACGGCAAGCCCGCTGACGGCGGCCGCGCCGTCGACGCGGCGGCGCCCGCTCCCACGACCGCACCGGCACCGCCGCCCCCGCCGCTGATCCCCGGGCTGCCCGAGCTGCCGTGCCTGATCTTCTGCCCGCCGCCCGGCCCCGCGCCCGCCGCGCCTGCGGTGCCGGCTCCCCCGCCCGTGCCCTGAGCGCGCGGCGGGAACCCCCACACCCGGGCGTCCGCCAAGGTCTCAAAACGGTCCTCATAGTCGGCTCCGACCCGCCTCGGCGTGACCTAACTGAAACTATTTCGTTCATCCCCTTTGACCAGCAAATATCCTCCAAATCCGCCAACGCCGATCACGGTTGAGTAACGGAACTATCTCGAATTCGGGTAGCCTCGTCTCCGGTCGATAACGAATCAATGCCCCCGACCGGGACGCAGGAGGATCACCGTGGGCCGCCACAGCAAGAAGAAGGACTCGAACCTTCGCCGCAACTCCGTCGTGGCGCTCGCCGGGCTCGTTCCCGCCGGGCTGGTCGTCGGGACCACGGCGAGCGCCTCCCCCTCGCTCCCGTTCGCGGTCGCCGCCGAGTCCGCGCCGATCGCCGACGTTCCCGCCGCCCCGCAGCAGCCGGAGGCCGAGCCCGCCGCCGTGGCCACGCCCGCCCCGGAGCTCGCACCGGCCCTCCCGCCCGCCCCGGAGCCCGCACCGGCGCCCGCGCCCCTGCCCGCGGGTCCGCTCGGCATCCCCGGCGTCAACTTCGCCGCCTACCAGTCCGCCGAGAAGCTGCTCGCCAAGGACCTGCCCGGCTGCGGCATCACCTGGATGCAGATCGCGGGCATCGGCATGGTCGAGTCGCGGCACGCCAACGGCGGCCAGGCCCACGACAACGGCGACGTGTTCGAGCCGGTGATCGGCCTGCCCCTCAACGGCAGCCTGCCCGGTCAGGCCGTCATCATGGACTCCGACGGCGGCGCCCTCGACGGCGACACCGTCTACGACCGCGCGGTCGGCCCCACCCAGTTCATCCCCACCACCTGGGCGCAGTTCGGCGCCGACGGCAACGGCGACGGCAAGATCGACCCGCAGAACCTGTTCGACTCCGCCGCCGCGACCGCCAAGTACCTGTGCGACCGCGGGACCAACATGCGCGACATCGGCTCGGCCACCATGGCGATCCACCGCTACAACAACTCGATGGCCTACGTGGCCAACGTGACCGCATGGGCGCTGGCATACTCGACCGGCATCACCCCCTCCGCGGCCGACCTGCCGCGGATCCACTGAGCCACCGCCGCCTACCATGGGGGCCATGCCAGTAGTGACCGAGTCCGACGTTCGCAGCGCCCTCTCCCGGGTGATCGACCCGGAGATCCGCAAGCCCATCACCGAACTGGGGATGGTCAAGAGCGTCGCGCTGTCCGACGACGCCAGCGTGGACATCGTGATCTACCTGACCACCGCGGCCTGCCC
The DNA here is from genome assembly GCF_042665615.1 of Rhodococcus daqingensis. NCBI lineage: Bacteria > Bacillati > Actinomycetota > Actinomycetes > Mycobacteriales > Nocardiaceae > Rhodococcus > Rhodococcus daqingensis. The sequence goes on along the minus strand of NZ_JBHTCS010000013.1, from coordinate 128,895 downwards.
GCTGCGCACCGAGATCACCGACCGGGTCACCAAGGCGGTCGCCGACGTGTCCGGCATCGGCGCCATCCGCGTCGAGCTCGACGTGATGAACGACGAGCAGCGCACCGAGCTGCGCAAGTCGCTGCGCGGCGACGCCACCGAGCCGGTCATCCCGTTCGCGCAGCCCGGCTCGCTGACCCGCGTCTACGCGGTGGCCTCCGGCAAGGGCGGCGTCGGGAAGTCCAGCGTCACAGTCAATCTCGCGGCCGCGATGGCGGCCCGCGGACTCTCGGTCGGCGTCCTCGACGCGGACATCTACGGCCACTCCGTGCCCCGCATGCTCGGCACCGACGCCAAGCCGACGCAGGTCGAGCGGATGATCATGCCGCCGCAGTCGCACGACGTGAAGCTCATCTCGATCGCACAGTTCACCCAGGGCAACACCCCCGTCGTCTGGCGCGGGCCGATGCTGCACCGCGCGCTCCAGCAGTTCCTGGCCGACGTGTTCTGGGGCGACCTGGACGTGCTGCTGCTCGACCTGCCGCCCGGCACCGGCGACGTGGCGATCTCCGTCGCCCAGCTGATCCCCGGCGCGGAGATCCTGGTGGTCACCACCCCGCAGCAGGCCGCGGCCGAGGTGGCCGAGCGCGCGGGTGCGATCGCGTTGCAGACCCGCCAGCGCATCGTCGGTGTCGTGGAGAACATGTCCTGGCTGGAGCTGCCCGACGGCACCCGGATGGAGGTGTTCGGCTCCGGCGGCGGTCAGGCCGTGTCCGACCGACTCACCAAGGCCGTCGGTGCCAAGGTCCCGCTGCTCGGGCAGATCCCCATCGAGCAGGCCGTCCGCGAGGGCGGCGACGAGGGCGTCCCGATCGTGCTCAGCGCGCCGGACTCCCCGGCGGGCGCGGCGCTGCGCGAGATCGCCGAGAAGCTCGCGGTCCGCTCGCGCGGCCTGGCCGGCATGTCGCTCGGCATCGACACCACGCGACACCTGTAGTTCCGGCGTTCGCCTGGCCTCGGGAGCGGGAGTCGGGAAACTGTCGCGGGCCACGCTCGGGGTATCGCGATAGGCTCAGAAGCGTTCCTCAGGTTCGTGAGAGTGTCGGGGCCGAACTGAAGAAGGTGGGCATCATGGCCGACTTCGACCGGACAAAATCCGTCACGCGCGCCACACTTGTGGCCATCGCGCCCGTCGTACTGTTCGCCGCGATGATCTGGCACCCCTACATCGCCGGCCGCCTACCAGATCATCACGCGATCGCCGAGGCCGTGACGGACGACCCCACTCGGTGGGGCCTCGCACATTTGGCGGCGGCCGTTGCCGCGGCCGCCCTCATCCTCGCGTTCATCGCCATCCGCGGCGTCCTGCGCGAAGCGGGCGACAAGGCGTGGAGTGCAATCGGACTGGGGTTGATCGTCATCGGGAGCGTGGCATATGCCGTACTTCCGGGGATGGAGTTCGCACCGTTCGCGGCTGTCGAAAGCGGTGCCGACCCAGAGGCCGCGCAGGCCGCCTTGGACGCGTGGTTCGTGCCGGTGCTGTTCGTGGGAGCGTTCACCTTTGCCATCGGCGTCCTGTGCGTCGGGGTGGCCCTTCGCCGCTATGGGGCGATGAACCCGACGCTTGGTTGGATCGTGGTGGGGGCGCTCATCGTCATGGCCGCGTCCCGGTTCGTGCCGTTCGCCGCCGTCCAGTTCTATGTGCAGAGCGCGGCCGCACTGATCGCGCTGTGGCCGCTGGCCTGGGTTGTCTGGACGCGTCGCGGGCACGCGATTTCACAGAGCGAATCCCCGTGAGGGAGTGCCCCACCGAGCCGGTCGAGCTCCCCGGCGTCAAGACGGTGTGCAGAGCACTGGGGACGCCGTAGGGACCTTGCTCAACGGCCCACCCACGCGGCGGTACCCAGCACCGCCAGCGCCTCGCGCACCGCGATCAGGGTGTCGGCCGCCAGGAACCGGTCGCAGTACGGCAGCGCGGCGGCCATCGCCCCGACCAGCGGCTCGAACCCGGTGGCCCCCGCGCGCGGGTTGAGCCAGACGACGCGGTACGCCCTGCGGTGCAGGCGGGCCATCGCGGCACCCAGCTCCTCCGGGCTGTCGCTGTCCCAGCCGTCCGAGGCGATGAGCACCACCGCTCCGCGCACCGCACTGCCGTGGTGTGACGCGAGCAGGGCACGCACGCTGCCCCCGATATGGGTGCCACCGAACCGGTCGACCACCTTGTCGTTGGCGTGCGCGATCGCGGCTTCGGCGGATCGGTGTGCCAGCACTGCGGTGAGCCTGGTCAGCCTCGTCGAGAAGGCGAAGACCTCCGCGTCGCCACGGGTCACGGCGGCACGCATCAGGTGCAGATAGACGTCGGAATACGGTTGCATGGACTGGCTCACGTCGCAGAGCATCACCATCCGCCGGGGTCGGATCACCGGCCGGGTCCGCACGATCGTCAGGGTCTCCCAGCCGGTGCGCCGCGACCGGGCGATCGTCTCCCGTAGCGCGATCCGCCTGCCGGTCGGGTGCCGCCGCCTCCGCCTCGTACGTCGCTGCGGCCAGGTGACCGATGCCCGGTCCAACCAGCTGCGCAGGGCCCGCAGCTCGTCCTCCCGGAACTGTCCGAACGGTCGGCCCTCCAGCGCCTCGAGACGGCCCGGCAACCGGAGGGGCAGGCTCGGCCCCTCGTCATCGCGCTCGCGCGCGACCCGGACCGCAGGCATCGTCGACCAGGGCAGTCCCACGCCGTGCGGTTCCACCGATTCCACTCCCGAGCGCGACGCGAACGCCGCCACCGGTGCATCTGGGTGCGAATCGCGCGGCGCGCGGCGCGCATTCGGGTCCATCGCCAGCAGCGACGCACCGAAGACCCCCAGGAACACCCGGTCGAAGCCGGCGAGATCGGTCTGCCTGCGCACCAGCGTCAGGCGCGCCGCCCAGTACAGGCGGGACATCGACGTCGGTCGCAACGCCGACAGCGCCCTGGCGAACTCGGCAGCGCCGCCCTCGGTCACCGGGATCCGCGCGGCACGCAGGCGCATGGTCAGCGCGATGGAGAAGGCCGCCAGGTCGATCCCCCTGGCCAGTGCCGGTTCGCCCATGCCACGGCTCATCGACGCAGGTATCGAATCAGCAGCCCGGCCACGACACCGGCCAGCAACGCCGCCGCCAGCGGGAGCAGCCGCCGCACGAGCGCAGGTCCGGCCATCCCGAGCAGGTCGAGCGCCTCGGGTTCCGCGGCCGGTTCCGGGGCCGCGACGAGCGGGCCGGACGGGGCCGTCGTGCCCGGCTCGGTCGCCGACTCCGCCGCGGTCAGCTTGGCCTCGAGCGAGGCCGCGAACTGATTCATCATCTTCTCCGAGACCTGCGCGATGACGCCGCTGCCGAACTGAGCCAACTTCCCGACGATCTTCATATCGGTGTCGACGGTCACCCTGGTCGTGCCGTCGTCGTCGACGAGGCGCGCGGTGATGGTGGCGGAGGCGTTGCCCGCGCCCCGGGAGTCCCGGCCGCTGGCCTCGATCACGGCTCGGTGCGCCGCACGGTCGGTTTCCGTCAGCACCGCTCGTCCGGCGAATTCGCTCGTCACGGGGCCGACCTTGACCTTCATCTTGCCCAGGTACGCGTCGCCGTCGCGCCCGGTCAGCTGCGCTCCCGGGAGCAACGGCGCGATCGCGTCGAGATCGATCAGTGTGTCCCAGGCGGTCTCGATCGGCGCCTTCACCGTGAACTCGTTTTCCAGCTTCATACCCCTGACCTCTCATCTCGTGGCATCGGGCGCCGAGCACGGCGCGGCCCGATCGCGTTCGCCGTCGTCGAGCAGCGCGATGATCGAGTCGCGGTCGTCCGGGGTCTTGGCGATCGCGCCGAGGCTCGCCACCGCCTCGACGCGACTCAGTTCGGTCGCGCCGAGCGCCGCGAGCGCCGACACCCAGTCGATCGACTCGGCCAGGCCCGGCGGCTTGTCGAGGTCGAGCCCGCGGGCGTCGCCCACGAACTCGGTGACCTGTGCGATCAAGGCCGTGTTCGCCTCCGGAACGGTGCGCCGGAGGATGGCCACCGCGCGTTCGGGTTTCGGATACTCGATCCAGTGATAGAGGCAGCGCCTGCGGAGCGCGTCGTGCAGGTCGCGGCTGCGGTTCGAGGTGAGGACCACGACGGGCGGACGCTCGGCGGTGAAGGTGCCGAGCTCCGGCACCGTGACGGACGACTCGCCGAGGAACTCGAGCAGCAGGGCCTCGAATTCGTCATCGGCACGGTCGATCTCGTCGACCAGGAGCACCGGGGTCCCGGTGCCCCGGTGCCGCACGCACTGCAGGATCGGGCGCGGCAGCAGAAACTCCTCGGTGAACAGATCCGACTCGTCCAGCCGGCCCGCGCGCGACTCGGCCATCCGGATCGCGAGCAGCTGCCGCTGATAGTTCCAGTCGTACAGGGCCTCACCGGCACCGAGCCCCTCGTAGCACTGAAGCCGGATCAGCGTGGTGTCGAGCGCGGCCGCGAGGGCCTTGGCCGCGGTCGTCTTACCCACTCCCGGCTCGCCTTCGAGCAGCAGCGGACGCCCGAGGGCCAGGGCCAGATAGATGGCCGACGCCGTGCCCTCGTCCAGCAGGTAGTCCTGTGCGTCGAAGCGCCCGACGACGTCGGCGAGATCGGCGAACCCCGGCTGGTCCATGGCTCACCGAGAATCCTGAGCCCGCAGCGCCACGTAGTCGTCCCAGGTGTCGACGTCGAGCGGGATCGCGGCGTCGACCGGTACCTCCAGCACCGGGATCCGGCCCGACTCGAGCAGTGTCCACACCCCCTTGTCGCCGTGCAGCATGCGCAGTTCGGGGAAGATGCTGCGACCGAACCAGAGCGGGTGCCCGCGGCCGTCCCGGTATCGGCAGACCGCACTCGCGTCCGGCGTCGCCGCGTCCAGCAGCGCCGCGACCGTCGCCGACCCGACCCCGGGTTGGTCGCCGAGCATCAGGACGATGCCCCGCGCGTGCGGATCGACCTCATCGAGCGCGCGCGAGATGGTCGAGGCACAGCCCGAACCGAAGTCGGGGTTGTGCACGACCTCCACGCCGGACAGGTCGACGGCGGCCTCCACTTCGGCGGCCCCCCCGCCGAGTGCCACCAGCACCTGGTCGAAGCGGCACTCGCGCGCGACCCGCAGCACCGCCGCCAGCAGCGGGGCACCCCGGTATTCCAGCAGCTGTTTGGGCCGGCCGAGGCGGGTCGATCCCCCGGCCGCGAGGACGATGCCGGTGACCGTCACGGCGACCGCTCGTTCTCGAACCTGTCCCGGCACCCGGCGCTACAGAACCAGTACGTCTGTCCGTCGAGCTCCACCCGCGGGGTGTCCGCGCGGACCGTCACCGTCATGCCGCAGATCGGATCGGTGACCGTGTCCTGGGCCGCGGCGGCGAGCGCCGCATCCAGGGCAGGACTTCGGCGGGCCAGGCCCCCCAGCCGGATGCCCTGCACGATCTGCGCAAGAATCGACAACGCGATCTCGGCCGGGGTGCGCGCCCCGATGGGCAACCCGGCCGGGGTATGGATCCTGGCCCGCTCCGCCTCGTCGAGCCCGAGCTGCGCCAGCACGCTCGCGCCGCGGATCCGGCTGGCGACCAGCCCGATGTATCCCACGCCCGCGTCGAGCGCGGCCCTGATGGACTCCGACTCGTTCCCCCCGAGACCGGCGATCACCGCCGCCACCGCGCCGTCCGGCCTGCCGCCCTCCTCGACCCGCTCGAGCTGGAAACCCAGCGTCCGCGCCAGGTCAGCGACCGCGTCGGCGGCGGGGTTGGCGCCCATCAGATACAACCGCGCGGCGGGCAGCCGCGGCGCGAGGAAGATCTCCATCGCGCCACCGGACAGACACGGGTTGACGACGACCGTCGCCCCCGGCGCCTCCGGGAACTGGGCCTGGCCGTCCGGCAACACCCGCAGCAGCACGCTCTCCTCGGACCGCAAGGCATCGAGTGCGGCCTTGCGCACCGAACTCTCCGCGCACTGGCCGCCGACGAACCCCTCGATGGTGCCGTCCGGCAACACGATTGCCTCGTCGCCGGTGTGTGCGGAGGTCGGCGGCTCGGCGCGAACCACGGTCGCGTGCACGAACGGTTGCTTGCGGTCGATCAGCTCGGCCATCCGCGCGTTCGTCTCCATGCCCGCACCCTCCTGCGCTGTGCTGGGTCCTGCCCGGTCGCCGGCCGCGGGCTAGATCGGTGGCGCCGGCCTGCCCTGCATCGCCTCCCACACCCGCGAGGGTGTCAGCGGCATGTCGGCGTGCCGGACGCCGAACGGCTTCAGCGCATCGACCACGGCGTTCACGACGGCGGGCGGCGACCCCACGGTCGCGGACTCACCGACACCCTTGGCGCCGATCGGATGATGCGGCGAGGGCGTCACCGTGAAGCCGGTCTCGAGGTGGGGCACTTCGAGCGCGGTGGGGATCAGGTAGTCCATGAACGAACTCCCGAGGCAGTTCCCGTCCGAGTCGAAGGCCATGATCTCCATCAGCGCCATCCCGATCCCGTCGGTGATGCCCCCGTGCACCTGTCCCTCGATGATCATCGGGTTGATCCGGGTGCCGCAGTCGTCGACCGCGAGGAACCTGCGCACCTTCACCTCGGCGGTGCCGGGATCGATGTCGACGACACAGAAGTACGATCCGTACGGGTAGGTGAGATTCTCGGGGTTGTAACAGATCTGGGCTTCGAGCCCGCCCTCGAGTCCCTCCGGCAGATCGCCCGCACCGTACGAGCGCATCGCGATGTCCTGGATCGTCACCGCCGTCGTCGGATCGCCCTTCACGTGGAAGGAACCCTTCTCCCACTCGAGGTCGGCGACGGACACCTCGAGCATCCCCGACGCGATGATCTTCGCCTTGTCGCGCACCTTCCGCGCGACCAGCGCCGCGGCCGCCCCGGACACCGGCGTCGACCGGCTGCCGTAGGTGCCGAGGCCGAACGGGGTGTTGTCGGTGTCGCCGTGCAGCACCTCGATGTCGTCCGGCGGGATGCCGAGCTCCTCGGCGACGATCTGCGCGAAGGTCGTCTCGTGCCCCTGCCCCTGGGTTTGCACCGACAACCGGACCACGGCCTTGCCGGTGGGGTGCACCCGCAGTTCGCACCCGTCCGCCATGCCGAGCCCGAGGATGTCCATGTGCTTGCGGGGCCCGGCGCCGACCGCCTCCGTGAAGAAGGACATGCCGATGCCCATCAGCTCGCCCCGCTCGCGCTTCTCGGCCTGCTCCCGGCGCAGGTCGGCGTAGCCGATCATGTCCATGGCCTTGCGCATGGTCATCTCGTAGTCGCCCGAGTCGTAGACCCAGCCGGTCTTCGAGGTGTAGGGGAACTGGTCCGGCTTGAGGAGGTTCTTCAGCCGCAGCTCGGCGGGATCCATGTCGAGGTCGTAGGCGAGGCAATCGACCAGTCGTTCAACGAGATACACCGCCTCGGTGATCCGGAACGAGCAGGCATAGGCCACCCCGCCCGGTGCCTTGTCGGTGTAGACGGCGGTCATCTTGCAGTAGGCGGCCTCGAGGTCGTAGCTTCCGGTGAACACCCCGAAGAAGCCGGCCGGGTACTTCACCGGAGCCGCGGTGCCGTTGAAGGCGCCGTGGTCGGCGAGCACGTTCGTCCGGATCGCGAGGATCTTGCCGTCCCGGGTGGCGGCGATCTCGCCCTGCATGATGTAGTCCCGCGCGAACCCCGTGCTCATCAGGTTCTCGCTGCGGTCCTCCATCCATTTGACCGGCTTCCCGGTCACCAGCGAGGCAACAATGGCGCACACATACCCGGGGTAGATCGGCACCTTGTTGCCGAACCCGCCACCGATGTCCGGCGAGACGACGCGGATCTTGTGCTCCGGCAGCCCCGCCACGAGTGCGTAGAGGGTCCGGTGGGCGTGCGGCGCCTGAGAGGTGGACCAGAGGGTCAGCTTGCCGTCGACCGCGTCGAAATCCGCTACGGCGCCGCAGGTTTCCATCGGCGCCGGGTGCACCCGGGGGTAGACGATCTCCTGGGTGGTGATCACCTCCGCGCGGGCGAAGGCCGCTTCGGTCGCCTCCGCGTCACCCGCCTCCCAGTCGAAGACGTGGTTGTCGGACTTGCCTTCGAGGTCCGTGCGGATCACCGGAGCATCTGGGGAGAGCGCCTGACGCGCGTCGATCACCGGGTCGAGGATGTCGTACTCGACATCGATCAGCTCGAGCGCATCGCGCGCCGAGTATCGGTCCTCGGCGACGACGCACGCCACCTCCTGCCCCTGGAAGCGCACCTTGTCGGTGGCGAGGACCGCCTGCACGTCGTTGGACAGGGTCGGCATCCAGGCCAGGCCCTTCTCGGCCAGGTCGGCGCCGGTGATGACCGCCCTCACCTTCGGATGCGCCTGCGCCGCCGTCGTGTCCACCCGCACGATGCGCGCATGCGCGACGGGTGATCGCAGGATGGCCAGGTGCAACATCCCGGGAAGCGTGATGTCGTCGACATAGTGTCCGCGGCCGCGGATGAAGCGGGGATCCTCCTTGCGGAGCATCCGCCCGTACCCGATCGGCTTCTTGTTGTTGTCGAAGTGTTCGTTGTCCGACTCGTCCGTGACAGGTCCGGTCGGCGGATGTTCGACGGTGGTCATGGTGCACCTCCGACCTGCTCGGTGACGCGCGGCCGCTCGGTTGCCTCGGGCCGGGCCGCGGTGGGACCGCTGCCGCGCGCCGGCTCCGGTTCGCGTGCCGCTCCCTCCTCGTGCGCCGCGGCCCACTGCACGGAGCGGACGATCGTGGTGTAGCCGGTGCATCGGCAGATCTGCCCGGAGATCGCCTCGCGAATGGTCTGCTCATCCGGATTCGGCGTGCGGTCGAGCAGTGCCCGGGCCGACATCATCATGCCGGGGGTGCAGAAACCGCATTGCAGGCCATGACATTCCATGAACCCCTGCTGTACCGGGTCGAGCTCGCCGTCACGTTCGAGCCCCTCGACGGTGCGTACCTCCTGCCCGGCGGCCATCACGGCCAGCATCGTGCAGGACTTCACGGGCTCGCCGTCCACCAGCACCACACAGGTGCCGCAGTTGCTGGTGTCGCAGCCCCAATGGGTTCCGGTCAGTCCCAGCTGATCCCGCAGGAAGTGCACCAGGAGCAATCGGGGCTCGACGTCCTCGGTGACCTCCTCGCCGTTCACGGTCATCGTCAACTGCATGTCTTCTCGTCCTTCCTGGACCCCCGAGCTGCTTCGCTAGTGGACCCGCTCGGCCGCGGTGCGCAGCGCGCGGCGGGTCAGTTCCTTGGCCAGGTGCCGCTTGTATTCCGCGGTCCCGCGCATGTCGGTGACAGGTTCACAGTGTCGAGACGCCAGATCGCCCGCGTGGAGGGCGACCTCGTCGGTGCACGGCTTGCCGATGAGGAACTCGTACACCTCACCGAATCCGGCCGGGTCCGCGTTCACCGCGGTGAGACCGATCCTCGCCTCGACGACGACCGGGCCGTCCAGCCAGACCGCGGCGCCCGCCGCCGCGATCGCCCAATCCCCCACGCGTCGTTCCACTTTCGCGTAGGCGTTCGACCCGTGGTCGCGGAACGGGATCCGGATCTCGGTGAGGATCTCGTTGTCCGCCGCGGCGGTCTCGTACGGCCCGAGGTAGAACTCCGCCACGCGGATCGTGCGCTCGCCGCCCGGCCCCCGCAGCACGCAGGTCGCGTCGAGCACCTCGCACACCGTGCTGAGGTCCTCGGCCGGGTCCGCCTGACAGAGAGATCCGCCGATCGTGCCGCGATTGCGGACCACCGGGTCGGCGATCACCCGCTCGGCGTCCCGGAAGATCGGCCACAGCGCGGCCAGTTCCGGGGACTCGAGCAACTCCCGGTGTCGCACCATCGCACCGATCCGCACACCCGACGGCTCCACCGTGATGTGCCCCAGCTCGTCGTGCAGCGGGTTGATGTCGATGAGATACTCGGGGTTCGCCAGCCGCAGCTTCATCATCGGGAGCAGGCTGTGGCCGCCGGCCACCAGTCGAGCCTCGCTCCCCAGCCGTTCGAGCAGTCCGATCGCGTGGTCCACGCTCGTCGCTCGCTCGTATTCAAAAGGTCCAGGGACCTGCATCTGATCCACCTCGCATCGCATGGGGACAGATCCAGACTCGACCGGTCCACCGGGGGTGTCAAGCGCCCCGAGCGATCCCCGCGACCAGTCCGCGAACGGCCCGTGCGGGCGGGCGTCACAGGGTCTCGTCGTGGTGGATCCGGCCCTCGATCGCGGTCAGCCGCTCGCCGCCCCCACCCCAGCGCAGCTCGATGATCTCGGCGGCGATGGACACCGCGGTCTCCTCGGGCGTGCGGGCCCCGATGTCGAGTCCGATCGGACTGGCCAGCCGTGCCAGCTCCGCCTCGGTGAGCCCGGCCTCGCGCAGGCGCTGGAGCCGGTCGCGGTGGGTACGCCGCGACCCCATCGCCCCGACATAGCCGACCTCGGGCAGCCGTAGCGCGAGGGCCAGCAGCGGGACATCGAACTTGGGGTCGTGGGTGAGCACGCAGATCACCGTGCGCCCGTCGATCGCGTCGGCGTCGATCTGCGACTGCAGGTAGCGGTGCGGCCAGTCCACGACGACCTCGTCCGCTGTCGGGAAGCGGGTGTGCGTGGCGAACACCGCCCTGGCGTCGCACACGGTGACGCGGTAGCCGAGGAAGGCCCCCTGATGAGCCACCGCCGCGGCGAAGTCGATGGCGCCGAAGACGAGCATGCGCGGACTCGGCGCATGACTGGCGATGAACACGCGCATGCCCTCTCCTCGCCGCTGGCCGTCGGGCCCGTAGGTGAGCACCCCCGTCCGTCCCGCCGCGAGCAGCCCGCGGGCGTCGTCGCCTATCGCGGCATCGGCACGCGCCGAACCGACCGTCCCGCTGATCCCGTCCGGCCGCACGATCATCCGGCGACCGACCAACGCGGACCGGGGGTGCTCGATCACCGTCGCCACTGCCACCGGGCGCTCGTCCGCGATGTCCCCGGCCACCTCGGCGAGTTCGGGGAAGGTGCGGCGGGAGACGGGCTCGACGTAGACGTCGAGAATGCCGCCGCAGGTCAGCCCCACCGCGAAGGCATCGTCATCGGTCACCCCGTACCGCTGGAGTTCCGGCCGGCCGGACTCGACCACCTCCCGGGCGAGCTCGTACACGGCCCCCTCCACACAGCCGCCCGAGACCGAGCCGGCCACGGTCCCGTCCGGGGCCACCACCATCGCCGCGCCCGGGGGCCGCGGTGCGGATCTGAAGGTCTGCACCACCGTGCCGACACCCGCGGTCTCGCCCGCATGCCAGATCGCCATCAGCTCGGTGAGGACGTCGCGCATCAGAGACCGCCCTCCGCGTGGCCCACGTGGTTCCGGGAACCCCGGGTGCTTCCCATGGCTGGACGCTACGCCGAATGCACGGACCGCCGAGGCAGGAACGGCGCCACGGTGTGGCTTCCGCGACGGTGGACGAGACGGGAACGCGCCCTCAGGTGGCGTCGGCGTCGTACGGCGGGCGCTCGTTCGTGCCCAGGGGCGTCGACTCGCGGTTCGGGGAGGGCGGCAGGGCAGCGGCCGCGCTGGGCCCGCCGCTGCTCTTCGGCTTCGCATCGAAGTTCCCGGTCAGGATCGAGTCATCGCCGTCGAGCAGGTGCTTGGTGATCACCGAGCGGGGGGTCATGCCCCGCAGTTGCTGCAGATCGGAGAGCGGCTTGCGCAGGTCCTCGAACTCGGGACCGAGCTCGTCCTTGAGCTGCTGGGTCGCGCCGCCGGCATAGTCACGCACCTGGCGCAGCGACTTCGTCACCCAGGAGACCGCACCGGGCAGCCGCTCGGGTCCGAGGATCACGAGCGCCGCGACGAGTAGGACCATGAACTCGCCCCAGCCAATGTTGCCAAACACCGGGTCAGCCTACGTGCCCGCGGCGATCCGCGCCGCTATCGGTGCCGAATTCACATCCCATTCCGGATCGTCCCCGTCGCCGCTCAGTCGGAGGCAGGCGTGACCTGCACCTCGACCGTCCGCCCCGCCCGGACCAGTTGCACCGGGACCGGCTGACCGACGGCCTGCTGGTGCACCGCCACCACCAGCTCGTCCGCACTGGTCACGTCGCGCTCGCCGACCTTGACGATGACATCGCCCTCGATGATGCCGGCCTGCTGCGCGGGCCCGCCCTCCTTGACGTTCGCCACCTCGGCGCCACTGGTCTGCTCGTTGGTCACCGACCGCGCGTTCACGCCGATCTCCGGGTGGTGCATGGCGCCGGTCCGGATCAACTCCTGCGCGACGGCGGTGACGTCGTCGACGGGAATGGCGAACCCGAGGCCCACCGATCCGCCGCTCTCACTGCGGATGGCGGAGTTGATCCCGATCACCCGCCCCTCGCGGTCGACCAACGGTCCGCCGGAGTTGCCGGGATTGATGGCGGCGTCGGTCTGGACCGCGTCGATGACCGCGTCGGTATCGGTGCCCTCACCGGTCAACCGGACCGGGCGGTGCAGCGCACTGACGATTCCGCTGGTGACGGTCCGGCTCAGCCCCAACGGCGAACCGACCGCCACCACGTCGTCCCCGACCTTCAGGTCGGAGGACCTGCCGAGCTCGGCCACGGTCAGGTTGCCGACGTCCACCTTGAGCACCGCGAGGTCCGTCTTGGTGTCGCGGCCCACCACCCTGGCCGGGGCCTTGGTGCCGTCGGCGAACACGACGCGGAGGGTGGCGGCGTCCGGGTTCGTCGCGGCCATCGAGATCACGTGGTTGTTGGTGACGATGTACCCGGCGCCGTCGATCACCACACCGGAACCGGTCCCGGACTGCTCGCCGAGCGCGACCTGGATGGACACGACCGACGGGAGCACCGCCTCGGCCACCTTCGCGACCTGACCGAGCTCGGTGTCGTCGCCGCTCGACTGGGTCAGCTCGACCCGCTGGCTGGTCAGGGCGCCGACGTTCTCCGCCGTGACGCGTCCGATGATGCCGCCGACCAGGCCGATCGCCAGAGCGACCCCGGCCAGCGCGGCCAGCGCCCGCGGCGCGATGCGCTCGCCGAGCAGGACGTCGCGGATGCCCAGTGCGGGCGCGGCCGGGAGGTCCCGGTCCGTGGGGGCGTCGACGGCAGGCGCACCGAGACGCGCGGGCGCGTCCGGGTCACGCCACGGATCGGCCGGGACCGGGTCCGCCGGCTCGGCGCTGTGACCCGCCGAGGGATCGCGCTGAATGGAATCGGATTCACCGGCCGGGCGGCCGAAGGCCTCCGCGAGCACCGGGTCGGGACGCGAAACGGCGACCTTCGGATCCGTGCCGCGGTCCGTGCCGGGCGCGAAGGACGAGTCGACGCCGTCGGGCCGGCCGAACGCCGCGGCGGCCGCGGGGTCGACGGTGGGACGGTAGAGCGGTCGCGGTGCCAGGCGGGGCGGTGCCGAATCCTGTTCGGCTGCCGCATCCGGTCGCGCGCCTGCGGCGGGGGGTGTGGGATCCGAGTTCACGCGGCGATGTACCCCTCGTTGGCGTCAGTCACGGGTCCCAGTATCACCGACGCGGTGCGTCCCGAAGTGACCGACGGGCCACCGACTACCGCCGCCGACGCCAAGACGCGAACGAGTAGGACGTGACCATCGCCGCGATCACGGCACCTGCCTTGCCGTCGGGACGCCGGATTCCGGACCGCCCGGCGAGGCGACGGCCGCGGTCGGCGGCAGTGGTGTCGACGTCCGAGACCGGCGTGCACATCGGGATCTGGCTGAGCACACCCAGAAGCGAACTGGGCATGCTGATCTCGGCTGCCCGGCGCAGCGCGCCGCGCGCGTGATGCTGAGCGTCGATCTCGGCGGCGCACTCCGGACACATCGACAGGTGCTGCGCGGCTCGCAGGTAGGCGTTCATCTGCAGTTCGCCGTCGACGTACGCCGCGACCGCCTCGCTCGCGAGGTGTTCGGTAGAGCTGAACCGGCGCGGTTTCCGGGCCTGCGTCATCCAACCCTCCTGCACGGTCATGCGAATGTCATCTTCCCTGCCCCGGACACCGCGGTCAGGTACTCCTTCAGAGCCTGCCGGCCGCGGTGGATTCGACTGCGGACGGTTCCGAGCTTGACTCCCAGTGTGGCACCGATCTCCTCATACGACAGGCCTTCGACGTCACACAGCACGACCGCGGCGCGGAATTCGGGCGCCAACGAGTCCAATGCGGACTGCAGTTCGGGATCGAGCCGCGCGTCGTGGTAGATCTGCTCCGGGTTCGGTCCGTCGGACGGGACGCGCTCGTAGTCCTCGGGCAGCGCCTCCATCTTGATCCGATTGCGGCGTCGCACCATGTCGAGGAACAGGTTCGTCGTGATCCGGTGCAACCACCCCTCGAAGGTGCCCGCCTGATAGTTCGAGAGCGACCGGAAGACCCTGATGAAGGTCTCCTGGGTGAGATCCTCTGCGTCCTGGGCGTTGCCCGAGAGCCGGTAGGCCAGCCGATAGACCCGGTCGCCGTGCTCACGGACGAGTTCGTCCCAGGAGGGCATGGTCGTCTGATCGCCGGTGGCGTCGAAGGCGGCGGTGCCGCCCAGGTCAGCGGCGGCGGAGCCACTGTTCGGCACCGACTCGGCGATGTCCGCATCGAAGGCGGGAACGGCGTTGGCCATCGAGATGGTGTAAACCTCCTGCTAAGGACAGCTGGTGAGCGAGCACGCGAACTCCGTGGACAAAAGGCACAACTCCCGTGAAGCCGGGTTTGTTCCCCCCGCCGGTTTCGTCCGGTACCCCCTTCCGGGGCGGTCATCGATCTCGTGTGGACCCACCATTTCCGATCCAAATGTGCGAGATGTGTGAGCAACCTGAGGTTCAGCTGAGAATCTGCGGGTCAGCGGCCAAGCTCACGTGCGCGCCTCGACTCCACCGCAGCGTGTCGCCTATAACCTCAGGTTGTGCACAACAACGCCGAGCAGCTGCTGGCTCACACCGAGGAATCGGTTCTGGAGGACGCGGTCCTCACGCTCGCACGCGAACGGGCGGAGGATCTCGGCGCGACTCCCGTCCCGCCGTCCGTCGGCGCGCTGTTGAGCCTGTTCACCCAGATGCTCGACGCGAAGACCGTGGTGGAGATCGGGACCGGCGCGGGCGTGAGCGGGCTGTGGCTGCTCGACGGCATGCGTGCCGACGGTGTGCTCACCACCATCGACACCGACCCCGAGCACCAGCGGGCCGCCAAGGACGCGTTCCGGTCCGGCGAGATCGCGCCCGGCCGCACCCGGTTGATCAACGGCTGGGGCCTGGATGTGCTTCCCCGCCTCGCCGACGCCGCTTACGACCTGGTGTTCGTCGACACCTCCCCCGCCGACCACCCCCAGTTCGTCGCCGAGGG
Source organism: Rhodococcus daqingensis (assembly GCF_042665615.1). Lineage (NCBI taxonomy): Bacteria > Bacillati > Actinomycetota > Actinomycetes > Mycobacteriales > Nocardiaceae > Rhodococcus > Rhodococcus daqingensis. The sequence goes on along the minus strand of NZ_JBHTCS010000013.1, from coordinate 113,587 downwards.
GGTTCGGCTGCTCCGGCCGGGAGGGGTGATCGTCCTGCACAACGCGCTGCTCGGCGGTCGCGTGGCCGACCCCAACCAGCGGGACGCGACCACCCTGGCGGTCCGCGCGGCCGCCCGGGCGATCGCGGAGGACGACCGCCTGACGAAGGTACTGCTCCCGGTGGGTGACGGCCTGCTCTGCGCGTCCCGGTCCGCCGACGACTGAGCGGACACCCACTGTCCCGCGAACGCCGCCGCGCCAAGCTGGTGTCCCACCGACCGGAACCTGCCGTGGTGTGACGCTCGTCCCTGCTCATAGCGTTCAAGCACACCTAGGACGAGATGTAGGAGTTCCCACATGGGCAAGCGCGTAGTACCGGCAGCCACACCCGCACACGACACCACGGTCGATCTGCTCGTGATCGGGGCCGGCACAGGCATGGCGGCCGCGCTGACCGCGCACGAGAAGGGCCTGTCGACCCTGATCGTCGAGAAGACGAAGTACGTGGGCGGATCGACGGCCCGCTCCGGTGGCGCGTTCTGGATCCCGGACAACCCGATCCTGCGGGAGGCCGGCGCCGGCGACAGCGCCGAGAAGGCAAAGACCTACGTGCAGGCGGTCGTCGGCGACTCCGCGCCCGCCGCGCGCGGCCAGGCCTTCCTCGACCACGGCGCCGCCACCGTCGACATGCTCAGCCGCACCACCCCGATGAAGTTCTTCTGGGCCGAGGGCTACTCCGACTACCACCCCGAGCTGCCCGGCGGATCCGCGGAGGGGCGCACCTGCGAGTGCCGCCCGTTCAACGCCTCGGTGCTCAAGGGCGAGCGGGGCCGGCTGCGGCCCGGCGTCATGGAGGCCCCGGTCCCGATGCCGACCACCGGCGCCGACTACAAGTGGATGAACCTGGTGGCCAAGGTCCCGACCAAGGGCATGACGCGCATCCTCAAGCGCGTCGCCCAGGGCATCGGCGGGCTCCTGGTGGGCCGCGAGTACATGGCCGGCGGCCAGGCGCTCGCCGCCGGCATGTTCGCCGGCGTGCTGCGCGCGGGCATCCCGGTGTGGACCGAGACGTCCCTCGTGCGCCTGGTCACCGAGGGCGACAAGGTCACCGGTGCCGTCGTCGAGCAGGGTGGCCGCGAGTTCACCGTGACCGCCACGCGCGGCGTCGTGCTGGCCGCGGGCGGCTTCGACCACGACATGGACATGCGCCACAAGTTCCAGTCGGAGAGCCTCGTCGACCACGAGAGCCTCGGCGCCGAGGGCAACACCGGCGACGCGATCAAGATCGCCCAGCAGGGCGTCGACGCCGGGATCACGCTGATGGACCAGACCTGGTGGTTCCCGGCGATCGCGGCGCTGCCCGGTGGCACGCCGTCGGTCATGCTCGCCGAGCGGGCGCTGCCCGGATCGTTCATCGTCGATCAGACCGGCAAGCGATTCGTCAACGAGGCGAAGGACTACATGTCCTTCGGGCAGCTCGTCCTCGACCGTGAGCGGGCCGGTGATCCGATCGAGTCCATGTGGATCGTCTTCGACCAGACGTACCGCAACAGCTACATCATGGCCGGCAGCCTGTTCCCGCGGCAGCCGCTGCCGCAGGCCTGGTACGACGCCGGGATCGCCCACCGCGCCGACGATCCGGCCGACCTCGCGCGCGCGATCGGCCTACCGGAGGAGTCGTTCGTCGACACGTTCCGCCAGTTCAACGCGAACGCGGCCGCGGGCACCGACCCCGACTTCCAGCGTGGCGCGAGCGCCTACGACCGCTACTACGGCGACCCGACCGTGTCCCCGAACCCGAACCTGCGGCCCCTCGAGAAGGGCCCGTACTTCGCGGTGAAGATGACGCTGAGCGATCTCGGGACCTGCGGCGGCGTGCAGGCTGACGAGCGCGGTCGGGTGCTGCGCGAGGACGGCAGCGCGGTGGCCGGGCTCTACGCCATCGGCAACACCGCCGGCAACGCCTTCGGCAAGGTCTACCCGGGTGCCGGGGCCACCATCGGCCAGGGACTGGTGTACGGGTACATCGTGGCGCTCGACGCCGCGCAGCAGGCGGGCTGACCCACCCTCGCGTGACGACCCGAGCGGACCGGTGCCACTGGCACCGGTCCGCTCGTCTTTGACGACATCGTGACGCGTCGACCCCGCGGCGGGACCTCCGGTAGCCGATTCAGCCGGCTCCCCTGGTCCGGTCGAAACATTCCGTTACCCCGAGATGGACGGTTGACCAACTTCCGGCCGAACGGCCGTCGGGCAGGCTCGAGCCGGGGCACCATGACGTCTCGTGATGTGCTCAAGCCGCCCCCGACCGGAGTCCGGGAGCAATGCCCCCGCGGATTGCGACCACCCGCGCCTCGGCCTGCCGCACACCTGGGCGGAACGTGCGCTGTGCCGCGCCCAGCCCCCCGATCAGATGTTCGTTCGCGGCGCCGCCCAACGCGAGGCGGCCGCCGCGTGCCGACAGTGCCCCGTCATCATCCAGTGCGGCGCCGAGGCGCTCGACAACCGAGTCGAGTTCGGCGTCTGGGGCGGGATGACCGAACGCGAACGCCGGGCGTTGCTCAAGCGTCACCCGAACGTCGAGTCGTGGGCCGAATTGATGGCGGTCCACTGAGCGATCGATCGAACGGTGAGGTCGATAACGGTTGGGCGCGGATCTTGGCGAGTCACCGCGATCTCGACCGAACGCGGGAGCCGCTGCGTACGATCAGACCATCTCGCTGGAACACCTCTCGGAGGCCGACGTGAGCGGACTTGGTATCGATCTCGGAACCACCAACACTGTCGTCGGCACCCCCGAAGACGGCATCGTCCTGAACGAGCCATCGTTCATGCTGATTCGAGAAAAGGATCCGCACCACGCTCTCGCGATCGGCATGGAAGCGCGGAACCTGGTCGGCCGCAATCCCATGGGAGTCACGCCAGTTCGTCCGATGCGCGACGGGGTGATCGTGGACCTCGAGTCGGCTCAGACGTTCGTCACGGCCGTCATCAAGCGCGCGGCCCCGAGCAGGCGATACGGGCTGCGGCAGAAGGCCGTCATCTCCGTTCCCGCGGGAGCCACATCGCTCGAGCGTCGGGCACTACTCGAGGTCGGACACGAGGCCGGTCTGCGTAAGGTCGGGCTGATACCGGAGCCGGTCGCGGGGGCACTCGGCTGCGGGATCAACCCGCTCGAACCCCGCGCCCATCTCGTCGTCGATATCGGCGGCGGCACTTCGGAAGTCACCGCATTCTGTTTCGGCGGCATGCTCTCGCATCGCAGTTGCCGGCTCGCGGGGGATGAACTGACCAACGCGCTGTATCACTACCTGCGGACCGAGCACAACATCATCGTCGGCGAGCTCACCGCCGAGCGGGCCAAGGTCGGCGCGCCCGAGGCCTCCGAGGGGCAGTCGCTCGTCGTCGAGGGCCGCGACGCCGTGACCGGCCGGGCCCGACTGGTCACCCTCACGACAGAAGAGATCGTGGAAGCGCTGCGGCCGACCACAACCGGGATCGTGCAGACACTGGCCGCGTGCCTGGAGGACCTTCCCGCCCAGGCGATCGGCGACGTGATGTCCGAAGGGCTCCTGGCGCTCGGTGGTGGGTCGATGCTGCGCGGCGTGTCGCAGCTGCTCGAAGAGTCCTTCGGACTCCCGGTCAAGACGGCCGAGCGCCCGCTGACCTGTGTCGCCGAAGGTGCGACCGCGTGTCTCGACCACCCCGAAGTGGTTGCCGCGTACAGCGATTGATCAGCCCTGATCCACCCGCGGTGGATCGGGGCTGATCAGCGGTTCGGCGCCGAGACCCGCGTTTGCGCGAGGTAGCGCTCGAAGAGCTTCTTGGCGACGGGCCCGGAGGTTGCCGACCCGAAACCACCGCCACGGACCAACACCGAGACCACGATCTCGGGAGCCTCGAAGGGCACCACCGCGGAGAACCAGGCATTGAGGCCCTTCCCGGGCGCCGACGGATCCTCCGCCGTTCCGGTCTTGGCGCCCGCCGAGACCGGCAAGGTGGCCAGCTGCCCGGCGGTGCCGGCCGCGGCAGATGCCCGCATCCCCGCTCGCACGGGGCCGAGCTGGTCCGCGAAGGGCAGCCGACGTGGCTCGGCGGTGGGAATGGGCAAGGCGTCCGGCCCGTACGCCGCGGCGAGCTGGGGCGTCACCGTCGAGCCGGTGGCGATGCCCGACGTCCAGCGCGCCAACTGCACCGGGGTCGCGCTGACAGTGCCCTGACCGATGCCCATCAGCAGCGTCGACCCCGGATACCAGGTTCCCCCGATGCTGGCGACGTTCTCAGGTGTGCCCAGGAAGCCCTCGGCCTCCCCCGGCAGGTCGATCCCGGATTCCTCGCCCACACCCAGCTCTGCGGCGGTCGTCGCGATTCGCTCGGGGCCGAGGAGTTCGGCGAGCTGGTAGAAGTAGACGTTGTCCGACCACTGGATCGCCCCGATCAGACTGTTCGGTCCCATCGGTTGCCAGTTCGCGAAGGTGTGCCCTCCGTAGGTGTAGGCCGCGCCGCCGGCGAGTTGGGCGTCCGGCGACAGCACGTTGTACTTCGCGTTCGCCGCCGCGACGACGATCTTGAAGGTCGAGCCCGGCGGTGCCGCGGACTGGGCGGCGTGGTTGAGCATCCGCCCCGGCCCGGGTCCCTGGGTTTGTGCCGCCAGCGCCACCATGTCGACCGGGGGACCGTAGACGTTGTTGTCGAATCCGGGCACGCTGGCCAGCGTCAGCACCGCCCCGGTGCGGGCGTCCATCACGATCGCCGCGCCCAGGTCGCCCCCACTGGTGCGCACCGCGTCGGTCAGCGCATCGGTCGCGAGCTGCTGCAGCCCCACATCGAGGTGCAACCGGAGGTCGTGTCCTCGCACCGGGTCCACCCGCTCGCCGGTGGCCACCAGCCGCCCGGACGGATGGACGTACATGCACTGCTTGCCGTCGGTGCCGCGGAGCAGCGCGTCGTACTGCTTCTCGAGTCCCGCTTTGCCGACCCGCGATCCGAGGGCAAGGTGCGGCCAGCGTTCCATGTCCGGCGGATCCGCAACCCCGACGTGTCCGAGGATGGATGCCAGCATCGCCCCGTGCGGGTAGTGCCTGCGCCCGGTCGGGTACACGAGCACCCACGGGAGCCCCGCGTCCACGATTCGCCGGGCCTGCTCGGGCGTCACCCGCCCCAGAACGACCTCCAACTCCTCGCCACCGCTCTCCAGGGTCGCCGCCAGCTGTTCCGGCGTGACGCCGAGCAGCGCGGCCAGTTCGGCGCGCACGGGTGCGTCATCCCGGTCGAACATTCGGGCAACCACCGCGACGGCGTACTCGGGGACGTTGAACGCGAGCGGCTCGCCGTTGCGGTCGAGGATGTGACCGCGCTCGGCGGGGAGGCGGATGCACCGCTCCATCTGCACGTCGCTCATCGCGCGCAACTCCGCACCACGACCGCTCTGCAGCTGCCACGCGAACACCGACATCGCGAGGAGCATCGCCGTGACCGTGACGGCACCTGCCGACACTCCTCGGGGTAGGCGGCGCCGCCTGGACTCGGTGGCCCACAGGGGACGCGTGACGCCGTCGCGGCGGATCGCGAGCACCAGCCCGACCGCAACGAATCCGAGGATTGCGGCCGTGCCCCCGTAACTGAACAGGGGGATCGGCATGCCGGTGTGCGGCAGGAGCGACAGGCTCGCGGCAATCGAGACCACGGCCTGCACTCCGAACAGCCCACCGATCCCGGCCGCGACGAGGGCGGCTTCCCGGGTCCGCGCCGTTCGGGCGGCGAGCGCGGCCCGCCACACGATGATCATCGTGGCGATCGCGACTGCCAGACCGGCAAACAGACCCCATCCGTAGACGAGGCTCGCGAAGGCGAGGTCGTGCTCCGATTCGGGAAGGTATTCGGCCCTCAGGTCGTAGAACGGTTCACGCCCCAGACCGAACCACCCGCCGCTGCCGATCGCGATGTCCGCCTGCAACGCCGCCCAACCCGACCCCTGCGGGTCGGCGTTGCTCGACAGGAACACGTGAATCCGCTCGAGCTGGTAGGGCCGGAGAAACAGCACCGCCAGGGGCAGCGAAGCGATCCCGAGCGCGAACAGCGGGAACAGCGGCAGCAGCGGCACCCTGGCCAGGATCAGCATGATCACCACGGTCGAGGTGAGCACCACGGCGGTCGACAGGTCGGGCTGCAGCGCGACGAGACCGATCGGCACACTCGAAATCAGCAGGGTCGCCGCGAACCGGCCGAGGGTGTACCCACCCGCCAATATCGCCGCGGGGACCAGGACCAGTGCCAGCTTGGCGAGCTCGGACGGTTGAACAGTGAACAGGCCGAAGTCCAGCCAGCGCTGGGCACCCTTGGTCGCGACCCCGAGGAGTGGCACCGCCGCGAGCAGGACGACCGAAGCGGCGAACAACGTCCAGCCGAACCGTCGGAGGTTGCCGGGCCGCAGGCGCGATATCGCGTACATCGCACCGAGACCGACGGCGGCGAACAGTGCGTGACGGACGGCATCCGTCGTCTTCCCCGTCGAGATCAGGTTGAGCAGGCCGAGGACGACGAGGGTGATCGCCGCCGCGACGAGCCAGGGGTCGGATTCTCGCTTGTGTGTCGGCATGCGACCCCCACCTCAGCAGGTTGCGTTCTCGGCGGGCACGAATGCCGGCTCCGACGCGGCTGCCGCCGGGGCGCTGGTCAGCGCGGCGACAGCAAGCGCCGGGGCGGGCGGCAGGACGACGCTGGTGATGCCGTACACCTGCTGCCCACCCGGTGGCACGGGCATCGTGACGTCACTGCCCGGGTGGACGGCTCCGGAGCATCGGTCGTACACGCTCACGTGCCAGGTCACCGCGCCGACGTTCGCCGCGGGATCGACGTGGACGTCGACCCGCATGGTGCACGGTTGCCCCGTCGCGCATTCTCCGTTGGCGAAGGTGGCGGTGACCCGGGTGATCGGCCCCGCGCTGCCCGGTAGACCGGTATGGACCGGCCCCGCCTCGGCGGTTCCTTGCGCTGTCGGTGAGTTCGCCTGGTCGGCTACGGGCGGCGCGGGTGGCGGCGGCGAGACCGGACTGATGTGGTTCAGCTCAGACGGATTCACCGGATGGAGAACGGCATCCCAGCCCCGGCGCAGCTCCGACCACGCACCTGGCGCCGCCCACACCACCCCGACCAGCAGCAGAATCGATACCAGCCCGAGTAGACCCCGGCGACGCGACAGCCGTCTCCGCCTGCGATGCCACGGATTCCCGACGGGTGGATGCCAGCCCTTCGGTGCGAGCGACGGTCCGGCCGCCGGGGACGGCCGGCTCTCCGCGTTCGCGCGGTCCGTCTCCACCCGATCGTCCGAGAGGGTCCGTCCCTGGGTCGCCGAGACGAGCTCCGCGAGCTGGTGCCGCGTCCTTCCCGTCGTGGACGGGTCGAGCTCGGTTGCGACGGTGCCCCGAACCCGTTGCGCGAGGTCGGCCAGATCTGTTGATCGGGCCATCGATTCGTCCAGCCGGTCGGCGAGCGCGCGATCGCGACAGTTCGTCGCGATACTTCGCAGCAGACTCGCCACCGCATCGTCCACGTCGTCCCAGGACGCCGCACTCCCGGCGGCATCGATCGCGAGCTGTCCCCGGTCGGACACCGTCACCCCATGGTTCCGGAGGATCGGGTAGCCGTCCGGGCACCGCACCGCCTCGAGCTGATCGATCACATCGGTGACGAGCAGCGCGGCCTGCGCCGGTGTCAACGTCGCGATCGCGAGCAGCCCGTGGAGAACGACACGACCACCGCCCGCGTCGGTGTCGATGCGCTGCTCCGGCTCGGGTCGGGGTTGCTCCGGCTCGGGTCGGGGTTGCTCCGGCTCGGGTCGGGGTTGCGCCGGCTCGCTTCTGCTCGTGGAGAGCCCCAGCACTGCTTCGATCATCGCGCATCCCGAAACTCTGGGGCCCCCGCGCAGGTTTGCGACTGACCGGTACGGGTGGCCGGTGGACCTTGGGTTAGGGCCTACTGGCTATCGAAATCCATTACGTCTCTGCGCATTCCATTAGACCAGCCAAACCAGGATCAAGGATTGCGGAACGACGATCTCGTTATTCACCCGAGATGCCGCGGCGATCCCGCATCTCGAACCGTTATCCGACCGGCCGAGGACGACGCGACCAGGCGGAGAGATGCCCTAGATCCAGACGCCCTTGCCGATCGCCACCACGCCGCCCGGGCTGACCGCGAACCGCTGACGGTCGCGCTCGAGGTCGACGCCGATGATCTCGCCCTCCCCGACCACCACGTTCTTGTCCAGGATCGCGTGCCGCACCACCGCACCCTTGCCGACGCGCACGCCCGGCATCAACACGCTGCCCTCGACCGTTGCGCCGTCGTCGACCATCACGTTGGAGCTGAGCACGGAGTTGCGGACGGTCGCGGCGGACAGGATGCAGCCGGCACCCACCACCGATTCCTGCGCGAGCCCGCCCTGCACGAACTTGGCCGGCGCGAGATTCTCCGCCGCGCCCCGGATCGGCCAGCGCCGGTTGTAGAGGTTGAACACCGGGTGCACGGACACCAGGTCCATGTGTGCCTCGTAGAAGGCGTCGATGGTTCCGACGTCCCGCCAGTAGCCGCGATCGCGGTCGGTGGCACCGGGCACCACGTTGTCCTTGAAGTCGTAGACGTTGGCCAGCCCCGCGGCCACCAGTGCCGGGATGATGTCGCCGCCCATGTCGTGGTCCGAGTCGGAGTTCTCCGAGTCCGCTCGGATCGCATCGACCAGCACCTTCGTGGTGAAGACGTAGTTGCCCATCGAGGCGAACGTGGCGTTCGGGTCGTCCGGGGTGCCGGGTGGGTGCGCCGGCTTCTCCAGGAACTGGGTGATCCGGCCCGACTCGTCGCTGTCGATGCAGCCGAAGGCGAACGCCTCGCTGCGTGGCACCCGGATCCCGGCCACGGTGACGCCCGCGCCCGAGTCGATGTGGTGCTGGACCATCTGCTCGGGATCCATCCGGTACACGTGGTCGGCGCCGAATACCACGATGTACTCGGGGTCCTCGTCGTAGACCAGGTTGAGCGACTGGAAGATCGCGTCCGCGCTGCCGGTGTACCAGCGCGGCCCGAGCCGTTGCTGCGCCGGGACCGGGGTGATGTACTCCCCCGCGAAACCCGAGAGCCGCCACGTCTGTGAGATGTGGCGGTCGAGGGAATGCGACTTGTACTGGGTCAGCACACAGATCCGGAGATAGCCGGCGTTGACCAGGTTGCTCAGCACGAAGTCGATCAGGCGGTAGGCCCCGCCGAACGGCACCGCGGGCTTGGCCCGGTCAGCGGTCAAGGGGTACAGCCGTTTCCCTTCGCCTCCGGCGAGCACGATTCCGAGCACATGCGGCTGGCTCCTCACCCTGTCAACCTATCGGCCGAGCCGGACCCCCGCCAGCGGTGGCCCCATGACGGCGCGGCGACTACGTTTATCGGGTGCGGGTTGCGATGATGACCAGGGAGTACCCCCCGGAGATCTATGGTGGCGCGGGGGTCCACGTCACCGAGCTCGTCGCCCAGCTCGCCCGGCTCTGCGAGGTCGACGTGCACTGCATGGGCGCACCCCGCGAGGGCGCGATCGTGCATCAGTCCGATCACGCACTGATGGGCGCCAATCCCGCGCTGACCATGCTGTCGGCGCAGCTGCGGATGGCGAAGGCCGCTGGCGCGGCGGACGTCGTGCACTCGCACACCTGGTACACCGGCCTCGCCGGCCATCTCGCGGGCGAACTGTACGGGGTGCCCCACATCATGACCGCACACTCGCTCGAACCCCGGCGCCCCTGGAAGGCCGAGCAGCTCGGCGGCGGATACCGCATCTCGTCCTGGTCCGAGCGCAACGCGGTGCAGTACGCCGACGCCATCATCGCGGTCAGCGCCGGCATGCGGCTCGATGTCCTCGACGCCTACCCGTTCGTCGACCCGGATCGAGTGCACGTGGTGCGCAACGGGATTGACACCGACGTCTGGTTCCCGGACTTCGGCGGCGAACGCCCGACCTCGGTGCTGCACGACCTGGGTGTCGACCGGGCCGCCCCCATCGCGGCCTTCGTCGGCCGGATCACCCGACAGAAGGGCGTCGGTCACCTGATCGCGGCCGCGCACCACTTCGATCCCGACGTCCAGTTGGTGTTGTGCGCCGGCGCGCCGGACACGCCCGAGATCGCCGAGGAGACCGCGCGGGCGGTCGCGAAACTGTCGGAGGCGCGCGGCAACGTGTTCTGGGTCAGGGAGATGCTGCCGACCGCACAGGTGCGGGAGATCCTCTCCGCGGCAACGGTGTTCGTGTGCCCCTCGGTGTACGAGCCGCTCGGCATCGTGAACCTGGAGGCGATGGCCACCGAGACCGCGGTGGTGGCCTCCGACGTCGGTGGCATTCCCGAGGTGGTCGAGGACGGCGTCACCGGACAGCTGGTGCACTACAACTCCTACGAGCCGGAGGCGTTCGAGCACGCACTGGCGTCGGCGGTCAACGCGGTCACCTTCGACCGCGCGGGCGCGGCCGCGATGGGACGGGCCGGCCGCGAGCGGGCGATCGCGGAATTCTCCTGGGGGGAGATCGCCCGACAGACGCTCGCCGTCTACGAGGCCGCGGCCGAGGGATACACCGGGCGTCAGCCCGCCGTCGGGACCGGGCGGTAGCTGCTGATCGTGACGGACGCCGTCACCGTCGAGCTCTCGGGCAGCCCCGCGATGTGCCGCGCCCGCGCCTCCTCGCCGAGGTGGCGCGCCGACGGGCCCATCGCGACTAGGCTATCGACGTCGATGCGCGAGAGGGCCATCGGGTACTCGACGGCGATCCGGTCCACCCGCTCGAAGTGCCCGGACATGGTGGCGCCCAGGCGCACCGTCTTGTTCTCGTCCACCCGGACCAGCCCCAGCAGGTCGACCAGTTCCCGCAGGTGCCGATCCGTCGGCGTGAGCACCACCAGCGTCCCGTCCGGCCGCAGCACCCTGCGCAGCTCCGCGGCGTTGCGCGGGGCGAAGATCGACAGCACGTGGCTGAGGGCGTGCGCGCGGAGCGGGAGCTGCGTCCAGATGTCGGCGACCACCGATGCCGCCCTCGGGTGGCTGCGGGCGAGCCATCGCGCGGCCGCCTTGGAGACGTCGACGCCGATGCCCTGGGCCGCGGGCAGGGCGTCGAGGACGGCCGCCAGATAGTGACCGGTGCCCGCGCCGACCTCGAGCACCGCCGGGTGGTCGAGGTCGCGGGCGACGCAGGCACGCGCCACCGCGTCCATCAGCGGGTCGAAGTGGTGGCCGTCGAGGAATCGGGCACGGGCCGCGATCATCTCGGCACTGTCGCCGGTGAATTTCGCGGCGCCGGACAGCAGGCTGACGTAGCCCTGCCGGGCGATGTCGAAGCTGTGCCCCTGGTCGCACAGCAGGGTGCGATCGGCGACATCGAGACCCCCGCCGCAGTGCGGGCAGGCGAGCAGCTCGACGACATCGGCCAGCATCGGTCCACCTCTCTGTCGATCGCACCGCAAAGACCCCGCGAGCCGAGGTGGCAAGCGGGGCCGTATGCCTGAAGGCTCGTGTCCGACGCTGTCCGCCGCACCGAACCCTGCCAGGAGTTAGCTGGTGACGCCCTTCAGCTCGTCTCCGAGCGCGGCGGCTTCTTCCGGGGTCAGCTCGACGACGAGCCGACCTCCACCCTCGAGCGGAACCCGCATGACGATTCCTCGCCCTTCCTTGGTGGCTTCGAGGGGACCGTCACCGGTCCGGGGCTTCATGGCCGCCATTACCTGCTCCCTCCAGATCTGCGCTGACAAGCTCTGCGCCTAGGCTTACCGTCGGTCCCCCGACAGCTGTTGTCGGGGATCACATGTGCCATTCTTCCCTATTGCAAGGAATGCCGGGAACCTGAGTCTCTTTTCCGTTCGAATGTGGACCGGAATCCGGGCTCAGCGGCGCACCTCGACCCAGCAATCGAGCAGGTGATCGTCGACCATCCCGGTTGCCTGCATCAGGGCATATGCCGTGGTGGGACCCACAAACTTGAACCCTCGACGCTTGAGTTCCTTGGCCATGGCGGTCGATTCCTCGGTCACCGCGGGCACCTCGTCAACCCTCCGCAACCGTCTCGGGCGTGGCTCCGGGGCAAACGACCAGAGCAGCGAGTCGAGATCGGTGTCCGTCAGCTCCAGCACGGCACCCGCGTTGGCGATACAGGCCTCGATCTTCGCCCGATTGCGGACGATTCCCGGATCGGCCAGCAGGCGCTCGACATCGTCGGCGCCGAAGCGGGCCACCGCCTCGACGTCGAACCCCGAAAACGCGGTCCGGAACGCCTCCCGCTTGCGGAGCACGGTGATCCAGGACAGCCCCGACTGGAAGGCCTCCAGGCACAGGCGCTCGAAGAGCTCGTCCCGGCCCCGTAGCGGCCGACCCCACTCCTCGTCGTGATAGTCGCGGTAGATCCGCGATCCCGCGCCGTCGACCGCCCAGGGACACCGTATCCGGCCGTCCTCGAGCGGATCCGCGTTCATGACTCGTCCTGCCCGGGGGCAGGCGTCGCTCGCAGACCCGCCAATTCGCCCCGCAGGGAATCGATCTCACGGCCCAATCGATCCAGGGCCCAATCCACCTCGGACGCCTTGTATCCGCGGACCGTCTGCTGGAACCGCAACGCGCGGACATCGGCGCCGGTGACATCGCTCGCGGGGAGCATGGTGGCGGTGGTCCCCGGAGGCAGCGGGGCCAACTCCTCACCGCGCCCGAACACCGCCGAGGCGGCCAGGAACAACAGCCCACCGACCAGCGCCATGATCAGCAGGTAGAGCAGCACCGTGAACATGACCCGATCCTGTCACGCCGGTCCGACACGCGCCGCCGTGTGGTGTCCCGGCCCGTCCCGCCGCCGCGCGGGCGCGCTCACGGCCGGATCGTGTTCATCGGCGGCCGATCCGCCAGCGACACCTCCGTGGTCACCGGCACGAACGAGTCGCCGTCGGCCAGGAACTGCGTCAGCCCGGCACCGGAATCCTCGATGCCGCACCGGCGCAGCATGGTGCCGATGATCTGCCTGCTCATCACACCGAGCTCGACCAGCGGCCGGTTGCGGTGCTTGCGCACCCCCAGGTTCACCTGGCCGATCGCGCTGAGCCCGAGCCGGTCGTAGGTGTCGAGCAGCAGCCCGATCTCCACCCCGTAGCCGGGCGCGAACGGCACCGCGGACAGCAGCTCCCTGGTTCCGGCGTATTCGCCCCCGAGGGGCTGCAGCACCGATGTCAGCTCGGGGCGCATCGCCGCCAGCAGGGGCCGGGCGACCAGTTCGGTGACCCGACCGCCGCCGTTCGCGTCCTCGGTCCCGCTGACCCGCAGCGGTCGCCGGTAGTACCCCTTCACCAGGTGGATGCCCTCGACGGTCAACAGCGGCCCCAGCAGCTTCGGCACGAACTCCGGGTCGGGGTTGATCAGGTCGGAATCGACGAAGGCGATGAGGTCGCCCGTGCTCGCGGCGATCGAGCGCCACAACACCTCGCCCTTGCCCGGCACCGGCTCCAGGCCGGGCACCGCCTGCTCGCGGCTGACCACGGTGGCCCCCGCGGCCGCCGCCCGGTCCGCCGTCTCGTCGGTGGATCCGGAGTCGAGCACGATCAGCTCGTCCACCAGGCCGCCGAGCAGCGGATGGATGGTGTCCACCACCGCCGAGACCGTCTTCTCCTCGTTCAGCGCGGGCAGGACCACCGACACCGTTCGGCCCGCCTTCGCCGCGATCAGGTCCGCGATGCTCCAGGAGGGGTGGTCCCAGCTGTTCGCCTCCGACCACACGCGCTCGCCGCTCGTGCTCGCCCTCATGCCAAACCCCGTACCGTGCGGACCGGCGCCCTGGTGCCGATGATCGCGGCGACCATGTCGACCACTCGTCTGGTGGACGCGACCTCGTGGACCCGGAAGACTCGGGCACCTTGTGCGGCCGCCAATGCTGTCGCTGCCAACGTACCCTCCAACCGCTCGGCGAGTTCCACACCCAGAGTCTCCCCGATGAAATCCTTGTTGCTCAGCGCCATCAGGACTGGCCATCCGGTGTTTACAAGAACGTCCACGCGCCGCAACAACTCGAGCCCGTGGAAGGTGTTCTTGCCGAAATCGTGGGTCGGATCGATGAGGATCCCGTCGGCGGGGACGCCGAGATCGCGCGCTCGCTGCGCGGCGGCCACCACCTCGTCGACGACGTCCGCGACCACGTCCGCGTAGCGGACCCGATGCGGCCGGGTCCGGGGCACCGCGCCGCCGGTGTGCGAGCAGACGTATCCGGCGCCCAGTTCGGCCGCGACCTCGACCAGCGTCGGGTCCGCACCCGCCCAGGTGTCGTTGATCAGGTCGGCGCCGGAGCCACAGGCCAGTCGGGCGACGGGACCACGCCAGGTGTCCACCGAGATCAGCAGGTCCGGGTACTCGCCGCGGATCGCCTCCACGAACGGCACCACCCGGCGGATCTCCTCAGCCGTGTCCACCTCGTCACCCGGGCCGGCCTTGACGCCGCCGATGTCGACCAGGTCCGCCCCCTCCGCGACCGCCCGGTGGACGGCCGCCATGGCCGCCTCATCGGTGAAGGTGGCGCCCCTGTCGTAGAACGAGTCCGGGGTGCGGTTGACGATCGCCATCACCAGGGCCCGATCGGTCGCCACCGGCTTGCCGCACAGGGTCGGCGCGGCCGCGAGGTGGGATTCGGTCATGCGCTTCATAGTGACATCCGGGAACCGACGATCACGGGGTGGTGCAGGCGTCGAGCGCCTCGGCGACCCCGGACGTCACGAGCAGGCCGTCGAGGGCGCGCTGCTGCACGAAGCCGCCGGCACGCAGTCCGTCGAGCCAGTTCAGCAGCCCGGTGTAGTGACCGACCGGGTCGAGCAGGACGACCGGCTTGGCATGCATGCCCAGATAGCCCGCCGTCCAGGTCTCGAACATCTCCTCGAGGGTGCCGATCCCACCCGGCAGGGTGATGAAGGCGTCGGCCCGGTCCTCCATGATCTGCTTGCGCTGACGCATCGTGTCGGTGACGATCAGCTCGTCGGCGTCGGTGTCGGCGACCTCCCTGTGCACCAACGCCTTCGGGATGACGCCGATGGTCCAGCCGCCGGCGTCGCGCGCCGCCCTGGCCACAGCACCCATCATCGAGACGTTGCCGCCGCCCGAGACCAACCGCAGACCACGTCGGCCGATCTCGAAACCCAGATCCGCCGCGAGGTCGAGGTACGAGTCGTCGACGGGCCCGGATGCGCAGTACACGCAGATGGTGCGCACCGGAGAGCTCACCACTCCTCCTCGGTGCCCATCAGCTCGGCGGCGTCGACGCCGTGCTGCGACTCGACGACGATGCGCACGGCCTCGTCGACGCTGTCCGTCACATGCAGCAGTTCGACATCACCCTCGGAGATCTTGCCGCTCTCCACCAGCGTCGACTTGATCCACTCGAGCAGGCCGGACCAGTACTGGGTGCCGAACAACACGATGGGGAACCGGGTGACCTTGCGGGTCTGCACGAGGGTCAGCGCCTCGAACAGCTCGTCGAGGGTGCCGAACCCGCCCGGCAGGCAGATGAAGGCCTGCGAGTACTTCACGAACATGGTCTTGCGGGCGAAGAAGTAGCGGAAGTTGATGCCGAGGTCGACCCACTCGTTGAGACCCTGCTCGAACGGCAGCTCGATACCGAGCCCGATCGAGTACCCGCCCGATTCGCTCGCTCCACGATTCGCGGCCTCCATCACGCCGGGGCCACCTCCGGTGATGACGGCGTACCCGGCCTCGGCCAACGCTGCGCCGAGCTCGCGGCCGGCGATGTACTCGGGGTGGTCCGAAGCCGTTCGCGCGGAGCCGAACACGGTCACGGCGCGTGGCACCTCCGCGAGCGCCCCGAAGCCCTCGACGAACTCGCTCTGGATCCGCAGTACCCGCCAGGGGTCGGTGTGCACCCAGTCGGTCGGCCCGCGCTGATCGAGCAGTCGCTGATCGGTGGTACTCGTGCCCGCCTTGCGATCACGTCGCAGCAGGATCGGTCCGCGGTGCTTGACCGAGGCGCTGCCCCGCTTCGAGGTGTTCTGCTTCGCGGCCCGGCCGGGCGTCTTGTCGGGTGCCATGCGAGCAAGGCTATCCCGACGTGGGTGACCCATTTCACTGGGTAAACGCCAAGGCAAGCGATTGCAATGTAGTTTAGCCTTCGCTAACTTCTTGTTCGCGGCGGCAACGACCTGTCCCGCCCTCCCCGGGTGCCCGAGCCACCCGGTCGAGATTCCTTGTGAGGGGATTGAATTGAGTGTGAAGATCGTGTCCGCGACGCGCGGCGCCCACCGCGCCCGCGCAACGTGTTTCAGTGCAAGCGTCGCCACCGCCGCGGCGGTGGCAATCGGCCTGATGTCGACCGGCGTGGCGCACGCCGACACCTTCGTGCCGCTGCCCGACGGACAGAAGGCCGGACCGGGAACCGTGATCTCCCGCACCGGCGAGAGCGCGTTGATCTCGCCGTCGCTGGCCGCCAACGGCGCCGGCCGCGTCGCGTGGGTCTCGGGCACGGTCACCGCCGACGTCACCGGCGTCTCGGGCGAGGGTGAGGCCGGGCCGTGGAACGGTTCGACCAACGACAAGGGCACCAACAACTCCTCCACGCACGGCGTCTCGCGGATCAGCACCGGCTACATCGTCGGCTGCCAGGTCGACATCACCGGCCTCGGCGGTTCCATCGGCGCCTCGATGGACCTGACCGGTCCGTCCGTTTCGGGCTCGCTGACCGTGCCGGTCTCCGCCGGTCAGGTCAAGTTCGTCGGCGTCAGCGGCAAGGACATCAAGCGCAACGGCAAGTACTCGGTGCAGTACCAGGACACCCAGCTCGAGATCCAGAACTGCGGCGGCTACGCCCAGGCACGCGCCTACACCGTCGTCGAGATCGTCGGCAACGACTACTCCAAGACCACCCTGTACGGCCAGCCCTTCAGCATCGGCTGACGGTTCTCAATCCATATCCGAGGGGAATCATGAACTCCAGCAACACCGGCCTGCGTCGCGGGCTGCAGATCTCCGCCGTCGGCGCGGCCACCGCCATCGCCCTCGGCTTCATGTCCGCGGGCGCCGCGAACGCCGACACCTTCGTCCCGCTCCCCGGCGGCACCATCACCAAGACCCTCGCCGACGGCACCGTCGTCACCATCACCCGCACCGGCGAAACCGCCACGATCTCGCCGTCGATGGGCGCGACCCCGCTGCACCGCAACGTGTGGGTCTCCGGCCGGATCGGCGCCGAGGTCACCGGGCCGAACGCCAAGGGCGGCAGCATCACCGCGGGCTACGTGGTGGCCTGCCAGCTGACCCTCGGCGGCAAGGGCGGCACCGATGCCGGAATGTCCTCGGGCTGGGAGGGCGAGGCCGTCAAACAGACCGCCAAGGGCTCCGGCACGGTCAGCATCGGACCCGGCCAGGCCAAGAACATCCGACTCCTGGACCTGGAGAAGGAAGACAGCTACGGCAACGAATCCCACTCCGGCGCAAACTCTTTCAAGGGCAGGTCCGGCTCGGTTACCTACGCCGACTCCACCATCGGTGTCGAGGGGTGCGCCGGCTACGCACAGGCCCGCTCCTACGCCACCGTCTCCGTGAGCACCGACAACATCACCAGCAGCACGACGCTGTGGGGACAGCCGTTCAGCATCGGCTAGTCGCTCGCCGGCGACTTCGGCCCCACCCCGACCGCCGGGGTGGGGCCGATCCCGTTGCGGTCAGGTGCTCAGGTAGCCGCGCAGCACCCGGGTGACGTCGGTGATCTGCGAGGTCGGCACGTGCTCGTCGCGCTTGTGCGCGAGGTTCGGGTCGCCGGGGCCGTAGTTGACGGCCGGGATGCCCAGCGCGGAAAACCGCGAGACATCGGTCCAGCCGTACTTCGCGCGGAACTGTCCGCCCGCCGCGCGGATCAGCGCGGCGGCGGCGGGTGCACCGAGACCCGGCAGCGCCCCGGCCGAACTGTCCGTCACCTCGAAGCCGAGGCCGAGGCCGTCCACCACCTCCCGGACGTGCGCGATCGCCTGGTCCACGCTGCGATCGGGCGCGAACCGGAAGTTCACGTCCATCTCGGCGGCGTCGGGCACCACGTTCCCCGCCACTCCCCCGGCGATGCGCACCGCCGACAGTCCCTCGCGGTAGACGCAACCGTCGATGTCCACCGAGCGCGCGTGGTAGTCGGACAACCGCTGCAGCAGCGGGGCAAACTTGTGGATCGCGTTGTCCCCCAGCCAGGATCGCGCCGAATGGGCACGCGTGCCGGAGGTCGACAGCCGCACGCGCAGGGTGCCCTGGCAGCCGGCCTCGATGAACCCGCCGGACGGTTCCCCGAGCACCGCGACGTCGGCGCGCAGCCACTCGGGTAGCTCGCGCTCGATGCGCCCGAGACCGTTGTGCACGGCCGCGATCTCCTCGCAGTCGTAGAACACCAGCGTCAGGTCGTGCGCTAGTTCCTCGATCGTCGCGGCCAGGTGCAGGAACACCGCGTCGCCGGATTTCATGTCGACTGTCCCGCAGCCGTGCAGCAACTCGCCCTGATCGGGGTCGACGGTGCGGCGGCTGGGTACGTTGTCGGCGATGGGCACGGTGTCCAGGTGGCCGGCCAGCATCACCCGGCTCGGCAGCCCGAGGTCGGTGCGCGCGAGCACCGCGTTGCCGTGACGGACCACCTCGAAACCGATCGTCTGCTCGCGCAGCGCCACCTCGACGGCATCGGCGATCAGTGCCTCGTCCTGGGAGACGCTCGGAATGTCGACCAGGGCGGCGGTCAGCTCGATGGGATCGGCGTGCAGGTCCAGGCGCGGCAGAGTCACGGTCCCAGGGTAGGCGGCTTCGCCGCCCGTGCGTGGTCAGCGGGTCCAGGGACTCGTCAAGCGCGCACGAGCGCGTAGCGCCTAGATTTCATAGATGTCGCCGTCGAACCCGGCCCGGAACAGCCGACCGGCGGAGAACCCGGTGCCGCCGTTGCCGACGGCCAGCACGCTCGACCCCGGCAGCCCGCCGGCGAGGGCGCAGTACCGGTTCGGCCCGTCCACCCGCAGGATCTCGCCGCTGACGTCGGTGGGCACGATCGGGCGGCCCGCCGCGTCGAGCACCAACCCGTCCGGCGCGGCGAACACGTCGGCGCCGCCGAAGTCGACCAGCGACTCGGGCGCCGCCGGGTTCGCGAGCGGGATCCGGCTCACGCCGGGGTTGGCGAAGGTCCGGGAGACGTACAGGTAGCGGTCGTCGCCGCTGAGCGCCGCACCGTTGGCGCTGGGCAGCACCGCCCAGTCCGGCTGCACGACCCCGTTCGGCAGCACCCGCCCGACCAGCGACGCGAGGTCGTTGGTGGCGTAGACGGTGCCGTCGCGGGTCACCGCGAGGCCGTTCGCCGCCGAGAGGCCGGACGCGAACGGGTGCACCGCACCGGTTCCGACGTCGACCTTGACGATGCCCGCGGGCCGCGCGACATCGCCGACGAGCACCCGGGCGTCGCCGTAGCCGACCAGCAAACCGCCGTCCGGGGCGAAGGCCAGGCCACCGCCCATCGGGCCGGGCACGGTCGCGATGGGGACCGCCGGTGCGCCGGGCCGGTCGATCCGCAGCACCCGATTGCTGCGCAGGTCCGTGAGGTAGAGCCGGCCCGCACCGTCGACGGCGGCGCCCTCGATCGCGGCGCCCGGCGCCCGGCCGACCAGCACGGGCGCCCGGCCCGCGCCGGGGCAGAGCGGCGCGGCACCGGCCTGCGGCGCCGACAGCAGCGCGACGGCCGCGGCCACCGCGACGCCGACCGATGCGATCTTGACCGAGCGAACGAATCTCATCCCACGCATGCGTCCCCACATCCATCCGGCCGGTACGACGGTCTCCGCCCACAGCCTTCCACGGGATGCGCTCGGGTGACGGCTCAATTACTCCTGCCGGTATCCTGACTGCCCGTGAGCACTCAGGGAGCATCGGCAGTCGGTATCGCAAACGTGACCACGGGCGGGGTCGTCCTCGACACCTGGTACCCGGAGCCCACGCTGGGCGGACACCCGCAGGCCGGCACCGCCGTGCTCGAGGGCTCGGACATCCCGGCCGAGCTGGCCGCGCTGGTCGGCGACGACGAGGCGCGCGGCGTCCGCACCGTCGCGGTGCGCACCACGATCGCCGATCTGGCCGCCGCGCCGGTCGACGCGCACGACGCCTACCTGCGCCTGCACCTGATCTCACACCGCCTCGTGCAGCCGCACGGCGCCAACCTCGACGGCGTCTTCGGCCTGCTCGCCAACGTGGTGTGGACCAACTTCGGGCCCTGCGCGGTCGACGGCTTCGAGGTGGTCCGCGCGAAGCTGCGCGCCCGCGGCCAGGTCACCGTCTACGGCATCGACAAGTTCCCGCGCCTGGTCGACTACGTGGTCCCCTCCGGCGTCCGGATCGCCGACGCGGACCGGGTCCGGCTCGGCGCGCACCTGGCCAGCGGCACCACGGTCATGCACGAGGGCTTCGTGAACTTCAACGCCGGCACCCTCGGCAACTCGATGGTCGAGGGCCGCATCTCCGCGGGCGTCGTCGTCGACGACGGATCCGATGTCGGCGGCGGCGCCTCGATCATGGGCACGCTCTCCGGCGGCGGCAAGGAGGTCATCTCGGTGGGCAAGCGCTGCCTGCTGGGCGCCAACTCCGGTCTCGGCATCTCGCTCGGCGACGACTGCGTGGTCGAGGCCGGCCTGTACATCACCTCCGGCACGAAGGTCACCGGCCCGGACGGCACGGTGATCAAGGCCAAGGAACTCAACGGCCAGTCCAACATCCTGTTCCGCCGCAACTCGGTGTCCGGGGCGGTCGAGGTGACGCCGTGGAAGGGCACCGGCGTCGAGCTCAACGCCGCGCTGCACAAGAACGACTGACGATGACGACGAGCGACCCGGCGAAGGACATGGTCGAGGCCCTCCCCGAAGAGGGCGACACCTCACACCTCGGTCACGGGCTCAAGGTCCGCCATCTGACGATGATGGGCCTCGGCTCCGCGATCGGCGCCGGGTTGTTCCTCGGCACCGGCGTCGGGATCGCGAAGGCCGGTCCGGCCGTGCTGATCTCGTACATCATCGCCGGCATCATCGTGGTCTTCGTGATGCGGATGCTCGGCGAGATGGGCGCCGCGATCCCGGCCAGCGGCTCGTTCAGCCACTACGCCCGCATCGGCATCGGCGAGTGGGCCGGCTTCACGATGGGCTGGCTGTACTGGTTCATGCTGATCATGGTGCTCGGCGCCGAGATCACCGGCGCCTCCGCGATCGTGCACGGGTGGCTGCCCGGCGTGCCGCAGTGGGTGGTGGCGCTGGTCTTCGTCACCTTCTTCGCGGTGGTGAACCTGGCCAAGGTGAGCAACTTCGGCGAGTTCGAGTTCTGGTTCGCCGCAATCAAGGTCGCGGTCATCGTCGCCTTCCTGGTGATCGGCGTGCTGCTGGTGTTCGGGCTGCTGCCCGACACCGACCCGGTCGGATTCACCAACCTGCTGGGCCAGGGCGGCTTCATGCCGAACGGCTTCGCGGGCATCGCCGCGGGCCTGCTCGTGGTGGCGTTCGCGTTCGGCGGCATCGAGATCGTGACGATCGCCGCCGCCGAGTCGAAGGACCCCGAGCACTCCATCGCCACGGCCGTGCGCAGCGTGGTGTGGCGGATCAGCGTGTTCTACATCGGCTCGATCGCGATCATGGTGCTGGTGCTGCCCTGGAATTCGCCGCAGCTGCAGAGCGGCCCGTTCGTAGCGGTCCTGAACCAGGCGCACATCTCCTATGTGGCCGGTTTCATGGAACTGGTGGTCGTGGTGGCGCTGCTGTCGGCCTTCAACGCCAACGTCTACGGCACCTCCCGGATGGCCTACTCGCTCGCGCGTCGCGGCGACGGTCCGGCGCTGCTGGCCGGCCTGTCCAAGACCGGGGTACCGACCAACGCGGTGCTGCTCTCGGTGTTCTTCGGCTTCGTCAGCGTGCTGCTGAACTGGCTGCTGCCGGACTCGCTGCTGTCGATCCTGCTCAACGCGGTCGGCGCCGCACTGCTGGTGATCTGGATCTTCATCGTGGTCTCGCAGCTGCGGCTGCGACCGCGGCTGGAGGCCGAGGGCAAGCTCAGCCTCCGGATGTGGGGCTTCCCCTACCTGAGCTGGTTCACCCTGGCCGCGCTCGGCGGCCTGATCCTGCTGATGCTGACCGACGCCGACGCCCGCAACCAGCTGATCTCCACGGCCGTGCTGTTCGCGGTGATCGCCGGTCTGTCGGTGCTCAACGCGCGCCGTCTCCGCGCGGACGCCTAGCGCGGCCGTCCGGCCGAGATACCGGACGGAACCGCGTGCGGCCCGAACTCCGGGCCGCACGCGCCTGATCCCGCTCAGCGCGCGGTGAAGCCCCCATCGATCGACAGCGCTGCGCCGGTGACGAACGATGCCTCGTCGCTCAGCAGGAACGCGACGAACGGCGCGATCTCCTCCGGCCGGGCGACGCGGTTCACCGGGTGCAGGGCGCCGATCTGCGCCATCGCCTCGTCGGTGGGTGCCATGGATGCGCGGGAGAGCGGCGTGTCGACCCCGCCGGTGGTGATGGCGTTGACCCGGACTCCCCGCTCGGCGACCTCCAGCGCGACGGCCCGCGTCAGTCCCACGACCGCGTGCTTCGCGGCAACATAGGGCGCGACCTCGGGCAGCGCGACGACCCCCAGGTTCGACGCGTTGTTGACGACGGCCCCGCGGGTCTCGAGGACGGCGGGAATCTGGTGCTTGAGGCAGTTGAAGACGCTGGTGACGTTCTGCGAGATCTCCGCGTCCCAGGCGGCCCCGTCGATCCCGGACACCGGGCCGGACGCGTTGACGCCGCCCGCGTTGTTGAATGCCCCGTCCAGCCGGCCGAATTCGGCGACCGCGGCGGTGACCAGCGCCGCGGCGTCCGCCTCCACCGACACGTCCGCGGGCACGAAGATCGCGGTGCCGCCCGCGGCGCGGATGCTCGCGACAGCCTCCTCACCGACGTCCCTGCGGCGGGCACCGAGCACGACCGCGGCGCCCTCCGCCGTGAGCCTGCGAGCGGCCGCGAGGCCGATGCCGGAGGTGCCGCCGGTGACGATGAAGACCTTGGAGTCGAGGCGCGAAGACATGATGAGTCCTTTCGGGAGATCTGCTGAGAATGGCGCGATGTTCGCCTGAATCAGACTGCGGAATCCCGGGACTCGGTGCTGGCGGGAATCGGACGACGCGTTTTCGACCGAGCCCGGTCGGCGTCGGCACCCGTGACGCTCATCCTGCACCTGGTGCCAGAAATCGCCCCGTGGCGGCCCGTCACGCCGTAATGTCGGCGCGACCTACGTCCGTCATCGAACAGCAGGAGACCTTCGTGAGCTTCATCCTCGTCGAGCGGCCGCGCGAGAACGTGGCCCTGGTGACCCTCAACCGCCCCGAGCGGATGAACGCGATGGCGTTCGACGTGATGGTCCCGCTCAAGGAATCCCTCGAGGCCATCAGCAACGACAACTCGGTGCGCGCGGTCGTCCTCACCGGCGCGGGCCACGGCTTCTGCTCGGGCGCCGACCAGGCGTCCGCGGGCAGTCCCCCGCACATCGACGGCCTGACCCGTCCGTCGATCGCGTTGCGCGCGATGGAGATCCTCGACGACGTGGTGCTGGCGATCCGCCGGATGCACCAGCCGGTGATCGCCGCGGTCAACGGCGCCGCGATCGGCGGCGGCTTCTGCCTGTCGCTGGCCGCCGACATCCGGATGGCCGCCCCGGAGGCGTACTTCCGGGCGGCAGGCATCAACAACGGACTGACCGCCAGCGAGCTCGGGCTGAGCTACCTGCTGCCCCGCGCGATCGGGTCGTCCCGCGCGTTCGAGATCATGCTGTCCGGTCGGGATGTCGATGCCGCGGAGGCGGAGCGGATCGGACTCGTCTCCCGCATCATCGACGGCCAGGACCTGCTCGAGGAGTGCTTCGACCTGGCGACGCGGATCGCGGCCTTCTCCCGGCCCGGGGTCGAGCTCACCAAGCGCACCCTGTGGTCGAGCCTGGACGCCTCCTCGATGGCCCAGCACATGAATCAGGAAGGCCTGGGGCAGTTGATGATCCGGCTGATGACCGACAACTTCGAGGAGGCCACCCTGGCCCGGCGGGAGAAGCGCGAGCCGGTGTTCCGGGACAGCAAGTAGGGGCCCACCCCGGGACCGCCCTGTCGACGGTGGGTCGCTAAGTGGTGCGCAGCTCCCGCCGGTACCGCTCCGCGAACACGCCCGCGGACACCACGAAGAAGGCCACGCCGACGAGCCAGCCGAGGGCCCACCCGACGATCAGCCCGACCACCGCGAACAGCACCACCTGCGCGTACAGCCGGGATGGATTGGTGAGCCTGCGGCGGGACGTCGGCGCCATCCACACCGACCAGATCCACGCCGCGGCGGCAGGCAACGCGATCGCCACGAGCACCCGACCGAGCAGTGAATCCATCACGGCGATCCCGGCCAGGACGAGAAGACCGAGCATCGCCAGCTCGCACAGGAACGCGGTCAGCTCGAGCGGCCCGACCTTCTCCTGCGGCCGCTCACCCACCCCGGTCACCCGCCCACCTCGGCGACCTTGATGATCAGCTTGCCGAAGTTGCGGCCGGCGAGCATCCCGTTGAAGGCGGCGGGCGCATTCTCCAGACCGTCGACGATGTCCTCGCGGTACGCGATGCGTCCCGCGTGGATCCAGCCGGACATGTCGCCGACAAAGGCCTTGAAGTCGCTCTGGACGAACTCGCTCTGAATGAACCCGCGGATCGTCAGGCTCTTCTTCAACACATCACTCATGAAGCCGGGCAACCGATCCGGGCCCGCCGGAGCGGCGGTGTCGTTGTAGTGCGAGACCAGGCCGCACACGGGGACCCGCGCGAAGTCGTTCAGCAGCGGGAACACCGCACTCCAGACCGCTCCACCCACGTTCTCGAAGTACACGTCGATGCCGTCGGGGCAGGCCGCGGCCAGTTGTTCGGCGAAGTCCGGTGCGCGATGGTCGATCGCGGCGTCGAAACCGATCTCGCGCAGATAGGCGACCTTCTCCGGCCCGCCGGCGATGCCGACCGCCCTGGCGCCCTTGATCTTCGCGATCTGCCCGACCGCCGATCCGACGGGCCCCGTCGCGGCCGCGACGACCACCGTCTCCCCCGGCTTGGGGGCACCGATGCGCAGCAGGCCGGCGTAGCCGGTGAAGCCGGGCATCCCCAGCACACCGAGCCAGCTCTGCACCGGCGCGGCGTGCGGGTCGAGCTTGCGCACGTGGTGCGCGTCGATCACCGAATGCGTCTGCCAGCCCGAGAAGGACAGCACCACATCGCCCGGGTGGAAGGCGGGGTCCTTCGAGTCGACCACCTCGCATACGGTCCCGCCGACCATGACGTCGCCGAGTTCGACCGGATCGGCGTACGACTTCGCCGCGCTCATCCGGCCCCGCATGTACGGGTCGAGGGAGAGGTAGAGGGTCTTGAGCAGCAGCTGCCCGTCGCCGGGGACCGCGGCCGGGACGGTCTCGATCCGAAAGTCGGAGGGCTGGGGTTCGCCGACGGGGCGGGACGCGAGCACGACACGGGTGTTCTCGGCTGGCATGGTCATGGTTAACGAGATTAGTCGTGTCCACCCGAAAGCAGCCGCCGATCGGGCGGCGCGCGTCGGCACGCGAGTTCGCCTGCGATGCCCTACGGTGACCGAGTGCGTGCGACACCGACCCGTCGGGCCCTCCTGCTCGGCCTGCTCGGCGGGGCGGCATCCGCGGCAACGGCCTGCGCGGACCTCGACGCCCCCGCGGTCCCGAACGCCGATCCGGCACCCCGACCCGGGCCCATCGAGGTGAAGGGCACGGCCGCGCCCGAGCCCCCGCCACTGCCGCCACCACCGCCGGACCCGGCCATCCTGATCGCACGCTACGCGGGCGCCGTCCCCCACCAATGGGGCACGGCCGTGACCGGGACCCGGACCCGGCTCGTGACGCCCGGCCCGCGGGTGACGCTCACCTTCGACGGCTGCGGCGGACCGCACGGCAGCGCGGTCGACCCCGACCTGATCACACTCCTCGAACGCGAACACCTGCCCGCCACCCTGTTCCTGAACTCCCGGTGGATCGATGCGAACCGGGAACTCACCGACCGGCTCGCCGCGAACCCACTCTTCGAACTCGCGAACCACGGCACCAGGCACCTGCCGCTCTCGGTGACCGGACGATCCGCGTACGGGATCGCCGGCACCGGGTCGGTCGCCGAGGTGGTCGAGGAGGTGATGGTCAACCACCAACGCCTGCAATCGATCACCGGAATCCCGCCTCGCTGGTTCCGGCCCGGTACCGCACACTGCGACGAGGTCGCGACCGCCATCGTCCGCGACCTCGGCGAGGAGGTCGTCGGTTTCACGGTGAACGGCGATTCCGGGGCGACGTCCACCGCCGGTCACATCCAGTCGGCTGCCGCCGGATCCGCGCCCGGCTCGATCGTCATCATGCACCTCAACCGCCCGCACGGCGCCACCGCCGAGGGCCTGGCCGCGGCGCTGCCCACGATGCGAGCGCAGGGACGTGAGTTCGTCACGCTCGGCGATGCGGGCGGGCTGGCATAGGCAGCGCCGATCGCCGGGACCTCAGCCGAGCAGGTTCTTCTGCACCTTGCCGAGAGCGTTGCGCGGCAACGAGTCCACCACCCGGACCTCACGGGGCCGCTTGTGCGCGGACAGCTCCGCGACCACGTGCTCGATCAGATCCTCGGGCGAGGGCACGTCGCCGACCACGTAGGCCACCACCCGCTGCCCGAGGTCCTCATCCGGCACGCCGATCACCGCGACCTCCCGGACCGCCGGGTGCCCGAGCAACGAGGTCTCCACCTCGCCGGCCCCGATCCGGTAGCCACCGGACTTGATCAGATCGGTCGACTCACGGCCCACGATGCGATGGAAGCCGTGCTCGTCGATCACCGCGACGTCGCCGGTCTTGAACCAGCCGTCCTCGGTCCACGATGCCGCGGTCGCGGCGGGGCGATTGAGATACCCGTCGAACAGCATCGGCCCGCGCACCTGCAGTCCGCCGATGCTCTCGCCGTCGTGCGGCACCGGGGTCCCGTCCTCGTCCACCAGCCGGGTCTCGGCGCCCGCCACCGGCAGCCCCACCCATCCCGGACGGTGCTCACCGCCGACCCGGGTGCTGAGCGTGATCATGGTCTCGCTCATGCCGTATCGCTCGATCGGTACCAGCCCGGTCAGGTCGGCCAGGTGCTCGAACACCGGCACCGGGAGCGGGGCGCTGCCGGAGACCAGCAGCCGGGCCCCGCTCAGCGCCCTGGCCGACTCCTCGTCCTCGACCACCCTCGACCAGACCGTCGGCACGCCGAAGTAGAGCGTGCCGTGTGCCTGCGCGTATGCCTCGGGCGTCGGCCGCACGGTGTGGATCAGCCTGCTGCCGATCCGCAGCGGGCCGAGCAGCCCCAGGATCAGGCCGTGCACGTGGAACAGCGGAAGGCCGTGCACCAGGGTGTCGTTCGCGGTCCACTGCCAGGCCTCCGCGAGCGCGTCGAGGCCGGCGGCGATGGCGCCCCTGCTCAGCAGCACGCCCTTCGGCGGCCCCGTGGTGCCGGAGGTGTACAGCACGAAGGCGATCGAGGACGGGGCCGGTTCGGGGTGAGAGTGCCAGTCACGGGTGTGCAACCGCACCGGCACGACCGGCAACTCGCTACCGTCAGGAGCCTGCCCGAGCCAGGCCTGGGCCCCCGAATCGGACAGCATGTGGGTCAACTCGGTCTGACCGCAGTCCGGCGGCACCGGCACGACCGTGACGCCCGCGAGCAGGCAAGCGACCACCGCGATCACCGTCGACGCGGTCGGCGTGGCGAGGACGGCGACCCGCTCGGCACCGCCGATGCGCTTGGCGAGCGCCCCGGCAGCGCCGAGGAGGTCGCTGCGCGAGAGCGTGGTGTCGCCGATCCGGACGGCGTCGGGGAGATCGTCGCCGCGAGCGACGGCGAGGGCGTCTAGAGATCGAAGCAGCACCGGCTCAGCGTCTCACACGGAGGGTTCACGAAAACGTCAACACGACGGTGCCCGGGCAGCAACCATGGAATCAACGCCGGTGCTGGACACGTCCGAGGAGGTGCCATGACCACGGTGATCGCCGTTGTGCTGGC
This sequence comes from Rhodococcus daqingensis, assembly GCF_042665615.1. Lineage (NCBI taxonomy): Bacteria > Bacillati > Actinomycetota > Actinomycetes > Mycobacteriales > Nocardiaceae > Rhodococcus > Rhodococcus daqingensis. Next base: position 85,472 of record NZ_JBHTCS010000013.1, on the reverse strand, counting down.
GTTGATCGTCGCAGCCGTTCAGGCTCGCCGACATCGGACGGACACCCGACCCGCGGCCGTCGTCGACACCTACCTCGTGTGGTGGCTGGTGCTGGCGATCGGGCTGAGCTCCCTGATCGGGGCCGCCTACCACGTGTTCGACGGCCCGGCCATCGCCGAGATGATCGGGTACACCCGGGGCGACGGCGGGTTCCAGTTCGAGAACGCGATGGGTGACCTGGCGATCGGCGTCACCGGTGTCCTGTGTTTCTGGTTGCGCGGCTACTTCTGGCTCGCGGTTCTCACCGTCACCGCGATCCAGTACCTCGGGGACGCGGCGGGACATGTGTACTTCTGGATCGCCGAGGACAACACCAAGCCGGGCAACATCGGCCCGCCGCTGTGGTTCGACATCATTCTGCCTATCGTCGGGTTCACGCTCTACGCGCTGTCCTACCGGCGCGGCGGCGACGCGCGACCGGCCGGCACCCTGACTTCGAGGCCCGGGTGATGGTGTCGTTGCCCGTGTAGGCGGCCCTGCGGTGATGTGATGGCGGCATGAGCGACCACACAAACCAAGCGCGCGGTGCCGCGTCCCCGTCCGGCCGATCGGCGATCCCGGAGCCGCCACCGTCGTTCCAGGGCACGATCGGCAAGACCTACAAGGAATCGACAGCCGCGTGGCCGCAGGTCCCCACCGCGGCGGAGGGCGCGCCGAACATCGTCGTGATCCTGCTCGACGATGTCGGGTTCGGTCAGACGTCGACGTTCGGCGGTCTGATCCCGACGCCGCATCTCGACAAGCTCGCGTCCGAAGGGCTGCGGTACAACCGATTTCATACGACCGCGGTGTGCGGTCCGTCGCGCGCGGCGCTGCTGACCGGGCGCAACCACCACGACGCGGGCAACGGCTACCTCATGGAGTGGTCGACGGGGTTCCCGAGCTACACCACGATGATCCCGCGCACCACCGCCACGGTCGCCGAGGTGCTGCGCGGCAACGGCTACTCGACGTGGTGGTACGGCAAGAACCACAACACGCCGGATTGGGAGACCAGCGTCGCCGGCCCGTTCGACCGGTGGCCGACCGGCATGGGGTTCGACTACTTCTACGGCTTCAACGCCGGTGAGACGCACCAGTTCCACCCGGTGCTGTTCGAGAACACGACCCCGGTCGAGCCCGACAAGTCCCCCGAGGAGGGGTACCACCTGGTGACCGACATGACCGACCGCGCGATCTCGCGGATGCGGTACGCGAAGTCGGTCGCGCCGGACAAGCCGTTCTTCATGTACTTCGCCCCCGGCGCGATGCACGCCCCGCACCACGTCACCAAGCAGTGGCGCGACAAGTTCAAGGGCGCCTTCGACATGGGCTGGGAGAAGTACCGCGAGATCGTCTTCGAGAACCAGAAGAAGATGGGCATCATCCCGCCCGACACCGAACTCACCCCGCGCCCAGACTGGGTGCAGGAGTGGGACACGCTCAGCGACCAGCAGAAGCAGGTCTACTGCGCTCTGTTCGAGAACTACGCCGGGTACTTCGCATTCACCGACCACGAGGTCGGCCGTCTGCTCGATGCGATCAAGGACCTGCCGGACGCCGACAACACGATGATCCTCTACATCGTCGGCGACAACGGCGCATCCGCCGAGGGCGGGCCCGACGGCACGCTCGACGAGATCAAGAACCTCGGCGGCATCATGACGCCGCTCGACGAGATCATCAAGGATCTCGACAAACTCGGCGGGCCGGAGACGGAGCCGCACTACCCGATGGGCTGGGCTTGGGCCGGCAACACCCCGTTCCAGTGGGTGAAGGCCGTGGCCTCGCACCTCGGCGGATCCCGCAACCCGATGGTCGCCAGCTGGCCCGCGAAGATCGCGCACGACGAGGCCCCACGCGATCCGTTCCTGCATCTCGTCGACATCGCCCCGACGATCTACGAGGCGGCGGGGGTGACGATGCCCGACACGGTCAACGGCATCGAGCAGCTGCCGCTGGCGGGCAGGTCATTCCTCGCCAGCTTTGCGGACCCGTCGTTCCAGGGCAGGTCCGAGCAGTACTTCGAGATCATCAGCAACCGGTCGATCTACGAGGACGGCTGGAAGGCGAACGCGCAGCACACGCTGCCGTGGCGGCAGGATCTCGCCAGCGGCGACTGGGACAGCGACCGCTGGGAGCTGTACCACCTCGAGGAGGACTTCTCCGAGGCGCGGGACCTGGCCGACTCGATGCCCGACAAGCTCGAGCAGATGAAGTCCGCGTTCGACGCGGCCGCCGAGAAGTACCACGTGTACCCGCTCGACGACCGCGGCGTCGCCCGGGCGATCCTCCCCAAGCCGTCGGCGCCCGGCGCGGACCCGAAGGCGACCTCGTTCACCTTCTACGCGGGCGCGACCCGGCTCCCGGAGACCGCGGCCCCCTCGATGAAGAACCGCAGCTGGACGCTCACCGCGCACATCCGAGCCGACGGCGCCGCGACGAATGGTGTCGTCATGGCAATCGGCGGGGTGGCGGGCGGCATGTCGCTGTACCTGAAGGACGGCGTGCCGACCTTCGACTACAACTACTACGGCGACCACACCACCGTGCGGGCGGCACAGCCGGTCGCGGCGGGCGACGCGGTCGTCGGCATCGAGTTCGACTACGACGGTGGCGGCATCGGCAAGGGCGCGGGCCTCACGCTGACCGTCGACGGCGTGAAGGTCGGTGAAGGCCACATGGCGGCGACGGTCTTCGCCCGCTTCGGCGTCGACACCTTCGGCATCGGCGAGGACACCGGCCAGCCCGTCACCTCGGAATACCGCACGCCGTTCCGGTTCACCGGCACCATCGACAAGGTCGACATCGAACTGGCCCCGCTGGATCTCAGCCCCGAGGACCAGCACACGGTGCACCACACCGAGATCAAGGCTGCGCAGCGCCGAGAATGACCACGACCCCGCCGGGCACGGCGCCCTCGGCGCGGTGCCCGGCGGGGCGGAGATTCACTCGGGGACGGGGATCCGCCCGTCCAGGACTGCCTTGCGGATCGATTCACGCAGCGCCGAGCAGCGGCCGATGCGTGCACCGCGCTGGGTCAGCGACGGGTCCTGCTGGTACTCCTCGCAGATGGCCTCGGGGTGGTCGGTGTTCCACTGGACCGACGTGTGCTCCCAGCTGCTCTTCTCCACGAGAACCCGGATGCCACAGCGTTCGCAGTCGACCGGCTCCATCAGGCCGAGGCCTCCGCGTCGGCCTTGCGGGCGATGTTGTCGGCGACTTCCTGCTTCCACGCCTCGACCGGCCTGGTGGTGTCGAGCTCGAACTCGAAGCGGTCCACCATCTCCGGCTTGACGTCGGCGACGTCGACGTAGAACTGCTCGTACCAGCGACGCAGCTGGTAGACCGGGCCGTCCTCGTTGGTGAGCAGCGGGTTGTCGATCCGGGTCTTGTTCTTCCAGATCTCGATGTCCTGCTCGAAGCCGATGCCGATGTAGCCGATCATCGCCTGCACCATCTGGTCGGCGATCTCCGCGGGGACCTCTTCGGTCTTCTTGACCTTGATGCCGTACATCAGCACGAACTTGTCCGGGCTGACCGGGTAGTGGCAGTTGATGAGGATCGACTCGGCCTTGAAGTGCTCGTAGTGGTAGGTCAGGTCGTCGATCATGAACGACGGGCCGTGGTAGGCCGCCGTCGAGGTGGTCGACACCAGCTGCGGCACGTCCGGGTCGTCCCACTCGGTGATGTCCTCGCGGCCGACGCCCTCGTACTCCTGGATCGCGACGTGCCCCTCGAAGATGTTCTTGAAGTACGTCGGGAACGAGTAGTGGACGTAGAAGAAGTGCGCCATGTCGACGACGTTGTCGATGATCTCGCGGCAGTTGGTGTCGATGACGATCGACTTCCACACCCAGTCGGTCCACTCCGTGCCCTCGGGGCACATCTGCGGGATCGTGACGTCCGCGGGCGGCGGGTTGCCCTCGGGGTCGTTCCACACGAACAGCAGCTCGTCCTGCTCCATGGTCTTCCAGGTGCGGGTGCGGGCCAGCGGCGGAACCCGGCGGGCATAGGGGATGGCGGTGCACTTGCCGTTGCCGCCCCAGCGCCAGTCGTGGAACGGGCAGGCGATCGAGTCGCCCTTGACGGTGCCCTGGCTCAGGTCGCCGCCCATGTGCCGGCAGTAGGCGTCGAGGATCTTGATGTCACCCTTGCTGTCGGCGAACACCACGAGCTTGGTCCCGAACGCCTCGATGGAGTGCGGCTCGCCGTCCCGGAAGTCCTCGACCAGCCCGAGGCAGTGCCAGCCACGCGCGAAACGGACGGGCGGCGTGCCCTGATCGATGATGCGAACCTCGTCGGTGATCTCGGTGTCCACGTTGGTCATGAAGCGTCTCCTCGTTCAGCGGCCGGGCTGGGCCGCGGTGATGCCGGTCACAGATCCTTCAAATCTCCTTGGACTGGAACGTGTTCTCTAGGACAGTTCCCACCCACTGGGCCGTTACCTTCAGTCCCGGGTGAGGAACGAGCGCAGGAAGAAGCCGAGGTTGGCCGGCCGTTCCGCGAGCCTGCGCATGAAGTAGCCGTACCACTGGCTGCCGTACGGCAGATAGACCCGCATCTGGGCGCCACGGCCGGCCAGCCGCAGCTGCTCGCCGTCCCTGATCCCGTAGAGCATCTGATGCTCGAGGTCGCCGCGGCCGCGGCCCGAATCGGCCGCCATCGAGCCCGCCTCCGCGATGATCGCCGGGTCGTGGGTGGCCACCATCGGGTAGCCCCTGCCCTCCATCAAGACCCGCAGGCACCGCAGGTACGAGGCATCGACCTCCGACTTCGGCTGGAAGGCCACCGAATCGGGTTCCCGGTAGGCCCCCTTGCACAGCCGTATCCGCGAACCCGGCCCGGCCAGGTCCCGGCAGTCCGCCTCCGCGCGACGCAGGTACGACTGCAGCACCGCGCCGAGCCACGGATGGTCGGCGCGCAGGTCGCGAACGAGGGACAGGGTCGCGTCGGTGGTGGTGTGGTCCTCGGCGTCGACGGTGATCCAGACCCCGGCCCGCTCGGCCGCGGCGCAGAGCGTCCGCGCGTTCTCCCGCGCGATCGCGGGGCCGTCGACCGGCAGCGCCAGCCCGAGGGCCGACAGCTTCACCGACACCTCCAGCCGGCGCACCTGCCCGGGGGCCTTCGCCTCCGGCATCTCCGCCAGGTCCGCGAGCAGGGCCAGGTACTCGGCGACGGTGGCCTGCGCCTGGGCCGCATCGGTCGTGTCCTCTCCCAGGTAGTCGATGCTGATCATCCGGCCCGAGTCGAGAATCGCGCGCGCGACCGCGAGCGCCTGCGCCCTGGTGTCCCCGGCGATGAACCGGCTGACGATCGATCGGGTCACGGGTGCCTTGGTGATCGCCGTCTTGAGCGTCGCCGATCTCGCGGCGGCCAGGATCGCGGGCCGCAACGGGTTCGCGAAGACCTGCGCGGCCACGGCTACTCCTCCGGCTCCATGTGCGGATAGCGGTGATCGGTCGGCGGGACGAAGGTCTCCTTGATGGTCCGGGCCGAGGTCCAGCGCAGCAAGTTGATCGGCGAGCCGGCCTTGTCGTTGGTGCCCGAGGCGCGTGCCCCGCCGAACGGTTGCTGACCGACGACGGCGCCGGTGGGCTTGTCGTTGACATAGAAGTTGCCGGCCGCGAATCGCAGTGCCGCACCCGCCTTGTCGACCGCAACCCGGTCGTCCGCGATGACCGATCCGGTCAGCGCATAGGGGGCGCTCGAGTCCACCACCCCGAGCACGTCGTCGAAGGCGCCGGGCGGGTCGTCGTCGTAGACGTGCACCGACAGGATCGGTCCGAAGTACTCGGTGGCGAAGGACTCGTCGCGCGGATCCTCGACGAGCAGCACCGTCGGACGGACGAAGTACCCCTCGCTGTCGTCGTACTTCCCGCCGACCGGGATCGTGACCCCGGCGGCCCCCCGCGCCCGCTCGATGGCCGCGACGTTCTTGTCGTACGCCGCGCGGTCGATGAGGGCCCCACCGAAGTTCGACAGGTCCGTCACGTCGCCGTAGCTGAGCTGATCGACCTCGGCGAGGAAGGCGTCTCCCATTCGCTGCCACACCGACTTCGGGACGTAGGCGCGCGACGCGGCCGAACACTTCTGGCCCTGGTACTCGAAGGCGCCGCGAACCAGCGCGGTGCGCAGCACGTCGGGATTCGCGGACGAGTGCGCGACCACGAAGTCCTTGCCGCCGGTCTCGCCGACCAGCCGCGGGTAACCGTGGTACGAGTCGATGTTGCCCGCCACCTCCCGCCACAGATGCTGGAAGGTCTTCGTCGAGCCGGTGAAGTGGATACCGGCCAGCCGCGGATCACCCAGCGCCACATCGGATACCGCGGCACCCGAGCCGGTGACGAGGTTGATGACCCCCGGCGGCAGCCCCGCCTCCTCGAGCAGCTTCATGGTCCAGTACGCGGCGAGGGTCTGCGTGGTCGCCGGTTTCCACACGACGGTGTTGCCCATGAGCGCGGGCGCGGTGGGCAGGTTGCCCGCGATGGCCGAGAAGTTGAACGGCGTGATCGCGTAGACGAATCCCTCGAGCGGCCGGTACTCGAGCCGGTTCCAGACGCCGGGCCCGGAGACCGGCTGATCGGCGAGGATCTGCCGGGCGAAGTGCACGTTGAACCGCCAGAAGTCGATCAGCTCGCACGGCGCGTCGATCTCGGCCTGCTGGACCGACTTGGACTGTCCGAGCATGGTCGCGGCGGCCAGCGTCTCCCGCCAGGGACCGGAGAGCAGGTCCGCGGCCCGCAGTAGCACGGCGGCCCGGTCGTCGAAGGACAGTGCCCGCCAGCCGGGCGCGGCCGCGACCGCGGCCTCCACGGCGGCGTCCGCGTCCTCGTGGGTGGCGTTGGTGAGGGTCCCGAGCACTGCCGAATGCCGGTGCGGTTGAACGACGTCCACCCGTTCCCCGGAGCCCTGCCGGTGCACGCCGCCGATCACGTGCGGCAACTCGACCGGTTCCGAGGCCAGCACGGTGAGCTTCGCGGTCAGCAACAGCCGCTCGCGGCTACCCGGCGCGTACGAGAGCACCGGTTCGTTGCTGGGCGAGGGAACCCGAGTGACGGCGTCCATGCTGCCTCCTGCCCGCGGCGTGACGCTGCAGGGGCGGTACCCCGGCAACGAGGAACTCCGCCCCCAGGCTAGCGCCGCGGCGGGTCCGCGGCCAGGTAACAGCGATCAGGCGGTGAGCCGTGTGGCGGCGGCGGCGATCCGCTCGTCGGTCGCGGTGAGCGCGATCCGGACGTGCCGACGGCTGCCGGGGCCGTAGAAATCGCCGGGCGCGACCAGGATGCCGCGCTCGGCGAACCAGTCCACCGTGTCCCGGCAGGCCTCCTCGCGGGTGGCCCACAGGTACAGGCCGGCCTCCGAGTTGTCGACGGTGAACCCCGCGGCGCGCACGGCGGGCAGCAGCACCTCGCGGCGCGCGCGGTACCGCTCGCGCTGCTCGTTCTCGTGCGCGTCGTCGTTCAGGGCCGCGGTCATCGCGGCCTGGACGGGGAACGGCAGCATCATCCCGGCGTGCTTGCGCACCTCCAGCAGCTCCGCGACCAGGGCGGCGTCACCGGTGATGAACCCGGCCCGGTAGCTGGCCAGGTTCGAGGTCTTCGACAGCGAGTGCACGGCCAGCAGGCCGGTGTGGTCGCCGTCGCAGACGCGGGGGTCGAGGATCGAGTACGCCTCGGCCTCCCAGGTCAGACCCAGGTAGCACTCGTCGGAGACGACGATCGCGCCCCGCTGCCTGGCGAAGTCGACGACCTTGCGCAGGTGGTCGATGCCCAGCACCTTGCCGGTCGGGTTCGACGGCGAGTTGATGAAGATCAGCGCGGGATTCTCCGGGCCGAGCCGCATGGTGCCGTCGGCGCGGAGCACCCTGGCGCCGGCGAGCAGCGCGCCCACCTCGTACGTCGGGTAGGCGACCTCGGGGATGACGACCAGGTCGTCCGGGCCCAGGCCGAGCAGTCGGGGCAGCCACGCGATCGCCTCCTTGGTGCCGATCGCGGGCAGCACCGCCGCCGGGTCGAGCCCGGTGACCCCGTACCGCCGCGCCAGGGCGCCGACCGCGGCCGCCCGCAGCTCGGGGGTGCCGTGGGTGGTCGGGTAGCCCGGCACCTCCGACACCGAGGCCAGCGCCTCGCGGATCAGCGGCGCCACCGGGTCGACCGGGGTGCCGACCGAGAGGTTGACGATCCCGCCCGGATGGGACTCGGCCACGGCCTTCGCGCCGGCCAGCGAATCCCACGGGAAGTCGGGCAGCGCCCGGGACACCGGAGTGCGCGACCGGGGAACACGCGTGTGCCCGGTCACGGTGGGATCGAGCAACTCAGTTCTCGCCCATCGGCGGCAGCGCCTTGATGAACGGCGGGTCGTAGTCGACCTTGCCGAGCTTGGCGGCGCCACCGGGCGACCCGAGCTCGACGAAGAAGTCGACGTTCGCGCTGACGTAGTCGTTCCACTGGTCCGGCACATCGTCCTCGTAGAAGATCGCCTCGACGGGGCAGACGGGTTCGCAGGCGCCGCAGTCCACGCACTCATCGGGGTGGATGTAGAGCATGCGGCCACCCTCGTAGATACAGTCGACGGGGCATTCCTCGATGCACGCCTTGTCGAGAACATCCACGCACGGTTCGGCAATCGTGTAGGGCACTGCTGCTCTCCCTGCCTTTCGTCAAAGACCATTACGCTGCGCGAACCCCCAAGCCCGCCCAGGAGTTACCAGTATCTCCTCCCCCACCCGGGAGCGCCCGCTTAGGGTGCCCTGACCGTTCGGATGGGACCGCGAGGCGGGGTACACCGACAGACTACTGGGGATCGACCCAAGCCACCCTGCCGAAGCCACCCTGACCGAGGTCAGACGCTGGACAGTCCCTGCACGCCCGATCGGCCCTCCGCCGTCCGCACGGTGTGACCGTCGATCCAGCGCTGGCCCTGTGCGGCCGCGCGGACCAGGGCGCCCCGCTCACCGAAGTAGTCCGCCACCGCGCCGACCAGCGGCAGCTTTCCGAGCGTTCGATAGGGCTGACCCGGTCGCGGTCGCTTCTCGAGTTCGTCGGGAATCGCCCTCAGCATCCGGGCGGTGGACCACATCACCCCGAGCAGGGCGAACGGCCGCCACGACGAGTCCGGCCCGGGTGGCGGCGCATCCGGGTGGGCGAGCAGCGTCCTGGCGTCGGTCTGCCTGCGACAGAGCACCGACGCGAGCATGTCCACCTGGGCGCTGCGGTCGGTGACACCGAGTTCCCTGGCCACCGCGACCAACACCACCGCCTGATTCGCGAAGGCCAGCAGGTCCTGGATCGGCAGCCGCCGGACGAGCGGACCGAACACGCCGGGGAACGCCACCGCGATGGTGTTCAGCGCGCCGAGCCTGGTCACCCACCACCGGGCACGGCGTTCGTCGCTCGCCCGTTCCCAGGCGGCGGTGCCGGGCACCTCCGCGACATCGAGCAGCCAGGCCGCCGCGTCGAGGACCTTCTCGGCCATCGAACGCTGCTCGGCGGTCGGCGTGAACGTCCGAGCCTTGATCCGCAACGGGTCCGAGCTCACCAGGTCCAGTACCGGGTTGATCCCCCAGGCCGCGCGGTCGAGCACCGCGACGACCCTGCCGTCGCCGATTCGATCCTTGTCACTCATGCCACTCCCACCCTTTCGGCATACCCTGTCGTGCGCTGCCTGGCCGGGCGCCCGATCCCCTCGGCGATCGCCCGCAGCTCGGCCACCGTCATCTCCGATCCGTGTTGCGAACCGGCCATCCGCGAGATGGTCTCCTCCATCAGGGTGCCGCCCAGGTCGTTCGCGCCGCCCTGCAGCATCGCCCGGGTACCCGCGACCCCGAGCTTGACCCAACTGGTCTGGATGTTCCGGATCCGCCCGTGCAGCATGATCCGCGCCAGCGCGTGCGCGGCCCGGTTGTCGCGCTGCGTCGGCCCCGGCCGGGACGCGCCGGCCAGGTACAGCGGGGAACTCTGGTGCACGAACGGCAGCAGCACGAACTCGGTGAAGCCACCGGTGCGGTCCTGGATTCCGCGCAGCACGTTCAGGTGCCCGACCCAGTGGTGCGGCTGATCGACGTGCCCGTACATCATCGTCGAGCTGGAGGGCAGGCCCACCTCGTGCGCGGTGGTGACCACGTCGACCCAGGTGCTCGTCGGGAGCTTGCCCTTGGTGAGCACCCAGCGCACCTCGTCGTCGAGGATCTCCGCCGCGGTGCCGGGGATCGAGTCCAGGCCCGCCGCGCGCAGCTCGGTCAGCCAGTCCCGCACACTCTGCCCGCCCCGGGAGGCCCCGTTGACGATCTCCATCGGGCTGAAGGCGTGCACGTGCATCGACGGCACCCGGGCCTTGACCGCGCGAACCAGGTCGGCGTAGCCGGTCACGGGCAGCTCCGGGTCGATGCCGCCCTGCATGCACACCTCGGTGGCCCCGGCGACGTGCGCCTCCCACGCCCGGTCCGCCACCTCGGCGGTCGACAGGGTGAACGCATCGGCGTCGCCCTTGCGCTGCGCGAACGCGCAGAACCGGCAGCCCGTGTAGCAGATGTTGGTGAAGTTGATGTTCCGGTTCACCACGTAGGTGACGTCGTCCCCGACCGCGTCCCGGCGCAGGGCGTCGGCCAACGCGACCATCGCCTCGAGACCCTCGCCGTCGGCGGTGGCCAGGGCCCGGTACTCGTCGTCCGTGCAGGCGCCGGGATCGCGCTCGGCGCTCCGCAGCGCCGCCAGCACCTCGGAGTCGAGCCGCACCGGCGCACCCTGGCTCGACAACTCGAGCACCTGCTCGCGGACCGAGTCCCAGTCGCCGAACGCGCTACCGAGGTCGCTGCGGGTCTCGGTGTTGCGGCCCTCGGTGTCGATGGCGGTGTTGAGGTCGACGCGCCCCGCGGACTCCCACGACTCGTCCGGCTCCTGCCAGGGCAGGCCGGTGGGCCGGGTGTCCGGCCGGGCCAGTCCGCTCACCGGGTCGGCCAGGGCTTGCACGTGCGCGGCGATGCGGGGGTCGATCCACGGCGAACCGGCGAGCACGTACGGCGGCTGCGCGGCGGTCCGCTCGGTGAGCCGGTAACCCGCCTCCGCCGTGATCGCGGCCAGGGTGTCGAGGTTCGGCCACGGCCGCTCCGGGTTGACGTGGTCCGGGGTGAGCGGCGAGACGCCACCCCAGTCGTCGACGCCCGCGGCGATCAGCGCGAGGCATTCCGCCGCCGACACCAGATTCGGCGGCGACTGGATCCGCATGCCGGGCCCGAGCAGCAGCCGCGCGACGGCGATGGTGGCCCGGAACTCCTCGATTCCGGCGTCCGGCGCGTCGCGCATCGCGGTGTCGTCCTTGGCCAGGAAGTTCTGCACGATCACTTCCTGGATGTGACCGAACGCCTTGTGGGACTTCCGGATCGCGAGAATCGACTCGGCGCGCTCGGTCATCGTCTCGCCGATGCCGACCAGAATGCCGGTGGTGAACGGAACCGAGAGCCTGCCCGCGTCGGTGAGGGTACGCAGCCGCACGGCCGGATCCTTGTCGGGGCTGCCGTAGTGGCATTCGCCCTTCTCGGTGAACAACCGCGTGGAGGTGGTCTCCAGCATCATGCCCATCGACGGCGCCACCGGCTTGAGACGCGAGATCTCCTCCCAGCTGAGCACGCCCGGGTTCAGGTGTGGCAGCAGTCCGGTCTCCTCGAGCACCCGGATCGACATGGCGCGCAGGTAGTCGAGGGTGGAATCGTAGCCGCGGGCGTCCAGCCACTCCTTGGCCTCCGGCCAGCGCGCCTCCGGTCGGTCCCCGAGGGTGAACAGCGCCTCCTTGCAACCGAGTTCGGCGCCCTGTCGGGCGATCTCCAGCACCTCGTCGGCCTCGAGATACATCCCGTGCCCCTCGGCACGGAGCTTGCCCGGCACCGTGACGAAGGTGCAGTAGTGGCACTTGTCCCGGCAGAGCCGGGTGAGCGGGATGAAGACCTTGCGCGAGTAGGTGATGGTCCCGGCGCGACCGGCCGCCTCCAGTCCGGCGTCGCGCACCCGCGCGGCCGAGGCGGCCAGGTCCTCGAGGTCGGCGCCGCGGGCGTGCAGCAGCACGGTGGCCTCGTCGACGTTGAGGGTGGCGCCGTCGCGGGCGCGGCGCAACGCCCTGCGCATCGCGGACGGCGACGGCGGCGCCGACCCGGCCGCGGGCGCCGCGGCACCCCCCTGTGCGGACCCCGACGGCATCACGGGATCGGGCAGCATCGCGGGCGTGGTCGCGGGGGCGTCGTCGGTGCTCACGCGTTCGATCATGCGCCATCACCCGTGGGACCGGCCAGGGGAGGCCTCCCCGTCGTGGTGTCGCCGCCGGTCAGTCGTGCGGATAGTCGTCCTCGTCCGGCACGACGCGCGCCTGCTCGGCCGCGTCGGCGTCGTTGACCTCGAGCGAGCCGCCTGCCGATTCCTGCACCGACTCGTCGGTGTTGTCGGCCTCCTCCGAGCCACCGACCGGCGTCTCCTGCTCGACGCGGTCGGCCTCGGGGACCTCGGGCCCAGTGGGGTCGAATCGGTCCATGGTCGTTCCTTCCCTCGCCCCTCCAAGGCTAACCCTCCGGAGGCCCCCCGCGAGAAGGACGACGGCGGGGCGACATCGACCGAAACCGGCCGAGGGTCGCGCGGTGACGGCCCTGGATCGGGCAGGCTGGAGACGTGAGCACTCCCCCGACCTCCGCCGTCACCATGGCCGACCCCCAGTGGCGGCCCAGCAGCCGTGCCCCTCAGTTGTGGGCGATCAACGCCGCCCTGGTGTGGATCCCCGTCTTCGTCGCCCAGATCGTGTGGGGTGTCGTCGACGGGCGCTGGAGCACCTGGCCGCACGTCGCGGTGTTCGCCGTCAGCCTCGCGTGCGCGCTGACGCACATCCTGGTGGTCCCGCAGTGGCGGTACCGCGTGCACCGCTGGGAGGTCAGCGCCGACGCGGTGTACACCAAGACCGGATGGTTCAACCAGGAACGCCGCATCGCCCCGATCTCGCGGGTGCAGACCGTCGACACCGAACGCGGGCCGATCGACCGGATGCTCGGCCTCGCCACGGTCACCGTGACCACCGCCTCGTCGGCGGGCGCGGTCACCATCACCGCGCTCGACCGCGAGGTCGCGGACCGGACCGTCGCGCAGCTCACCGAGATCGCAGGCCGCAACGTCGGGGACGCGACGTGATCACACCCGGGCATCCCACCCGACACCACGAGGTACCCAACCCCGCGCCCGGCACCGCGCCACCGGAGGCATCGGGGGCCGACGCGCTGGCGGCCGAACAGGAACAGCCGTGGCTGCGGCTCGACAAGCGGATGCTGCTGGTGCATCCCGTCGACGAGGTCATCAAGCTGCTACCGGTGCTGCTGATCTCGCTGATCGTCGGCACCCAGAGCGGCAACCACACGCTCGGCCTGGTCGTCGTCGCCGCGCTGGTGGCGTACGCGCTGCTGCGCTGGTTCACCACCAGCTACCGGATCGGTCCGGTGCACGTGCAGCTGCGCACCGGGGTGTTCCGGAAGAACTTGCTCTCGGTGCCGCGCAACCGGATCCGGTCGGTGGACGTGGAGGCCGGCGTCCTGCACCGGCTGCTCGGGCTGTCCATCGTCCGGATCGGCACCGGACAACATGCCGCTTCCGGCGACGCCGCCAAGTTCGAGCTGAACGCGCTCGACTCGTCGCTGGTGCCCGCCCTGCGCGCCGCGCTGCTGGCACGGCACCTCGAGGCGCCCGACACCCTCGACGCGGCGCCCACCACCGCGGCGCCGGTCGAGATCGCGCACTGGTCCCCCGCCTGGGTGCGGTACGCACCGTTCTCCGTCACCGGGGTGCTGACCGTCGCCGCCATCGTCGGCGTCGCCTTCCAGTACGGGATCGGCAGACAGATCGCCGAATCGTCCGCGGTGTCGAGGGGCATCGACTCCGCACAGCAGCTCGGCACCGCGCTCGCCGGGCTGCTGGGGCTGATTCTGCTGCTGATCGTGGCCAGCGTGCTCGCCTGCGTGCGATACCTCGTCGCGTACGGCAACCTCCAGGTCACCGATGACGGGAAGGTGCTGCATGTCAGCCATGGCCTGCTCAAGACCCGGCAGACCACCCTCGACCGGGCCCGGCTGCGCGGCACCTCGCTGCGCGAACCACTGCTCCTGCGGATCGCGGGCGGTGCCCGCCTCGACGCCATCATGACCGGCGTCAGCGCGGAGAAACACCAGTCGAGCCTGCTCATGCCGCAGTCCCCGCGCGCCGAGGCCGAGCGGGTCAAGGGGGCGGTCGAACGCGTGACCCCCGGCAGCCCCCCGGCCCGGCTGACCCCGCACGGACCCGCCGCGCGTCGCCGCCGCTACACCAGGGCCCTGCTCCCGGTCGCGGCGACGGCGTTCGCGCTCGCCCTCGCCTCGGCCCTCGGCGTCGGGATCCGGTGGCCGGCCTGGGCGGCGGTCGGCGCCCTCACCCTCGCCGCCGTGGCGCTCGCCTGGGACCGCTCCCGCGGGCTCGGACACGCCACGCCGCCGGGGTGGCTCGTCACCCGCAGCGGTTCGCTCGATCGCGGCAGGCACAGCCTCGAGGCGGACGGCATCATCGGATGGACCGTGCGGCAGAGCTACTTTCAGCGCCGCGCGGGAGTCGCCACGGTCGTCGCGGCCACCCCGGCGGGGGCCGGACACTACGAGGTTCTCGATCTGCCCGCCGACCGCGCCTGGGGGCTGATCGAGACGGTGACCCCCGGCGCAGGCGACATCTGGACCCGCACCACCTGAGACCGAATCCCCGCTTCCCTCGACGCACGGAGGTCACCGATGCACGACGATCGCGAAATCGTGGAGGAGCGGCTGCGGCGTTTCGTCGACCAGCGGCTCGGCGCGGCGCTCTACCGCGAGACCGCGCCGGCCGAGATCTCCGCGTGGCAGGTGCCGGGCGAGCCGGTGCCGGTGTCGGAGGCGATGACGCAGGAGTTCGAGCCCATCGCGATCGGGACCGCCTGGGGCAGGCCGTGGGGCACGACGTGGCTACACGTCACCGGCCACGTGCCGGCGCACTGGCTGGCGCTCATGGGCCGGGACGTCGAGGTGGAGATGGTGGTCGATCCCGGGTTCACCGGCGGCCCCGGCTTCAACGCCGAGGGGCTCGCCTACCGGCCCGACGGCACCGTCATCAAGGCGATCTCCCCGTTCAACACCTACCTGCCGGTGGATCCCCACCGACCCGTCGACCTGTACCTGGAACTGGCCGCGAATCCCGATGTGGCACGCAGTTTCGGCTTCCAGCCGACCGCGCTGGGCGACCCGGACACCGCGGGTGAGGATCCGATCTACCGGCTCCGCCAGGTCGACTTCGCGCTCCGCGACCGCACGGTGTGGGAGCTGACCCAGGACATCTGGACGCTCAGCGGCCTGATGCACGCGCTGCCGTTCGACCTGCCGCGCAGGCACGAGATCCTGCGCGCCCTCGAGCGGATGCTCGACACCGTCGACCCGGACGACATCGCCGGCACCGCCGCCGCCGGCCGCGAGCAACTGCGGGAGGTGCTCGCGCGACCGGCCTACGCCAGCGCGCACAACGTGGTCGCGGTCGGGCACGCGCACATCGACTCGGCCTGGCTGTGGCCGGTCCGCGAGACCATCCGAAAGTGCGCCCGCACCTTCTCCAATGTCGTTGCGTTGATGGACGATCACCCGGATTTCCGGTTCGCCTGCTCCTCCGCCCAGCAGCTCGCCTGGGTCAAGGACGGCTATCCGGAGCTGTTCGAACGGATCCGGGACAAGGTCGCGTCCGGCCAGTTCGTCCCGGTCGGCGGCATGTGGGTGGAGGCCGACACCAACATGCCCGGCGGCGAGGCGATGGCGCGACAGTTCGTGGCGGGCAAGCGGTTCTTCCTGGAGGAGTTCGGCGTCGACACCCCCGAGGTCTGGCTGCCGGATTCGTTCGGCTACTCGGCCGCGCTGCCCCAGTTGGTGCGCCTGTCCGGCTCGCAATATTTCCTCACCCAGAAGATCTCCTGGAATACGACCAACAAGATGCCGCACCACACCTTCAGGTGGGAGGGCATCGACGGTACGCAGGTCTTCACCCACTTCCCGCCGGTCGACAAGTACAACTCGGACCTCTCCGGCCACGATCTCGGTCACGCCCAGCGCAACTACCGGGAGCAGGGGGCCGGGACCGTGTCCCTGGTCCCGTTCGGGTGGGGCGACGGCGGCGGCGGACCGACCCGCGAGATGCTGGCCGCGGCCGAGCGGACCCGCTCGCTCGAGGGCTCGCCCACCGTCACGCTGGACTCGCCTGCGAACTTCTTCCGCCGCGCCGAGGCCGAGTACCCCACGCCACCGGTGTGGTCGGGCGAGCTGTACCTGGAGCTGCATCGCGGCACCTACACCTCGCAGGCCGAGACCAAGCAGGGCAACCGGCGCAGCGAGCACCTCCTGCGTGAGGCGGAACTGTGGGCGGCCACGGCCGCGGTGAGGGCCGGGGCGGACTACCCGTACGACGAGCTCGAGCGCCTCTGGCGCCTGGTCCTGCTGCAGCAGTTCCACGACATCCTGCCGGGCAGCTCCATCGCCTGGGTGCATCGGGACGCCGAGCGCAACTATGCCGCCATCGCGGCGGGCCTGGAGCGGATCGTCGCCGCCTCGGCCCGGGCGCTGACCGGGAAGGGCTCGTCGACCCTGACCCTCAACGCGACCCCCCACCCCCGCGACGGCGTACCCGCGCTCGGCATCGCGGTGGCCGGGGGCGACGCCGAGCGCACCCGGGTCACCAAGCGCGGCAACGGTTTCGTCCTGAACAACGGACTGGTCCGGGTCGCGGTCGACGGCGACGGCCTGATCACCTCGCTGTCTGATTCGGTCACCGGACGGGACGCCATCGCGCCCGGCTCGGTCGGCAACCTGCTGCAACTGCACCGGGACGTGCCCAACCAGTGGGATGCCTGGGACATCGACGAGTTCTATCGCCGCACCGTGACCGACCTGCGGCGCGCGGACTCCGTGGACCTCGTCGGCGATGTGGTGGTGGTGCGCAGGTCGTTCGGGGACTCGACGGTGGTGCAGCGGCTGGAGCTCGCACCCGGTTCCGGCGCGCTGGAGATCAGCAGCGAGATCGACTGGCACGAGCGGCAGAAGCTGCTCAAGCTGGCGTTCCCGTTCGACGTGCACGCCGACCGCAGCGCCGCGGAGACCCAGTTCGGCCACGTGTTCCGGCCGACGCACTCGAACACCTCCTGGGACTTCGCGAAGTTCGAGATCTGCGCGCACCGCTGGGTGCACGTCGGCGAGCCCGGCTACGGCGTCGCGGTGGCCAACGACTCCACATACGGCCACGACGTCGGGCGATCCACGAGGCCGGACGGCGGCAGCACCACCACGGTGCGCCTGTCGCTGCTGCGCGCACCGTTGTACCCGGACCCGCAGTCGGACCAGGGCGTGCACACGCTGCGAGTCTCGGTGCGGCCCGGGTCGACGATCGACGACGCCGTGGCCGAGGGCTATCGGATCAATCTGCCGCCGCGCACGATCACAGGCGCCGCGCCGGTCGAACCGCTGCTGCGGGTGTCGAATCCGGCCGTGGTGGTGGAGGCGGTCAAACTCGCCGAGGACCGCAGCGGCGACGTCGTGGTCCGGCTGTACGAGTCCACCGGCGCCAGGTCGACCGCGCGGATCGACGTGGGCTTCCCACAGGCGGGGATCGAGGTCGTCGACCTGCTCGAGCGGCCGGTCGAGCAGCCCGCCGCCGCGACGGTTTCAGGCGACGCGATCACCGTGACGCTGCGGCCGTTCCAGGTGCTGACGCTGCGATTGCGCGCGGCGACGACCTGACCGAACGAGGCATTCCCCTGCGCCGTCCCCGGCGGGGGTGTTACAGATGACGGTCGCACGGCTTCGCACATCCCCGTCACCAGTCTCAGGAGTACTCAAGTGAATGCCCGGCTCCGCGCCGTGGCGACGAGCCTCGCGGCCGTCGCCATGTTCGTCCTCGGTTCCGCGATCGTCCCCGCCGCAACGGCATCGGCACAGTCGGCGTCGACCGGATCGGCAGGCGCGCAGGACGAGGAGCCGCCCGCAGGTGCGAATGACTGGTCCTGCCGCCCGTCTCAGCAGCACCCGCGGCCCGTCGTGCTCTTGCACGGCACCGGGTGGAGCATGAAGCAGAGCCTCCCCGCGCTGACGAGTGCGCTCAAGGCGGACGGCTATTGCGTCTACGCGTTGAACTACGGCGGCACCCGCGAGTTCTTCGGGTTGGGACCGACCGCGTGGGGAACCGCGGCGATCGAGGGCTCAGCGCGCGAGCTGGCCGCGTTCGTCGACCGCGTTCGCGAGAGCACCGGTGTCGAGCAGGTCGATATCGTCGGGCATTCCCAGGGCGGCATGATGCCTCGCCAGTACCTCAAGTTCGAGCACGGCGCGGACCCCGTCGATCCCGCGCGCAACAAGGTACGCACGCTGGTCATGCTCGGTCCGTCGACCCACGGAACCACGTTCGACGGCGCTCGCCCGGTGGGAGTGGCGATGAACCAGCAGCTCGCGGGCTCGGCCTTCCTGACGAATCTCAACGCCGGCCAGGAGACGTATCCGGGGATCGACTACACCGTCATCGCGACGAAGAAGGACAAGACGATCACCCCGCCCGAAAGCTCGTTCCTGATCCCCGCGCCGGGAACCTCCGTCCGAAACATGTTCGTGCAGGACGTGTGCCAGGACGATTCCCTCGAGGTCGCGCATTCCGGCCAGGTGCTCTATCCGGACGGGTCCAAGGGGCTGCTGGACCATCCGGTCTCGCTGTTCCTCGTCCGCAAGGCCCTCGATCCAACCCTCCAGGGCACGATCCCCTGCTCCGGGTAATCCGAACTCCGGGCCCGCCGCGCGGGTACCGTCGGATCTGTGGAGGCCCATACCACTCTCGCCGAGATGGACCGCGAACTGATCGACTGCAGGCGCTGTCCACGACTGGTCGCCTGGCGGGAGAAGGTCGCGGTCGAGAAGCGGGCCGCGTTCCGGGACCAGACCTACTGGGGCAGGCCTGTTCCCGGGTTCGGCCCCGCGGACGCCGCGCTGCTCATCGTCGGGCTGGCGCCCGCCGCACACGGCGGCAATCGCACCGGTCGGATGTTCACCGGCGACCGCAGCGGCGACGTGCTGTACGCGGCGCTGCACGCGGTCGGCCTGGCGAACCAGCCGACCGCCACCCACATCGGGGACGGTCTGACCCTGAACGGAACCCGCGTCACGGCACCGGTGCACTGCGCGCCCCCGGCGAACAAACCGACGCCGCTCGAGCGGGCGACCTGCCGGCACTGGTTGGACAGCGAACTGGCCTTGCTGGCGCCGACGCTGCGCGCGGTCGTGGTTCTCGGCGGATTCGGCTGGCAGGCACTGCTTCCCGTCCTCGCCGACGCGGGCTGGCGGGTACCGAGGCCGAGGCCGAAGTTCGGCCACGGTGTGCACGTGGAACTCCCGGGCGAACGGAACACGCTGCACCTGTTCGGCAGCTATCACGTCAGCCAGCAGAACACCTTCACCGGGCGACTGACCCCGGACATGCTCGAGTCGGTGCTTGCCGAGGCCGGTCGCGCCGCCGGAGTCCTGCCCTAGGAGCCGGCGCTGCCCGTTCCCAACCCGGCGCTGCCCGTTCCGACGCTCCCGTTTCCGGTCCCGGTGTCGGGGGTACCGGTCCACCCCGCGGGGACGTGCCCGATGCGCACCCGCTGCGGGTGATCGCCCACCGGCACGGTTGCCACCTTCTGCCCGCTCACGAAATCGATCACGCTCACCGAGTCGGTGGCGCTCTCGGAAATGACGCAATGCGTGCCGTCACCGTCGACGGTGGCCCAATACGGCTTCCCCGCCGGGACGGTGGGGGTCTCCTGCAACGTGGCGGTGTCGACGACGGTCACGTAATCGTCCATCGTCCCGGCGATGCACAGCTTGGCGCCGTCGGGGCTGATCGACATGCCATGGTGACGGGAGTCGTTGACCCAGGTGGTTCGGTCCGGACTGGTGCTCGGGTTCTTCGGCAGCTCCTTGATCCTGGTGATCTTGTCGGTCGCGATGTCGTACTCGACGAAGCCGTTGAAGAACGACACCTGGAAGTAGAGCGTGCTCTCGTCCGGACTGAACGCGACGGGTCGCACCGAGTCCGAGAGGTCGGAGCGACCGAAGGCGTCCAGCCGATCCCGCATGTCGATGACCTTGACCGTCTGGAAGGTCTGGGCATCGACCACGGTGATCTTGCGGTCGCCCTTGGTGGAGTCCTGCCACGGGGCGTCCAGCGGGGTGTTCACCTCGCCGATCGACATGTTCCACAGGTACCGGCCACCGTCGGTGAACACGTTCTCGTGCGGCTTGTCCCCGGTCCTGAACGACCCGACCTGTGCGCCGGTTCGGATGTCGAGCACGTGCACGGTGTTGCTGGTGGATGCCGAGACCGCGACCCGGTTGCCGTCCGGCGAGACGGCCATGTGGTCGGCTCGGTAGCCGGACACCGGGAAGCGCCAGTTGACCTTTCCGCTGACCAGGTCGATCGAGACCACATCTGCGAAGCTCGGCCGGGACGCCACCACCGCGGACCCGTCGGGCGTGGTGTACATGTCGTCGACGAACTGGTCGTGGCCCTCGCCCGCGGTCTCCCGCACCCCGAGGAAGAAGGCCAGCTTGATCGGGTTCAGGTAGATCTCCCGCAGCCGCTCCTGCTTGTCCGGGATGATGTTGACCCGGCCTACCTTGGCGTAGCCGCCGGACGACTCGATGACGTCGGCGGTACCGTCCCAGTTGTTCCCGACGAACAGCACCTCGTCGAGCCCGTTCGCCTGCTGCGGGACGGCGTGGGCGGAGCCCGGGCCGATCACTCCCGCCGCGACGGTCACCGCGGCCAATGCGGTTGTGGCCCAGCCCATCCGCTGGCCTCCCGCCCCCGGTTTCACGCTCACCTGTTGCTCCCGTCCGTCACCGCGCAGTGGTCGACGGCACGGTAACAGTCACCGCACCCGATGCGGGGAGGATTCTCGAATCGAACCCGGATGGACTCTCGAGCCGGGGCCGGTCGCGACCTGCCCGCCCACGCGGGCCGGACGCCTCAGACCCGGCGGGTCGAACTGCCGCGCGCGACCGCCTCGTCGGAGGCGAGCTTGAGCAACAACAGTCCGGCAGGCACCACCGCGAAGCCGAGTAGCAGCAGTGTCAGCGGGCTCGCGAGCAACAGGGAGTCGCCTCCCGGCCCGCCGACCATGCACAACACGAAGCCGAGGAACCACCCGACCAGCGGCAGCGCGGCCCTCGACACCCGATCGGTGACGGTGCGCGCCCCGAGCACCAGCAGCACGTTCACGGCGCCCGCGACGAGCGCGCTGATCGGGAACGCCACCGATCCCAGGTAGGTGGGCAGGAACAGCACCGCCAGCACGGCCGTGAGCGCGCCGTCGAAGATCAGCAATCCGAGGATCATCGAGTCGAGGGCGCCGCGCCCCGGTGGTACGGGATGGGTGCCGGAAGTCATGGCACCGATCGTAGGCGGCTGACTCAGCCCACCGGCGGGTAGCCGAGGATCGTGAGCAGGTGGCTCTGCATGTCGACGAAGTTGTACAGCGCGTTCATGTACATCTCGTGATGCTGCTCCGAGTGGGGACGCAGCGAATCCACGAATGCCACGATCGCGTTCTGAACACTCCAGTTGTACATCGACGCCCTTCCATCAGCCCGACCCGGCTATGACCCACGTCACAGTCTAGTCGGCAGGGTGCGCCCCGACACAGCAGGCCCCGGCTCCGCCGGCCGGACCGGACCCGTCAGTGATGGAATCCGGTCCTGGCCTCGTCGGACGGCGTGCCCGCGGCCAGCCGCGCCAGCGATCGACGGATGTCCTCGGCCAGCAGGGAGATCACGTCGCGGGAGATCCCGTGCCGGACCAGGACCCGCTGGATGACGGTCTCCTGCCGGTTCGCGGGCAGCGGGTAAGAGGGCACCTGCCAGCCGCGCCTCCGCAGCTCGTCGCTGAGGTCGTACAGCGAGAAGCCCGCCGTCGTCGGGTCGGTCAGGGTGTAGGAGACCGCCGGCAACCCGCCGGTCCCGTCGTAGAGCAGGGTGAACGGCCCCATCGCCTTGATCTCCTCGGCGAGGGCCTGGGCGGTGTCGGCACAGGCCTGCTGAATCATGCGGTAACCCTCGCGGCCGAGGCGCAGCAACAGGTAGTACTGGGCGACGATCTCACCGCCCGGCCGGGAGAAGTTGAGCGCAAAGGTCGGCATGTCGCCGCCGAGATAACTCACCCGGAACACCAGATCCTCGGGCAGCAGGTCCGCCGACCGCCACACCACCCAGCCGACCCCGAGCGGGGCCAGTCCGTACTTGTGACCGGAGGTGTTGATGGAGGCGACTCGCGGGATCCGGAAGTCCCACACCAACTCCGGCTGCACGAACGGGGCGATGAACCCCCCGCTGGCCGCGTCGACGTGTACGGGCACGTCCAGCCCGGTGTCCGCCATGATCGCATCCAGCTCCGCCGCGATCTCCGCGACGGGCTCGTAGTCACAGGTGTACGTGACGCCCAGGATCGCGACGACACCGATGGTGTTCTCGTCGACGTACTCCCGCAATTGGTGCGGACGTATCCCCGTCGCCCCCGGCTCGAGCGGGACCTGCCGCAACTCCACGTCGAAGTACCGGGCGAACTTGTCCCAGCAGATCTGCACCGGCCCGCACACCAGGTTCGGGCGGTCGGTGGGCTTGCCCTCCGCCTGCCGCCGCTGGCGCCAGCGCCACTTGAGGGCCAACCCGCCGAGCATGGCGGCCTCGCTCGACCCGGTCGTGGAACATCCCATGGTGTCGCGTCCGGAAGGCGAGTTCCACAGGTCGGCCAGCATGTGCACGCACCGGGATTCGATCTCCGCGGTCTGCGGGTACTCGTCCTTGTCGATCATGTTCTTGTCGAGGCAGTCGTTCATCAGCCGGTGGACCTCGTCCTCCGACCAGGTCGAGCAGAACGTGGCGAGGTTCTGCGACGAATTGCCGTCGAGTTGGAGTTCGGCGTGGATCAGCGCGTATGCGATGCGCGGGTCCGACGGCGTGTCCGGCATCTGGTATTTCGGCAGCACCTCTTGGCTCAGCGGTGTCGCGTAGATGTCCTGGACGGACCCGCCCCGGTCCGTCACCCTGTGAAGCGCCATCGGCCCCATCCCTCCGTGGTCGGCGAAATCGACACTCGATCTGGATGCAACGTGCGACAAGATCTACGAACAACTGATGAAGCACACTGAGGGTAGCCCGGATAGGGGCGCCCGTGGGGCGACCGGAAGCCGCTGCGTGAGGGCGCCTTAGAAAGCGATGCCCGAGAACAGGTCCCGTTCGCGGCCGTCGGCATCGACCTCGCCCCGGGCGCCGCGCACGAGAACGTAGTGTTCCTCGGCCAGGATCGGCTGCGCGACATTGTTCGACAGCGCGTACTCCGAGCCGGACGCCGACACCGTCACCTGCGTCGCGTGCGCGGTCAGTGCCGCCCGCTTGGCGTCGAGCACCGCCCGCACGTCCACCGAGGCGGTCACCGTCTCGTCGAGCACACAGGGCAGCTCCCCCGGCTCGGGCAACCGCCACGCCGACGGGGTCTCGGTGATGCACTCGATTGCCTGCCGCAACGAGTTCGCCTCGGTGACAGTCCAATACAGCTTCGCCGGAGCCCAGGGCGGACCGGCGTCCGGGTACCTGTCGGTGCCCGCGGCGTCGAAGGCGGTCATCGTGAAGTGGTGCGCCTGGACGTGGTCGGGGTGGCCGTAGCCTCCTTCGGGGTCGTAGCAGACCACCACGTGCGGACGAAGCTCCCGAATCGCCGCGACGAGCGCCGCGACCGCCTCCTCGGGGTCCGCATTGACGAAGGCGCGAGGGTTCGCGGCGGACGGGGTGCCCGCCATGCCCGAGTCCCGCCAGCGTCCCGCCCCGCCGAGGAACCGGGGGCCGTCGGCACCCAGCCTCTCGAGCGCCGCGGTCAGTTCCAGGATCCGGTAGCCGCCGAGCTGATCGGCACGGTCCGCGACGAGGCCGGCCCACCGCTCACCGATCACCTCGCCCTCCTCGCCGAGCGTGCACGTCAGCACGCTCACCCGCGCACCCTCGGCGGCATACCGCGCGATCGTGCCGCCGGTGGTGAGGGTCTCGTCGTCGGGATGGGCGTGTACCAGCAGCAGTCGGCGTTCGCTCACTGCGGGCTCCTCGACCAGCCGGCGGCATCGGCGAAGATGCCGACCTGGATCGCGCCGGTCAGCGAGACACCCTGAACCCCGGGACCGGCCGCGACCACGGTCGCGTCCTGCAGGACGGGCAGCACGGCCGCGAGGTCCCACAGCTTCGGCTCGGCCTGCGCGATCACCTGCCCGACATCCGCCGTCCCGCGCAGCGCGTCGTCGATGCCGGCCTGCAACGCCGGATCGCACAGTCCCGAAAGATTGCTCGGGGCAAGCGGATCGGGCACCACGTCGGGGGCGGCGTCCGTCGGCTCGGCGGTCCCGGACGGGGCGGGTGCCGGCGCGGTCGGCGGCGGGCAGCCGTACCGGGAGGCCATCGAGGTGGCCGGGTCCGAGCCCGCGCGCACCCAGCCGACCACGGCGTCGACCTCGCCCTCGACCAGCGACCTGCCGTACAGCTCGTCCGGACGCATCGTCGTCACCGTGGCGTCGACCCCCGCACCGCGCAACTGGTCGGCCGCGGTGTTCGCGACGGCGATCGCGGAGTCGTCGCCCTCCGGCGCGCCGATCACCAGGGACAGCTGCTCGCCGCCCTTCATGATCCGGCCCGGCGCCGCCTCGCCCGGCCCGTCGACGACCGTGAACACCCAGCCGGCCTCGGCGAGCAGCCCGAGGGCCTGCTCCCGGCTCGGCGCCGGCGGGGCGGTCGGCACGTAACCGGGATCCGAGGGCGCGAGCACCTGGGCCCGGGCCGGGGTGGCGTTCGCGCCGGTCGGGGTGCCGACCGAGGCCAGCAGGTCGGGGCTGAGCAGCCCCAGCAGGCCACGCCGCACTCGCTGGTCCGCGAGCACGGGCACCCGTCCGTTGAGGGTCATCTCCAGCACCCTGGGCCCCGCGGTGACGTGGGCACGCACCGAGGGAATGGCCGCCAGCTGCGCCTGCAGCGGGCCGTTGCCGCGCACCTGCGCGACCTGTGCGTCACCGGAGCGGATCGAGTCCGCCAACTGTGCGGGAGAACCGCCGCGCCGCATGAGGATCTGGTCGGGCGTCGCGGGCTTGCCCCAGAACCGGTCGTTGCGTTCGAGCAGGATCTCGTCGCGGCCGCGGTCGATGGACTTGATGTGGAAGTCGGCGCCGGACACCGGGATGTTCTCGGCCAGTCCGCGGGTGAACCCGCCCGGCGAGTCCTTCACCAGATGCGAGGGCAACAGGTCCGTGAACAGTTCCCGCCATGCCGGATACGGCGAGCGCATCGTCACGGTGACGGTCTTGCCGCCGCCCGAGGAACCGATGTCGGCGATCAGGCCGTAGCCGGCCGGGTCGACCACCCCGGGCTGGCTGATCATCTGCCGCCACAGATAGCGGAAGTCCTCCGCGGCGATCGGGGCGCTGTCGGACCACTGCGCCTCGTTGCGGAGCTGGTACGTGATGGTGAACGGGTTCTGCGAGGTGACGTCGGCCGAGATCAGCAGCGACTCGTCGGGAACCCAGTCCGTGCCGCCGGGCCGGGTCGGGCTGGGCACCGGCCGAAAGGCGCTCGGCAGCACCATCGAGCTGACCGCCGAGGTCACCGGGGATTGGTCGGAGAGCAGATGCGGATTGAACCCGAGCCCCACGTCGTCGATCGCCACCACGACGGTGTTCTTGGTGGGGACGGTGGTCGTCGGCTTGGGGCTGTCGGTGCTCTCCACCGGAGGGGGCGGGTTCGCCGTGCAGCCCGCCAGCGCGAGGCCGGCGACGAGCGCTGTCGCAATCGGCAGGATCTGTCGGAATCTTCGCCCGGCTGGTCCCGCTTCGTGCACTGCTGTCCCTTTCGACTTGCGGCTGCGCCGCCTGTGTGCGCGTCTCACCCCAATCGGGGTGAGACGCGCACACAGTGCGCGAAGCGCAACTTTACAGCGCGGCCTTGTCGCGGGACTTCGCGCGCGAACGCTCACGGGCGCGGTCGGTCTGCGACAGGTGCACCTTGCGCACGCGGATCGCCTCCGGGGTCACCTCGACGCACTCGTCGCCTGCGCAGAACTCCATCGCGCTCTCGAGGGTCAGCTCGATCGGCTTCGCGAGGGTCTCCGTGACGTCCGCGGTCGCGGAACGCATGTTGGTGAGCTTCTTCTCCTTGGTGACGTTGATGTCGAGGTCCTCGGCACGCGGGTTGATGCCCACGACCATGCCCTCGTAGGTGTCCGCGCCCGGATCGACGAAGAACGTGCCGCGGTCCGACAGCTGGATCATCGCGAACGGGGTGACCGAACCGGTCCGGTCGGAGACCAGCGAGCCGGTGTGGCGGGCGCGGATCTCGCCCGCCCACGGGGCGTATCCGTGCGAGACGGCGTTGGCGATGCCGGTGCCGCGGGTCTCGGTGAGGAAGTCGGTGCGGAAACCGATCAGGCCACGCGACGGAACGATGAACTCCATCCGCACCCAGCCGGTGCCGTGGTTGGTCATCTGGACCATCTTGCCCTTGCGGTTCGCGAGCAGCTGGGTGATCGCGCCGAGGTGCTCCTCGGGGGTGTCGATGGTCAGTTCCTCGAACGGCTCGTGCACCTTGCCGTCGACCTGACGGGTGACGACCTGCGGCTTGCCGACGGTGAGCTCGAAGCCCTCGCGGCGCATCTGCTCGACGAGGATGGCCAGCGCCAGCTCACCGCGGCCCTGCACCTCCCAGGCGTCCGGGCGTCCGATGTCGAGAACGCGCAGCGACACGTTGCCGATCAGCTCGGAGTCCAGGCGGGACTTGACCATGCGGGCGGTCAGCTTGTGGCCCTTCACACGACCGACGAGCGGGGAGGTGTTGGTGCCGATGACGACGGAGATCGCGGGCTCGTCGACGGTGATCGACGGCAGCGCGACCGGGTTCTCGGTGTCGGCGAGGGTGTCACCGATCATGATCTCGGGGATGCCGGCGACGGCGACGATGTCGCCTGCGCCCGCGCTCTCACCGGGCTCGCGGGTGACACCGACGGTCTTGAGCAGCTCGGTGATCTTGACGTTCTTGACGCCGTCGGCGTGCATCCAGGCGACGGTCTGGCCCTTGCGCAGCTCGCCGTTGTGGATGCGGACCAGCGCGAGGCGGCCGAGGAAGTCGGAGGCGTCGAGGTTGGTGACGTGAGCCTGCAGGGGCGCCGAGGCGTCACCCTTCGGGGCCGGGACATGCTTCATCAGCACGTCGAAGAGGACGCTGAGGTTCTCGGCGTCGGGAGCCTGGCCGTTCTCCGGCTGGTTCAGCGACGCCTTGCCCTCGCGACCCGACGCGTACAGGACCGGCAGGTCCAGCAGCGCCTCGGCGGCCTGGGCGGCCTCGTCGTCGAGGTCGGACGCCAGGTCGAGGAGCAGGTCCTGGGACTCGGCCACGACCTCCTCGATGCGGGCGTCGGGACGGTCGGTCTTGTTCACCACGATGATGACCGGCAGCGACGCGGCGAGCGCCTTGCGCAGCACGAAGCGGGTCTGCGGCAGCGGGCCCTCGGACGCGTCGACCAGCAGCACGACGCCGTCGACCATGGACAGGCCGCGCTCGACCTCGCCACCGAAGTCGGCGTGGCCGGGGGTGTCGATCACGTTGATGATGGTGACGGAACCGTCCTCGTTGTGCTTATGCACGGCGGTGTTCTTCGCGAGGATGGTGATGCCCTTTTCGCGCTCCAGGTCACCGGAGTCCATCACGCGGTCGACCAGTTCGGCACGCTCGGCGAATGCGCCGGACTGCCGGAGCATGGCGTCGACGAGGGTGGTCTTGCCATGGTCGACGTGTGCGACGATGGCAACATTGCGGAAGGTGGTGCTGGGCACGCTGCGGTCTCCTGGCTGGCTTGATTCAGCCACGCGAAACCTAGGCTCGCACGGCTCGGGCGGCCGCGTCGCGAATGCGAATCCATCAGCACAGGACGGCCTGTGCAGGCATTGCGGCCAGCTAGATACTACCTGCCCGCAGCAATTCCGCCGAAAACGAGTTGCGGATCACCCCGATCTGCTAGCCCGCAAACCAACCGGACTGCCCGAGCGCGCCGCCGATCCGCGGCGCGTAGTGATCGAAGAACACCTTCGACGTCAACTCCCGCCTGCTGGACACTCCGGCCTTGTCGAACACGACCTTGAGGTGGTCCTGGACGGTGTACGGCGACAGGTGCAGCGACTTGGCGATCTCGGCGGTGGTCGCCCCGCGCAGCACCCCGTCCACCACGTCCCGCTCGCGCGGGGTGAGGCCGAACGCGGCGACCACCAGCGGCACCACCTCGGGCGCACCGGAGACCTCGATGGTGACCACGACCTGCGTCGGGGTGCCGCCCCGACCGCTGAGCGGGGAGGCATGCACGGTGAGCCACCGGCCGGCCCGTGAACGCACCCGCACACTCGGCACCACCCCGATGCGACCCGCCCCGAGCGCCCGCGCGGTCGCCGCGATCGCGAGCACCGGCTGGGGCAACTCCCCCCAGATGGTGCCGCCGAGCTCCTCGATCCGGCGCTCGGCCGCGACCGTCGCCTGGCACACCGTGTTGGTGTGGTCGAACGTGAGCACCGCCGGTCCGTCGGCCGAGTCGTGCAGCTCCGTACGGCACCCCGCGGCACCGACGAGCAGGCCGGCCCGCACCCCGAGCGCCAGGAGGCCGGACAGTCCGTCGAGGAAGTCGGCCTCGGCGGGGCTGAACCCGCTGCCACCGGAGCGACGGTAGATCGCCAGCCCGCCCCAGACGTCGCCGCCGGTCCGCAGCATCACCCGCATCTCGTGCCCGAGGTCGAACACCGGCTCGAACAGTTCCCGGAACCGGGAACTGCGGCGCGGATCCCCACCCGTCTCCTGGCGCAGGATGCTGACACCGACGTCGCGGCGAGCGAGGTCGGCGAACAGGCTGACGTTGTCCTCGACGTACTCGTGGTACGCGAATTCGGGCTCGCACGAACCGTCGAGCCCGGACTTCACCGAGCCGGTGACCATATGGGTGACGGGGTCGAGGGGACCGAAGCAGGCCGAGTCGAACGGCACAGCCTGGGTGAGCAATTCGAGAGCGTTCTCGCCGAACTCGTCCCAGGGCAGCCCGGCGCGGGACAACGCGTCGAGCCGGGTGCGGACGGTTTCCGCGCGCAGGGTCGCCATGAGGGGAATTCTGCAGCGCCGACCACGCCGGGGGAACCCCAGAGTTCTGGGGGTCCGATTTCCCCGACTACTGGGATGGTCCGCGGCGGCCGGCTCCGCGACGGTCGTTCCATGACCTTCACACAGCAATCTCCCCGCAGCACCGACCCGGCCCCCTCCGTCACCGACCCGCTCGCCGATCTCGGCCCACTGCTCGACGGCACCGTGCTGCGCCCGGGCGACGAGGGCTACACCGAATCGGCCGCCCCGTGGAACCGGAGCGTCGAACAGCGCCCGGTGGCCGTGGTACTCGCCTCGACCGCGCAGGACGTCGTGCGGACCGTCCGGTTCGCCGGGGCTCGCGGCCTGCGGGTCAGCGCGCAGCCCAGCGGTCACGGGGCGACGACCGCACTCGAGGACGCGGTGCTGCTCCGCACCGGCGCCCTCGACGACATCTGGATCGACGCCCAATCCCGGGTCGCGCGGGTGGGCGCGGGCGTGACCTGGGGCGCGCTGATGACGGCCCTCGACGGCACCGGGCTGGTGGGCCTCGCGGGCTCGAGCCCGGTCGTCTCGGTCGTCGGATACTGCCTCGGCGGCGGGTTGTCGTGGTTCTCCCGCCGGTTCGGCACCGGCGCGGCGTCGCTGCGCGCGGTCGAGCTCGTCGACCCGCAGGGTGTGCACCGCTGGGTCACCGAGGATCGGGACCCCGAACTGATGTGGGCGCTGCGCGGCGGCGGCGGCGAGTTCGGGATCGTCACCGCGGTCGAGATCGACCTGTTCCCGGCGCCGCGGATCGTCGGCGGGCGGCTGGCGTTCCCCGCCGAGGACGCCCGCGACGTGCTGCGCGCCTTCCGTGAGGTGACCAGCGTCGCCCCGGAGACCCTGAGCCTGTGGGCGTCGGTGACGCACTTCCCGCCGCTGCCCCTCCTGCCCGAGGAGATCCGCGGGCGGTCCTTCTGTTTCGTCGATGCGGTCCACCTCGGCGGTCCCGACGAACTGAACGCGCTGCTGGCTCCGATCCGGGCCGCGGGCACCGCCGTGCTCCGCGACACCGTCCGGCCGCTGCTGCCCTCCGAGCTGGGGACGGTGTGCGAGGAACCGGAGGAGCCCTCGGCCGCTGCCCACACCGCGATGGCCGTCACCGCGATCGACGACGAGCTGCTCGATCGCGTGCTCGGGCTGGCCGGGCCGGGGGTGGCCACGCCGCTGTTCCAGGTGCTGGTGCGGCACCTGGGCGGGGCCCTGCGGGCCCCGACCGCCGGGGCCGGCGGGCCGATCGCGGCCCCGTATCTGGTGACGGCGCTGGCGATGCTGCCGGATCCGGCGCTGGTGGAACCCGTCGGCGCCGCGATGGCGCAGCTGCGGGAGATCCTGCGCCCGTGGGCCGCGGGCCCGACCACGCTGTCCATGCTCGGCGCGGGCGAGGACGCCGCGGACGCGTTCGACGCCGAGACGCTGGCACGGCTGCGCCGGCTCAAGGGCGACGTCGACCCGGGCGGCCTGATCCGCGGAAACCACCCGTTCGCGAGGGGTTGACCGGGTGACGGGAGTGGGGCGGCGGACGGCCGCCCCACCCCGGGCGGCTAACCTCGGATGCAGTGATTCGGTTCGTGCCGCGGGTCCCACCCCGGCAACTCGGATCGTTCCGCGAGCAGGAGGGCAGCGCCGACCATGGGCAAGGTCAAGGCGAAGAAGGTCTCGAGCCTCAAGCCGAAGAAGAAGTGCTGCCGCAGCAAGACGCGATGCATCAAGTGCCCCGTCGTCATCATGCGGATGAAGAAACTCGAGAACGAGGGCGTCAAGGGCAAGGAATTGAAGAAGGGGCTCAAGAAGGCGCGCGCCGCCTGAGCCCCTCCTCCCTCTGCCCCGCCGGACTCAGCAGTTGGGCGTGGTCGGATGGCCGACGACCCGGTCGTCGAGCCACTTGTAGGCGGGCGGCATCCCCACGAATGCCCCACCGACGTGGTCGACGCCCAGCCCCGGCGCGTACTGGACGTTCACCCCGCGGTTGCAGTACTCACGGACCACACCGGTCATCCCCCAGTCCGGGATCAGCGCGTCCTTGGTGTCGTGGAAGACGAACAGCGGCATGTCCGGCGTCGCGGCCGTGCGCGCCAGCGAGTTCTCCTCGATGACCTGCCGGACGCTCGGGATGGCGAGGATGTCGCCGACCTTCGAGTGCTGGGCGAGGCTGACGCCCTTGGTCTTGCCGAGCAGATCCGCGAGGCACCCGTCGGTGAGCGTCTTGGCGAACTCGATGCCCTCGGGGGTGAGGTAGTCCTGCGGCCGGACCTTGTCCGGGTACTCCCTCCCGAGCCCGAGCAGGATGCCCCAGGCGGTGAAGCCGACGGCGGGCTGCTTCGCGCTGAGCCCGGCCAGGTCGCCGGGGACCCCGCCCTCGGCGGCGCCGATGATGTTGAGTTCCGGTGCGTACGTGGACTTTTGCTCCGCCGCCCAGGCGGTCGCGTGCCCACCGCCCGAGTAGCCGTACATGACGACCGGGGACTGCGCGAGCCCGAGCGGCTCGAAGCGTTGCGCGGCACGGATGCCGTCGAGCACCCCGTGCGCGGTCTGCCGGCCCGCGATCCAGGCCATCTCCGGGCCCTGGTAATCCGAGGTCACGACCGCATAGCCGAGCGCGAGCATGGGCGAGATGAGGGCCAGGTCCTGGGACTTGCCCGCGGGCAGGGTGACCGAGGGATTGCACTCCAGGCCGAGGGCGTCCATGGCCTGCTGCTGCGAGAGCAGCGGGCGCGCGCCGGGCCCAGTCCACGGGCGGTCGGGGATCATCACCGTCGTCGTCGTGGTCACCGGCGCCCCGAACGAATCGGACGTGCGGTAGAGCAGCTGGGTCGTCTTGACCACCGGCCACGGGGTGTTCGCCGGGAAGCGGACCTCCACCGGACGGCTGCGGATCACGTCGCCGTTCGCGTACCCCGACAGGTCGGCCGGGCCCTGGAACCAGTTGTCCGCCAACGGCGTCGGCCCGGGCAGCGGCTCCGCGGCCGCGGCGGGTGCCACGCCCACGCTCAGTGTCGCGGCCGTCGCCGCGATCAGACCCAACAACATCCTCGTCGAACGCCTCATGCCCCTTGCCTTCCCCTCGACCGACAGGCAAACGCTATCAGTGCCCCCGGAAAAGGATTGGGGCCGCCGGTTTCCCGACGGCCCCGCTCCGTATTCAGTTGCGCCTAGCAGGTATTGCCCGGCGCCTTGTGGGCAAACCGGTCGCCGGTGTAATCGAGCAGGTCAGGCCAGTGATTGATGCTGGTGTCCACGTGACCACCGGGAACGATCCGGTAGTCGACGGTCGCACCGCCGGCGCAGTACTTGCCGACCATCGCGGTCGTCGAGCCGACCGGCACGATCTGGTCCTCGTTGCCGTGGATGATCAGCATCGGGATGTCGGTCGGGATCTCGCCCGGCTTCGCGGCCTGGTTGTCGAGACCCACCTGGAGGGCCGGCGGCCAGCTCGGAATCGGATCCTGCTGGTCCGGCCAGTTCGTCAGGCTCTGCAGCGGGATGCCGCTGTAGCCGTTCATCCCCTCACCGAGCATGCAGGCGTCGCCGTACTTCTTGACGATCTCCTTGCCCTCCGCGGTGAAGAAGCCGTTCGGCTGCGCCTCCTGCGGGAACTCCCGGAACAGCCCGACCACGGCGGCAAAGTACAGGTACGAGACCTGATTCTTGCCGTTGTTGGCGTTGCCGGTGGCCAGGATGTCCAGCGGCGGGCCTGCCATCGCGGCGCTGATGACATTCAGCTCCGGCGCGTACTTGTCCTTGAGCTGCGCGCCCCAGGCGGTTGCGTGCGCGCCGCCGGACTGACCGACCAGCGCCACCTCGGTGTCCGCACTCAGCCCGAGGTGCGCCTCCGTCGCACGGATGCCGTCGAGCACCGAGTGGCCCTCGCTGTATCCGGCGATGAACGAGCCGAGCGGGCCGTTGGTGTCCGGCGCGGACACGGTGTACCCGCGGGCGAGCGTCTGCTGCAGGAACGGGACCGCAACGGACAGCGCGTTGATCGGGTTGTTCTCCGAGAAGATCACCGACGGCTGGCACTTCATGCCGAGACTGTTGGTGGCGTGCTGATAGGACACCAGCTTGCCCTTGCCCACGCAGTCGCCGCCGCCCGAGGAGCCGGCACTGAGCGATCCGAGCGAACCGCCTGCGCCGCTGTTGCATCCGGCCGGGGTGAACACGGTCGTGACTGTGACGATCGGTTTGCCGTGGGAATCGGTTGACTTGTAAGCGAGTTGCTTGGTCAGTCCGCCGATGATCGGGATCGGCTGGACGACACGCTCGCGGATGATCGCGCCGTTCGCCAGGGAGGCGATGTTCGCGGGCGGGTTGTAGAACGCGTCCTTGAACCCGCTTCCGCTGCTGCCGACGCTGCCCAGACTTCCGTTGCCACCGGCGAAGTCGCTGTTCTGTCCGTACAACCAGTCGAGACTGGGGTCACCACTCGGGTTCGACGGGGCCTGTGCGTTCGCCATTCCCGGGGCCGCGATCGCGACCGCGACCGCCGCGGCGACCACCGCCGTTCTTCGCATCATCGTGGAGAGTGTTCTTGGTCGCACCGTTCACACACCTTTCGTTGGCGGGCCGGAAGCTCAAAAATCACTGCCTTGAGACACTTTCACGGTCTGCACGGGGCCTGTGTGAGACCGCAGCCGAAACCTAGCACCCGTCCAGTTCGATCATGATCATTTCGAAACCAACCGAAACGAAACGTGTCTGACGACGTCCCGATGCCGCGCGCGGTTCACCCCGCGTTCAGCGTCGCCACGAGATCGGCCAGCCAGGCCCTGTCGTTCGGCACCAGATCGGCGGCCGCCAGCTCGGGCGCGGCCACCCAGCGCACCGCGGAATGTTCCAGCGCGGTAGGGGTCCCGTCCCGCAGCGACACCCGGTAGGCGCGCAGGACCATACCGTCCGGCAGTGGTACGTCCACCCCGATTCGACCGCCGATCACGGTGTCGACACCCAGTTCCTCACGGAGCTCGCGGCGCAGCCCCTGCGCGGGCGTCTCGCCCGGCTCGATCTTGCCGCCGGGCAGCTCCCACATGCCGGCCAGCTCGGGCGGTCCCACCCGCTGCGCGAGCAACAGTCGACCGTCGGAGATGATCGCCGCCGCCGCGACCTCTCGCAGCGCTTTCGTGTCCATCGGGCCTCCGTGCATGGCACCATCATTGTCATGGCCGAGTTGTTGTCGGATACCGAGGTCGACGAGGCGCTGCGCTCGCTACCGCACTGGCAGCGAGCGGGAGACTCGATCACCCGGACGGTGAAGTGCCCGACCTTCCCCGCCGCCATCGCGCTCGTCGATCGGGTCGCGGTTGCCGCCGAGAGCCGCGATCACCACCCGGACATCGACATCCGCTGGCGCACGCTCACCTTCATCTGTGCCACCCATTTCAAGGGCGGGATCACCGAGCTGGATGTGAGCCTTGCGCGGGAGATCGATCGACTGGCCGCCGAGGACTGACCCTGTCGGCACAGATCACCCAGCCGTAGAACGCGGCCGCCCCCACGACGTTCACGGCGCCGAGCCAGGCCAGTACGCCGGGCCTCGAGATCAGCCAGATCGAGTCCTGGAAGAAGGACAGCACCCACGGCACGCCGATGAGGGTCGACACCAGCCAGAATCCGGCCAGGATCTTCGAGCCCAGCAGCTCGGCCAGGGGGCCGTGCACGAGCCAGATCAGCATCGGGATCAGCCACACCCAGTGGTGCGACCACGAGATCGGCGAGATCAGCAGTCCGAAGAGCTGCACCACCACGAGCGTGCCGAGCCGGTCGTCGGCCCCGAGCGCGCGCCACGCGAGGAAGGCGAGCAACGCGGCGACCGCCACCGCCGACATCCACAGCCAGCCGCTCTCGACGTCGTGCCCGAGCACCCGGCTCAGCGCGCCGCGCACCGACTGGTTCCACACCGATCCCACCGGGCCGATGCGGGACGCGTCGCCGAGCAGGTGCTCGAAGTACTCGCGCGCCGAGGTCCCGATGACGAGATAGCTGATCGTCACCGTCAACCCGAACGCCACCGCGGAGAAGACGGCGGCCTTCCATCGCCGCCGGGCGACGAAATAGAGGCCGGTGATCGCGGGGGTGAGCTTGATGCCCGCGATGAAGCCGACGAGCCCGCCCGCGATCCACCACCGGGTGCTGCGGACGGCGACCATCGCGCCGAGCGCGAGGAAGACGTTGACCTGCCCGTAGTCGAGCGTGGTGCGCACCGGCTCGGTCCAGATCCCGAGCGCGGTCCAGAGCAGCGCGATCGCGGTCCAGCGGGGTTCGCGCGCCGTCGATCCGTGCAGCAGTTCCAGGCTCATCCGGATGAGCAGGAACAGCGCCGCGATGGTGAGCAACTGCCAGCACGCCCCGACCACCGGGAAGGGCAGGTAGTGCAGCGGGAAGAACACCAGCGCCGCGAAGGGTGGGTAGGTGAACGGGAGCGGGAAGTCCGGGGTCAGGTCCGAGTAGGTGAAGTCGTAGAGACTGCCGTCGAGCAGTGCAGCCGAGCCGTCCACATAGACGTGCAGGTCGACCAGGTTCATGCCGTTCGGGCTCAGAAACGTCCACGCCATCCGCACGATCACCGAGAGCGCGAGCAGCAGCGGGGCGACGCGCAGGATCGAGGCCGACCGGGAGGCGGTACGAGTATCCCCGGTCTGCGGTGCGGGTGGCATCTCGGACACGTCTCGCGTTCTCCCGTGTGGTGTGGGCCGACGGGTGGAACCCGAAGCGTTCGACAGCGAGCCTAACGGCAGCGGCGGGAGCCGCCGAACCTCCCCGAGAAATGTCGATAACAGTTGCATCAACAATCTCAATTTTCACTCTAGTCACAGGCTATGGTCACCGGGCAAGCATCACCCCGGCCGGCGTTGTCATAGACTCCCATCGGCGTCACCCTCGGGTGACAAAGAAATAACAGGGTTGTCTCGGCTAACGCTGTACAACCGCCTGATGGCCTGCATAGAGTGGCCCCTCGTTACCGCTGGGGGCCGGCAGGCCAACCGACGCTTGAAGAAATAAGGATGGGACGACTGTGCTTCGTACGCGAGGACCGCGCAGAACGATCACCGCGCTAGCGATAGCCGCGGCCGCTGCCTTGGCTGCTCCGACCAACGCTGTGGCGCAGCCCGCGCCCGTGCTCCCCGAGGGCCTCAACATCGAGGCGCTGGCCTCGCTGGCACCCGCCATCATCGGTGCCGCGGCCGGCCCGTCCGACATCGCAGGCGGACCGCAGGCGGACCTGCTCGCCCAGGCGCGCACGC
Source organism: Rhodococcus daqingensis (assembly GCF_042665615.1). NCBI lineage: Bacteria > Bacillati > Actinomycetota > Actinomycetes > Mycobacteriales > Nocardiaceae > Rhodococcus > Rhodococcus daqingensis. The sequence continues at coordinate 48,964 of NZ_JBHTCS010000013.1, read as the reverse complement.
TGCTCGAGTCCTCCAACCTCCCCGAGTCGACGAAGGCGACCCTCGCCCGGGTCATCACCTTCCTCGACGGCAGCGGCGGCGGCGGACCGGAACTCCCGCCCCAGACCGGCCCCGTGATCGCCCAGTTCCTCTACCCGACCCTCGGCAAGGGCTGCATCTCCGCGACCGCTGACTCGGTGGGCACCGCGCTCGCCGTTCCCGGCCCCGCGCACCTGCCCCCGCCGGGACCGAAGGCCGGCCAGGCCGGGTTCGTCTTCACCGCACTGGGCACCAAGAAGCCCGCCGCCGTGCAGCCCACGCCGCTGACCGTCAGCTGGGTCAACATCGACAACCAAAAGTCGGCGACCCAGAACCTGACCGCCGAGTCGAAGATCAACCCGGACGGACCGGCCACCCTGTCCGCCATCGCAGACACCGGTCGCGGCCGCGTCCTTGCGGTGATCTCCGGTTCCCTCACCACTCAGGCCGAGGGCGCCGCACCGATCACCTGCAGCTTCCTGCCGACCGTCGGAATGGTTGTCGTTCCGTAACCAGCAGTCATGTCAGAGGGGCCCTTTCGCATCGCGAAGGGGCCCTTCTGCTTTTGTCTGCCCTGTGGTAAACCTCAGCGATGGCCTCCGTACCGCACTCGTGGAAGTCCCTGCACGCGCGGCGCTCGATCCTGTCGGTCCGATCCGAGGGCTCCATCCTCTCGATCGGATCGGCGTACTCGATTCTCTCGATCGGCAGCGTCGGCTCGATCCTCTCGATAGGCTCCATCGGCTCGGCCGGTTCCGCACTGTCCACCGGCTCGTTCGGCAGCCTGGGTTCGGCACTGTCCGGACTGTCGAAATGGTCGGTGCTGTCCTGGCGAGCCGACACCGCGAGCCCGGGCGATCGCCCGCTGCACGTGCTGGCGGAAGAACCCGGCCTCGCGGTGTCGCCGACGTCGCACACCCAGACCTGAGCGGTACCCACGCCGCTCACCCAGAACCTGACAGCCGCACAAGACAATTCGACGATAGGACGCACGTGACCGAGGTGGACCAGACCGGAAACCGGACGTGGACGAGGGCTGAGCTGGAGTCGGCCTTCGAGGGCTATCAGCGCACCGTGGAGAAGGCCACCGCGACGGGCGACTGGAACCTGTTCGCGGACATGTTCACCGAGGACGCCACCTACATCGAGCACGCCTATGGGAACTTCAACGGCCGGGAAGAGATCCGGGAGTGGGTGATCCGGACGATGACGAGCTTCCCCGGCAACCACATGACGGAGTTCCCCGCGGCCTGGCACACGATCGACGAGGAGCGCGGCTGGGTCATCTGCGAGATCCGCAACCCGATGCGCGATCCCGGCGACGGCACGCTCCACGAGGCGTCGAACCTGACCATCCTGCACTACGCGGGCGACGGGCTGTGGTCCTGCGAGGAGGACGTCTACAACCCGATGAAGTTCCTGAAGATGGCCAAGAAATGGTGCCGCAGCGCGGAGTCGTCCGGAGGACTTCCGGACGAGGCCCGCACGTGGCTCGCCGCGGTGGGCGGCGCCTAGGGCGCGTCGTTCCCTAGGGGTTCTGCGGTTCCTGAGGGGCCGCGGATCCGCTCGAGCCGGACACGCTGTCGTAGATGTTCGCCGCGAGGGCGTACAGGATGTTGATGATTGCTTCCACGTCTGTCCTCTTTCGTTATCGGTTCCGCTGACGCTACCGCCAGCGGGCCCGACCGCGATGCTCACCCGCGGTCGTGTCGGCGGGCCCGCGCGGCCGCGACCCAGAGCCTGGCCACATACCCCGCCAAGCCGATCACCATGCCCACCACCGCGACCGTGGTGAACCCGGCCGCCGGTCCGGCGCGGTCGACCATCGCACCGGCGAGGGGCGAACCGATCGCGCCGCCGAGGGTGAACGAGGTCCCCTGCCAGCCCATCGCCTCGCCCCGCCGGTCCTCCGGGACCAGGTCCGCGATCGCCTCGCCGGTCGCCGCCATCACCGGCGCGCAGAACAGTCCGGCCGGGATGGCGAGGGCCGCCAGCGTGAAGGTCGAGCTGGCGAAGGCCATCGGGAGCGTGAACAGGCCAAGCAGGAACAGCAGCAGCGCCGGGCTCACCGGGCGGTGCATCGCGCCGTAGATCAGACCGCCCACGATCGAGGACGCGCACCAGAAGAAGAACACGACGCCGAGGGACTGCACCTCCCCGCTCTCCCGCAGGGCGGCCAGGATGCCGACGTCCGTGCCCGCCAGGATCAACGTGGCCCCCGCCGAGGCCGCGAACACCCCGACGGTGGCCGCGGTGAGCCAGCCGGGGCGCGCCGCGGCGCTGAGGGTGGCCGCCGTCGCCTCGTCGACCGCGGGTGCGACCGCCGCCTCGGCACCCGCCGCGACGGCGGCGGTCTCGCTGCGGGTCGGCGGGTTGAACCACATCAGGAACAGCCCGGCCACCACGACGGACACGCCGATCGCGATGAGGGTGAGCCGGGTGCTGAAGTGGGTGCCGAGAAAGACCCCGGTCGCAGGCCCGACGATGAACACCAGCTCCGTGCCGATCGAGTCGAGCGCATACGCAGTCCGCCGATCCGACTCGCCGACGAGCACGCTGATGCTCTGGCGGACCACGGTGAAGATCGGCAGCGCGAAGGCGCCGCCGACGAACGCGACCACGATCAGGGCCTCGTAGGGCACGAAGGCGGCGATCGGCCACAGCACGCCCTCCGCGATCACCGAGGGCAGCAGGGTCTTTCGCAGCCCGATTCGATCGATCAGCCGGCCTCGCCACGGCGAGCCGACCGCGATGCCGACGGTCAGGGCCGCCGCGGCGAGGCCCGCCGCCGCGTATCCCCTGCCGAGGGTCTGCACGACGTGCAGGGTGAGGATCAGTCCCGCCGCGGAGTGCGGCAGCCGCGCGATCATCCCGACCAGGATCAGCCTGCGCACCGGCCGGTGCGCCAGCAGTGCGACATACCCCTGGACACCCATGCCGGAAAGTCTGTCACCGTTGTCCGTTCCGGGGTTACGCTCGATCGCATGAGAAAAGCAGCAGCACTGCTCGCCGCCTCCACCATCGCCCTCGCACTCGCCGGATGCAGTTCGGACGAGGTCACCGAAAAGACCGATGCCGCAAAGGACAAGGCGTCCGCCGCGATGTCGTCGGTCGCCGAAGCCGCGGAGGGCGCTCAGTCCTCGGTCAACGCCGCGGCCAGTACCGCCGCCGCACAGGTCAAGGGCGCCCTCGACAGCGCGAAGGTGGCGACCTTCACCGCGGCGTTCAAGGTCGCGAACCCCGATCTGGCCGAGGGCCGCGACGACGATGCCATCGCCGACATCCTCGCGCAGACCTGCGCCGACATCGACGCCGGCCAGTCCGAGCAGGAAATCGTCGCCGGCCTCGAGTCCAGGGCGGAGAACAACGGCGTCAAGGCCACCCCCGATCAGGCGCAGCAGATCTACAACATCGCCAAGCCGGCCTGCTGAGCGAGGCCCGCTACCGCGGAGAGGCCTGGCGCAATGCCGACACGAACAGGTCGGTGCACGCATCCACCAACTGTTCGCGGTCGAGCGTCAGCTCTCCGCTCTGCCACGCGCTCAACGCCTGACCGAGTCCGCCGACCATGAAATGCGCTGGCAGCCGCAGATTCTCGGAATCGCGTCCGGCGTTGAACTCGCGCGCCTGCGCCCAGAGCAGGGAGGCGAAGCGCCACGACGACTGCATCCTCCGCTGCGCGAGCAGGGTGCTCGACAGCCTGGGCGAGAACAACAGGCGGCCCCGCCTGGGATCGTCGGCGATGATGCGGACCAGGTTCGCGATGCCCGCCCGCGTCTTGACCCGTTGATCGCCCGCGGTGGTGGTGACGGCGTCGTGCGTGGTGGCGGCGAGGTCGTCGACGACGTGATCGTAGACGGCGCCCACGAAGGCGTCGCGGTCGGCGAAGCTCTCGTAGAAGTACCGCGCCACCAGCCCGGCGTGCTTGCACACCCCGCGCACCGACACCGCCGGCTCCGCGTCGCCCTCGCCGCCGAGCAGGTCGAGCCCCGCCTCGATGAACCGTCGCCTGCGCTCGGCGACGCGCTGGTCTGCGTCCAGCCCGCCGTAGACGCGCTGTTGCTGGGTCGTCACCGCTCCATCTTGACATCCCCGTCGTACCCGCGGTTAATATCTGCACACAGGCGTTCTCAGATCAAGCGCGACTCACGGAGGGCGGTTCCCATGACGGTGACCACGACCGGGACGGACCGGTTCGAGGACATGATCGACGGCGTATCGGTGATGGCGGGCGCCGCCAACGTGATCATGCAGCTGGCGCGGCCCGGGGTCGGCTACGGCGTCGTCGAGAGCACGGTCGAGAGCGGGCAGATCTTCCGGCATCCGATCAAGCGCACCAGGACGACGCTGACCTACCTCGCCGTCGTCGGGCTCGGCAGCGACGACGAGCGCCTGGCGTACCGCCAGGAGGTCAATCGTGCCCACCGCCAGGTCCGGTCCGGCCCGGACAGCCCGGTGCAGTACAACGCCTTCGACCCCGAGCTGCAGCTGTGGGTGGCGGCCTGCCTGTACCGGGGCTTCGTCGACACGCACCTCGCCCTGCACGGACCGATGGCAGACGACGAGGCGGACGAGTTCTATCGGCAGGCCGCCCGACTCGGCACCACGCTGCAGGTCAAGGAGGGCATGTGGCCGAGCGATCGGGCCGCGTTCGACAGGTACTGGGAGGAGTCGCTGGCGAAGGTGTCCATCGACGACACCGTGCGCCGATACCTGTACCGGATCGCGTCCGCCGAGTTCTTCCCGCGCCCGGTGGGTCTGCTGCTCGGACCGCTCAACCGGTTCATCACGGCTGGATTCCTGCCGCAACAATTCCGCGACGAGATGCAGATGTCGTGGGATGCGCGCGATCAGCGCCGATTCGACGCGATGATGTCCGTCGTCGCGAGGGTGAACGGGTTCATGCCCCGGATCGTGCGACTGTTCCCGTTCAACGTCTACATGTGGGACCTGCGACGCCGACTGCGCACCGGGCGACCGGCGGTCTGAGCCGAACGCGGCGAGCGGGGTCTAGGCGAGCGACCACTGCCCGTAGTCGGGCTTGAGGATCGCGTTGAGATCGATTCCCACTCCGTCGACCGCACGCTTGTCGATCTCGTACTGGTGCAGATGCGCCTCGGGGTGCACGAAGCCCGTCGGCGTGCCCCAGTTGTGCTGCCAGTAGAACGACCCCAGGCCCTCGGCCACCAACAGGTCGATGGTCGGCGAATTCGCGTAGACGCCCGTGTTCTCGTGCCCGACAACCGATTCCCAACCCTGGATGTACGGGGCGATCAGCTCGGTGAAGTCGTCCTCGCTCGGGTTGTCGTCGATGGAGGCGTAGATCGGCCGGTTCTCCGGACCGCCGGCGGCCAGGTGCAGCTCGAGTCCGCGCTCGGCATGCTCCACGCCCGCCTCGAATCCGCCGCGCCAGTCCGCGGTGGCCGCCTTGCCGAACTGGTAGCAGGAGACGACCTCCAGCCCGGCGTCGGCGAGTGCGGTCGCCTCCGCCTCCAGCATCGGCTTGCCCTCCATCCACTCCGCCCCGGGCCGACGGTCCGAGACGTAGCGGATGGCCCCGACGTGTCCGGCGGCGAGGATGGCCTCCGCGGACGGAACCCCGCCCGCGTAGTCGATCAGCGTGCCGAGGTTCGGGGAGGCCTGGGCGAGCAGCGAATTGGATCCGAGCGCCGTGACGCCCAGTGCGGCGGATCCGGCGGCCACGTACTTGAAGAGTTCTCGACGGGAAACCTGCACGACGCCCTCACATCACTGATAGCTGTCGCCTCCGGCGCGCCCCGACTGCCGACGAGGGGCCACGGTGGCTCGGATGGTTTCGAGCATTCCACCACAGATCACTCTGGTGTCGCCAGTCACATTGATATCTCCAGCAACACCGGTTGCGGCGTCGTGGCAGCGTATCGCCCCCTTCGACGCCGAATCGGGACGCCCATCGCCGCGCGATCGGCGGTAACGTCGGACTTGTCCGCACAACTTCTCCCGGATGGGACTTTGAGGTCATGGGCAATCAGACGTGGTGGGTCATCGCACCCGAGAGTGGATTCGCCTTCGAGCAGCGCTCCAACGGCGACATGGTGGTGGTGGACGAATCCGCGGCCGAGGAACACGTGCTGCACGGCTACGAATGGATGCACGTCAAACACCCGACCGCCACCACGCAGCAGATCAAGGTCCACGGCGAGGGCCCGCCCCCCTTCGGCAAGTGGGTCGCCCTCGACGAGGGCTGAACGGAAGCAATATCTGAGCAAAGCTCACGATCGGCGCACCCAGCACGTATCCTCCCCCGCGGGGGTCATCTCGGTACCGCATCGCGCGGCCGGGTGACGCGGCGCAACTCGGCGCTGCGCTGTACCAGGGGAGGACATTTTCATGCCGTACGCGGCTTTCGGTCTCGTCATGCTCGCATTGTGGATCTTCTGCATCGTCGACGTCCTCACCGCGGAGGACCACGCGGTACGGCACCTCCCCCGGATCGGCTGGATCCTGATCGTGCTGCTGATCCCGACCGTCGGGTCCCTGCTGTGGCTGATCCTCGGCCGCCCCCAGGGCCCGATGCGTCCGCAGAGCCGAACGCATCCCTCCGCGTACAGCGAGTACGACCGACCCGGTCGGCAGATCCCGCAGAACCCCGAGGACGACGAGGCCTTCCTGCGGCAGTGTCGCGAGCGGGCCGAGGAGCAGCGCCGGATCGCCAAGCAGCAGCGGATCGAGCGCGAGCAACGCGAGCCCTAGCCGGCCGGCGCCGGAATAAATGTGCACCTGCATGTAGTTGCCGAGAGTCATGAGCGAATCACCTGTCCCCCTGCCCGTCGACGGACTCTTCGAACCCTTCGCGGTCAAGTCGCTGAAACTGAACAACCGCTTCGCCATGGCGCCGATGACGAGGGGCTTCTCCCCGGACGGGATCCCCGGCGAGGACGTGGCCGAGTACTACCGGCGACGCGCGGCGGGCGGGGTCGGCCTGATCATCACCGAGGGGACATACATCCCCGACCTGGCCGCAGGCCCGCACACCCGCGTACCCCGCCTGTACGGCACCGAGAGCCTGGCCGGCTGGCGCGCCGTCGTCGACGCCGTGCACTCGGAGGGCGGCGCGATCATCCCGCAGCTGTGGCACCTCGGCGCCGAGCGCGGAGACGGTGCCCGGCTCAACCCGGAGGCGACCTCCGTCAGCCCGTCCGGGCTCGGCCTCGACGGCTCCCCGGTCGGGCGGCCGTTGGCGACAGGAGAGCTCGACGATCTGCGGGAGGCGTGGGTCGCGGCCGCGGTCAACGCCAAGGACGTCGGATTCGACGGCATCGAACTGCACGGCGCGCACGGCTACCTGCTCGACGAGTTCCTCTGGGCCGGCACCAACCGGCGCGCGGACGGCTACGGGGGCTCGCTCCGGTCGCGGACCCGGTTCCCCGCCGAGGTGGTCGCGGCCATCCGCGCCGCCGTCGGCGAGGACTTCGCGATCGTCTATCGATTCTCCCAGTGGAAGTCGAACCACTACGACGCGCAGATCGCGCAGTCGCCCGCCGAGCTCGAGCAGGTACTCGACCCGCTGGTCGCCGCCGGGGTGGACGTGTTGCACGCGTCCACCCGCCGACACTGGGAACCGGCGTTCGGCGAACTCGACGGCTCCGACGGGAAGCTCGGTCTGGCGGGATGGACGAAGAAGGTGTCCGGGCTGCCGACGATCACGGTCGGCTCGGTGGGGCTCGACAAGGTGTTCACCACGGCGTTCTCCGCCGACGCCGCCTCGAACACCGTCGGCATCGACCGGGTGCTCGAGCAGTACGAGAACCAGGAGTTCGACCTCGTCGCCGTCGGGAGGGCGCTGCTGGCCGACCCGGAATGGGTGAACAAGCTGCGGGACGGCCGCATCGACGAGCACATCCCGTACGCGAACGAGCACCGCGAAGTGCTGCGCTGACACACCATCGGCCGGCGGCTTCCCGCTCCGTCACTCGACGGAGCGGGAAGCCGCCCGCCCCTCAGTCCATGTAGTCCCAGAACTGCAGCCAGTGCACCGACGCGAACAGCGTCAGCGTCGCCGCGTAGACCAGGGCCACCACCGCCGCCCCGATCAGCCCCACGCGCGGCCCCGCACCGTCGACGGGATCGAGCCAGCGCCGGAACCATCGCGTGACGGCGGGCATGAACAGCCAGGTCATCAGGCCGACGCTGAGGATCTGGCTGAGCCACATCGACAGCCACGGGGGCACGCCCCACTCGCTGAACACCGGCCCGAGGAAACGCGAGAGCGTCATCACGGTCGGGTAGAGCACCAGCAGGACCAGCATCGCGGTCCGCCACTGCGGCGTGATCCGCGTCCTGCCGTCCTGCACCCGCAGGATCGAACCGAACGGCGTGCTCCGCGCGACCACCGAGAAGTCTTCCACCAGTTGTGAGCGAAGCTCCGGCAGCGCCTCGGCGCGCTGCTTCGACCCCATCCACTCGGCGAGTTGACGGTCGGTGCGGAACCGGAGCACCGACATCCAGACGCCCGGACCCGCCGGCCGCAGCACCGTCGTGCCCTCGAAGCCGGAGAAGGTGGCGATCAACGCGGACAGCCGCACCTGAGCGGCCTCGAAGGCCCCCTCCCGCCCCGGCGCAACCGAGTGCTCGAAGACCGCGGTGCCGGGCGGCAGGCCGCCCTCGAGCAGGATCAGATCCGAGCTCGCCCTGCGGAATCCCCGGGTCTCGCCCTCCGCGATCAGCCGCGCCCTCGCGGCCGAGTCCAGCCAGCGGTGCAGGCGCTCCTCGGAATCGAACGTCACCGACACCGCCCAGTCCAGTTCGGGCTCCTCGTACGCGGCGGCCCTCGCATCGACGAAACCGTCCACGCCCCCGGCGGCCGCACCCACGCCGTCAGCCCAGCTGCGGAAGGCGGCGCCGTCGGGCGTCCGGTGGAACACGGTGACGGCGGTGGCGGCGCTCATCGGTCGACTCGCCCCTCGACCGTTCGGCGAACCGATTCGCGCTGGTCCGGCGGGACCAGGATGGTGACCGCGTCGCCCGCCCGCAGGCGGGTCGAGGCGGTGCCCGGCAGCACCGCGTCGCCCCGACGAACCGAGACGACCAGCGAACCCGGCGGAAGGGCCCTGTCCCCCAGCGGTTTCCCCAAGACCGGCGAACCCTCGCCCGCGAGCACCTCGAGCACCTCGACGTGCGACCCGACCCGCTCGACTCGACGCTCCTCGGCCAGGATCTCGGCCCGATAGCCGTGGACGATGTCCGGCACCGCGACGATGCCGCGCACCCGCCTGCGCTCGTCCAGGACGGTCAGCCACCGAACCTCGTCGGGCAACGCCTCCAGGGCCTCGTCGAGGTTCGCCGTGACGTCGACGGTCGGCGCGCCCGCGTCGGCTCGTCGCGCGAGCGTCGTATCCGGTTGCGCGACGGCGAGTTCCGCGGATGAGACCGCGCCGAGAAAGCGCCCCTCGTCGTCGACCACGGGCGCCCCCGGCACGTCGGCATCGCGCAGCCGCCTGCGTGCATCGGCGACGTCGGTGCCCCCGACGAGGACGAGTCTCGGCGCCGTCATCACCTCCGCGACACCCACCCGTCCCAGCAGCGGCAACCCCAGCAGCAGCCGCGCCGCGCGCGCATCCTCGCGGGTGCCCAGCTGGGCCCGGTAGATCGTCTCCCCCGATCGCCGCACGATCAGGTAGGCGAGCCCCACCGCGACCATGGCCGGCGCGAGAATGGTGAGGCTGCCCGTCATCTCGGCGACCATCAGCATCACCGCGATCGGCGCCCTGGCGACGCTGCCGAAGCAGGCCATCATCCCGACGATGACGAACGGCGCGGGCGAGTCCGGGACCGCGGGCGCGATCGGCTCGAGCAGCCGCCACACCGCCGCGCCGGTGAAGGCGCCGATCACCATCCCGGGCCCGAAGATGCCGCCCGATCCCCCCGACCCGATCGACAGCGAGGTGGCGAGGATCTTCGCGAATGGCAGCGCGACCACCACCCAGAGCGGGATCGCCATCAGACCCGTCCGGTCCAACGACTGCTGGACCCAGCCGTACCCGCTGCCGAGCACCTCGGGCAGGGCCAGCGCCATCAGCCCGACCAGGAGCCCGCCGATCGCCGGCTTGACCATCCGACTGCAGGGCACCCGGTTCGCCACCGCCACGGTGCCGTAGAACGCCCTGCTGTACAGCAGCCCGACGAGGCCGCCGAGGACGCCGATCCCCGCGAACCACACCAGCTGGAGGGGCTCGTCGAAGCGGTAGTCGGCCGCGGCGTAACCGAACAGCGGGGCGAAGCCGAGCAGGGAGCCGAACACGGTGTAGCTCACGATCGAGGTGATCAACCCCGGGATCACCGCGTCGAAGTCGAAGTCGTCCCGATAGGCGATCGACGCGGCGAGCAGGGCGCCGCCGAGCGGCGCCCCGAAGATCGCGCCGATGCCGGATCCGATGCCGACCGCGACGGCGATCCGGCCGTCCCTCGGCGTCAGGTCCAGCCTGCGCGCGAGCAGCGACCCGAATCCGGCGGAGATCTGGGCGGTGGGCCCCTCGCGGCCACCGGAGCCGCCCGAGCCGATCATGATCGCGGACGCGACGAGCTTGACCAGGACCGCGCGCATTCGGATCATCCGGGGGTTCCGGTGGATGGCCTCGATGGCCGCATCGGTCCCGTGTCCCTGGGCCTCCGGGGCGAAGGTGAACACGATGATCCCGGAGGCCAGCCCGCCCAGACAGACGACGATCGGGATCGCCCACGGGCGAGTCGAGTGGCCGCTGCCCGCGCCGCCGCCCTCCCCCGCGGCCTCGGGCGGTGTGTAGCCACCGAGCACGCCGAGCAACAGGTGGGTGGCCTCGGAGAGCGCGAGGTAGAAGAGGACGGCCCCGAGTCCGGCGATGATGCCGATCGCGACGCCGAGCACCAGCCATTTCTTCAGGTAGCTCGTGTGCTTGAGCCAGCGACCCGCGGCGGTCTCGGCCGAGCGCAGCCCGGTCGCCGCGAGAAGCCGGCGGTCGCCGGCCGTCATAGTGGGCCAGCCTAGTCAGCGCCTACGCGGGCCGATGGCTGTTTGCCCACCGAGGGGTGGCGTCAGGCCACGGACATCTGCCACACCACGGCGGCGGCGAGCGCACCCGCCCCGTTGAGCGACCAGTGCAGCGCGATCGGCGCGATCAGGCTGCCGCTGCGGCTCCGCAGCCAGGTGAACACGAAGCCCGCGGCGGCGGTGGCGAGCACCGCGCCCGCGATCCCGAGGACCTGCCCCCACACCCCGCCGCCGAGGATCCCCGTCAGCCCACGGTTGCCGCTCGTCAGCCCGAGCGACGAGGCGATGTGCCACAGGCCGAACAGCAGCGACCCCGCGGCGAACACCCCGCGCGCTCCCCAGGCGCGGTCCAGGGTGCCGTGCAGCACCCCTCGGAACGCGAGTTCTTCCGGGATCACGGTCTGCAACGGGATGACGATCATCGACGCGATGAGCGCGCCCGAGATGGTGGCGTAGCGGTCCGCCATGAAGAACGGCCGGGTGATCGGGAGCAGGGCCCCGATCGCGACCACCGCGACGACCAGCCCGACCGCGGCGAGGGCATAGAGCGATCCGGTACGCCAGTGCCGCCGCGACAAGCCCAGTTCCGACCAGCCAAGTCCCCTACGACGGGTCAGGGCGACCAGCACGACCGCGGCGATCGGCACGGTGGCGACGCTCGCCCAGGCGTTGGTGAAGTGGGCGATCAGGTTCGTTCCCACGAGGACCAGCACCACGACCACGACGTCGACGTAGGCGTGCAGTCTGGGGTGGGCGCGCGTGGGAGCGGCGGCGTCCGCGTCGGGCCCAGCAACGCCATCCACGCCGACCGCGACCGGCCGGGAGGTGAGTGGTGCCAGCGCGCCGCCGAGGTCCCGAAAATGCATTGCACCCAGTGTACGGATCGGCGGCCCGCCAACCTGAGCCCGCGGTCCTACACTTGTCCGAGTCCGACGCCGGCAAGCGCATCTTCGACGCCAACCGGCCTCTCAAAGCCGCCGGGGTCCCGGCGCTCGACGCCCTGCGCACCGTCGCCGAGCTGATGCGCGAGATCGTCGCCGAGCCGACCGTCAAGGGCACCGTGTCGGCCGCCCTCACCGAGCAGGTCGGCGAGCCTTACCTGCGGTTCTGCCGCCCATGCAATGCCATCCACCTGTACGAGATGCCATTTCGGCTCGCGGCGCTGCAGGGCGGATTGGTGTCGATCCTCGCCGACGATCTCCCTGTGTTGCTCGCGACGCCGCCCGACGACTCCGTCCGCCTTCTCGGCCCGTTCGATCCGTACCTGCAACTCAGGGACCGCGAGCTCCTCGTTGCCGACCCGGACCGACGCGGGGCGCTGTGGCCAGCCCTGGGCCGACCGGGCGCGATCACGGTCGGCGGCGAGGTCGTGGGCCTGTGGCGCCCGCGCGCCGCCGGCAAGAAGTTCACCATCGAGATCACCCCGTGGATCGAGCTCACCGCCCGCCTGCGGGACGACATCGACGGGCAGGCCGAGGCGCTGGCGGCCCACCGCGGCGTCACGCTGGTCGGGGTCGTCGAGGAGGGGTGATCGGCACACCATTAACCTGAGGCTGCCCCTCGCACGCCGCCTGTTCAGGAGAGATGATGGCCGACTTCCTCTATGAGGACCTGCTGCCGATCGGTGACGACAACACCGAGTACCGGCTGCTGACCACCGAGGGGGTGTCCACGGTCGAGGGACCGGACGGTCGCACCTTCCTGCAAGTCGAGCCCGAGGCGCTGCGGCTTCTCACCGAGACCGCACTGCACGACATCTCGCACTACCTGCGCACCGACCACCTGACGCAGCTCGCGAGCATCCTCGACGACCCGGAGGCCTCGAACAACGACAAGTTCGTCGCCCTCGACCTGCTCAAGAACGCGAACATCGCGGCGGCAGGGGTGCTGCCGATGTGCCAGGACACCGGCACCGCCATCGTCATGGGCAAGCGCGGCCAGCAGGTCCTGACCCCCGGGGACGACGAGCAGGCCATCTCGCGCGGCGTCTACGACGCTTTCACCAAGCTGAACCTGCGCTACTCGCAGATGGCCCCGGTGACCATGTGGGACGAGAAGAACACCGGCAGCAACCTGCCCGCGCAGGTCGAGCTGTACGCGGACACGGCCAAGGGCCACGAGAACTCGTACAAGTTCCTGTTCATGGCCAAGGGCGGCGGAAGCGCCAACAAGTCGTACCTGTTCCAGGAGACGAAGGCGATCCTGAACCCGGACTCGATGATGCAGTTCCTCGAGGCCAAGATCCGCTCGCTCGGTACCGCGGCCTGCCCGCCGTATCACCTTGCGATCGTCGTCGGCGGCACGTCCGCCGAGTTCGCGCTCAAGACGGCCAAGTACGCGTCCGCGCACTACCTCGACGAGCTGCCCACCGAGGGCGCGATCACGGGTCGCGGTTTCCGTGACCACGAGCTCGAGAAGAAGGTCTTCGAACTCACCCAGAAGATCGGCATCGGCGCCCAGTTCGGCGGCAAGTACTTCTGCCACGACGTCCGCGTCGTTCGGCTCCCCCGCCACGGTGCGTCGCTGCCCGTCGCGATCGCCGTCTCCTGCTCGGCGGACCGCCAGGCGAAGGCGAAGATCACCCCCGAGGGCATCTTCCTCGAGCAGCTCGAGTTCAACCCGGGCCGGTTCCTGCCGGAGGTCACCGACACCCAGCTCGACGCCGAGACCGACGGCATCTCGGGCACCGGCAAGGGCGCCGCGGTCAAGATCGACCTCACCAAGCCGATGCCCGAGATCCTCGCGGAGCTGTCCAAGCACCCGGTCAAGACCCGGCTGTCGCTGACCGGCCCGCTGGTCGTGGCCCGCGACATCGCGCACGCGAAGATCAAGGAACGCCTCGACGCCGGCGAGGAGATGCCGCAGTACCTCAAGGACCACCCGGTGTACTACGCCGGTCCGGCCAAGACCCCCGAGGGCCTGGCGTCCGGCTCGTTCGGCCCCACCACGGCCGGCCGGATGGACTCGTACGTCGAGCAGTTCCAGGCCGCGGGTGGCTCGATGGTGATGCTGGCCAAGGGCAACCGGTCCAAGCAGGTCACCGACGCCTGCAACACCCATGGCGGCTTCTACCTCGGTTCCATCGGCGGGCCCGCCGCGCGGCTGGCGCTCGACTGCATCAAGAAGGTCGAGGTCGTCGAGTACGAAGAGCTCGGCATGGAGGCGGTCTGGAAGATCGACGTCGAGGACTTCCCGGCGTTCATCGTGGTCGACGACAAGGGCAACGACTTCTTCGCGCACACCGGCGAGGTCACCCTGACGGTGGGCAAGCGTCCCGGCCTGTGAGCTGAGACCTGCGAACGACGAGGCCCGGCGGAGCACATGCTCCGCCGGGCCTTCTCGTTGCCGTCGACCATTGCCATGCGCAGCCGGTGGGAGGAAGGTGAGGCAGGAGGGGGGTTGACCGGTGGCGCCACCGGGGTGCTGCCTCGAGAGAAGGAGGTGGATCGTGTTCGCACGCTCTACCACTATCCAGGCCCACCCGTCGTTCATCGACGCAGGGATCAAGCACATTCGCGACACGGTGATGCCCGCCCTCGCGGACCTCGAGGGGTGCGCCGGGCTGTCCCTGCTCGTCGACCACGACTCGGGTCGCTGCATCGCCACCAGTTCCTGGATGGACGAGGAGTCCCTCCGCGGAAGCGAGGGTCACGTCCTGAAGCTCCGCGAGGATGCCGCCAAGGTGTTCGGCGGCACCACGAAGGTGGAGCGGTGGGACATCGCGGTCCTGCACCGCGATCATCGTTCGAGCCATGGCGCCTGCGTTCGGGTCGTGTGGATCAAGCTCGAGCCCGGCAAGATGGACCACGCCATCGACGTCTACAAGATGGTGTCCCTGCCGTCGATGGAGGACCTCGAGGGCTTCTGCAGCGCGAGCCTGCTCGTCGACCACGCCGCGGGACGGGCCGTGTCCTCGGTGACCTTCGACAGCCACGACGCGATGGAACACAACCGCGAGATGGCCGAGGAGATCCGGGCGGCGGCCGTCCGTGAGATGGGCGGCGAGATCCTGGAGGTCTGCGAGTTCGAACTCGCGATCGCACACCTGCACGTGCCGGAAATGGCCTGAGAGGAGGACGACTCGTCAGCGCTCGGCCAGCGCCTGCCCCTTGAGTTCGGGCAGTGCGAGGGCCGCGAGCGCCGCGAGCCCGAAAGACACCGCGAACACTCCGAATACCAGCCCGTTGCCGCCGCCGGTCAACAGCCACGGCACGATCAACGGCGCGATGATCGACGCGATCCGCCCGAACGCCGCCGCCGCGCCGGTACCCGATGCCCGCACGGTGGTCGGGTAGAGCTCGGGGCCGATCGCATAGAGGGCGCCCCACGCACCGAGGTTGAAGAACGACAACGCCATACCCGCCGCGACGATCTGCGTCGGCGAGTCCGCCAGCCCGAACAGGCCGGCGGCGACCGCGGACCCGATCAGGAAGGTCGCCAGTGTGCCGCGGCGGCCCCACACCTCGATCAGCCAGGCCGCCACCGCGTACCCGGGCACCTGGGCGAGGGTGATGACCAGCGTGTACTGGAACGACTTCACCAGGTCGAAGCCCTGTCCGAGCAGCAGGCTCGGCAACCAGATGAAGGCGCCGTAATAGGACAGGTTGATGCAGAACCAGATCACCCACAGCGCACCCGTCCGCCGCCCCAGCCGAGGCGACCAGATGGACTCGGTCACCGCGTCGGAGGCGAGCGGGACCGGCCCATCGCGGTCGGGCTCGGCGTCGGGCGCCGGGGCCCCGCCGATCCGCGCCGAGTCCTCGAAGGACCGCACCGCCGCCTCCGCCTCCGCATGCCTGCCGCGACTCTCGAGGAAGCGCACCGACTCGGGCAGGCCCAACCGGACCACCACCGCGTAGGCGGTCGGGACGATGCCGACCGCAAGCGCCCAGCGCCAGCCGTCGTCGCCGAGCGGGACCACGAAGTAGCCGATCAGGGCGGCCAGGATCCAGCCCACCGCCCAGAACGCCTCGAGCGCAACGACCATGCGGCCCCGCTGCTTTCGTGGCGCGTACTCGCTGACCAGGGTCGACGCGACCGGCAGCTCGGCACCCAGCCCGAGCCCGACGACGAAGCGGAGCAGCATGAGCACCGCCAGCGAGCCCGCCAGCGCGGTGGCGCCGGTGGCGAGGCCGTAGACGAGCAGGGTTGCCGCGAACACCTGTCGGCGACCGATGCGGTCCGCGAGCAGCCCGCCGACGCTCGCGCCGATGGCCATCCCGACGAAGCCGATCGACCCGACCCAGGACAGCTCGGTCTTGCTCAGGTCCCAGTGCACGGCCAGCGCGGCCATCACGAAGGAGATGAGGCCGACGTCCATCGCGTCGAGCGCCCACCCGATCCCGGAGCCGAGCAGCAGCCTGCCGTGCCGACGGGTGAGCGGGAGCTCGTCGAGTCGCTCTGCGCGGGTTCTGGTTTCGGGATTCACCGCGACCTGCCTGGTGCCGGTCCTGCCGGTGTTACGTCCAGAGCGCGGCGACCAGGGCGGCGACGATCGCGAGGCCACCGGCCGCATGGGCCAGGTTCGGGTTCCCCTCGCCCCGCTTCTGCTTGCCCCGACCGATCTCGGCGAGCGCGACCACAGCGAGCGAGAGCACCAGCTTGACCGCGATCTTCGTGTGGTTGTAGTCCTTGTCCAGCGCGCCCTCGCCGAGCCCGACGATGATCAGGCCCGTCAGGAACTGGACCCGGGCACCCCACACCATGACCTCGGACACCCGCGGCTCCGCCAGAACCGCGAAGTAGCCACCGACGATGGCGGCCATGCCGAGCAGGTGGATGGCGACGAATACGTTGTATACGACAGACATACCCGCACTGTAGCCCCCGGCGCGCGGCACCGATTCTCGATCCCACGAGATCGACGCGGCGCGCCGGGGTCGGTGTCGGCCGATCGGAATCGGCCGACCCACTACACCGTTCGGGCCAGGCGGTTGGCGAGCATGCCGGTGAACCGCGCGGGGTCGTCGAGTTCGCCGCCCTCGGCGAGCAGCGCCATCCCGTACAGCAACTCGGCGGTCTCCTCCAGCGCGGGATCGTCGTCGCGGTCGGCCTGAGCCGTCCGCAGCGCCGTGACGAGCGGGTGCTCCGCGTTGAGCTCCAGGATCCGCTTGGTGGGCGGGAGCATCTGCCCGGAGGCGCGGTACATCTTCTCCAGGGCCGGCGACATGCTGAACGCGTCGCCCACGATGCACGCCGGGGACGTGGTCAACCGCGTGGACAGCCGCACCTGCTTGACCTGCTCACTGAGCGTCTCGGTCATCCAGGCGAGCAGGCCCGCGAAGTCCTTCTCCTGCTCCTCGCGCTCGGACTCCTTGGCCTTCTTGTCCTCCTCCGTATCGAGATCGACCTCGCCCTTGGCGATCGACTGGAAGGACTTGCCCTCGTACTCCGGCACCGCGCCGACCCACATCTCGTCGACGGGATCGGTCAGCAGCAGCACCTCGAGACCGCGGGCGCGGAAGGCCTCCATGTGCGGCGAGCTCTCGAGCAGCTGCCGCGTCTCGCCCGTCGCGTAGTAGATCTGCTCCTGGCCGTCCTTCATCCGCGTCAGGTACTCGTCGAGGGTGGTCGGCTCGTCCTCGCTGTGGGTGGATGCGAACGACGAGATGCCCAGCAGCGCATCACGATTGTCGGTGTCGGACAGGAGGCCTTCCTTGAGCACGCGACCGAACTGGGTCCACAGGGTGCGGTAGTCGTCGGGGCGTTCGGCCTGGATGTCCTTGATGGTGGACAGCACCTTCTTGGTGAGCCGTCGCCGGATGGCCCGGATCTGCCGATCCTGCTGCAGGATCTCGCGGGACACGTTGAGCGAGAGGTCCTGCGCGTCCACCACACCCTTGACGAAGCGCAGGTACTCGGGGATCAGCTGGTCGCAGTCGTCCATGATGAACACGCGCTTGACGTAGAGCTGGACGCCGGTCTTGGCGTCGCGCTGGAAGAGATCGAACGGCGCGTGCGTGGGGATGAACAGCAGCGCCTGGTACTCGAAGGTGCCCTCCGCCTTCATCGGGATGGTCTCGAGCGGGTCGTCCCAGGCGTGCGCGATGTGCCGGTAGAACTCCCGGTACTCCTCCTCGGAGACCTCGTCCTTCGATCGCGCCCACAGCGCCTTCATCGAGTTGATCGTCTCGGTCGAGGTGGTCACCGTCGCCTCGGCACCGTCCTCCCCCGGCACGCTGCGCGCGATGTCCATGCGGATCGGCCACGCGATGAAGTCCGAGTAGCGCTTGACGAGTTCCTTGATCTTGCGCTCGGAGGTGTAGTCGTGCAGGTGATCCTCGGTGTCCTCGGGCTTGAGGTGCAGGGTCACGGAGCTGCCCTGCGGCGCGTCGTCCACCGTCTCGATCGTGTACGTGGCCTCGCCGCTCGACTCCCACCGCGTGGCCTGGCTCTCGCCCGCGCGGCGGGTGAGCAGCGTGACCTTGTCCGCCACCATGAAGGTCGAGTAGAAGCCGATGCCGAACTGCCCGATCAGCTCTTCGGAAGCGCCCAATGCCCCGGCTGCGGCTGCGTCTTTGGCCTCGCGGAGCTTGCGGCGCAGGTCCGCGGTCCCGGAGCGGGCCAGCGTGCCGATCAGGTCGACGACCTCCTCGCGGGACATGCCGATGCCGTTGTCGCGGACGGTGAGGGTGCGTGCCTGCTTGTCCACCTCGATCTCGATGTGCAGATCCGAGGTGTCCACGTCGAGGTCCTTGTCGCGGAACGCCTCGAGGCGCAGCTTGTCCAGCGCATCCGAGGCGTTGGAGACCAGCTCACGGAGGAAGGAGTCCTTGTTCGAGTAGACCGAGTGGACCATCAGATCCAGCAGCTGGCGGGTTTCCGCCTGGAATTCGAGCTGCTCGATGTGCGCGTTCAATCCGATTCCCTTCGACAGCCGAGGCCCTCGACGTCGGGCCTCGACACCAGATTCGTCGTCGGCATATTACGCCGACGCCGCGCGCCCGGGCATTCCCCGAGCCCGTCCCGGCCCCGAACATGCGTGAGGCCCGGCGGAGCGGACGCTCCACCGGGCCTCACGTGATGATTTGTGGACCCTACGGCCCGACGGCCAGGGCGGCGGCCAGGTTCGCGGCCTCGGCCGGCCCGACATAGGGAACCAGTGCATCATAAATGTACGTCGACATCTGGGACTCCTTCGATGACTCGTCGAGTCGTCACTGTTCTGCCGGGTTCACCGACATCGCCGGATCTTCCGACACCGAATGCAGGGTATCGGGGGACGGCGCTGCTCGCCACCCGATTGACCCAAGTGTCGCCCTGACCTCGTCGATCGCGTCGTGCAGCATCGCCTCGTAGGCATCGACGTCGGCCAGCACGGCCGGGCTGGTGGTGACGCTGATGGTCACGGTGTCGCCGATGCCGTGCACGCCGTGCGTCAGGCCCATGAACTGCGACAACGCCGGGAAACCTGCCGTGAATCGCACCGGGCCGCCGCCGAGGGACAGGTCGGCGGGGCCGCGGTCGACGCTGGAGACCACGGTGTTGCCGGTGACGGTCTCGGGGATCGCACCGAAATCGAACTGCTCGACGCCCCACCGCACCAGCGGTCCGGGAACCGAGCGCAGTGCGCGGTCCGCGGCCGCCGCGGCGGGGTGCTCACCGCGAGCCCGGCGGGACGCCATCGACTCGGCGATCGCCTCGGCGCGCTCACGAAGGTCGGCCACGCCCGGATGCAGGTCGACGGCGACGTTGCGGAAATGGTTCCGCGCCCGCGCCCGCCCCGGCTTGGCGACCGTCACCTCCGCGACGAGGTCGCCGGGCACCTCGCTCCCGTGTGCCCGCAGATACCGGGACAGCGCCACCGAGATCGCGGTCATCGCCCCCACCGTGACGGTGACGCCGGGCCCGCGCAGGTCCGCGGCATCGCGAACCACCATCCGCACCGACCGGCGATCGTCGGGCCGGGCGTTGGTCGGTCCCTTGGGCCGGCTCGGCGGCTGCGGCGGGAGCACCCCCGCGGCGGTGTCGTGCTCGAGCGCCCGGTGCGTCCGGTGAGCGGGCACCGCCGCGGCGACGAGGGAGGCCAGCTGGGCCGGCAGCCGGGCGGCCGCCAGGGCCAGCGCCCACGCCGGTCGCCACGGCGTGGGTCCGGGCGCCTGCAGCATCGCCGCGGCCCGCCCGCCGAACAGGGCTCGGGCGAGCGCCGAGGCAACCCGGCCGTCGGCCAGGGCATGCGCGACCTGCAGCACCGCCACCACCGCGGGCGAGTCACCGCACCGCGGCGCACCGCGACTGACCGCGAAAAGGTGCAACCGCCACGGTGATTCGCACGGGTCCAGACGTTCGGTCAGCAGCTCCCCCACCGCCGGCGGGATGTCCTGCCAGCTCCCGAGCGGCGCGTGCACCTGGACGTGATCGACGCCGATGTCCATGGGGACCCAGTGCGGGTAGTCGGCGTGAAACGGGACCTCACGCACTCTGATCCGCAGGTCCGTGACGAACGCGGCACGCGCGATGAGCGACGCGCGCATCGCGGCCATCGAGTCGGCCGGGTCCGCGAAGCAGTAGAGCAGGTACTGATCGCTGTGGATCTTGGTGGAGATCCAGTACGTCTGCGCATCAGGGGGACTCATCCGCGGCACCGACGGAAGGTATCACCGACCGTCACCGTCACCGCGGCGGGATCGTTCGGTCCCGACGGCGGGCCCCTAACCCGCCTCGGCCAGGGCCTTCAGCTTGGCGAGGCCGTTCTCGAAGTCCTTGCCCACCATCTTGTCCATGCTGAACACGAACCCGAAGATCTTGAAGAACCAGTTCTTCGTGCCGGCCATCTGCCAGCGGACCGTGGTACCGGCGCCGCTCGGCTCCAGCAGGAAAGTGGTGACGTTCTGGGCCTTGAACGGCTTCAGAAACGCCAAGTCCAGCACCACCTTCTGCCCTGGCACCGACTCGGTGATGACCATCGACCCAGAACCGGCCTTGCGGTTGCCCGACCAGGAATAGGTGGCGCCGACCCCGCGATCGGCCCCGCCGTAGGTGCGGGTCATGGTGGGGTCGAGCTCCTCCCACGGCGACCAGTCGGGCCAGCGGTGGAAGTCCTCGATCAGTGCGTGCAGCGTGGCCGGGCTGGCGGCGACGTCGAGGGAGCGTTCCACGAGGAAGCTGTCTTTGCTCTCGGGTGCCATGCAGGTCTCCGTTTCCGTTGCGCCCGATGGCCGGGCTCTCGCCGAATTCTCCACCCCGCAACGGTCGGTCGCCACCGAACACGCGGGCTCACCGGGATCCGCGTGCGCGGTGTCCGCCGTGCGTGAACAACGCGACGGCGACCGCGTGGCGGTGCGAGACTCGGCACATGGCAGCCCCCGACCGCCCGATCGTCGTCGACATCGCCACGAGGCGACGTGACGGCCGACGCCCCGACCGGGGCGACGGGCCCGCTCCCCTGCTGCGAAAGGTCTACGGCGAGATCCTGCGCGACGAGCGTCGCGATCAGGACCGCACCCTCGACGACGTGGCGCGGGAGGTCGGCATGTCCAAGCAGTACCTCTCCGAGATGGAGCGCGGACGCAAGGAGCCGTCGTCGGAGATGCTGCGCTCGGTGTGCGACGCCCTCGGCCTGCCGCTGGAAAACCTGCTGGCCCGGGGTGTCCGGCGGCTGTCGGCCCCGCGACGCACCGGCCAGCGCCCGGTGACCGGTGCGCCGCGGGTGGAGCTGCTGGCCGCCTGATCGGCGGGCGCCGTCCGCTACGCCGCGTCCCGGGAGACGATGATCTGGTCCGCGAGGCCGTAGTCGAGCGCCTCCTGGGCGGTGAAGATCCGGTCCCGGTCGGTGTCCCTGCGCAGGCGGCTCGCATCCTGGCCGGTGTGCGCGCTGAGGATCTCCTCGGTCTGCGCCCGGACCCGCAGCACCTCCGCGGCCTGCAGGGCGAGGTCGGAGATGGTGCCCTCGCCCCGCGCGGACGGTTGATGCAGCAGCACCCGCGAATGCGCGAGTACGTGCCTGCGCCCCGGCGCGCCCGCGGCGAGCAGCACCGCCGAGGCGGACGCGGCCTGACCCATGCAGTAGGTGGCGACCGTGGGGCGCAGGAACTGCATGGTGTCGTAGATGGCGAGCATCGCGGTGGTCGACCCGCCCGGCGAGTTGATGTACAGGCCGATCTCCCGCTCCGGCGCCTCCGCCTCGAGGTGGAGTAGCTGCGCCATCACCACGTTCGCCACACCGTCGTCGATCTCGGTGCCCAGGAAGATGATCCGCTCGTTGAGCAGGCGGCTGAACACATCGAAGGAGCGCTCGCCCGCGGGGGTCCGCTCGATGACGCTGGGGATCGCGTATTGCGCCATGACTACAGCCCCATCCGTTGTGCGGTCGCGAACGGCGCGATCTGCGCGAACGATCCGACCACGTGGTCGACGATCCCGTACTCGCGCGCCTGCTCGGGGGTGAACCACCGGTCCCGGTCGCTGTCGGCGGCGATCTCCTCGACCGTGCGGCCGGTCTCCGCGGCCAGGATCTCCTCCGACTGCCGCTTCATGTACTCCCAGTTGTCGGCCTGGATGGCGATGTCCATCGCCGTGCCGCCGATGCCGGCCGATGGCTGGTGCATCATGATCCGGCTGTGCGCCAGGCTGATCCGCTTGCCGTGGGTGCCGGAGGCGAGCAGGACCTGGCCCATGCTCGCGGCGAACCCCAGCGCGACGGTCACCACGTCGTTGGGGATCAGCTTCATGGTGTCGTAGATGGCGAGCCCGGCCAGCACGGAGCCGCCGGGCGAGTTGATGTATACGACGACGTCGCGGTCCGCGTCGGCCGTGGCGAGCAGCACCAGCTCGGCGCAGGCCCGCTCGGCCATCTCGTCGTTCACCTCACCGGTCAGCAGCACGGTGCGCTGCCGGAACAGCCGGTCGGTGAGTTGGTCTCGATAGGTCAGGGATGGTGTCGCGATCATGCATTCCGTTGTATCCGCTTGGCGCGGTGACGAATCGATTTGTCTGCCGAGGGCAGACGGATCCGGTCAGCGCCTAGAACACGAACGGGATCAGCCGCTTGGTGCGGCGCATGTACTGCCGGTACGGCTCGCCGAGGCCCTCGGCCAGCGTCCGCTCCTCGTGCGGGATCCGCACCACGTAACCGAGCACCAGCCCGAGCACCGCCAGCGGGGCGAGCCAGTTGGTGTACGCGATGGTGAAACCCAGCGCGCAGATCAGCGCGCCGGTGTAGGACGGGTGCCGGATCCACCGGTACAGGCCGGTGTCCACCACCGTCTGCCCCTCCGCGACCTGGACCTTGAAGGTGAACGCGGCCCCGAGTTCGCGCACCGCGCGCAGGCGCAGGCCCTGTCCGGCGGCCGCGATCGCCAGGCCCGCAACGAAATACCAGATGGCACCCGTGGTGATCACCGTCGCGGTGACGAGCAGGCTGACCGCGAGACCGCCGCCGTAGGCGACCAGCAGTCCCAGCCCGACCGCGAGCCCGCTGCGGGCGTCCTGATCCCGCTCGGCGCTGCCGGGCCGGGTACGCCCGATCCAGAACTCGGAGAACACGAATGCGGCGAACGCCGCGGCCAGGACCGCTCCGGCGACGGGGTCGGACGCGAACAGTGGGAGCACGACAGCCTCCTGATCCCTCGCGTCCGCGGCCGACCTAGCCGGCCGCGTCCTCGTCCAGGGTGTGCTTGACCAGGGCGTTGGCGTGCCCGTGGCCCATCCCGTGCTCGGTCTTGAGCCAGCCGACGAGCTCCAGGTGCTTGGTCAGGTCCGAGGACCGGATCATGGTCTTCCACTCCGCGATCGGCCGGCCGTACTTCTTCTCGATCGAGGGGAAGTAGGAGGCCGGACCCTTCACTGGCTCAGTCATGCGTATGACGCTACCGCCGGGGATCCCGCCGACCCCGCCATTGACACCGCCGAAATCACGGTCAGCGAGCTGGCGGAGCGCTTCGGGATGACCCTCACCGGTATCACGAAGCACCTGCGCCTCCTCGAAGAGGCTGGCATGGTCGTGACCGAGAAGCGCGGCCGCGTGCGCCACTGCCGACTCGGCACGAACCCGCTCGACCGCGAGGCCGCCTGGATCAGGGGTCACCAGCTCGAGATCGAGGGCCGCCTGGACCGTCTCGGACAGTTCCTCAACCGCATGGAGGAGTAACGATGACCACGCACCACACCCCCGCCGCCGCGACCGTGTCCACCCCCGGCGACCGGGACATCCACGTCGAACGCGTCTTCAACGCCACCCGCGACCGGGTCTGGGCCGCGTACACCGAACCCGAGCAGCTCGCTCAGTGGTGGGGTCGCGGAAACCCGCTCGACATCGAGCGCTGGGAGTTCGAGCGCGGCGGGCACTGGCGGTTCGTCGAGCACCACGAGGGCGGATCCGACGGCTTCGAGGGGCGGTTCCGCGAGATCACCCCGAAGGACCGGCTGATCTACTCTTTCGAGTGGGACGGCATGCCCGCGCACGTGTGCATCGATTCCGTCGAGTTCGTGGACCTGGGCGACGGCCGCACCAAGGTCGTCATCGACAGCCAGTACTTCACCACAGCCGAACGCGACGGCATGCTGCAGTCCGGCATGGAGGACGGCATGAACGCCTCCTACGCGGCGCTCGACGCGCTGCTGGCGCAGGCCGGCTGACCGCCGCTCAGTCGTTCAGGCACAGGCAGAAGTAGTGACCGGCCGGATCCCGGAACACCGTGAAGTCCGGGTGCTCCGCCGGTCCCTCGACGAGCTCCGCGCCCAGCCCGAGCACCCACCGCGTGGAGGCATCCATGTCGTCGATCCGCAGATCCAGGTGCATCCGCACGCCCTGGGCCGGCCAGTCGACCGGGACGAAGTCGGGCGCGAGTTGGAACGCCAGCCGGAGCGCCCCCGGCCCCTGCAGGACCACCCAGTCGTCGTCCGACCGCCCGAGCTCCCAGCCGAGCACCGCGCCGTAGAAGCCGGCCAATGCGGCCGGATCGGGGCAGTCCAGGACGGTGTACTCCATACCGATAGCGGGCCGGGTCATGTGATCGACACTAAGTCACCGGGCGCCGATTGCCAGGATCTTCTCAGGCGCCCCTGAACGGATCCTTACCCGGCGCGGGCATCGTGGACGCATGTCGCTGATCACCGTTCTCGCCGTCGGGGGCACTGGTGAATCGCATCCCGACGACCGCCGCACCGAGGTGTCCGGGCTGCTGCGCGAGGTCACCGACGCCCTCGATGGGCGGTTCGTGGCCCGCTGGGTCGGCTACCCGGCGTCCTACGGTCCGGTCGCTGTCGGCGGGCTGAGCTACCGGCAGAGCACCGAGGTCGGCGTGCGCCGGGTGATCGAGGCCGTCGCGGAGGCCGGCGGCCCGGTGATGCTGATCGGCTACTCGCAGGGCTGCACGGTCATCCGCGAGGTGCTCGGGCACGTCGCGGCCGGGCGACTGGCCGCCGACGCCATCGCCGCCGTCGGCCTGATCTCCGATCCCGAACAACCGGAGGGCGCGGTACCCGGCTGCCGCGGGCACGGCGTCGCGGGCTCGGGACCGGCGATTCCGGACTCGATTCCCGTCCTCTGGGTCGGGCACCCCGACGACATGATCTGCAACGCCAGCGACGACAGCTTCGTGCGCGACGTCGCGGACCTCACCCGCTGGATGTCGCTCCGAGACCCGTGCAGCTGGCTCCGAAAGCTCTGGGAACTGCTCCGCAACAACAGCTTCCAGAACGCTACCAAGACCCGACTGGGCTTCCGGCAGTGGCGGACGGACTTGCGGCGCCTGCGCACCGCACTGCTCGAGGTGCTCGGCTACCTGCCACCGCGCCTGGCGTGGCGCGGCGTGCGGCTGAGCAACCCCAGGGGCGGCCGGCACGTCGCGTACGCCAGCGAACCGCTCGACGCGGGAGGACTGACCGGGTGCCAGGTGTTGGCGCAGTGGATCCAGGTGCAGGCGACGTTCGGCGCGGCACGCGCCGTGAGCCCGGCCGCCTGACCACGGAATCACCCTTCCGCCGCCGCGGACCCCGCCCGACGGATATCCTCACGAAAGCACCCGGATACGGCCGCGCGTCGCCCGGGCCTGGGATCGCGGTTACTGCGCGCGGGCTGCGGCCCCGCAGGACGGTATCGGCTTCACCCTTGGGGGCGTGTCATGAGAAGAATCGTCCACTTCGCACGATCGGCGCTGACGGTGTTCGCGCTGCTCGCAACCGCCGCGGCCATGGTGGTGAACCCCGCAACCGCGAAGCCGCTCCCGACCATCGTGCTCGTGCACGGCGCATTTGCCGACACCACCAGCTGGGACGGCGTCGCCGCCGACCTGCGCGCGCGGGGCTACCCGGTCGTGGTGCCCGACAACCCGCTGCGTGGTCCCTCCTATGACGCCGCCGCCATCGAGAAGACGCTCGCCGGGATCTCCGGCCCCGTGGTTCTCGTCGGCCACTCCTACGGCGGCGCCGTCATCACCAACACCCAGCACCCGAACGTCGCGGCACTCGTCTACGTCGCGGCGTTCGCCCCGGCGCAGGGCGAACCCGTGATGCTCGCGCTCGACCCGATCCGGTTCCCCGGCAGCCAACTCCTCCCGCCGGCGCTGCAGGTGAAGCTCGTCGACGACGCGCACGCGATCGGCGGCAAGAACCTCGACGGCTACATCGCCGACGCGTCGTTCCACCAGGTGTTCGCGCCGGACGTCAGCGCCGGCACCGCCGCGACCATGCTCGCCCACCAGAAATCGATCGCGGTGTGGGCCAACCTCGAACCGTCCGGGCCCGCGTCGTGGTCGAACACCCCGTCCTGGTATCTGGTCTCCGCCGGGGACACCGTGATCCCGCCCGCCTCCCAGCGGTTCATGGCGAACCGGATCGGGGCCCACACCAGCGAGATCCAGGCCTCACACGTCTCGCTGGTCTCCCAGCCGCGCGCCGTGGCGGACACGATCGTCGCGGCCGCCGACGCCACCTAGCGGCCGCCCCGCCCCTGTCCGAGACCGCGATCCCAGCGCCAGGACGATGCATCCGTAGGCTGGTTCTGTTCGGGTCGGGTTTCAGCACAGAGGGGATCGATGATGAATCTCGTTCGTAGGCTGGGCATGTGCGGGCTGCTCGTTGCGGCGTTCGCGTCGTCGACCGCGGGGGTTGCGGCGGCGGCGACAGTTCCATTTCAGATCAATCCGGCCCCGTACGGGAATCCGAACGGGAGCTTCGACGCTCCCGCACCTCGGTGCGCGGCAGTGGTCGGCGACCAACCCGGTGTCGTCACGATCACCGGCGGGAATCCCGGCCGCTGGGGCTGCCCGCTCTCCTCCCAGGTGCAGTGGATGAACCTGTCGACCGGCGCGACCGGTTCCACCCACCTGTCGGATGGCCTGAACGGGATTCCGGCCGCGGCGACGTTGAACACCGGAACCGGGCAGGTCGCCGTCGTCCTCAATCCGGTGGCCGGGATCATCACCCCCGGAATCGCCACCGTCTTTGTGCCGTAACGGTCACCGCCCAGGCCCCGAGGCAGGTCACAGGGTGTCGATCACCGACTGCCCGGCCGGGGTGCGCAGCGCCTTCGTCGTCTGCACGCCCGAATTCGGATTCAGCCTGTCGACCGACCGGAACTGGAAGCGCGCCTCGGCCGCGTCGACCTCGAGGACTCCGTAGCCGTGGTCGACCATGTCGGCGTGCCGCAGGTGCGGGTTCTTGGCGCGCCTGCTCGCCTCTTCGGCCCGCGCCGCGCCCGTGTCACTGCTGCCGGTGGCGCCGCCGTCCCCCGTGTTGGAGGAGGTGACCGACGGGACGACGAACTCGACACCGGCCCGCCGGGTGCCGGGCGCGTTCACCTGGGCGCCGGTCGACGTGCCCGGCGCGAATCCGGTGTCCCACAGCTCGCCCGCCCATCCGTCGTGGTCGTCACCGGTCACCAGGACCAGGTTCTCCACCGATTGGGCCGCGGTGGACAGGATCTCGGTTCTCTCGGCGCCATAGCCGTCCCAGGTGTCCATGTAGGCGCGGGCGCCGTCGTCCGCCACCGCCATGCCCATCATCATGTTGGCGTTCGCGATCACCTTCCATCGCGCATCCGATCCGGTCAGCCCGTCGAGGAGCCACCGCTTCTGCGTCGCTCCGAGCATGGTCCGGCCCGCCGCATCGGCCTCGGCGCAGACGGCGAGTTCGGCATCGCCGCAGGCCTGTCGGTCGCGGTACTGCCTGGTGTCCGGCGCGAACAGCTCCACCGTCTTGCCCACGCGGAGCGAGCGGTAGGTGCGCGTCGGGTCGTTGGCGAAACGGGGAACCGGCATGTGCTCGAACCACGACTGCCACGCCCACTGCTTCTTCTGCTGGAACCCGATCGCGCCGTCGATGTCCGAGACCACCGGGAACGACCAGCCGTCCTTGCTGTAGTTGTTGCGGAACTCGTGGTCGTCCCAGATCGGGATGAACGCGTGCTGGCTGTGCATCAGCCGCAGATCGGCGTCGGTGCGGTACCTGCGGTACTTGTCCCGCATGGCGTCGATGGTCTGCGGGAACGCGTTGGTCTCGACGCCCCGGACGCCCGGCTTGGTGAACTCGTACACGTAGTCGCCGAGACACACGACGAAGTCCAGGTCCTCCGCGGCCAGATGCCGGTGGGCCGCGTAGTAGCCCTCCTCGAAGCCCTGGCAGGTGAACCAACCGATGCGGACCGGCTCGTTGGAATCGGCGGGCCGCAGCGTCCGGAACCGGCCGACCGGCGACTCGCCCCCGTTACCCCGGAACTGGTAGTAGTAGGTCTCACCCGGCGCCAGGCCGTTCACATCGAAATGCACTGTGCCGTCGGCATCTTCACGCACCTGAACCCGTTCGGCGAGAACCGGGCTGGACAGGTCCTCGCGGTTCGAGACGATCAACGCCAACTCGCCGCCCGCGGCGCTGCTCCCGGCACTACCGGTCCCGAGGCTGCCGGTCCCGAGACTGCCGGTCCCGGCGCTGCCGGTGCCACCCCCCGCACCGACGCGCGTCCACAACGTCGCGCCGTCGGTACGCGGCACCCCGGCCATCACGCCGTTGCCGAACTCGGGGTTGCGGATCAGTCCCGCCCCGCCATCGGGAGCCTGGCGCAGGACGGGGGTGGCGTTCGCGGTGGCGGGCAGCAGGCTCGCGCCGCCGAGTACGGACAGGCCGGCCAGGAAGGCGCGGCGGGAGACATTGGTGGGCGGAAAGGACACAAGCCACCTCAGGTGCGGTAGGGACAAATTCCAGATGACACTAGACGTCCACGGCCCGTTCCGCGATTGTTTCTCCGTCGTTCACCGAATGACGCCTCGATCCACCCAGGGAAGGTCGGGTCGTGGGGCTGCCCGACACCGCGATTCACTCTCGAAACCGGGCCCGCTGCCGGTAGCCTCGCCCGCGTGATGGCGACAGGGTCGCCGGATACCCGTCAGCGCGACATCAGAAGTGGGGGAACATGGGTTCGATCGAGATCATGAATTGGCTTCAAGAGGGCGCGAGTGCCGGGGATCCGATCAGGGGGCCGCTCTACGTCGTGGCGTTCGTCGTGGGCGGGCTGTACAGCGTGTTCTTCGAGGGTGCCGTGATCTGACGGACGTGCGAGAGCGCGTCAGGTCGTGTGGTCACGCCCTGATTCCAACCCAGACTTCTGAAGAGGGGTGCCATGTCGGGCATTCGCCCTCGAAACCGGGCCCGCTGCCGGTAGCTTCACCCCGCGTGATGGCGACACCGTCACCGGATACCAGTCAGCGTGACACGAAGGAGTGAGGACATGGGCTCGGGCTCGATCGAAATCGTGAAGTGGCTCGAAGATGGCGCGATGGCCGGAGATCCGATCATGGGGCCGCTCTCCGTCGTGGCGTTCGGGATGGTCGGACTGTACAACAGGCTCTCCGAGGCTGGCTTGAGCTGACGGAGGACGTGCGAGAGCGCGTCAGGCGGTGCGAGGCCCGGCGCCCTAACTCGTCTGAACCGCGGCTACCGGCAGCGGACGGACGGTGAGGATCTGCTGCGCGCAGCCGACGGGACCGTGGACGTCGTGCAGGATCGTGCTCGTCAGCCCCTGCCCCGTCGAGCCGAATGTGACGGTCGTGTCGAGCCCTGTCCACCCGCCCTCGGGCTGGCGGTACAGGTGGATGGTCAGGTCCAGGTTCGGGAACATCCACTCGGTGGGGTCCTGTCGCACTCCGACGCCGTTCGCGGTATCGACCAGGGCGAGGAAGGAGGCCAGGTTGCCGGCCCGCTCGCCCACCACCAGATCCACCGACGTCGACGCCCAGGCCGTGGCGCGCCCAGCGCTCGGCGTGCCGACCTGCCGGGTGTCGAGCGAGGCGACGTAGCCGCC
Organism: Rhodococcus daqingensis; assembly: GCF_042665615.1. Classification (NCBI taxonomy): domain Bacteria; kingdom Bacillati; phylum Actinomycetota; class Actinomycetes; order Mycobacteriales; family Nocardiaceae; genus Rhodococcus; species Rhodococcus daqingensis. The sequence continues at coordinate 18,707 of NZ_JBHTCS010000013.1, read as the reverse complement.
GGGCCACACCGAGCCCATCGACCACCGCGAGGCGGACTCGGGGTCCGGCAGCCTATCGGGCTCCCCTCCGGCGACGACGGCGGTGTCGAGGTCGGCGAGGAACCAGGCCTGGGCACTGACCACGGCACGGCCAGCGATGACGACGGTCGCCCGGACCAGTTCGATGGTCCGGCCGGGCCGGACGGTCTCGACGTGAATGTCGAACTCCTCGAACGCGATTCGACCGAGGATGTCGAATCCGATGCGTCCCATCGGCAGCGCGGGACGTCCCTCGCTCGCTCGCGTTCTCTCGATCTCGTGGACCACCAACCCGGCCAACGGGCTGAAGTGCTGCTCATCGGCAGCCCACGCGCCGCCCGCATGTGACGTCGGGGCGAACCGGCGCGCTCCGACCCGCTCGAAGTAGCCGGCCCCGTGTCCTGTCGTCTCAGTCATCGGACGCACCTTTCACCTTCTCGACCCTAGGGTCGAACTTTATCCTATTGAGTCGACTGATCGCCCCTTTGGTTGTATCTACCAGGAGTCGAATCGCCGATCCCGCCCACGTCGCGGCAGGTCTTCCCGGCCCGGATGCCCGATATGATCTGCCGATGACTTCGACCGTGGACGGGGAACCGGCCGCCCCTGCGGGACGCGCCGCCCGCCGTCGCGATCGCCGTAAGGCGGAGATGATCTCCGCCGCGCTCGAGATCCTCTCCAGCAGCGGATACCAGGGCATGCGTTTCGAGGACGTGGCCGAGCGCACCGATATCGCGAAAGCGACTCTGTACCACTATTTTCCGAGCAAGGACGCACTGGTCGCCGAGGCACTGGAGAAGCTCACCTCCGACGTACTGACAAGCCTCGGCGAGGCGCTCGACGGGGCGACGGACCGATCCGCGACCGACCAGCTGCGCACCCTGATCGCCGAGCAGCTGCACATCCTCACCGTGCGCTACCCCGAGGTCGGCAAGGTGTTCTCGTTTCCCGCACCGTGGCCGCCGGCCCACGGCGAGCTGATCAAGGCGATGCGCCGTCGCCACGACCAGCTCTTCCGCCGCGTCGTCGATCTCGGCGTCGATGCGGGCGAGTTCGACTGCCCCGACCCGTCGGTGGCCCTGCACTGCCTGCACGGGATCCTCAACCACGCCTCGATCTGGCTGCGCCCGGACACCGACCCCGACGGCCGCACCCGTGATGCCGTGGTCGAGGAGGCGCTGCGCCTGTTCGTGCGCGCCTGACCGGATACGACGAGGGCCAGAGCCGGTGGGATGATGACACGCGTGCCGATGCCCTCACCGCTACCAGCCAAGGACGGGGTCGGACCGACGCGGCTGCGCGTCCCGACGTCCGGTCCGTGGCCGACGATCGCCGAGTACATCGTCACGAGGTTCGACCACCTGGACTCCGGCGACCTGTACCGGCGGTTCGACGCCGGCGAGATCGTGGGCACCGACGGCAGTCCGATCAGTCGCGGTACGACACTGGGCGCGCACCCGTTCGTCTGGTACTACCGCGATCTGCCGGTGGAGGACCCGGTGCCGTTCCACGAGGAGATCCTGCACGTCGACGACGACCTCGTCGTGATCGACAAGCCGCACTTCCTCCCGACCACCCCGAGCGGGCGCTACCTGCGCGAGTCGGCGCTCGTCCGATTGCGGGTCCGCCTCGACAACCCGGACCTGGCGCCGATCCATCGACTCGATCGCGGGACCGCGGGCCTGGTGATGTTTTCGGCCCGCCCCGCGACGCGCGGCGCGTACCAGTCGCTGTTCGAGAAGCGACGGGTCGTGAAGGTCTACGAGGCGGTGTCGGCGCGACCGCCCGGGTGGGACCAGAACTCGCCGGCGCTCGCCGGGCGGGCCGTTCCCCTTGTCTACCGCAACCACATCGAGTCTCGGCGCGGCGAGTTGCGGGTCGTCGTCGACGACGTCCGTGAGCCCAACGCCGAGACGGCGGTCGAGGTGCGCGGGACCGGCGTGAGCGCCTCCGGACGTGCGGTGCTGCACACGGTCCTGCGTCCCCACACCGGACGGATGCACCAATTGCGCGTGCATCTGGCAGCGCTCGGCGCCGGGATCCTCGGCGACCGACGCTATCCCGACCTGCTGCCCGAGGCGCCGGACGATCATTCCCTCCCACTCCAATTGCTCGCGCGGGAACTGGAATTCACCGATCCGCTGTCGGGGATGCCGCGCCGGTTCGTCACCCGCCGGACGTTGAGCGAGGCGCCCATGTCGGGACGCTGACCGGGCGCCACGAGAGACCCCGGAACCACCAAATTTGTCGGTGACACCCGATACAATCGAACACATGAGCGAACATCGGGCGGGAGGCGAGGCGGTCACGGCCGCCGCGGTGGAGCGGTGGATCCACCGGCTCGCCGACGCCGACGGCCCGGACGAGCAGCCAGAACGCATCGATCTGCTCCGAGCTCTCGAACGACTCACCTGCGCTGCGGCCGGCCTTCAGGCTCAGGTCACCTCCGATTTTGCGAAGCAACTACGCCGCGCGGCCACCGATGCGGGAGCGGCGCGCGAACGTCGGGATCGTGGCATCGCCTCGCAGATCGCGCTGGCCCGCCGCGAGTCCCCGCACCGCGGCGGCATTCATCTCGGCCTGGCAACCGCACTCACTTCTGAGCTTCCACACACCCTCGGTGCGCTACGCGGAGGATGGATCACCGAGTGGCGCGCCACCCAGATCGCACGTGAAACCGCCTGCCTCTCAATCGAAGACCGAGCCGAGATCGACCGGAAGCTCGCCGCCGATCCCGAACGACTCGAGAAGATGAGCGACAAGGACACCGTCGCCAGCGCACGCCAGATGGCGTACGAGGCGGACAAGCGGGTCTGGGTTCGACGGAAAGCCAAGGCGCATGCCGAGCGGCGCGTATCGATCCGGCCGGCCCCGGACACGATGGCCTACGTGACGGCACTGCTCCCCATGGCGGAGGGCGTCGCCTGCCACGCGGCCCTCGCCGCAGCGGCCGCGTCGACAACCGCCACCGGCGACCAGCGGACCCGGGGGCAGATCATGGCGGACACCCTCGTCGCCCGCATCGTCACCGCATCGACCGACGACACCGCTGCGCCGGCCACACCTGTTCGAGTGCACCTGACGGTGTCCGACCGCACGCTGTTCGGGGGTGACGACGAGGCGGCACACGTCCGCGGCTACGGACCGATCCCCGCAGACGTGGCACGGGAACTCGTCCACGCCGCCGCGACGGCCGGTGTCGCCGAGCTTCGCCGGGTGTACACGCGCCCGGACACCGGCGCGGTGATCGCCATGGACCGGAACACCCGCCTGTTCCCCGCCTCCCTGGCCGAGTTGATCCGGCTCCGCGACCCCATCTGCCGAACCCCCTGGTGCGATGCACCCGTGCGGCACATCGACCACATCCACCCCGCCGCCGACGGCGGACGGACCACGTTCGCGAACGGCCAGGGGCTGTGCGAGGCATGCAACTACGCCAAACAGGCCCCCGGATGGAACACAGCGACGCTCGACTCCCTGGGCGGCAGACATCGCGTCCGGATCACCACCCCCACCGGACACATCCACCACAGCCTCGCTCCCCCGGCACCGAGGCCCGCGGTCGCGTGAGGGAGGACGATGCTCACGGACCGAGTCAGCTCATGCCGGCTCTCGCATCACGCCGACATGGCGCACCGTCCCGGAAAGGCCTGGAAGCTCCTGCACAGGCGACCAGGTGCTCAGCCCATCTGTGCTGTCGGAATAGAGATACTTACCTTCGGTGTAGGCGTCCAGGTACATCCGCCAGGCACCGTTCGGCAACTGGACCACGGCCGGACCCTCCACCAGCGAACCCCAATTCCCGGGCGGGACAAACGAATAGGGGCCCGTCACCGACGACGCGACCGCATGCTCGATGACCTTCTTCGTCTCGTTCTTGGTGAACGCATGATAGGTCGATCCGACCTTGACCACGGTGGTGTCGATGTGGTCCGCGCCGATCCCGTCGAGCGGGACGGGCAGGCTCCACAACCGGAGCGATGGCTCCAGCGCCGTCATCAGATACGGCACGAATCCTCCACCGGTCGACATCGACAGGATGACGTGGACGCGGTCGCCGTCCACGAACCATTCGGGCGCCCAGGCCTTCGTGGTGAACGGCGACAGCGACGGGCCGTCGCTGAACCCGGCCGACCCCGAGGAACCCGGCGGGCTCGCCGAGCCGGTGCCATCCCCGGTGCCCGGCAGGAAGGCGCAGCAGAACGGGACCGGCCAGGAAGCCAGGTACGTCCAGTTGATCCGGTCACTGCTGCGCGCGAAGCCGATGTTCGCCCCGTCGACTGTCGTGTAGGTGACGTAGTAGAACCCGTCCGTGTCCCGGAAGATGCTCGGGTCACGCACCACCCCTGACGGGGGCCGATACGCCGACAGCCGGAAGGGTTGGAATCCCGAACCGTCCGGCGACTCGTACACATCCATGTCGCGGTCGCTGGCGTTGCTGAACGCCACCATCGTGTATCGCCAGTCTGACGGCGGTGCGGCGCCACTGCTCCCCGAGGCCGCGACCAGCAGCCCCGCGACAACGAGCATCACCATCGATATGGCCGAAAAGCTGGTTCGCTTGGTGAGCGTCACCGGTGCAGTATCCACGCCCAGCATGCGCAGCACGCGTAGCTTGGACCGCAGGCGGACCGGATCGTTACCGACTGCGGTGTGGTGTCGCCACCAGGTCGTTAACGCCGAACGGGCGGTTTCCGGGGACCGCACTCGGCGTTTGTCCCGGAAACCGCCCGTTCGCGGCGTGGCGCTAGACGTTGAAGCGGAACTCCACCACGTCACCGTCGGCCATCACGTAGTCCTTGCCCTCCATGCGCACCTTGCCGGCGGCCTTGGCGGCGTTCATCGACCCGGCAGCGACCAGGTCGTCGAAGGAGACGATCTCGGCCTTGATGAAGCCGCGCTCGAAGTCGGTGTGGATGACGCCGGCGGCCTGCGGGGCGGTGTCGCCCTTGTGGATGGTCCAGGCGCGCGATTCCTTGGGGCCCGCGGTCAGGTAGGTCTGCAGTCCGAGGGTGTGGAAGCCGGTCCTGGCGAGGGCGTGCAGGCCGGGCTCGGACTGGCCGATCGAGTCGAGCATCTCCTGGCGGTCCTCCTCGTCCAGCTCGAGCAGCTCCTGCTCGACCTTCGCGTCCAGGAACACCGAGTCCGCCGGGGCGACCGAGGCGCGCAGCTCGGCGACCTTCGCCTCGTCGGTGAGCACGGCCTCGTCGGCGTTGAAGACGTAGAGGAAGGGCTTGGTGGTGAGCAGGCTGAGCTCGCGCAGCAGCCCGAAGTCGAGCTTGTCCTTCACGCTGAACAGAGTCTTGCCCTCGTCGAGGAACGCCTGAGCCTTGAGCGCCTCCTCGTGCAGCGGCTTGAGCTCCTTGTTCTTCTTCGCTTCCTTCTCCAGGCGCGGGAGGGCCTTCTCCAGCGTCTGCATGTCGGCGATGACGAGCTCGGTCTCGATCACCTCGATGTCCGACGCGGGGTCGACGCGACCGTCCACGTGCACCACGTCATCGTCGGCGAACACGCGAACGACCTGGCAGATGGCGTCGGCCTCGCGGATGTTGGCCAGGAACTTGTTGCCCAGGCCCGCGCCCTCGGAGGCACCCTTAACGATGCCGGCGATGTCGACGAAGGACACGGTCGCGGGCAGCAGCCGCTCGGAACCGAAGATCTCGGCGAGCTTGGACAGCCGAGGATCGGGCAGCTCGACCAGGCCGACGTTGGGCTCGATGGTCGCGAACGGGTAGTTCGCGGCCAGCACGTCGTTGTTGGTCAGCGCGTTGAAGAGGGTGGACTTGCCGACGTTGGGCAGTCCGACGATTCCGAGGGTAAGGCTCACGGTCTCCAGAGTCTACGGCCCGGCCGACCTGGGGTAACGGTGACCCTCGACCTGGCGATATACAGGCACGAGTTCCACCGACGAAGAGAGCGAAGACAGCACGCGGACGCGAACTGATCTGCGCGAATACACTGAATCACCGGACCCGAGCCGCGCCGAACCACCTCGCCGATGGAACGAGGTGACTCCCCGATGACCCTGGGTCGTTCTTGAAAGGGATCCTGCGTGGATTCTGCAAGGTCGACCGGCCGCAACGCTCGCGATGTCCCCGCCGAGGCCTTCCCGCTCTCGTCGGCACAGCGCGGAATGTGGCTTGCCCAGAAGCTGGCTCCAGAGGTGCCGATCTGCGTCGCCCAATACGTGGAAATCCACGGAGACCTCGACCTGGATCTGCTGAACGCCGCCTCCATCACGGCCGGGCGCGAGTTTCAATCGCCCTACCTGCGGTTCTTCGAGGCGGACGGCGAACCGTTCCAGGCCCTCGACCCCACCATCGACAACTCGGCCGGATACGTCGACTTCCGCGGTGCACCCGATCCGACCGCGGCCGCCCACGCGTGGATGGCCCGCGACTACGCCACCCCGCTCGACCCGAGCCGAGACCGAGTGGTCGAGTCGTCGATTCTGCAGGTCGGCGAGCGGGACTACCTGTGGTACAGCAGAATTCACCACGTTGCCCTGGATGGATACGCGGGCATGACCCTGGTGAACCGGATTGCCGCGCTGTACACGGCGGCCTCGGAGCGGCGCGAGCCGGAGCCGAACCCGGCGGCGGATCTGCAGACCCTCTTCTCGATCGATCAGCGGTACCGGTCGTCGAGCCGATTCGAGTCCGACCGCGCCTACTGGACACAACGCGTCGAAAGCTACGGCGGGGATACGACCCTGTCCTCGGTCGTCGCGCCCGCGGTTGCGCACAGCACGCTCGAGGTCGCGACGCTCTCGGCCGACGCCGCCCAGCGACTCCAGCAATCCGAGGACATCTTCGGCGCACCCGCGGCCGCCCTCGTGATCGCGGCCTTCTCCTGCTACCTGTCGCGCATGACCGGCACGGACCGGGTGCTGATCAACCTTCCGGTCTCCGGGCGCACGACGGCCACGCTGCAACAATCCGGCGGCATGCTCGTCAGCGTCGCGCCGCTGCAACTGGACGTTCTGCCCGACGACACGCTCGACACGGCGACACACCGGGCCAAGCTGGAAGTGATGGGCGCGCTGCGGCACCAGCGATTCACCCTCGAGGACATCCGCCGGGAAACCCTCGCGCCGGGATCGGCCCGTCGGCTGTCCGCCCCGATGGTCAACGTGATGCTGTTCCGCCCCCGGATCGTGTTGGGCGATCTCGTCGGCGAGTTCCACGTGGTGACCTCCGGCCCGGTCGAGGACCTGCTCGTCAACGTGTATCGCAGCGGCACCCCCGAGCGGACGGTCCTCGAGTTCCGCGGCAATCCGAACCGCTATCGAGCGGACGAGATCCGCACGCACCATCGGGCGTTCATCGCCCTTCTCGAGGAGTTCCTCGCCGCCGATCCCGACGCCCGGGTGGCGGCGCTTCACCCGGCCTCCGCGGCCAGGGGCGCGCACCGCCGGCGCGAGGTGGCACAGCTCGAATACTGGACGACGACGCTCGCCGGGCTCCCCGAGCAACCCGCGCTCGCGACCGATCACCCGCGACCGACTGTTCGGCCCACACCCGACGACCGCATCGAGGTCCACATCGGGGCGGAACTGCACGGCCGCATTCGGCGACTGGGCGGGGAGGTGTTTCCCGTCGCCCACGCGGCCCTCGCCGCGCTGCTGGCCCGCCTGAGCGGCACCGGCGACATCGTGCTCGCGACACCCGCCCACGACCGGCCGATCGTCCTGCGCACCGAGGTCGACGGAACGCGCACGTTCGCGGACCTGCTCGCGCGGGTACGCGGCACCACCCTGGCCGCGTCCGAGAACGCCGACGTGCCGTTCGAACGCATCCTCGCCGCGCTCGCACGATCGCCCGCCGACCCGCCCCCGTTCCAGGTCGGCCTCGAGTGCACGGCCGACGGCGGATCCTCCGCAGCAGCGGCCGGACGCTATGGAGAGTACGAACCCGACCTGCGGCTGACCTGCGCCGAGCGGTGGGACAGCGCGGGCATTCCCGCGGGAATCGACCTCACCGTCACCTTCGCCACCGCGCTGTTCGAGCCGACGACCGTGCGGCGGTTCGCGGACCGCCTGGTCCGCGTCCTCGACGCCGCCACGGCCCACCCGGGCACGCCGGTCGGCGACCTCCACTTCCTGGGGCCCACAGACCTCGCCGGTCTGGTTCCGGCGCGCGGCGACCCCGGCATCACCGCGCGATCGTTCCCGGATCTCCTGGCCGACGCCGCGAGCCTGGCCCCGGGCGCCGTCGCGCTCTCGGAACTCGGACGCGACATCACCTACCGCGAGCTCGATCTGAGATCCAATCAACTCGCCCGAATGCTGATCGATCGAGGCGCGCGAGCGGAAACCTTTGTCGCACTTGCCCTGCCCCGCTCGATCGAGTTCGTACTCAGCGTGTGGGCGGTCGCGAAGTCCGGCGCCGGGTTCGTGCCGGTGGATCCGACCTATCCGGCGGACCGAATCGCGCACCTGCTCACGGATTCCGGGGCAGTGCTGGGCCTGACCACCGACGCCCACCGCGCCCGGCTTCCGGATTCGGTGCCCTGGATCGAGCTGGGCGCCGCGGCCGTCGAGGACCGGATCCGATCCTGTTCCCGCTCAGTTCTGACGGATTCCGACCGGCGATCACCTCTGCTCCTCGATCACCCGGCCTACCTGATCTACACGTCCGGTTCGACGGGCATGCCCAAGGGAGTGGTGGTCACCCACCGCGGACTCGCCGATCTCGCCACCCAGCAACGGGAAGCACTGGTGGTGACTCCGGACGCACGGGTGGCGCACTTCGCGTCCCCGAGCTTCGACGCCGCCCTCTTCGAGTTGCTGACGGCCCTCAGCGCCGGGGCGCGCGTTGTGGTCATCCCGCCCAACGTCTTCGGCGGCTCCGAGCTGTCGCGGCTCCTCATCCAGGCCAGCGTCTCCCACGCGATCCTCACCCCGACGACCCTGGCGACGCTGGACGATCGAGGACTCGGGTCACTGAGATCCCTGGCCATCGCCGGCGAGGCGTGTCCCCCGGACCTGGTTGCGCGGTGGGCCCCCGCTCGCCGGGTGGTCAACGCGTACGGCCCCACCGAGGCCACCATCATGTCCAACCTCAGTGCGCCCCTGACGTCCGGCGGTCCGGTGACGATCGGCGGTCCCACCCGCGGCTTCTCCGCGGTGGTCCTCGACGAACGGCTGCATCCGGTAGCCCCGGGCATACCGGGCGAGCTGTACCTCGCCGGACCTGCCCTCGCCCGGGGGTACCACCGCCGCGCCGCGCTGACCGCGGCACGGTTCGTCGCCGATCCCCATGGGGCTCCCGGCGAACGGATCTACCGGACCGGCGACCTCGTACGGTGGCGAGTCGGGGCGAGCGGCACCGTTCCCACCCTCGAGTATCTGGGGCGCAGTGACTTTCAGGTGAAGGTCAGGGGCTTCCGCATCGAGCTCGGCGAGATCGACGCGGCACTCTCCGGACACTCCTCGGTCCGGTTCGCCGCAACCGTCGGTCGCCCCGACCCATCCGGCGACATGGCGCTGGTGTCCTATGTTCTGCCCGCCACAGGAGCCCGCCTCGACATGGCCGACCTGAACCAGCACCTCGCGGGCATCCTGCCCCGGCACATGCTGCCGGCCGCGATCGTGGAACTGGACAGGATTCCGCGGACCACCAGCGGCAAGCTCGACCGAAGAGCCCTCCCCGAACCGCATTTCGAACGCCCGTCCGGCGGCCGGTTGCCGTGCACACCCACCGAGCGAACCATCGCGACCGTCCTCGCGACGGTCCTCGGCAACGACAGCATCGCTGTCGACGACAACTATTTCGACCTCGGCGGCAACTCGCTCACCGCGACGCGGGTGGTGGCTCGGCTCAACGCCGCGCTCGACGTCGACGTCGGGGTGCAAGAGCTGTTCGAGTCACCCACGGTGGCCGCGCTGGCGGCGCGCATCGAGCAGAGCGGGGTCCACGGGCGAGCCCGCCCCGTCCTGGGGCGAGCACCGCGGCCGGCGCAGCTTCCGCTGTCCCCCGCGCAGCAACGCATGTGGTTCATCAATCAATACGACACCGGGTCGCCCGCGTACAACATCCCCCTCATCGTGCGGCTGCGCGGGCACCTCGACACGCCGGCGCTGCTGGCGGCGATCACCGACGTCATCGAGAGGCACGAATCGCTGCGCACCGTGTACCCCACCTCGGACGACGGTCCCCACCAGGTGATCGTGGCCGCCGCAGTGGCCGTCCCGGACCTGACGCCGGTCTCGGTGGACGCGGCGGACCTGGCCGACCAGCTCGAGCGGATCTGCTCCTCCGGCTTCGACGTGTCCGCCGCGCCGCCCCTGCGCGGCGGCCTTTTCCGGCTCAGCGAAACCGACCACGTGCTGGCGCTGGTGGTCCACCACATCGCGGCCGACGGCGCGTCCGCTGGGCCCCTGGCGGCCGACGTGAGCGTCGCGTACGCCGCGCGCACGGCGGGACACCCACCGAGTTGGGCGCCGCTGGAGGTGCAGTACGTCGACTACACGTTGTGGCAGCGGGAACTGCTGGGCAGCGAAACCGATCCGGACAGCGTCGCCTCACGCCAACTCGACTATTGGACCGCAACCCTCGCCGGGCTCCCGGAATCGCTGGCGCTGCCGACCGATCGTCCTCGGCCGGAACGACAATCGCTGCGCGGCGCCACCCTGGAGTTCCGCATCGACCCCGAGCTCCACGCCGCGCTACGCGCCCTCTCCCGCCGGCACACGTCAACGCTGTTCATGACGGTCCATGCGGCCCTCGCCTCGCTCCTGGCACGGCTGAGCGGGTCCGGCGACATCAGCATCGGCACCCCGGTGGCGGGCCGCGGCGAGCAGGCGCTGGACCACCTGGTCGGCATGTTCGTCAACACCCTGGTTCTGCGCACCCGCCTCGATCCCGCCATCAGCTTCGCCGAGACGCTGGGCCGAACCCGGGACACGGACCTGGCCGCCTTCGGCCACGCCGACCTCCCGTTCGAGCGGCTCGTCGAGGTGCTCGACCCGCAGCGCTCGACGGCGCACACCCCGCTCTTCCAGGTACTCCTCGAGTTCCAGAACATCCTGCCCGGTGACGCCACACCGGTGGGCCTCGAGCGTCACGGCCTCGAACTCCCCGACCTCGACATCACACCCATCGCCCACGACCAGGCGACAGCAAAGTTCGAACTGCAGGTCTCCCTGGCGGAACAGTTCGACGGCAGCGGTGCTCCCGCGGGCATCCGGGCAGGCCTCCGATTCGCCACCGACCTGTACGACCGATCCACCATGCGCGCCCTCGCCGACCGGTTCGTCCGCGTCCTCGAGACGGTCACCGCCGATCCCGAGGTGTCGATCGGAGACATCGAGATCCTCGACGAAGCCGAACGAAGTGCCCTGCTCGCCCGCTGGGACAGCCCCGGCACCGAGATGGCGGCGGGGACCCTCGCCGAGCGATTCGCGGCCATGGCGGCGCGGTCACCCGAGGCGCCTGCCGTGTCAGACGCACATCACACCCTGACCTACGGGGACCTGGCGTCTCGGGTGAACCGGCTGGCCCGCCTGCTGACCAGCCGCGGCATCGGACCGGAAACCGTGGTGGCGGTGGCACTCCCGCGGTCGATCGACTACGTCGCGGTGCTGATCGCGGTCGCGACGGCGAAGGGGTGCGCGGTACCGGTGGACGTGACATGGCCGGGCGATCGGATCGCGAGCGTGCTCGCCGACGCGGAGCCGGGATCCGTGATCTCCACCCGGGCCGTGGCCGCGGACCTCCCCCTGACCGGCCGACAGACGCTGCTGCTCGACGCCCCGGACACCGTCGCCGAACTCGCGGGCCTGTCCGGCCTGCCCGTCGCCGAGGCGGCCACGCTCCCCGACGCCGTCGCCTACCTGGTCTACACGGCCGGCTCGACCGCCCGACCGAAGCCGGTGTCCATCACCCACCGAGGCGTGCTCGCGGCCTTCGCGGACACCCGGTCGCGGTTCGGGTTCGACAGCTCGGACACCTGGGCCATGACCCATTCCCATTCGTCCGACCGCTCGGTGTGGGAACTCTGGGGTGCGCTCCTGCACGGCGGACGGCTGGTGATCGTCGACTACGACACCGCACGATCGCCCGCACGGCTGCGCGCCCTGCTCCGTCGTGAACGGGTGACCGTGCTGAGCCAGACCCCGACCGCGTTCGGCGTCCTGGCCGGCGGTCCCGAGTCGCAGGACAACCCGGGCGGACCTGCGTTGCGGTTGGTCCTCCTCAGCGGCGAAGCGCTCGACACCGAACTGGCCGCGCGCTGGGCCCGGTCGGCACGGGAACTGGTCGTCGGGTACGGCAGCGTCGAGACCGTCGGGACCATCGCGCACTCGGGCGTCGACCCCGCGTCCCGGACAGCCCTGCTTCCCGCGCCCGGTCGCAGGATCGCCATCCTCGACCGCCGACTGCGCCTCGTCCCGCCGGGCGTCGAGGGCGAAATGTATGTCGGCGGCGCCCAACTCGCTCGCGGCTATCACCGTCGAAGCGGGGCTACCGCAGCCCGTTTCGTGGCGAGCCCGTTCGGTGCCCCGGGCGAACACATGTTCCGCACCGGCGACCTGGCGCGATGGACCCCGGATGGGGGCATCGAGATCCTGGCGCGCTGCGACTTCGCGCCCCGACTCCGCGGCTACCGCATCGATCTCCGTCAGATCGACGCTGCGCTCACCGGGCTCCCCGCGGTCGCGGCCGCGGCCACCCTCGACCACACCGAACTGTCCGGCGTCATCACGCTCGTGTCGTACGTGGCTCTGGCACCGGGCCGCGCCCTCGAGCCCGCCGCGGTCATCGAGTTCGCGCGGACGCTCCTGCCTGCGCACCTGGTGCCTGCCGCGGTCGTCGTCCTCGACGACCTTCCCCGAAACCAGGACGGCCGAGTGGACCGCGCGAGGCTGCCCGTGCCGGAATTCGTCGCCCACGCCGCGGAGTTCAGGGCGCCGCGGACCCCGCTCGAGGAGTCCGTGGCCGAGGTGTTCGCACAGGTGCTCGGCAGGGAAGGGTTCGCCACGGGGCGAATCGGTCTCGACGACAACTTCTTCGAACTCGGCGGCACCTCCCTGATCGCGACGAAGGTGGTGGCGCGGATCAACGCCGCGCTCGGCACCGGGATCGGGGTGCGCAGCCTGTTCGAGGCGCCGACGGTGGAGACACTATCGCGCGCCATCGCCGAAAGCGGTCCGACGCCCGGACGACCCCGGCTCCGTGCACGCCGTCGCCCGGACCGCGTACCCGTGTCGTTTGCGCAGCAACGCATGTGGTTCATCAACCAGTACGACACGTCGTCACCGACCTACAACACCGCGATGGCCGTTCGGATCGAGGGCGCGCTCGACACCGACGCGCTGTGCGCTTCCGTCGCCGATGTCGTCGACCGACACGAAACGCTGCGCACCATCTACCCGCTCGTCGACGGCAGCCCGGTTCAGGTCGTCCTGCCGGCCGGGGCGAGCGTGCTGAGCGCCCCGATTCCGGTCTCGAATGATGACGATCTACGGGCGCGGATCCTGCAGGTCGCCTCGGCAGGCTTCGACGTGTCGACACAGGTTCCCCTGCGTGCCAGCCTGTTTCAGCTGAGCCCCACCGAGCATGTCCTCGCGGTGGCGATCCATCACATCGCCTCGGACGGGTCGTCACTCGGGCCGCTGGCCCGGGACGTGGCGGCCGCGTACGCGGCGCGCACCGGCGGTCGCGATCCGGACTGGCCCCCGCTGCCCGTGCAGTACGCCGACTACACCCTCTGGCAGCGTGCCGTCCTCGGATCCTCCTCGAACCCGAACTCGTTGATGTCCACCCAGATCCGGTACTGGGCACAGACGCTCTCCGGAGCTCCGGAGGTCATTGCGCTGCCCACGGACCGGCCGCGAACCCCCCAACGGTCGGCTCGCGGAGATCAGGTCAAGTTCGCGGTCGATGCGGCCGCGCATCGCCGCGCGGTGGAGATTGCGCACGAGCACGGTTCGACCGTGTTCATGGTGGCCCACGCCGCGCTGGCGATACTGCTGTCGCGGCTGGGCGAGTCCGAGGACATCTCGATCGGCACGCCGATCGCCGGTCGCGGCGACGCCGCGCTCGACGGACTGGTCGGGATGTTCGTCAACACGCTGGTGCTGCGCACCCGCGTCGATCCGTCGGCGTCCTTCGGCGACCTGCTCGAACAGGTGCGGGAGACCGATCTGTCGGCGTTCGCTCACGCCGACGTGCCGTTCGAAAGGGTGGTGGAGGTCCTCAATCCCTCCCGGTCGATGGCCTACTCACCGCTGTTCCAGGTCATGCTCGAGTTCCGGCACCGAGAGCGCGCGCGCCTGGAGTTGCCGGGTCTGTCCGTCACGATCACGGGGATCGACTCTCGCACGGCTAATTTCGATCTGCAGCTGGCCCTCTCGGAGAACGTCGACCAGGCGGGCACGCCACAGGGTCTCTCGGCCGAGTTCGTCTTCGCCACCGACCTGTTCGATCAGCCGACCGCCCGGCGATTCGCCGATCGCTTCGTGCGGATCATCGAGGCGGTCACCTCCGACCCCGAGGGGGCGATCGGCGATATCGACCTCGTCTCCGCCGACGAGCACGCCGCGTTCGTACCCGCGGTCGGCGCTGCCTCCGCCGAGCCGATGCCGCTGCCGGATCTGCTGGCCGCCGCCGCACCGGGTGCGACGGCCATCGTCTGTGGGGGCCGTGAGGTTTCCTACGGCGAAGTCGACGCCCGTTCGAATCGACTGGCACGCCTGCTCATCGCTGCCGGCGTGGGCCCGGAGTCGGTGGTCGCACTCGTGATGCCCCGGTCGATCGAGTCGGTGCTGTCGGTGTGGGCGACGGCGAAAGCAGGCGCCGCGTTCATGCCGGTGGACCCGACGTATCCACTCGACCGGATCGAACGGATGCTCGCCGACTCGGGTGCCGGCGTCACCTTGACGATGAACGCTCACCGCGGCCATTCGCCGAACGGTGTTCCCTGGTTGAGCCTGGACGACCCGGTGGTCGCCGCGCGCATGGCGACGCTGTCCGACGCACCACTGACCGATGCCGACCGCCCGCGGCCCCTGCACCCCGATCACCCGGCCTACCTGATCTACACATCCGGGTCCACCGGTCTCCCGAAGGGAGTGCTGGTCACCCACCGCGGCCTGGCCAACCTCATGGCCGACGTACGCCGACGCTTCGGTCTGACCGGCACCTCGCGAACCCTGCATTTCGCGTCACCGAGTTTCGACGCGTCGATTCTGGAGATGGCCATGGCCTGGTCCGCAGGGGCGACGATGGTGATCGCGCCGCCGGGCATCATCGGCGGTGCCGAACTCTCGCGACTGTTGTCCGCCGAGCGCGTGACCCACGCCTTCGTCACGCCCGCAGCGTTGGCCTCGGTCGACCCGTCGGGTCTGGAGGAGTTGGTCTGCGTTGCCACCGGCGGCGAGACCTGCCCACCCGGATTGGTCCGCCAATGGGGTGCCGAGCGCGCATTCTTCAACTGCTTCGGCCCGACCGAGACCACGGTCGTCTCCTCCGTCAGCGCGCCGCTTGTCCCCGGCGACCAGATCTCGATCGGCAGTCCGTCGATGGGATTCACCGAGATCCTGCTCGATGCGCGCCTGCGCGCCGTCCCGGAGGGCGTTCCGGGCGAGCTGTACATCTCGGGACCCGGTCTCGCTCGCGGGTATCTGGGCCGCAGCGCCCTCACCTCGACCAGGTTCGTCGCGAATCCCTACCGCCGCGGCGAGCGGATGTACCGCACCGGCGATATCGCCCGATGGACGAAGACCCCGGGCCGAGACGGGCACTCGCTCGAGCACCTCGGCCGCAGCGATTTCCAGGTCAAGATCCGCGGCCACCGCGTCGAGCCCGGCGAGATCGAATCGACACTGTTGCGCCATGACCGCATCAGCGACGCGATCGTCGTGGCCCGCGGCGGACGGCTGTGTGCCTATGTCGTCGCCGACTCCGGAAACGCACCCGGAGGCTCATCCCCAGACCCCGCTGACATTCTGGAGTCGCTCCGGACGACGCTCCCCTCGTACCTGGTCCCCTCCACACTGACGATTCTCGATGAACTCCCCCGGACCGCAACCGGAATGGTCGATCGGATTGCACTGATCGCACCCGAGATGCCCACGGGGGCAGCCACCGCCCGAGAACCCGCGACGCAGGTGGAGGCCACCCTCGCCGGCGTGTTCGCCGAGGTGCTGGGTCTGGACGCGGTGGGCGTCGACGACTCGTTCTTCGCGCTCGGCGGCGACAGCATCATGTCCATCCAGCTGGTGGCCCGCGCCAACATGGCGGGGGTGCACCTGACACCGCGGGATGTGTTCGAGCACAGGACGATCGCACGCCTCGCCGCAATGGCGGAATCGTCCGCGCGCAATCAACTGCCCGAACTGTCCGAGCCTCCCGACTACGGAATCGGCGAGATCCCGCTGACCCCGATCGTGCGCTGGATCCTCGAGCACGGTTCCCCCTTCGGGCGCCTGTCCCAGGCCGTTCTCCTGACCCTGCCCACCGGGATCACCCGTCCCGATCTCGAACGCACCGTGCAGGCTGTGCTCGACCACCACGACATGCTCCGCGCCACACTGCTCCCCACCACCCCCGACACCGAAGCCGGCATGCAAGTACAACCCCCCGGAACCATCGACGCGACCACGATCCTGCACCGAATCCCCGTCGACACCACCACCGGACCGGCATTCACCACCCTCGCCACCACCGAAATGGAATCCGCCGCCGACCGACTCGACCCCACCACCGGCACCATGATCCAACTCGTCTGGTTCGACACCGGCACCACCGGCCGCCTCCTGATCGTGGCCCACCACCTCATCATCGACGGCGTCTCCTGGCGAATCCTCATCTCCGACCTCGCCACCGCACACACCCACATCCACGCCGGCCACACCCCACACCTACCCCCCACCGGCACCTCCATGCGCCGCTGGGCACACGCCCTCACCGACACCGCCACCACCCGCACCCACGAACTAGACCTCTGGCGTCACATCCTCACCACCCCAGACCCCCCACTCGGACCCCGCCCCCTCGACCCCCAACTCGACACCCACGCCACCACCGACACCATCACCACCACCCTCCCCACCGACACCACCACCACACTCCTGACAACCCTGCCCAACGCCTTCCACACCACCGTCGACACCGCACTCCTGACCGCACTCGCCCTCGCCATCACCCAATGGCGACACCACCACGGACACCTCACACCCCACACCCTCATCAACCTCGAAAACCACGGCCGCGAAGAAAACGCCCTCCCCGGAGCCGACCTCACCCGCACCATCGGCTGGTTCACCACCATCACCCCCACCCGACTCGACCTCACCGGCATCGACCTCCACAACGCCCACACCAACGGACCCGCCGCCACCACCGCCCTCAAAACCATCAAAGAACAACTCCACACCATCCCCGACCACGGCATCGGCTACGGCCAACTCCGCTACCTCAACCCCCACACCACCCACCAACTCCAACACCTCCCCACACCCCAAATCACCTTCAACTACCTCGGCCGCATCACCGCGACGGCCGACCACAGGCACCCCGCCATGTGGATGCCCGTCGAGGAGGCCGCACTGACCGGCACACAGAATTCCGACATGCCCGCGTCCGCTGCCCTGAGCATCAACGCAGCGACGGTCGGCTCACCGAACGATCAACAATTGAGGGCGACATGGTCGTTCGCGACCGGTGTCCTCACCGCCGCCGACGTCACCGACATCGCCGAACTCTGGACCACCGCACTGACCACACTCGCCGACCAATCCCACACCGGCGGACACACCCCCTCAGACTTCGACCTCGTCCACCTCGACCAACCCACCATCGAGAACCTCGAACACCGCTACCCCACCCTCACCGACATCTGGTCCCTCTCACCCCTGCAAGCCGGACTGCTCTACCACTCCGAACTCTCCAAAGAAGCGACCGACGCCTACACCGTCCAACTCGTCCTCACCCTCACCGACACCATCGACCCCACCCGAATCCACCACGCCGGACAAACACTCCTCGACCGCCACCCCAACCTCCGCGCAGCCTTCACCCACACCCCAGACGGCCAACCCGTCCAGATCATCACCGACCACACCGAACTCCCCTGGACCGAAACCGACCTGACACACCTCGATCCGGCCCTGCGCGAGAACACCTTCCACACCATCACCGACACCGACCGCGCCACCGGATTCGACCCCAGCCACCCACCACTACTACGGCTGCACCTGATCAAGACCGGCACCGACGAACACCGCCTCGTCATCACCAACCACCACCTCCTCCTCGACGGCTGGTCCACGCCCCTGCTCCTGAGCGAACTCCTCACCCTCTACACCCGAGACGGCGACACCACCGCACTCCGCCGCGTCACCCCCTACCGCGACTACCTGACATGGCTTGCGGGACAGGACAATGCGACCTCCGTGACTGCCTGGTCACGGGCGCTGGCCGGCATCGACGCACCAACGATGCTCCCGGGCATCGATCGCACACGGACATCCTCCGGGCCACCGGCGGAGTGGGTCACCTCGCTGGGCACCGACCAGACCGATGCGCTACGCGCGGTGGCCCGTGACCACAACCTGACGTTGAACACCATCGTCCAGACCGCATGGGCAATCGTCCTGGGCACCATGACCTCCCGCACCGACGTCGTCTTCGGCACCACCGTCTCCGGACGCCCACCCCACATCCCCGGCATCGAAACCATGATCG
>NZ_JBHTCS010000012.1:0-259955 GCF_042665615.1 Rhodococcus daqingensis | reverse complement strand
GGCGCGGTGCGGGGCGCGGCCGGGCGCTGCTGCGCCGGGGTGCGCTGCGCCGGGGGCCGCTGGGCATTGGGGCGCGGCGCCTGACCGCGCGCGGCGAAGTTGGCCTGACCGGGATTCTGGGGCGGGTAACCCGGTGCCTGGTTCGGTCTCGGCGGACCCGCCTGCGGGTAACCGGGGGCCGGGCCGGGCCTGCCCTGCGGGTATCCGGGATGGGGATTCGGCTGTGAGTACCCCGGCGGTCGACCGCCCGGTGGCGGGCCACCCGGCCGCTGCTGTCCGGCGGGTCGACCACCCTGCATGTTGTCGTAGGGGGAACTCACGTAGGGATCTCCAGTGCTCACGTAGACACGGCTGTGTCAGTTACATCGTTTGGCGGGGTGGTGCTCACTCACTCGCAATGCGGCGGCTCGGCGCACGCGCAGGGCGGCGCGCCCGTTTCGGGGCGGGGGCCGCTCCGAGCACGTACGACTGCACCAGGTGATTCCAGCTGCAGGTGCGGCACACCTCGACGACGTGGACCGAGAACTCCTCCTGCGTCGTCGCCAGCCGAACGAGCTCCTCCGACGTACGAGCCGAACCCGAGATCGGGCCCAGCCGGTCGCCGAAGACCCACGAGACGAGGGTGAGCTGTTCTTTCCTGCAGATCGGGCAGGTCGCGTCGGAGCCCCTGCCATGGAACTTCGCCGCGCGCAGCAGGTAGGGACCGGCGTCGCACACCTCGGCGACACCCGTCCGGCCGGAGTAGACCTCGGCCAGCAGGGATCGCCGCTGAAGGGCGTAGTCCACCACCTGCCGCTGCAATCGCACGTGACCAGAGTACGTGTGCAGTCGCGCGTGGTGTCGGGTTGGCGGCACCGCGAGCTGCGACACGCCGGGGCGCGACCCGCCGCGCACCCCGCCTCACCAGTGATGGCACCGGGCACGCCCCCGATCGCGAAACATCACTGTCGATCGCGCCACTTTCCGGCGTTCGGACGCCCCCGCGCGCCTTCTCCTATCATTCGAGCCGTGACCAGCCGCCGCACGACCCGAGCGCGGGACATCGACCGCTCGAACACCTGCACGCTGCTCGACGCCGGGTACGGCGAGGGTCAGCTGGACTTCGAGGAGCACAAGTCGCGCACGGCCGCTGCCATGTCCGCCCGGACCCTCGGCGAGCTGGAGTCCCTGGTCACCGACCTCCAGCTGCCGGCCGCCCTCACCGACACCCTCCCGGAGCCGGAGCCCGCGTCGCCGCGCCGCCTGCCGCTCAAGGCCGGCATCGCGGCCGCCGCCGTGGCGGTGGCCGCGGTGGCGCTCGTCCAGCTCAACCGGGACGGCCCCGACCCGGCGCCTGCCGCGGCCGCGCCGCTCGTGCCGGCGCCCGCTGCCCCCGCACCGGCGCCGCCGGACGCGTACTCCGACGTCGCGCCGGTGGTCATCACGCCGATCGACACCCTCACCGCGGGCGGCATCGAGCAGTTCCGCGACAAGTTCCGAAAGAAGTTCGGCGACACCCTCGTCTACGACGTGAACTTCTTCGACGATTACGTCAGCATCACGCGGATGATGCCCGGCCAGCCGGACCGCGAGCAGGACTACAGCTTCCGCGGCGGCTTCCAGGCCGACACCGCCACGAGCCACTCCGGGGACGAACCGCCATTCGACCTGGCGAGCGTCGACCTCAACGCCCTGGCGGGTCACCTCCTCGGCGCCGCCGAGTCGCTGCATGTCCCGGGCGGGACGATCAGCCACATAAGGATGGAGGTCGAGGACGGCGACCCGCAGGTGACCGTCTTCGTGGGCAACGACGCAACCGGCGCGAGCGGCCACATGTATCTGCGTCCCAACGGGGAAATCGCCGCCGTGTACCCCTACTCGCCCACCGGGTAGGCGCCGCGCTCCTATGCTCGGCGGGTGCCGAGCAATTCCGCGCTGCGCCTGCGCGCCCGCGACACCGACCGCGTCGACGTGTGCGGCCTCCTCGACTCCGCCCACGACGACGGTCAGCTCTCCGACTTCGAGCACCGCGACCGCACCAACGCGGCGATGGCCGCCCGCACCCTCTCCGAGCTCGACGCGCTGGTGTCGGACCTGCAGATCGCCGACGAGCTGAAGGGGTCGTTGCCCGTCCGACCCGCGGTCCGCGACCGCCGGTGGAACGCCGGCCTCACCGCCGCCGTCGCTCTCGCCGCCGTGGTCGCGCTCGGCGCCCTGCTGTTCTCCGCGATCGGGGGCGACGACGCAGACGCACCCGACCGCCCCGAGAACGTGCTGTCAGCGCCGGGTCTCGCCCGGATGGTCGACGACCTGCGCGCGGAGTACGGCGACGCGATGGTCGACGAGGCGACGATCTATCCGGAGTACGCGCTGATCCAGCGCGCGGAGCCGGGGGCACCCGGCATGTACCAGGGCATCGACTACCGGGATGGACTCGAGGAGCCGGACTCCCGGACCGGTCGGGATCCCAAGACGGTGCCGGTCGATCTGGCCCGTTTGGATGTCGCGAAGGTGGTCGGGCTGCTGCTGGGCGCCCCGCAGACCCTCGGGGTGGCCGAGCCGGATTCCGTCCACATGTCCCTCGAGTCGGGGGACCAGGGCCCCGAGGTGTCGATGTACCTGTCCGACGGGCGGGCGGGCAGGTCCGGCCACCTGACCGCGGGGTTCGACGGGGAGGTCTTCGCGATCCATCCCGCCGAGGACTAGCCCGGCGGGCGCCCACCCCGCACACCTAGGCGTGACACCTTGTCACACAAATGCGCATTCCCGTACGCTCCTATATATCGGCGCGATATAGTTTGCCGTCGCATCAACCGGTTAGGTGACTCAGGAGGTGTAGTGATGCTCGAACTCGCGATCCTCGGGCTGCTTCTCGAGTCACCCATGCACGGATACGAGCTGCGCAAGCGGCTGACCGGCCTACTGGGCGCCTTCCGCGCCTTCTCCTACGGTTCGCTCTACCCGACCCTGCGTCGCATGCAGACCGACGGGTTGATCGCCGAGGATGCCGGGCCGACGGGCGCCGCCATGCGGCGGGCCCGCCGCGTATACGAGCTGACACCGGCCGGCAGGCAGCGGTTCGCCGAACTCGTCGCCGACACCGGTCCGCAGAACTACACGGACGACGGTTTCGGCGTTCACCTCGCCTTCTTCAGCCGCACCCCCGCCGAGGCGCGGATGCGGATCCTCGAAGGCAGGCGGCGTCAGGTCGAGGAGCGCCGCGAGGGGCTCCGCGAGGCCGTCGGGCGGACCACCGGATCTCTCGACCGCTACACCCGGCAGCTGCATCAGCTCGGTCTCGAATCGAGCGAGCGCGAGGTGCGCTGGCTCAACGAGCTGATCGTGGCCGAACAAACATCAACAGCAGTACCCAAGAAAGAAGGAGAACCCGACCATGGGTGAGAACAGCACCTCGGTGCGCGTGGCCATTGTGGGCGTGGGGAACTGTGCCTCGTCCTTGGTCCAGGGAGTCCACTACTACAAGGACGCCGACGAGTCGGGCACCGTGCCCGGTCTGATGCATGTGAAGTTCGGCCAGTACCACGTCCGCGACGTCGAGTTCGTCGCCGCGTTCGATGTGGACGCCAAGAAGGTCGGGTTCGACCTCTCCGAGGCGATCCTCGCCAGCGAGAACAACACCATCAAGATCACCGACGTGCCGCCGAGCAACGTCACCGTCCAGCGCGGCCCCACCCTCGACGGCATCGGCAAGTACTACTCGCAGACCATCGAGGTCTCCGACCTCGAGCCCGTCGACGTTGTCGCGGCGCTCAAGGCCGCCAAGGTCGACGTCGTCGTCTCCTACCTGCCGGTGGGCTCCGAGGACGCCGACAAGTTCTACGCCCAGTGCGCGATCGACGCCGGTGCCGCCTTCGTCAACGCCCTGCCCGTGTTCATCGCCTCCGACCCGGAGTGGGCGGCCAAGTTCAAGGACGCCGGCATCCCGATCGTCGGCGACGACATCAAGAGCCAGGTCGGCGCGACCATCACCCACCGCGTGATGGCCAAGCTGTTCGAGGACCGCGGCGTCGTGCTGGACCGCACCTACCAGCTCAACGTCGGCGGCAACATGGACTTCAAGAACATGCTCGAGCGCGAGCGCCTGGAGTCCAAGAAGGTCTCCAAGACCCAGGCCGTGACGTCGAACCTGACCGGTTCGCTCGCCGGCAAGGTCCACGACCGCAACGTCCACATCGGCCCCTCGGACTACGTGGAGTGGCTCGACGACCGCAAGTGGGCGTACGTCCGCCTCGAGGGTCGCGCCTTCGGCGATGCCCCGCTGAACCTGGAGTACAAGCTCGAGGTCTGGGACTCCCCGAACTCGGCCGGCATCATCATCGACGCCGTGCGCGCCGCGAAGATCGCGCTCGACCGCGGCATCGGCGGACCGGTCTACCCGGCGTCGGCCTACCTGATGAAGAGCCCGCCGGTCCAGATGGCCGACGACAAGGCTCGTGCCGAGCTCGAGGCGTTCATCATCGGCGCGGACGACTAAGCACCGCAGACGCACGAAGGCCCCCCGAACGAATTCCGTTCGGGGGGCCTTTGTGCGCTCCGGCGCCTACCCCGGCAGCGGGATGACGATGCCCGGCAGGATCTCCACGTTCCGCGGCGGCGGTGGTGGGGGAAGCGGGGCGGGCGGCACAAACATCGGCGGGGCCGGCGGCAGCGGCACGCCCGGCGATTCCGGCGGGGCCTGCGGCGGCGGAGCCTGCTGCACCGGGCCGCTCGCATTGGTGCGGGTGCCGTCACCGGTGCTGGTGCCCCCCGAGTAGGCGGGCACGCCGGACTGGCCGCCGATGGACTCCGGCCACGGGAAGGACTCCGAGTCGGTGCCCTCCAGTGCGCCGTCCATCGTGCCCTTCCAGATGTCCGACGGCAGTCCGGAGCCGTAAATCGATCCGCCCCACTGGTTCACGATCGCCTGCGACTGCTCGGTACCCACCCAGACCGCGGTGGACAGGGACGGCGTGTAGCCGACCATCCAGGCGTCCTTGTTCATCCCGGTGTCGCCGAACTGTGCGGTCCCGGTCTTGGCCGCCGACGGCCGACCGCCGTAGAGGGCGTGCCCGTTCGAGTAGGCCGCGATCGGCAGCATCGCCTGGCTGACGTTGTCGGCCACGGCCGCGTCGAGTCGCCGTTCACCTTGCGGCACAGGGCGATCAAGCAGCACCGCGCCGTCAGCCGTCACCACCCGCTGGACGAAGTAGGGCTGGTGGTAGATCCCGGACGCGGCCAGCGTCGCATATGCGGACGCCATGTCGATCGGACGGGACTGGTACTGCCCCAACACGATTCCGTTCTCCGGCGGACCGCCGTCCTGGGTCAGGCTCTCGCCCTCGACGCCGGGGATCTGCTTCGGGATACCCGCCTCGTGCGCGACGTCGGCGATCTTCTGCGAGCCGTTCTCCATCGACAGGGTGAGCCGGTAGAAGCTGGTATTGAGCGACTGCTTGAGTGCCTGCGCGATGGTGCAGGTGCCGCACCCGTCGCCCTGGACGTTGGTGATCTCCACCTGGCCGACGGTGAGCGGGGCGCTGTTGAACATCGTCTGCAGGCCCTTGCCCTCCTTGAGCAGGGCGGCCAGCCCGAACACCTTGAACGCGGACCCGGTCTGCAGCGGCGACTGCGCGAAATCGAAACCGGCGCCGTCCGATCCGCCGTAATACGCACGGACCGCACCGCTGCGCGGATCGATGGACACCACCGCGGTGCGGAGCTCCGGGGGTTCGCCGGTCATCGTCTCGCGCACCGACTCCAGCGCCGCATTCTGCGCCTTCGGGTCGATCGTGGTGGTGATCTGCAGGCCCTCCGTGTTCAGCTGCTGCTCGCTGATCCCGGCCGCGGCCAACTCGGAGAGCACCTGCGACCGGATCAGCCCCTCCGGACCGCGCGCGGCATTCGCGTCCACCAACTGGCTCGACGGCACCACCGCGGGGAACAACGCGGCCGACCGGTCGGCCCGCGACAGCACACCCTGGTCGACCATGCCGTCGAGCACGTACCGCCAACGCGACTCGAGCCTGGCCCGGTTGGTCTCGGGGTCGAGGCTGGACGGGCTCTGGATGACGGAGGCGAGCACGGCGCCCTCCTCGACCGTGAGCTCCTCGACCGGCTTGTCGAAGTAGGCCTTGGAGGCGGCCGCGATGCCGTACGCGCCGCGACCGAAGTAGATGGTGTTCAGGTAGGCGGCGAGGATGTCGTCCTTGGACCACTGCCGGGCCATCTTCGAGGAGATGACCAACTCGCGCATCTTCCGGATGACGTTCCGGTCGGCGCCGACCAGGGTGTTCTTCACGTACTGCTGGGTGATCGTGGAACCGCCACCCGCGCTGGCCTTGCCGAGGACGTTGTCGCGGGCCGCGCGGACGAAGCCGGAGATCGAGAAGCCGGGATTGGTGTAGAAATCACGGTCCTCCGCGGAGAGGACGGCCTGCCGGACGTGTTCGGGGATCGCGGTGAGTTCGACGTCGGTGCGGTTGCCCTCCGGCGCCACGACCCTGGTGATCGGCGAACCGTCGGCGGCGAAGATCGTCGCCACCTGGTTGGTGCGCATGTCCGACGGACGCGGCACCTCCGCCTGCCAGTAGCCGACCGCGAACACCGCGACAGGCACGATCAGGAGCAGCGCCACGAGTCCGGCCGCGATCTGCAGGATCAGGCGGCGCCGACCCCGCTTCGGGGGAGTCGGCTCACCACCCGGCGGATCGCCGCCACCCGGTTCCTCGGGCGGCGGCGGGGTCGTCGGGGCCATGCTGATGGGCGAGCTCACATGCAGGATTCCTGTCTGGGAGACCGGGTCTTTCCTGCATCCTGACATTCCAACTGGACGCACGGCCAATGACGCGCCACAATTTCGCCGCTCCGACGTCGGCGTGTCACGAGAATCACCCTCAACGGATGAGGGTCAACGCACCCTCCGCCACACCGCGACGGCCAGGCCGAGCAGCGCCAGGCAGCCGGCCAGCACCAGCGACTCGGTGACGCCGGGCTCGCCGCGCACGATCCCGACCACGGCCGCGATGAACGCCATCAGCGTGAAGAACCCGAGGATCCCGATCAGCATCTCGACCTGCTGGCGGCGCCGCGCCCTTTTCTTCACGAGCCGCGGCTCACGACTTGACGCCGCCCGCGGTCAGGCCGGACACGATCCGGCGCTGGAACAGCAGCACCATGATCACCAGCGGGATCGTCACCAGCGTGCCCGCCGCCATCACCGCGGTGTACGGCTGCGAGAAGGAGTCCGGGCCCTCGAACCGGGCGATCGCCACCGTCACCGGCTCGGTCGCGCGGGTGGAGAGCATGTTCGCCAGCATGTACTCGTTCCACGTCGCGATGAACGCGAGGATCGCGGTGGTGAACAACGCGGGCGCGGCCAGCGGCAGGATCACCTTCCGGAAGGCCTGCCCCCGCGACGCGCCGTCGACCCGGGCCGCCTCCTCCAGCTCCCACGGGAGGTCGCCCAGGAAGGAGGTCAGCGTGTAGATGGTCAGCGGCAGGACGAACGAGATGTTCGGGATGATCAGCGCCTGGTACTGACCGATCCAGCCGATGTCACCGAACAGCTGGAACAGCGGCGTCACCAGCGCGACGCCGGGGAACATCGAGGCCGCCAGGATGATGCCGGTCACGACGTACTTGCCGCGGAACTCGATCCGCGCCAGCGCGTACGCGGTGAAGATCCCGAGCAGCATCGCCACGGCCGTGGTCGCGGCGCCGATGATGAGGCTGTTGACGATGGCGCCGAGGAAGTCGTTGCCCTTGTCGGTGGCCAGCGCGTCCCGGAAGTTGTCGAGCGTGACGTACGTCGGCCACGGGGTGGTGTCGAAGGTGTGGTCGACGTCCCGGAAGGCGGTGATGACCATCCAGTAGAACGGGGCCAGCCCCCAGATCAGGATGATGGCCGCTCCCAGGTAGGTGCGCACGTTCGGCCACGGGGACCGCCGGCGACGCGCCGTCGCCGCGGCCGGCTCAGGGCCCCGCCCGGTGGGCGAGGTCGCGAACGCGTCACCGCGACCGAAGGGCGACTTCGCCAGCTCGTCGCTGCGGTGCCGTCCCGCCATCACTGCTTGTCTCCCTTGCGCTGTTCGTCCTGCGTGCGTACCGCGTTGGCGCCGAGGAACTTCACCATGATGAAGGCCACCGCGAAGATCATCAGGAACACCAGCGTCGACAGCGCCGACGCGCTGTTGAAGTTGCCGTTGCGGATGTCCGCGACCACCAGGATCGACATTGTGGTGGTCGGGGTGGCGCCGCTGTCGCCGTTGAGGATCGCGGGCAGGTCGTACATGCGCAGCACGTCGAGGGTGCGGAACAGGACCGCCACCATCAGCGCGGGCTTGACCAGCGGCAGCGTGATCTGGGTGAAGCGCTGCCAGGCGCTGGCGCCGTCGACCTTGGCGGCCTCGTAGACGTCCTGCGGGATCATCTGCAGGCCGGCCAGGATGAGCAGCGCCATGAACGGCGTGGTCTTCCAGACGTCGGCGACGATCACCGCGAACCGCGAGGCCCACGGATCCGTCGTCCACGCGATGTCGGTCCCGAGGATCTTGTTGGCGATCCCGTTCTCCGCGAAGATGAAGAACCACAGCTTGGCGGTGACCGCCGTCGGGATGGCCCACGGGATCAGCACCGCGGCGCGCAGCAGCGAACGCCCGACGAACGTGCGGCCCATGATCGTCGCCATCCACAGCCCCAGCAGGACCTCGATGCTGACGGTGACGACCGCGAAGAAGAAGGTGATCCCGACCGACGGCCAGAAGTCGGCGCCGAGGGTGCCGGGCGGGCAGGACCCCATCCCGGAACCGCAGTTCTGGGTCAGCCACATCAGGTAGTGGTCGAAGCCGGCGAAGCCGCCCTCGGTGAACGTGCCGGTCACCGGGTCGAGGCCCTTGTCGGCCTGGAACGAGAGCCAGATGGCCCGCAGCACCGGGTACAGGATGACGATCGCCAGGATCACCATCGTCGGCGCGATCAGCCACACCGCCCGCAGGTCTCGCTTGCGCGGTGGGGGTGCTACGTCGTCGTGACCCGGATACCCGCTGTCGGGTACCTCGCGCCCGGAGGCGCTGACGTCGCGGCCGGAGTCGGTGAGGACTCCGGCCGCGGCGCGGGCCTCGTCTGCCTGCCGTGGCCCAGCAGAGTCAGCCATCGTTGGTGTACCTGGTTCTCTTCGTGATTCGAACTGCCAGGGCCCGTGCCGGGCCCGGGCCTTACTTGGACGCGGCCGTGATCGCCGCGGACATGTCCGCGGTCGCCTGGTCGACGGTCTTCTTGCCGGTGATGGCGGCGTACGCGTTGTCCTGGATGGCCTTGGTGACGGCGTTGTAGAACGGTGTGACCGGACGCGGCACGGCGTTCTCCAGCGCGGCCTTGAGCGCCGGCAGGTACGGGTACTTGGCGATCAGCGCGGCGTCGTCGTACACGGACGCGAGCACCGGCGGGAACGACGCGTCCGCGAAGGACTGCTGGTTCTCCGGGCTCTGCACGAACTCGACGAAGTCGCGCGCGGTCTGCTTGCTCTTCGAGTTCACGTTGATGCCGTTGTTGTAGCCGCCCAGGGTGGACGCGCCGGGGCCGGTGGGGCCGACGATCGGCGCGACCGCGACGTTGCCCTTGACCTTGGAGCTGTCCTTCTCGGCGTTCGTGTACATGTACGGCCAGTTGTAGGCGTACATGGACTCGCCGCCGACGAACGCGAGGTTGGTCTCCTCCTCGGTGAAGCCGGTGGAGCGCTTGGCGATCTGGCCCTTCGCGTACGCGTCGACGAGCGACTGCAGGCCGGCCTTGGCCTCCGGCGACTCGACCTCGGGGGTCTGGCCGTCGGGTCCGACGACCGATCCGCCCCAGGAGTTGATCGCCTGGGTGGTGTTCACGGTCAGGCCCTCGTACTGCTTGAGCTGGGTGACCAGGCAGTCCACGGCCTTCGCGGTGGCCGTGGCGCAGCTGTCGGTCAGCGCCTGCCAGTTCGCGGGCGCCGCCGGCGTCAGGTCGGTGCGGTAGTAGAGCAGCTGCGCGTTGGTGTTCTGCGGGGCCGCGTACAGCTTGTCGCGGTACGTCGCGCTGGCGACGGTGGCAGGCAGCAGGCCGGACGTCTCGATCGCCAGGTCACCCTCGAGCGGCTGCAGCCAGCCGTTGGCCGCGAACTCGGCGGTCCAGGTGACGTCGAGCGCCATCACGTCGTAGTCGGAGTTGCCGGCCTGCAGCGACTGGACCAGCTTGTCGCGCTGATCGTCGGCCTCGCCGGGGAGCTCCTTGAGCTCGACCTGCTCGTCCGGGTGCGCGGCGTTCCAGCTCGCGATGACCGGGGTGAGCTTGTCGGTGTCGTTCTTGCCCATCGCGAACGAGATCGGGCCACGGCCGCCGGTGTTCTCAGAGGCGTCGCCGGAGCCGGAGCCGCTGTCGCTCGAGCAACCGGTGATCGCGAGCAGCGCTGCGGCGGTTGCCGCGACCGCCGCACGGCGGACCGCCTTCGTATTCAGAACCATGGAGTATCTCCCCGGTAGTCGGTGGATCGGATCGGTCGGTCCGGCGCAGCACGACACGCGCGGCGCCGTTGGCCGTGTCGGTGCCTACTGTGGCACGGAACACCGCCGAACCGAGACATTACGTCGAACCTGAATCGGTCAGGAATCTAGCCGAGCCTGCGACCGTCCGCAGCGGAGAACAGGTGCAGCTCGGACGGGTCGACGTGCAGCCGGACCTGCTGGCCCTTCTGCGGCGGGTTGCGCCAATCCGCGCGGGCGACGATCTCGTGCGGGGCGCCCGCGAGGGTGGTTCGCCCGTAGATGTAGGCGTCCGAGCCGAGCTCCTCGACCACATCCACCTCCATCGGGATGCCCCGGTCGGAGAGTTCCAGGTGTTCGGGGCGGATGCCGAGCACCACCTCCCGCTCGTGTGCCCGCGCGAGCGCGTCGCGCGGCACCGGGATCACGGTCTCGCCGAACAGCACCCCGCCGTCGGCGATGGGCAGGGTGAACAGGTTCATCGACGGCGAGCCCATGAAGCCGGCCACGAACACGTTGGCGGGCCGGGAGTACAGCTCGCGCGGCGACGCGCACTGCTGCAGCAGGCCGTCCTTGAGCACCGCGACCCGGTCGCCCATCGTCATCGCCTCGACCTGGTCGTGCGTGACGTAGACGGTGGTGGTGCCGAGCCGGCGCTGCAGCTGCGCGATCTGGGTGCGGGTCTGCACGCGGAGCTTCGCGTCCAGGTTGGACAGCGGCTCGTCCATGAGGAACACCTGCGGCTGGCGCACGATCGCGCGGCCCATCGCGACGCGCTGACGCTGGCCGCCGGAGAGCGCCTTCGGCTTGCGGTCGAGGTACTGGGACAGGTCGAGCAGCTTCGCGGTCTCCTCGACGCGCCGGCGGATCTCCGCCTTCGGCGTGCCCGCCAGCTTGAGCGCGAAGCCCATGTTCTCGGCGACCGACATGTGCGGGTACAGCGCGTAGTTCTGGAACACCATCGCGATGTCCCGGTCCTTCGGCTCGGTGCCGGTGACGTCCTTGTTGCCGATGAGGATGCGGCCGGAGTCGACCTCCTCCAGCCCCGCGAGCATCCGCAGCGAGGTGGACTTGCCGCAGCCGGACGGGCCGACCAGGACGAGGAACTCACCGTCCTCGATGTGCAGGTTCAGCTTGTCCACGGCCGGCGTGGTGGAGCCGGGGAACACGCAGCTGGTGGAGTCGTAAGTGACTGTCGCCATGGGTGTCGATCGATCCCTTCACCGGCAGGAACGTGCCGGACGATCCGAGTTGAGGGTGGTGCGCGGCCCAGTATCGCAGAGAGACTGACGATGAGTTTCGGAGTCGAGGCGGGTCTACCCGTAGAGAAGCCCATGGGACCGCACGCAGGAGGTAACGCGATGACGAGCAGCGACACCGAACAGATCCGGGGCCTGATCGAACGTTGGGCCGCCTCCGTGCGCCGAGGGGACCTGGGCGGCGTCCTCGCCGACCACAGCGAGGACATCGTCATGTTCGACGTGCCGCCGCCGTGCGAGGGCGTGCGCGGCCTCCCCGCCTATCGGGAGACCTGGCCGCCGTTCTTCGAGTGGCTGTCCACGGGAGCGGTGTTCGAGATTGTCTCCCTCGACGTCACCGCGGGCGAGGACGTCGCGTTCGCGCACGCGCTGCTGCGCTGCGGGTTGCCGCAGGAGCTCGCCGAACGCCCCGAGAACCGCCTCCGCGTGACGATGGGGCTGCGCCGGGAGAACGGCGGCTGGGTCATCGCCCACGAGCACCACTCGTTCCCCGACTTCGACGCGGCGGGGGAGGCCGGTACCTGAGACCTAACGGGCGGCGCTGATCGCCTCACCCGTGAACTCGACTGCGGCGCCGACGCCTTCGGACTACCGTGGGATCCGGCCTTCTTCGACGAGTCAAGGAGTGCAGATGACCCACGGATTTCGCATCGGCGTCCAGCTCCAGCCGCAACACGCGCCCGACTACGGCCTGATCCGCGACGCGGTGCTGCGGTCCGAGGACGCGGGCGCCGACATCGTCTTCGCCTGGGATCACTTCTATCCGCTCTACGGCGACCCCGACGGCGCCCACTTCGAGTGCTGGACCATGCTCGCCGCCTTTGCGGAGCAGACCGAGCGGGTGGAGATCGGCGCGCTGGTCAGCGGCGGCGGCTACCGGAACCCGGACCTGCTCGCGGACATGGCCCGCACGGTCGACCACATCAGCGGCGGACGGCTCATCCTCGGCATCGGGGCCGGCTGGTTCGAGAAGGACTACGACGAGTACGGATACGAATTCGGCACCGCCGGAAAGCGTTTGAGGCTGCTGGGCGAGAATCTGGCCCGGATCTCGGCGCGCCTGAGCAAGCTGAACCCGGCCCCCACCCGGCACATCCCGATCCTCATCGGCGGTGGCGGCGAACGCAAGACGCTGCGCCTGGTCGCCGAGTACGCCGACGTGTGGCACAGCTTCGCCGACCTCGAGGCGTTGCGGCACAAGTCCCGGGTGCTGGCCGAGCACTGCGCGGCCGTCGGCCGCGAACCTGCGCGGATCGAACGGTCGGTGGCCTGGCCGGGCCCGGAGGCCGCGCAGGACTTCCTCGACGCGGGCGTCACCCTGTTCACCGTGGGTGCCGGCGGCCCCGACTACGACCTGTCCACGGTCAACGAGGCGCTGCGCTGGCGCGCGGACCGGATACCCGAGCCGATCGAGGGACTGGCCTGACCGGCCTTAACCGAACCGAAAAGGTTCCCGGTGCCGCGCCGCGGCCGCGGTTAGGCTCCCTGCATGGTCCGCTCACATGTCGTGAAGAGTCGGGTGCTCGTCGCTCTGCTGGCGCTGCTCGCGCTGATACTGACCGGCTGCGGTGGCAGCGACGACTCCGCCGCCTCGGCCACCGACCTGTGCGCGCCACCGGGCCTCGGCAGCTCCGCGGCCGCGCCGACCAACCTGGATGCGGCTGCGGCGGCCGCGGCCGAGGACCGGTACACCACCCCGAACACCAAGCCGCTGGACCAGATCGACATCACCGCGCTCGGCCTGGCGACCCCCGGCAAGCTCAGCGTCGGCACCCTCTCCGATGCGCCGCCGAGCATCTGCGTGGATTCATCGGGCACGTTCACCGGCTATGACAACGAACTGCTCAAGGCCATCGCCGCCAAGCTCGGACTGCAGATCGAGTTCTCCGGAACGGAGTTCGCCGGGCTGCTCTCCCAGGTGGCGACCAACCGGTTCGACGTCGGCTCGTCCTCGATCACCACGACCGACGAGCGGCGCCAGACCGTGGGCTTCACCAACGGCTACGACTTCGGCTACTTCTCGCTGGTGGTGCCCAACGGCAGCCCCATCCGCGGGTTCTCGGACCTGAACGCGGGCACCCGGATCGGCGTCGTGCAGGGCACCGTCCAGGACGACTACGTCGTGAACACGCTGGGCCTCGACCCGGTGAAGTTCCCCGACTACAACACCGCCTACGCAAACCTCAAGACCGGGCAGATCGACGCCTGGGTGGCACCGTCGCAGCAGGCGGAGGGAGCGATCAAGCCCGGCGACCCCACCTCGATCGTCCAGAACACCTTCAGCCTCAACAACTTTGTGGGCTGGGCCGTCAACAAGAACAACCAGCCCCTCATCGATGCGCTCAACTCGGGGCTGGACGCGGTGATCGCCGACGGCACCTGGGCGTCGCTGTACGCCGACTGGGTGCCCCGCGAGCTGCCGGAGGGCTGGAAGCCCGGCAGCAAGTCGGCGCCGGAGCCGGAGCTGCCCGACTTCGCGGCGCTCGCCACGCCGGAGGCGGCCGGATCCGAGCAGTCGGAGGCCACCCAGAAGTCCACGCTCGCCCAGCTGGGCGCCACCTTCTTCGACTGGGAGCTCTATCGCAAGGCCATCCCGGACCTGCTCAAGACCGGCCTGCCGAACACGGTGATCCTCGCCCTCACCTCGGGGGTGATCGGCACCATCGCGGGCATGCTCCTCGCGGTCGCGGGGATCTCGCGCACCCGCTGGCTGCGCTGGCCCGCCCGGGTGTACACCGATGTCTTCCGCGGGCTGCCGGCCGTGGTCATCATCCTGATCATCGGCCTCGGCGTCGGCCCGGTGGTCAAGGGCCTGACCGGCAACAACCCGTACTGGCTCGGCGCCGCGGCGCTGGCCCTGCTCGCCGCGGCCTACATCGGCGAGATCTTCCGCTCCGGCATCCAGAGCGTGGAGCCGGGGCAGCTGGAGGCGGCCCGCGCGATCGGCTTCAGCTACCGCCGGGCGATGACCCTGGTGGTGATCCCGCAGGGAATCCGCCGGGTGCTGCCCGCGCTGATGAACCAGTTCATCTCGTTGATCAAGGACTCGTCCCTGATCTACTTCCTCGGCCTGCTGGCGACCCAGCGAGAGCTGTTCGCCGTCGGGCGCGACCTGAACGCGCAGACCGGGAACCTGTCGCCGCTGGTGGCCGCCGGCCTGTTCTACCTGGCGCTGACGATCCCGCTCACCCACCTGGTCAACTACATCGACCGGCGCCTGCGGACCGGCAGGGCGGACACCTCCGGCACACTCGACCCGCTCGAACAAGCCATCGTCGTGGAGAGGGGATAGCCCGTGACCACCGCGACCAGTTCGGTCTCGCTGACCGGCACCGACCTGCATCTGTCCTTCGGCACGAACAAGGTGCTGCGCGGCGTCGACATCCACGTCGACGCCGGCAAGACCACCTCGGTCATCGGCCCGTCCGGCTCCGGCAAGTCCACGCTGCTGCGCGTGCTCAACCGCCTGCACGAGCCCGAGCGGGGCGACATCCTGCTCGACGGCCGGTCGGTGCTCGGCGACAACCCGGACGCGCTGCGGCAGCGGATCGGGATGGTGTTCCAGCACTTCAACCTGTTCCCGCACCGCACCGTCCTCGACAACATCGCCCTCGGGCCCCGGAAGCTGCGCGGGCTGTCGAAGGAGCAGGCGCGGGCGGTGGCCCTGGAGCAACTCGAGTTGGTGGGGCTGGCGGAGAAGGCGCAGTCGCGGCCGGGCAACCTGTCCGGCGGCCAGCAGCAGCGGGTCGCGATCGCCAGGGCACTCGCGATGAAGCCGGAGATCATGTTCTTCGACGAGGCCACCTCCGCGCTCGACCCCGAGCTCGTCAAGGGGGTACTGGGGCTGATGACCGACCTGGCCTCGGCGGGCATGTCGATGGTCGTGGTCACCCATGAGATGGGCTTCGCCCGTTCGGTTTCCGACACCGTGGTGTTCATGGACCGCGGCGTGGTGGTGGAAACCGGCAAGCCCGAGGCGCTGTTCGACGACCCGCAGACCGAACGGCTGCAGGCCTTCCTGTCCCAGGTGCTGTAGCGCCTTCGGCGCAGTAGTGCGGCAACGGAGGTCCTGAACTCCGTTTCCGCACCACCGCGCGTCAGCGCATTGCGGCCCGGTTCGCGGCCATCTCCTCGTCCCAGTGCTTCCCGGACCGGGTGGTGTCGATCTCGAACTCGAACCGGGTGACCATGTCCGGGGTGATGTCCTCGACGTCGACGTAGAACTGGCTGTACCACCGCCGCAGCTGGTAGACCGGGCCGTCCTCCTCGCACAGCAGCGGGTTGTCGATCTTCGCCTTGTTCTTCCAGATCACGATGTCCTGCTCGAAGGTCGCCATCGTGCCGTCCCCGAAGCCCTTGGCCATCTCGTCGGCCTGCTCGGAGGACATCCCGGCCATCTTCTTGACCATGATCCCGTACTGCAGCACAAACGAATTCGACGTGACCGGGTAGTGGCAGTTGATCAGCACGGCCTCCAGCGGCTCGTGCGCACCGATGTCGGCGTGGAACCTGTCGATCATGTAGGACGGGCCGTGGTACGACGCGTCGGACTGGGTGATGCTGTCCTCACCGAAGTCGACGTCCACGTTCACGTCGGTCCGCGGGGTGAAGCTCATGTACTGCGAGGCGACGTGGCCCTGGAAGACGTTCTTGAACGAACGCGGCACATTGAAATGGACATAGAAGAAGTGCGCCATGTCCACGACGTTGTCGACGAGCTCACGGCAGTGCGAGCCCTCGATGAGCACGGAATTCCAGGTCCAGTCGGTCCACTCGTCGCTGCCGACCCCGTCGATCGCGGGGATCGTCACGTCGGCCGGCGGCGGGTTGCCCTGCGGGTCGTGCCACACGAACAGTTGCGCGTTGCGCTCGAGCGCGAGCCAGCCCCGGGTGCGGGCGAGCGGCGGGACGCGGCGGGCGTAGGGGATGCCGGTGCACTTGCCGTCACCGCCCCAGCGCCAGTCGTGGAACGGGCAGGCGATCGAGTCGCCCTTGACCGAGCCCTGACTGAGGTCCCCGCCCATGTGCCTGCAGTAGGCGTCGAGCACCTTGAGCTCGCCCCTGCTGTCCGCGAAGACGACCAGCTTGGTGCCGAAGACCTCGACCGAGTGCGGCTTGCCGTCGCGGAAGTCCCTCGCCAGGCCCAGGCAGTGCCACCCGCGGGCGAACCGGGTCGGGGCCGCAACGGCCTCGATCTCGCGGACATCGCCGCGGTCGGTGGTGGAGTTCAGCGTCATTGATGTTCCTCCGGGGTTGGGTTCGCTTCGATCCGAACGATGCTCGACCCCCCCACGCCAGCGCGACAAGGTCGTTTCCCGCAGGGCGGCAACGGCACTCGACCTTAGGGTCGCCTCATTGTCCGGTCGTTCACCTTGCCTTTCCCTTGCCCTTGCTTCGTGCTTCTACGGTCGCCCGAGTTGAACCTTCGACCAGGAGTACCACGTGAAGCTGAAGCCCCTCGCGCTGTTCGTCACCCACGACGGCAAGTCATCGCGGGCATCGATCACCTGCCAGTACAAGTGCGGCAACGCCTGCTCGCACGAGGTGCCCAACACCTCCGGCGGGGAGTACTTCGGCGACATCGTGCGCACCGCCATGACCCGCCGCGGGATGCTCAAGTCCGGGGCGGTCGCGGTGCTCGCGGTGGGCGCGGGCGGCGCGCTGGTCGCGTGCTCCGACGATGCCGGCAGCGGCTCGGCCGGCGGCTCCACGACGGCGACGGCGGGCGGCGGCGAGGCCCCGGCCGGCACCGCGTTCACCGCGGTCGCGCCGAACACCGAGGACGCCGTCGTGGTCCCCGAGGGCTACGAGCAGGCCGTCGTGATCCGCTGGGGCGACCCGGTGCTGCCCGGCGCACCCGCGTTCGACTTCGCCAACCAGACGCCGCAGGCGCAGGAGATGCAGTTCGGCTTCAACAACGACTTCGCCGGCCTGCTGCCCGTCGAGGGCCAGCCCAACACCTACCTGCTGGTGGTCAACCACGAGTACACCACCGAGCCCTTCATGTTCGCCGGCTACGACCCCGAGAACCCCACCGTCGAGCAGTTCCAGACCGCGATCACCGCCCACGGGCTGTCCGTCGTCCAGGTCAAGGGGGAGGCCGGAACCGGTCGGCTCACACCGGAATTCGGTCCGAACAACCGCCGCATCACCGCGAACTCGGAGTTCCTGGTGACCGGGCCCGCCGCGGGCAGCGACCTCCTCAAGACCACCGCCGACCCCACCGGCACCCGGGTGACCGGAACGCTCAACAACTGCTCCGGCGGCGTCACCCCCTGGGGCACCGTGCTCTCCGGCGAGGAGAACTTCAACCAGTACTTCGCGAACGCCGAGCAGGTCACCGACCCGACCGTCGCCGCGCGGCTGAAGCGATACGGCATCGAGGGCGGGGCGAGCGAGCGCAAGTGGGAGCGCTTCGATCCCCGCTTCGACCTCGTGCAGGAGCCGAACGAGGCGAACCGCTTCGGCTACGTCGTCGAGGTCAACCCCTGGGATCCGGCGTCCACC
Source organism: Rhodococcus daqingensis (assembly GCF_042665615.1). Classification (NCBI taxonomy): domain Bacteria; kingdom Bacillati; phylum Actinomycetota; class Actinomycetes; order Mycobacteriales; family Nocardiaceae; genus Rhodococcus; species Rhodococcus daqingensis. The sequence continues at coordinate 241,705 of NZ_JBHTCS010000012.1, read as the reverse complement.
CCGATCAAGCACACCGCGATGGGCCGGTTCAAGCACGAGGCCGCGACCATCTACGTCACCGACGACGGCACCGTGGTCTCCTACAGCGGAGACGACGAGCGGTTCGACTACATGTACAAGTTCGTCTCCGCCCGAAAGATGATGCCCGGCAACGGCCAATCCAGCATGCGGCACAACCTGACGATTCTCGACGCGGGCACGCTGTACGTCGCCAAGCTCTCCGGCGACAAGCCCGACCAGATCGACGGCTCCGGCAAGCTGCCGTCCTCCGGACGGTTCGCGGGCAAGGGGGAGTGGATCCCGCTGCTGCGCACCGGCGAGGACGGCAAGGCCGAGTCCCTGGTCGACGGGATGAGCGCGGAGGAGGTCGCGGTGTTCACCCGGCTCGCGGGTGACAAGGTGGGCGCCACGAAGATGGACCGCCCCGAGGACTTCGAGCCGAACCCGAAGACCGGCAAGGTGTACGTCGCGCTGACCAACAACACCAAGCGCGGCGAGGACGGCAAGCCCGCGGCCGACGAGCCGAACCCCCGCAACAACAACAAGAACGGGCAGGTGCTCGAGATCGAGGACGAGCACGCCGGGACCGGTTTCACGTGGAACCTGCTGCTGGTCTGCGGCGATCCCGCGGCCGCCGACACCTACTTCGGCGGGTTCGACAAGACGCAGGTCAGCCCCATCTCCTGCCCGGACAACCTGGCGTTCGACCCGCACGGCAACCTGTGGATCTCCACCGACGGCAACGCGCTCAAGTCGAACGACGGCCTGTTCAGCGTGGTGCTCGACGGCGACCGGCGCGGCGAGACCAAGCAGTTCCTCACCGTCCCGAAGGGCGGCGAGACCTGCGGGCCGATCATCGAGGAGTCCCGCGTGGTCGTCTGCGTGCAGCACCCGGGCGAACTCGACGGCGCCAACGCCGATCAGCCGGCCTCGCACTGGCCGGACGGCGGCGCCGCCCAGCCGCGGCCGTCGGTGGTCGCCGCGTGGAAGTCGGGCGGCGGGCGGGTCGGCATCTGACCCTCCGAACCCCTGGGCGTCCTCCGGTTCTCCGGAGGGCGCCCTTTCGTGTCCGGGGTGGGGCAGGCTGTATCTCAGAGGAGAACCCCACATGAGAAGCAGATTTGTCACCTGCGGCCTCGCCGTCGCGGTCACCGCGCTGCTCGCGGGCGCCACGCCCGCGCTCGCTCAGCCGGCCGCGCCACCCGTCACCCAGGACGCCGCGGTGCGGCAGGCGATGGACCGCGTCCTCGCGGACGGCGCGGTCGGCGTGCAGGTCCGGACCACACGCGACGGCAGGGCGACGACGGCCACCGCGGGCGAGAGCGTGCTGGGCACCTCGTGGCCGGTGCCGACCGCCGGCCTGTTCCGCGTCGGGAGCGTGACGAAGACCTTCGTCGCCACCGTGCTGCTGCAACTCGTCGAGGAGGACCGGGTCGACCTGGATGCGCCGGTGGCGCGGTACCTGCCTGGACTGCTCCCCGACGGGGACGCGATCACCGTCCGAATGCTGCTGCAACACACCAGCGGACTGTTCGACTACGTCAAGGCGCTCCCGCTGGACGGCGCCGAGTTCTTCGACATCCGGTTCCGGCCCTACACGCCGCACGAACTGGTCTCACTCGCCACCGACCGGCCACTCGACTTCGCGCCGGGCACCGACTGGTCGTACTCCAACACGAACTACATCGTGGCGGGCGTGCTCATCGAGAAGGTGACCGGACGAGCCTGGGACACGGAGATCGCCGAGCGGATCACCCGGCCGCTCGGTATGCGCGAGACCAGTGCACCGCGGGGCAGCGTGTTCATCCCGGGCCTGCATGCCCGGGGCTACTTCCCGGTCGACGGACGGCCCGTGGACGTCACCGAGCTGAACCCCAGCTGGGGCGGCGCGGCGGGCGAAATGATCTCCACCACCGCCGACCTGGACCTCTTCCTGACCGCGCTGGTCGACGGCCGACTCCTGCGGCCGGCCCAATTCGCCGAGCTGACGGCGGCCCGGTCGTTCACCGACGGGTACGGCCTGGGCGCCCTGTCCAGGGACACCCCGTGCGGGAAGACGGTGTGGGGCCACAGCGGCGGCATCGCCGGCTACACCACCCTCGCCTTCACCACCCTCGACGGCAGCAGGCGGATGCAGGCGTCGCTGACCAATGGCCTCGGTCCCGACTCCGAGGACGTCGTCTACGGAATCGTGGACGCCACCATCTGCGGCTGAACCGGCCCGAGCCGAAAACGTACGTCAAGGCTGTGCGCCACAGCGGTGCGCAGGGCCGAGGTCTTCCTTCCACCCTGACGTACGTTTCCGGGCCTCTTCGCATTGATGCAGGGGGCCGACCAGCGGCCGGATGTCTACGTCTTCGGTGGGGCGAACGTGAAATCGGCTGGCGGTGCCGGGTGGACGGGCGACAGGCTCGAGTCATACTGCGACTCACCGGCCGGCAGGCAGATGCCGAGACCATTGCAGGTTTCCGCACTCATGGTGACGAAGACGACGTTCGTGTGCGCGCCGATGCTGAGCGGACGGATCACCGGTGACACCGGCGCGATGAACGGTTGTCCCGAGGGCGTGAGGAAGGGGCCGCGCAGCGACTCCGGCCCCGCGGTCACCGTGAACTCCTTCGGCGTTCCGGCGTCGGTAACCCACGCCGAAGCGCGAATCGAAGGCTACTCGCGATCGGCCGCTGGCCGGGCCCATCCCGGCACACCGATCGGGATCAGGAAGTCGGGCCGCCCATCTGACGATCCACCTGCGCTCGCAGGTCCGCGGCCGCGGACGTCACCGCGGTCAGATCCGCCGGCTGCACGATCTCGCGGGCGGCGTCCTCCTCGAGCAGCCCGAGTTGGTGGGCGATCGCCGAGTGCCTGCCCGTGTCGGATGTCGCCGCGGCGCAGTCGCGCAGCAGCCGGATGAGCGCCAGCACGACGGTCGGTTCCCTGGCCCCGAAGCGTCGGATCTGGGCGCACGCCAGGTCGAGGTAGTCGGCGTAGGTGTACGCCGGCACCGTCACCGCGTCGCCCGTCTCGCCCACCGGCACCACCCGCGGTCCGAGCGCACGGCGGGTCAGCGAGGCCATGATCGCGGTGAGGTGATCGATCGCCTGCACCGCGGTGTACGGATCATTGATGGCAGGGGACAACGCCTTCGAGGCGACGTCGACGAGCTGGCGCAACCCGAACGCCGCGTCCTGCTCGAAGGTGCGCTCGAACCCGATCCGGACCGCCTGCTCCACCGCGCGCCCGATGTCGTCCACATCGAAGGGACGCCCGGCGCCGCTCCACACCCAGGCGAGCGGGGTGGCTCCCGCGGCGATGTGATCGCCGACCCGCGGCGCGATCCGCACACTCACCCCGGCTCGGGCCGCATGGGTCGCCAGGGCCTCCGGATGCACCGCCTGCACATAGCCGCTATGAGCCGACGGCAGCACGATCGCGTCGGCGGGCACGGCGGGCAGCACCGCCGCGGTGGTGTCGGACAATCCGTGCCGCACCACGTCGCGGGTGTTCCGTTCCACCTTGCGCATGATCTCGTCGACCTGCAGCGAATGGGTCAGGTGGTGGATCTCGAAGACCAGCGCGGCGAGGCTGAAGAACAGCAGCACCATCGCCCAGCTCACGGCGAGCCGCGGATAGTCGGCGGTCCGGCTACCCGCGGACACGCCCACGGTGTAGAGCCCGGCGATGCTGTACGCGAAGGTGGCGACGAAGACGCTGAGCACCACCTGATTCGGGCGGTCACGCAGGAAGTTGCGCAGGATCCGCGGCGAGAACTGCGTGGACGAGAGCTGCAGCGCCACCACGGTGAGCCCCAGCGTCAGCGCGATGACGGTGATCATCGTGCCCGCTGTGCCGATCAGCAGCGTGCGGGCGTCGTCCGGGGTGCCCTGGAAGGCGAGCCGGTGCACCCACGTGCCGGGGCGGGTGTTCACGCTCGACAGGACCGACCCGAGGGCCAGCGCCAGTACCACGGCTATCGCGGGTAGCACCCACAGCGCGCCGCGTAGATATTCCCAGGCTGCCTCGCGCCTGCGCACCCCCGAAGCGTACGCCCGTCAATCGCGTTCCGACGGTGGCCGATCCGTGACCTCCCGGACCGAGCGGGGGTCAGGAACCGAACGGATTGGAGTAGCTGCCGAAGTCGCCGAGGCCACCACCGTAGATGTTGAGGTCGACGTTGCCGTTCACCCCCGCGATCCGCCCGGTGCTGGTGTATTGCCAGAACGTCCAGCGCTGCCACCCGCCGGGCAGCGGGCCCGGCTCGTCCCTGCCGTTGTAGTCGGCGATCCACAGCGGATAGTGGGAGAACTCCGTGGTGTTCGCCATCGCGGTGCGCCAGAAGTTCGGATAGGTGTAGATGATCGGCTGCTTGCCGGTGAGCGCCTGCACGGAGTTGAGGTAGCGGCGAGTCCAGTCGATCACCGCCGCGGGCGGCAACCCCTTGGCGTCCTCGATGTCGAGCACCGGTGGCAGCCCGCCGAATCCGATCACCGGGAAGGCCGTCGACGCGAAGTACGCCGCCTGCGCCTCGGGCGACTGCCGGACGTCGGCGTAGTGATAGGCGCCGCGGGCCACCCCGGCCGCGCGCATGCCGATGCCGTCCTGCACGAAGAACGGGTTGACGTACCAGAGCCCCTCGGTGGCCTTGACCATCGCGAACTCGTGACCGGAGGCGCGGACCGCGAACCAGTCGATGCCCGACCCGCCGGGATGCTGCCAGGACGCGACGTCCGGTCCGTTGACCGGTTCGGCGCTCACGACTCCCGGCACCGCGAAGGCGAGTGCGCCGGCCAACAGGGCCGGTACCAGGCGGGTGACGGCTCGGACACGCTTACGACTCGACGACGTCATCGCCCGAGACTAAACCGATATCGGGGGCGCGACCACGAAACCGTGCATGAACTTTTCGCGTCGGCTCACGGGCGTCACCCGCATTTCGAGGCCACGGTCTCGGCGTAGTTCGTCAGGGCGGCGATCTTCGCGTCCAGTGGCTCCGGGTCCGGACCCACGCCGTAGGGGTCCCGGAAGCCGACGATCACGTCGGTCACGCCCTTGTCCTCCAGTCGCCGGACCCCGTCGATCGTGTAGGCCTGCGGCGAGATCACGTGGATCTCGAAGGGGCTGTGCTCCTTGCCCTCCTCCCGTCGCATGCGCTGCAGCTTCGTGAGCAGGACGTCGAGTTCCTCGTCGCCGCCGCCGGCGTGCATCCACCCGTCGCCGCGGACCACCGCACGCCGGAGCGCGGCATCGCTGTGCCCGCCGACGAGGATCGGGATGGGCCGGCTCGGCACCGGGCTCAACTTGATCGCGGGCAGGTCGAAGATCTCGCCGTGGTATTCGAAGTACTCCCCGCTCACGAGGCCACGCAGGATGTCGATCGCCTCGTTCGTCCGCTTGCCGCGCCGCTCCCACGGCACGCCCATCACCTCGAAGTCGTCCGGCCAGGGGCTCAGCCCGATGCCGAGGCTCAGCCGGTTGTTCGTCATGTACGCCACCGAGGTGGCCTGCTTGGCGACGAGGACCGGGGGACGGATCGGCAGCTTCAGCACGAAGGTGGTGAAGCGAAGCGTCGTCGTCGCCATCCCGAGAGCGGTGGCGAGCACGAACGCCTCCACGAAAGCCTTGTCCTCGAGGAAGTCCCGGCTTCCGTCGGGCGTGTACGGGTATACCGAATCGGATTCCTTCGGATAGCAGAGGCTGTCCGCGATCGACATGCCGTGATAGCCGGCTTCCTCCGCCGCCTGCGCGAGCGGCACATAGAAGGCCGGGTCCGTCATGGCCTCCGCATAGGTGAATCGCACTGCCTGCTCCTTCGGTCCGGTGTGGTCTACGTCATACCTGATCGGACGCACCCGGGTCACCGGATCCCGGCCTCCCGCCCAGCGAGACGAAATCAGCGGGCGCCACGTCGATCGCGCGGCCCGACCCGGGTCACCCCAGCCAGTCGAGCACCGCCGCCGCGGTCCAGGACTGCTGCATGCTCCCGAGCGGCTCGCCGGTGAACGGCTCGTAGTACTCGGCGAAACTCCCGTCGGCGGCCTGCCGCAGGCCCTCCGCGCGCAGGTGGCGCGAGCGCTCCGCCCACCCGCGGCGGGCGAACGCCCAGGAGAACAGCCACGTCATCACCGGCCACACCGGGCCGCGCCAGTACTCGCGCGACCGGAAGTCGCCCGAGACCGGCGACGTCGACGGCGGCACCGCGTACCGGAGGTCCGGGTGGCCACAGAACCGGGGGCCCTCGAAGGTCCGCACCAGCGCGCGCTCGGCGTCGCGGTCCAGCCCGCCGCACAGCAGTGGGGCGAACATCGCGAGCGTCTCGGTGGGGATCCAGCGCCCCGACCGCAGGTCGAAGTCCCGCGCGGCACCCGAACGCGGGTCCGTGGTCGCGATGGTTCCCCGCTGGAACTTCTCGGCCCAGTACCGCAGGTCCCGGACGTCCGCCCTCGGCGCCGAATGCTCCTCACCGATGGTGGCCAGCACATCACAGGCGAGCGAGAAGACGGCGCTGACGAACACGTCCTCGACGGCGAAACTCATCGTGGCCACCAGCGCGGCGTCGTCGTAGCGCGCCAGCTTCATCTCCTCGAGCAGCCACAGGTAGCGGTCGTACTCGGCATTCGACGGCCGCTGTGTGGGGTCGGAGATGATCGCGGTGTCCTCGCGCAGGTACGGCGGCACCGGTCCGGGGATGACGTTGGCGTACGCGGCATCCCAGCGAGGCGAGTTGTCCATGCCGGATTCCCAGCCGTGGTACAGACTGATCCGCCCGTTGTCCTTCGGGTCGCGGGCGGTGGCCAGCCACCGATGCCAGCGCACCAGGTCGCCCCAGCGCCGGTCGAGGAACTCCTCCGCCACCGCCCGGGTGCTGCGGCCGTGCCTGCGGGAGTGGTCGAGGATGCGCTGGACGGCGATCGCGTGCACCGGCGGCTGGGTGATGCCGGAGGTCTGGGGCGCGACCGGGGCCGTCGCCGCCAGCTCCCGGCAGGCCCAGCGCGCGGGCCCGGGGAAGTACCCGTCGACCCCGTTCGCGAACACGATGTGCGGGATCATCCCGTTGCCCCACTGGGCGGACAGCAGCGTGTCCAGCTCGACGACTGCCCGCTCCACGCTGAGCGGCGCCAGCCCGACCGCGACGAACGCGGCGTCCCAGCTCCACATGTGCGGGTACAGCCGCGGCGCGGCGCTGGTCATGGTGCCCAGGTCGTTGCCGCGCAGCAGGTACGCGGCCCGGGCCGCGAGCTGCGTCGGGATGAATCCGGGATCGGCGGCCATCGTCCTAGTTTGCGTCGGCGGCGCCGATCGCGCCCGCCGGGGTGACGTCGAGGGCCCTCCTTGGTGCCAAAAGCCCACACCCCGGGGTCCGTCGGGCCACCCCAAGGGTCCGTAGTCGCCGACGCCCGGGCCGACAAGTGTTGGGGACGTTCCCAGCGCACCCCGAACTCGCCGTTCGACCGCCATCGCGCACCCCGAGGAAAGAGCACCCGTGTATCCCGACTTCGTTTCACACGTCCGCGCCCAGGCCGACGGTCACGGCGACAACCGTTCCTACACCTACCACCGAGAGGTCGGCCTCGAGCTGGTCGAGGAGGTTCTCACCTTCCGCGAGATCGACCGCAGGGCGCGGGCCACGGCCGCCTGGCTGTCGCAGCGGCCGGAGGCCGGCCGACCGGTCCTGCTGCTGTACCTGGACGGTATCGACTTCCTGCCCGCCTTCCTCGGCTGCCTCTACGCAGGCGTCATCGCGGTACCCGCCCCGCTCCCGCACGACGAGCAGAGCACGCGGCGGGTGGCCGGGATGCTCGACGACGCCGACATCGGCCTCGTCCTCACCACCTCCGCCTACGCGGAGCTCCTGACCGCGTGGATCGCCGACAGCGGGCGCGCCGACTCGGTGTCCTGCGTGAGCACCGACGCCGAAGATCTGGGGGACGCCGACGCGTGGCGGATGCCCGAAATCGACGGTGACACCGTCGCCTTCCTCCAGTACACCTCCGGTTCGACGAGTGAACCCAAGGGCGTCATGGTGACGCACGGCAACCTGCTGCACAACGAGGCGACAATCTCCAAGACGCTCGGATTCAACTGTGCCGCAATAGGAGTCAGCTGGCTTCCGCATTTCCACGACATGGGACTGATCTCGATGCTGCTGCCCCTCTACGCCGGGGGGACCTCGCGTTGATGTCCCCGCTGGCCTTCCTCAAGCGCCCCGTCCGCTGGCTGGAGATGATCGACCGCTACCGCGCCGAGTTCACCGTCGCGCCGAACTTCGCCTATGAGCTGGTGGCCCGGCGTGCGACCGACGAACAATTGGCCGACCTGGACCTCTCCTCGCTCCGGGCCGCGCTCAACGGCGCGGAGCCGATCCGCTCTCGCACCCTCGACGCGGTGATCGAGCGCCTCGGTACCGCGGGATTCCCCCCGCACGCGTTCGTCACCGGGTACGGGATGGCCGAGTTGACGCTGCTCGCCACCGCGAGCCGGGTCGGCGACGCGCCGTTCCGCATCGACGTCGACGCAGCGGCCCTCGAACGCCACGAGGTCATCCCGGTCACCGACGACAGCGGGGTCCGCCTGGTCAGCAGCGGACCCCCACGGGACCTCGACATCCGCATCGTGGACCCAGACACCGGAAAGGCGCTGCCGGACAACAGCGTCGGCGAGATCTGGGCTCGCGGAGCGAGCGTCACCGCAGGCTACTGGAACCGTCCGGAGGAGACCGCCGCGAGGTTCGGCGCCGAGCTGGCGGGGGAGGGGCCGTACCTGCGCACCGGAGACCTGGGCATGCGCCACCGCGGCCACATCTTCGTCACCGGTCGGCTCAAGGATCTCCTGATCATCAACGGGCGCAACCTATATCCGCAGGACATCGAGGAGGTCGTCCGCGACGTACATCCCGCGCTCGCGGGGTCCGCCGGGGTGGCGCTCTCGATCGACGCCGGTCGGCAAGAGCGACTGCTGGTGATCCAGGAAGTCAGGCCGGCGCTGCTCGACGATATGACGCTCGCCGAGATCACCACGCTGATCAAGGTCGCGGTGTCCCGACACTTCGATGTGCCCGCTCCCGACGTGGTCCTGGTCGACCGCCGCGGAGTGCACCGCACCACCAGCGGCAAGGTTCAGCGCCGGGCGATGCGCACCTCGTTCCTGGAGAACCGGGTCCACGCGCTGCTCCACGAGGACGTCATCCCGACCGTGCAACGCCTGCGCGCCGCAGCGTAATCGCTGTCCGCAACCGATCAACCCGAACCACAAGGAGTTCCCCCATGTACAACGCCACGATCACCGCAGACACTCTCGCACCGATCACGTCCTGGCTCGTCGATCGGGTCGCCGGCTACCTCGACGTGCCCGCCCTGGACATCGATCCGACGACCCCCCTCGCCGAGATCGGGATCGATTCGGTGTCCGCGCTGAGCCTGTGCGGCGAGGTCGAGGAGAGGTGGCAGATCCCCGCCGACGCCACCATGGTCTTCGACTACCCCACGATCGCGGAGATCGCCGGGTTCCTCGCGGGCGAGCTGGCGGCGGAGGCGACGGCATCATGACCGATATCGCGATCGTCGGGCTCGACTGCCGGTTTCCGCAGGCCGCGAACGCGAAAGCGTTGTGGGCGTTGCTGATGGGCGGTGGCGACGGTATCTCCGAGGTGCCCGCGCAGCGTTGGCGCACGGACGACTTCTACGACCCGAAGGGCGGACCGGGCAAGGTCAACACCCGGTGCGGCGGCTTCCTCGACGACGCCGACGCCTTCGACCCCGAGGTCTTCGGCATCGCGCCGCGTGAGGCGGAGGCGATGGATCCGCAGCAGCGACTGTTGCTGCAGGCCGCCTGGCGCGCGCTCGAGGACGCCACGCTCGATCCGCGCACCCAGGCCGGTTCGAACACCGGCGTGTACGTCGGCGTGATGGCGAATGAATGGGCGAACCTGCACCTGAGCGACTATTCGAAGATCACACCCCAACTCGGTTCCGGCAACGGATATTTCATGACCGCGAACCGGATCTCGTACCAACTGGACCTGCGGGGCCCGAGCATCGCGGTCGACACCGCCTGCTCCTCATCGCTGGTCGCCGTCCACATGGCCTGCGCGGCACTCCGCGCCGGAGAGTGCGATCAGGCCCTCGCGGGCGGGGTCAACATCATCCTCACGCCCACCCTCAACATCTTCTACACCCAGGCCGGGCTCTCCGCACCCGACGGACGCTGCAAGCCCTTCAGCGAACACGCCGACGGCATCGGCCGCGGCGAGGGCGTCGCCGTGCTCGCACTGCGCCGCCTGGATGACGCGCAGCGCGAGGGGCTTCCGATCTACGCGACGATCAAGGGCAGCGCAGTCAACTCCGACGGCCGCAGCAACGGGATCACCGCCCCCAACCGCTGGGCGCAACAGCAGGTCGTCGGGGAGGCGTATCGGCGCGCGGGCGTCCGGCCCGAGCAGGTTGCCTTCCTCGAAGCCCACGGCACGGGAACCGTGCTCGGTGACATGATCGAGGCCAAGGCACTCGGTCACGTGCATGCCGTGCCGCGGCCGGAGCCCTGCGCGGTCGGCTCGATCAAGGGCAACCTCGGCCACACCGAGGGCGCCGCGGGTGTCGCCGGGCTGATCAAAGCGGCGCTCAGCCTGCACCACCGCGTGGTGCCTCCCAGTCGGGGTGCCGAGCAAGAGAATCCACGCCTGCGCCTCGCCGACCACGGCCTCCGCCTGCTCACCGAGGCGCTGCCCCTACCCGCCGGACCGGCCTACGGCGGCGTGAGCAGCTTCGGCATCGGTGGTACCAACGCGCACCTGCTGCTGGGCAGCGCACCCGACCGCGCGCCCGCCTCGGAATGCCCGGGCGGTGGCGTGCTCACCGTCTCCTCGGCGAGCCGGGACGGGCTGCGGCGCAACGCGGCCCGGCTCGCGGACGATCTCGCCGGACAGCCCGAGGGACGGCTGGCACAGGTGTGCTGGTCCAGCAACAAGATCAAGTCGTCCGGGCGCCATCGCCTGGCCCTGCCGGCTCGGGGCCGCGACGAGGCCGTCGCCGAACTGCGCGACCTGGTCACCGACGACGGCCGGTTCGCCGCGGCGACGGGCCAGGCCCGCGCGGTGAGCACCGGATGGCTGTTCACCGGCCAGGGATCTCAGTACCGGGGCATGTCCGCGGCCCTGCACGCGGAGTCCGGACGCTACCGGCGCGCCCTCGCCGAGGTGGACGAGCAGATGGCGCCGCACCTGGGCCGCTCGATCCGCGAGCTCATGCTGGGCGGGGAGGACCTCGACCGAACCGAGCACGCGCAACCGGCAATCTTTGCGGTGCAATATGCGCTCGCGCAGACGCTCACCGAGGCAGGCGCCGAACCGTCCTGGCTCCTCGGCCACAGCGTCGGCGAGTACGCGGCCGCGGCGCTCGCCGGTGTGTTCGGGCTCGATGACGCCTGCCGCCTGGTGGTCGCGCGGGGACGGCTCATGCAGCGGCTCCCCGCGGGTGGAGGCATGCTCGCCGTCCGGACTGGCGAGGACGAGGTCGCGGACATGCTCGCCGGCGAACCCCTGGCATCGGTGGCGGCCGTCAACGGCCCACGAGACCTGGTGCTCTCGGGCGCCGCCGAGGCACTCGGCCGGGTCGCCGACGAGCTGGCGGTCCGCGCCGTACCCGTCCGGCCGCTCGCCGTCTCCCACGCGTTCCATTCACCGTTGATGGAGCCGATGGTGGACGCCTTCGCCGCCGTCGCCGCCGGCTGCAGCTATGAGCCGCCGCGCATTCCGGTCTACTCGACCCTGCATGGACGGCTTCTCGGCGCCGAGGAGCCCATGGACGCCGACTACTGGACCGAGCACGTTCGGGGGACCGTGCTGTTCGCCGACGCGCTGGCGGCCGGGCTGGAGGCACGCCCCACCCACCTGATCGAGCTCGGGCCGCGGCGGGTGCTCGCACCGTTGGTCTCCCGCGCAAACCCCGATCTCGCGTGCCTCGTTCCCTGCCCCGGCCCGGACGCGACCGGGCGCGAACTCACCGGCGTCGTCGCGGCCCTGTACCGGGACGGCCACAACCCGAACTGGGACGCGCTGTACGAACCGGCACAGCGAGTTCGGCTGACGCTCGGCGGCTACGAGTTCGACACCACCCACCGCTACTGGGCACACCAAAGCGAACCAGAGCCCTCCGCGGACCCTCTCACCTCTCCCACCCTTCTCACCGAGGACGACACCATGGACAACCTGATCTCCCTCTTCCGCGAGCAGACCGCCCTCCTCGCGGCCGCCGGGCAGGGCCGGCCGGCGCCCGCGGGCGACGCCATGGCCGCCGCATCCACCGCGGCGGCCCAGTCCCGAGTGACCACCTCACCCGCGACACCCGAGGCCGCAGGCAACGAGGTCGCCGCGATTGTGTACGCCGAGATCGCCCGGGTCGCAGGTCATCCCGTCGACACGCTGCGCTCATCCCGGACGATCATCGGTGACCTCGGCTTCGACTCGATCATGGTGACCGATGTGGTGGCCGGGCTGACGCGCACCTTCCCCGCGCTCACCGCCCAGTCGGAATGGTTCTCGCCGTCCGGCACCGTCGGGGACCTGGTGGCGCGCATCTGCGAGCAGCTCGGCACCGTACCCGCGCCGGCGGACCCCGGCCCCGCGGGAGACGTCGCGGCCACGCAGGCCGCGGCGGCACCGGCGGTCACGCCGGACCAGATCGCGACCGAGAACTACCGCATCGAGCAGTTCCCCGAGGTCAAGGCCATCGCCGAGCGATTGGCACTCGGCGAGGCCCACGGCCTGTCCAACCCGTACTTCCTGGTCAACGACGGGATAACCAGGGACACCTCGATCATCGGCGGGGAGGAGGTCCTCAACTTCTCCAGCTACAACTACCTCGGCATGTCGGGCCACCCCCATGTCGTGTCCGCCGTGCAGGATGCGGTCGGCCGGTACGGCAGCTCCTGCTCGGCGAGCCGGCTGATCTCGGGGGAGAAGCCCCTGCACGGGATGCTCGAGGCCGAACTCGCCGCGCTCCTCGGCACCGAGGACGCCATCGCACTGGTCAGTGGGCACGCAACCAACGTGACAGTGATCGGCCACCTGGTCGGCCCCGGCGATCTCGTCATCCACGACAGCCTCGCCCACGACAGCATCCTGCAGGGCTGCAAGCTCTCCGGTGCGACCCGGAAATCGTTCCCGCACAACGACCACGCCGCCCTCGACGCCATCCTCACCGAGATCCGGCCGCGGTACCGCCGAGTGCTCGTCCTCATCGAAGGCGTGTACAGCCAGGACGGCGACATCCCGGACCTGCCCGCCGTGATCGCGGTGAAGCGGAAGCATCGCGCCCTGCTCATGATCGACGAGGCACACAGCATCGGCGTGCTCGGGGCCACCGGCGGCGGCATCGGCGAGCACTTCGCGGTGGACCGCAGCGATGTCGAGCTGTGGTCCGGCACGATGTCGAAGGCGCTGGCCGGGTGCGGCGGATACGTGGCCGGCAGCCGCGAGCTGATCCAGTACCTCAAATACACCACGCCCGGGTTCATCTACAGCGTCGGCATGACACCCTCGAACGCCGCCGCGTCCCTGGCCGCCCTGCGGCAGATGCGGGCCGAGCCGGAACTGTTCGAGCGCCTGCACCGGCACTCCCGGCTCTTCCTGACCCTGGCCGTCGAGGCCGGACTCGACACCGGCGCCAGCGCCGACACACCTATCGTCCCCTGCATCGTGGGCGATTCGATCAAGACCCTGAAGCTGTCCAGCGCGCTGCTCACCCGGGGGATCAACGTCAATCCGATCCTGTACCCGGCGGTGCCGGAGGACCAGGCGCGGCTGCGCTTCTTCGTGACCTCCTGCCACACCGAGGATCAGATCCGCTACACGGTGAAGACGACGGCCGAGGAACTCGCCCTCCTGGACGAGGGCAAGTGATCATGTCGATCGAGCCGCTGACCCCGTACCTCGAGGACGGGATCGAAGCCGATGCAGAACTTCGGATGTTCTGCTTCCATCACGCGGGGGGCGGGTCACCGATGTTCCGGGCGTGGCATCGCGCCCTCGGCCCGCACGTCACGGTCGTGCCCGTGCACCTGCCGGGCCGGGGCAGGCGCTCCGATCACGATCGGTTCGTCGATCTCGACGACCTTCTGGACGACCTCGAAGATCAGCTCGCCGAACACCTTTCGGCACCACATGTGTTCTTCGGACACAGCATGGGTGCACTCGTCGCCTACCGATTGGCGCGGCGCCGCGACGCCCGCGGACTCCGGCTTCCGGAGGCACTGCTGCTCTCGGCATACGCAGCCCCCCACCTGCCAGCACCGCTGCCGCCGATCGACCACCTGGACGACGTCCTGCTCGCGCAGTTTCTCACCGCCATCGGCGGGCTGCCCGCCGAGGTCCTCTCCTGGCCCGCCTGGCTGGAGTCCGCGCTGCCGGTGATCCGGGACGACATCCGGATGTGCGCCGACCACCGTGACCCCGGGGAGGCGCCGCTGGCCTGCCCGATGCACCTGTTCGGGGCCGACTCGGATCCGCTGGTGAGCGAGATCGACCTGCGCGCCTGGAGCCGACACACCACCCACATCATCGACGTGCGGATCCTCGAGGGCGGTCACTTCTACCTCGACGAGTCACCCGACGAGCTGTTCCGCCTGCTGCGACCGCTGCTCCGCGACTACGCGCGGACCGCTTCCTCCGACCACGGGAAGTGAACCGACAATGCTCAGACGCCTCGCCACCGCCGTCGTCGCGCGTCCACGCCTGGTCCTCGCCACTGCGCTCGTCTTCCTCGTCGCGGCCGGGGTGTTCGGCGCGGGTGTGACGAGCCACCTGAAGGTCGGCGGATTCGACGATCCCGGATCCGAGTCGTCCGAGGCCGGACGGATCCTCGAAGGCACCTTCGGCGGTTCGACGCCGAACCTGGTGCTGCAGGTGACCGCCCGCAGCGGAGATGTCGACAGCCCGGGAGTTGCCGAGGCCGGGCGCCTGCTCGCCGAGCGCGTCGGCTCCGAGCCAGGCGTCACCGAGGTGGGCTCCTACTGGTCCTCGAACTCGGCGGACCTCCGAAGCTCGGACGGACGCTCCGCGCTGATCCTCCTCCATCTCGCGGGCACGCCGGAACAGGCGGCGCGGAGCACGGAGGGCATCGTCGATCGACTGCCCGCCGACGACCCGGCCGTGCAGGTGCGGGCGGGCGGAAAGCTCGGTCTGGCCAGCGAGATCGACACCCGGGTCGACCAGAACCTCAAGCTCGCCGAGTCGATCGCACTGCCGACGACGCTGGTGCTCCTGGTCGTGGCCTTCGGCGGCATCGTCGCCGCCCTGATGCCGCTCTCCCTCGGGATCGCCTCGATCCTGACCACCCTGCTGGTCCTGCTCGGGCTGGCCAAGCTCACCGATGTCTCCCTCTACGCGCTGACGGTCGCCACCGCCTTCGGGCTGGGCCTGGCCATCGACTTCGGGCTGCTGATGGTCTCCCGGTTCCGCGAGGAACGGTCCGGCGGTCTCGAACCGCGAGAGGCGGCGATCGAGGCGGTCGCGACTGCCGGCCGGACCATCGTCTTCAGCGCCGCGACGGTGACGGTCGCGATGACCGGCCTGCTGGTGTTTCCCACATACTTCCTCCGGTCCATCGGGCTCGCCGCGATCGCCGTCGTGACGGTCGCCGCGGTCAGCGCAGTGGTGGTGCTCCCCGCGCTGCTCGCCCTCCTCGGGTCCCGCGTCGACTCGCTCGCCGTGCTGCGCCGACGCGACGGGCTGGCCACCGATTCGCGCTTCTGGCGGCGGACCGCGGCGGCGGTGACCCGCAGGCCAGGACGGGCCGCGATCCCGGTCGTCGCACTGCTGATCGTCATGGGCATCCCGTTCCTGCACGCGCAGTTCGCGACCCCGGACGAACGCGCACTGCCCGCCGGCTCCGCGGCCCGGCAGGTGACCGCCTCGATGCGTTCGGACTACCCCGCCGACCAGACCGACGCCGTGACCCTGGTGACCACCACCCACCGCGAGTCCCTCGGCCCGCTCGCGGCCCAGATCTCCACCCTGGACGGCGTGGCGTCGGCCGAGGGCGGGCCCGGCCGCTACGCGCACGGCGTGCAGGTCGCGGGCCCCGGCGGCGCGAGCGCCCGATTCGACTCGGGCACAGCCGGTTACCTCCTGGTGCACCCCGACGCCGACCCGCAATCCGTTTCCGCACAGGACCTGGTCCGCGCGATCAGGGCGCTGCCCGGAGTGCACGAGAACCAGATCTCGGTGGGCGGGCCCACGGCCGAGCTGCTGGACAGCCGGTCGGCGATCATGAGCCGGCTCGGCCTCGCCCTCGGCATCATGGCCGCCGCCACGTTCGTGCTGTTGTTCCTGCTCACCGGCAGCGTCGTCCTGCCGCTGAAGGCGCTGTTGCTCAACGTCCTCGTCCTCGCCGCGGTGCTCGGTGCGATGGTGTGGATATTCCAGGACGGTCACCTCGCCGGGCTGATCGGGGCGACACCGGCGCCGCTGAACATCGCGATGGCGGTGTTGCTGTGCTGCATCTCGTTCAGCCTGTCGGTGGACTACGAGATCTTCCTGCTCAGCAGGATCAAGGAGGCGCGCGACGCAGGCGCGAGCACCGAGGATGCCGTGGTGGTCGGGCTCGGCCGGGTGGGCCGCATCGTCAGCAGCGCCGCGGCCCTGTTGACCGTCACCCTGCTGTCCTTCTCCACCGGGCTGTCGTTCATGCAGATGTTCGGCATCGGCACCGCGCTCGCGGTCCTGGTGGACGCCACCCTGGTCCGTGGCGTCCTGGTGCCCGCCTTCATGGCCGTCGCGGGCGAGCTCAACTGGTGGGCTCCCCGGCCGCTGCGGAGGCTGCATCGCGTGATCGGACTGAGCGAGACGGCGGCCCGGCACAGCCGACCCGCCGTGCCCGCCCCGCCCGTCTCACCCGTG
Organism: Rhodococcus daqingensis; assembly: GCF_042665615.1. Classification (NCBI taxonomy): domain Bacteria; kingdom Bacillati; phylum Actinomycetota; class Actinomycetes; order Mycobacteriales; family Nocardiaceae; genus Rhodococcus; species Rhodococcus daqingensis. Next base: position 224,820 of record NZ_JBHTCS010000012.1, on the reverse strand, counting down.
CCGGTCCCTGTGGCGCCGTACTGACGATCAGGGGACCTCATCGTCGCCCTCAGATATCCCGTCGGCGTGCCTGCGGATCTGTCGTTCCCCCTGCCCTTGCCAGCGGCGCAGTTCGGCGTCCTGGCGTGCCCGGTAGCGGGCGAGCGCTCCGGAGACGAGTTCGTCGAGGTGGTGCCGGTGGTTCACCCGCGGCTTCTGTTCCGGGTCGATGTGCGGCGGTGCGGTCCATTCGGTGCGGCCCGGATACTCTGAATCAGGCGGTGCAACATCGGTTTTCCATCCGCCAGGGCCGTCGTGAACGAGCGCATGACAGCAGTCGCAGGCGAGGTCCTCGTTGGTGATGTCGGTGCGGCCGTCGTCCTTCCACTCTCGGATGTGATGGACCGCGGCGAGGGTGGCAGGCGCGTCACAACCGGGGCGGGTACACCCACGGGACGCGGCGATGAGCGCAAGCCGCTGATCGGCGGAGGCGAGACGTCTGCTGCGGCCGAGGTGCAAGGGCCGGCCGTTGTGGTCGAAGAGGACGAGAGCGGGATGGGCACGTTCGGCCATCCGGAGGGCGTCCTTGATCGGGACGATGCCGCCGGAGGCCGTGGTGACGACCCCACTGGCGTCCTCGAGTTGCTGCAGCGTCATCGTGATGATCGCGGTCACGGGCAGGCCACGATGGCTGCCCAGCACTCCGGACGAGAGAAGCTGCTGCAGGGCCACTTTCATGGCGTCGTGGTTACGTTGCGCCGGGGTGCGGGTGTCACGGGCCGCGGCTTTCGCGAGGGCCGTGCGGTCGAGAGTCGACGCATCGACGTCCCCGGAGGGAGATTCTGGATCGTCCGGGTTGTTCATTCCGGGCCGGGCGAGCTTCGCGAGAACCGGGTCGAGGAGGGCGCGCAGTTCGGGGTCGAGCATGCCGGAGATCGGCGTCATGAGGTCGGCACCCTGCTTACCGATCCGGATGCCGCGGCGGCGCCTGCGTTCACGCTCGTCGGGAAGGTCTCCATCCGGGTTGAGGTGCGCGAGCAGGTGGATGCCGATCTTGGTCACGTCTTCGGGGGTGGTGGAGCGGGCGGCGTCGGCGAGAATCTTCTCGGCGATCGTGATCTCGTCGACTCCGGTGCCGTGCGGGATCTTCCGCATGGTCTTCGCGATGGCGGCGACGTGGTCGGGTCCGATCGCTCCGGCACGGACGGCCGACGCGGTGGCCGGCAAGGTCGCGTCCATCTCGTCGCCGCCGACGGTGTGCCAGGTGCCGACCTTGGTGGCTCCCTTCACGCGTTTCGCGGCGTCGGATGCTGCGATGCGGAGCGTCGTGACGAGGAAGTCGTTGATCGACCGACAAGCCAGGTTTCCCGGGATGGACCGTTCGACGGATTCCACGATCAGGCGGTGCCCCACCCCGGACGCCTTCCGGAGCGACGTCTCCACCCGCTGCAGGGTCTTGACGACATCGGCCTCGGAAAGCCCCGACAGTGGGTCGGTGAGCAGGCCCTCGACGGCGGCGTCGAGGGCGGCCAGGTGCCGTTCCACCTGGCCACACCCTCCAAGGCCCCCATTAGAAAGCATGTTCGAATTGTAGCCCGCCCCTCCGACACGTATCGGCGATCCGAGTAGCAGCGAGCCGCTACACGAAGTAGTCCTCGTCGACCTCGAGGACGGTGACGGCCTGCCGGGCCCGGACGGTAAGGTCCGAACGATGCGGCACATCGGGATTGCGGGCGTGACGGCCGAGGGCGCCGCCATTGTCCTCCAACAGATCTGCCGGATCTCCGAGCACTCGATCGGGTTGCACGAGAACCCCGAGATCACCCTGCACATGTTCTCCTTCGCCGAGCATGTCAACGCCGGTCCGGACCGGCTGGACACCTGGGCGAGCCTCCTCGAGGCCTCCGCGGCGAAGCTCCACGCATCCGGCGCCGACTTCATGATCTGTCCCTCGAACACGCCCCATGAGGTCTACGACCGGGTCGCGTCGCGCCTGCCGATCCCGTGGATCAGCATTACGCACGCTGTCCGCACTGAGGCGGATGCCCGCGGACTGCGGCGCCCGCTACTGCTCGGGACGAGGTACACCGCTGCGAGCGGTGTCTACGACCGCGCGTTCGCGAGCGCCGCTTCGCTCGTGGCCCCATCCCCTGCGGAGACCGACCGGATTCACGAGATCATCACCGGTGAGCTGGTCAGGGGGATCCGCAGCGGAGAATCTTCGGACTATCTGGCGACGCTGATCCGCAGGCACGCCGAATCGGGTGGCGACGCCGTGATCCTGGGCTGCACCGAGCTGCCGATGGTGGTGGACGATGCCAATTCCGCTCTGCCCCTGCTCGATTCGACGAAGATACTGGCCGCCACGGCCGTCGAGTACGCGCTCGACGACTGAATCATCCTCATCGGCGACCCGGCTCACCCGCGGCCGGGCCGCATCGTCACGATGGTGGTGGGGATCTTGTCGGTCTCACCGAAATCGGGTGGCAGGCATCGCGACGGACCAGTAGGTTCGGTAACCACCCCCACTCTGCGCCGCCGGCCGCCGGCATGACCCCCGTTCCCACCATCCGAAAGGTCCACCGTGACCGAGTCCACCCGTCTCGAGACCGACGGGGTCGCCGACGCAGGCGACCGAATCGAACGGCGCCACCTCCAGGTGATCGGCGTCCTGCTGGTAGCCAGCTTCGTGGTGATCCTCAACGAGACGGTGATGTCCATCGCCATCCCCGTCCTGCAGGTCGAATTGGGCGTACCTCCGAGCGTGGGGCAGTGGCTCACGACCGCGTTCATGCTCACGATGGCGGTGATCATCCCGCTCACCGGCTACCTCATCCAGCGCATCCCCACCCGCACCCTGTTCACGCTCGCCATGTCGCTGTTCACGGCGGGAACTCTCATCGCGTTCGCCGCACCCGGCTTCGTGTGCTGTTGATCGCCCGCATCGTGCAGGCGTCGGGGACGGCCATCATGCTGCCGCTGTTGATGACGACGATCATGACGCTCGTACCGCCCGCTCGCCGGGGGGCGATGATGGGCAACATCTCCATCGTGATCGCGGTGGCGCCTGCCCTCGGCCCCACCGTGTCGGGTTTCATCCTCGACCACTTCGGGTGGCGCTGGATCTTCGGATTCGTGGCCCCGTTCGCGCTGGTGACGCTGGTCGTCGGCGCACGGTTCCTCGTGTCGGTGTCCGAGACGACGACGGCGCGCATCGACCTCTTGTCGGTCCCACTCGCGGTACTCGGATTCGGTGGCCTCGTGTACGGCCTGGTGAGCATCGGCGAATCGGCGCAGGGATCCTCGACGATCCCGGTGTGGTTGCCGTTCCTCATCGGTGCGGCCGCGATGTTCGGCTTCATCGCCCGACAGACCAGGCTGCAACGCGAGGATCGCGCCCTGCTGGACTTGCGCGTGTTCGGATACCGCCAGTTCACCATCGCCGTCGTCGCGATGCTGGTCGGCATGGGAACGATGATGGGCACCTTCATCATCGTCCCGTATTTCGCGCAGTCGGTGATTCACCTCGACCCGTTCGAAACGGGTCTCATCACACTCCCGGGCGGCCTTCTCATGGGTCTCGCCGGACCGATCGTGGGCCGCGTCTACGACAAGCGGGGTCCGCTCGTGCTGGTCATCCCCGGATCGATCCTCGTCAGCGTCGGTGTGTGGATGCTGACGGCGGTGAGCACCTCGACCTCGCTGTGGTGGCTGCTGTTGTCGAACATGGCGCTGTGCCTTGGTCTGGCGGCGACGTTCACACCGCTGATGACATCGGGATTGGGATCGGTGGCCCCGCACCTCTACGCGCACGGTTCGGCGGTGGTGGGCACGTTCCAGCAGGTTGCCGGTGCTGCGGGCACGGCATTGTTCGTCACGGTGATGACGGTGGTCTCCTCGCGATCCGGTGATGCTGCCGATTCGCCCGACGCCATCGTCGAGGGTGTGCGGGCGGTGTTCCTCGTCGCCGGGATCTTGTCGTTCGTGCTGATCGCGGCATGCCTCTTCGTCCGCAAGCCGGCGGACGCGGCGGAACCGGCAGGCGACGCACCTGTGGACGTACCCGCCTAGCGGCGGTTCGTCTCACCCGCGTCCGTGCCGCAGCGTCGCGATCGTGGTGAGGATCTTGTCGGTCTTGGCGGTGCGGGTGAAGCTGGTCAGCGCCATCAGTGCGGGCATCCGCCTGCGGGCCACGGCCTTCGAGTAGGCGAACTCCTTGAGCCCGTCCGGGCCGTGGATCCGGCCGAAGCCGGACTGGCCGACCCCGCCGAACGGCAGCGAGGGGATCGCCGCGAACGCGATCACCGAGTTCACCGCCGTCATCCCCGACCGGATCCGGCGGGCGAGCTCGGCGCCGCGGCGCTTGCTGAACACCGCCGAGCCCAGGCCGTAGCGCGAGGCGTTGGTGCGCTCGATCGCCTCGTCCATGTCACGAACCCGCGCGACCGTCAGCGTCGGGCCGAAGGTCTCCTCGGTGACCGCGATCGAGTCCTCGGGGACATCGACGAGGATGGTCGGCTGAACCAGCTTGTCTCCCACCGCGTCCGGGCCACCGACCACCGCGCGGCCGCCCCGCTTGATGGCGTCGAGCACGTGGCTGCGCACCACCCCGGACTGAGTCGGCATGGTCATCGGGCCGATCTTCGCCTCGGGATCGGTGCCCGCCCGCACGCCCTCGGCCAGCGCGACGAGCTTGGCCAGGAACGGCTCATACACCCGCTCGTGCACATATACCCGCTCGGTGCCGACGCAGGTCTGCCCCGCGTTCGACATCCCGCTCCACAGCGCCGCGTCGGCGGCGGCGTCGAGGTCGGCGTCGGCGTCCACCAGCAGCGCGTCCTTGCCGCCCGCCTCGATGACCACCGGGGTGAGGGTGTCCGCGCAGGCGGCCATCACCTTCTTGCCGGTGGCGGTCGATCCGGTGAACGCGAGCTTGTCGACGCCGGAGCGGCACAGCGCCTCGCCGGTCGGCCCGAGTCCCGTGACCAGTTGCAGCACGGGATGTTCCGGCACCACCTGCGCGAAGGCGTCGACGAGCCAGGCCCCGACGCCGGGGGTGAACTCGCTGGGCTTGAACACCACCGCGTTGCCGGCCGCGAGCGCGTAGGCGATCGAGCCCATCGGGGTGAATACCGGATAGTTCCACGGCCCGATCACGCCGACCACCCCGAGCGGGAGGTACTCCACGCTCGCGGCATGGTCGATCATCTCCAGCCCCGATGGAACCCGCTTGCGCCCCAGCACCTTCGGCGCGTTCTTGGCCGCCCAGGCGAGATGCCCGATCGCCATCACGGCCTCGAGCTGCGCGTCGGAATGCGGCTTGCCGGTCTCGGCGTGCATCACCTCGGCCAGCTGGGCGATCCGGCGGGTGAGCACCCCGGCCCACGCGTCCAGGTGGGTCCGGCGCTGCGCGAAGCTGAGCCCGGACCACCACTTCGCCGCGGCCCGCGCGCGCTCGACCGTCTCGGCCACTGCTTCCGCATCCTGCACGGGGTAGGTACCGACGACCTCACCCGTCCCCGGATCCAAGGAGTCGAAGGTGGCGCCGGCGCCGGTCGTGGGGTCGGTCTCGAGCGTGGTCATGTCATGTCCTCGAATCTGGTTGTCGTCAGTGGTGGTCATCGAATTGCGGGCCTGCCGAGAATCAGGTCCGCGGCCTTCTCGGCGATCATGATCGTGGGGGCGTTGGTGTTGCCGCGGGGCACGGTCGGCATCACCGAGGCATCGACCACCCGCAGCCCCTCGACCCCGTGCACGCGCAGCTGCGGATCGACGACGGCGTCCTCACCGCCACCCATCGTGCAGGTGCCGACCGGGTGGTACAGGGTCTGGCACCAGGCGCGGATGTGGTCGGCCAGGTCGCTGTCGCTGTCCATGCGGGCAGGCATGCTCGGCCCGGCGAGATACGCCGCGATCGCGGGCTCACCGGCGATCTCGACGGCGCGCCGGCAGCCGGCGAGCATCGCATCCATGTCGACCTGCTCCGCGAAGTACGCGGGATCGATCTCCGGCCGCCACAGTGGGTCCGCCGAACGCAGCCGCAGCCTGCCGCGGCTGGCAACGCTGACCAGGGTGACCCCGGCGGTGAACCTCTTGCCCACTGGTTCGCGCAGGCCGTTGTCGTAGAAGCCCGAGGCCGCCACCAGGATCTGGAGATCCGGCGCCGGGAGGCCCTCGCGGCTGGCGAAGAAAGCCCCGCCCTCGCCCACATTGGAGGCGAGCGGGCCCCGGCCGGTGACCTGCCATTGCGCGAGCCGCAGCGGCGTGGAGAAGTCGGCGAGGTCGGTGGTGTTCCTCGTGTTCCACAGCATGGGGGTGACCGGGTGGTCCTGCAGGTTCTCGCCGACCCCGGGAAGGTTCACCGCGACGTCGATGCCCAGTTCACGCAGGTGCCCGGCGGGCCCGATCCCGGACAGCATCAGCAGCTGCGGGCTGTTGATGGCCCCGCCGCTCAGGATCACCTCGACGGAGGCGTGCGCGGTGCCCTCGACGCCGTCGCACAGGTACCGGACGCCGACCGCACGCGTGCCACGCAGCAACACCTGGGTGGCGAGAGCGCCGGTGCGCACGGTGAGGTTCGGCCGCCCCAGCGCCGGCCTCAGGTAGCCGTCGGCGGTGGACCAGCGCCTGCCCTTGTGGCAGGTGACCTGATAGCGGCCCGCCCCCTCCTGCTCGGCGCCGTTGAAGTCCTCGGTCGGCTTGATCCCCGCCGACACCGCGGCGGCGACCCAGGCGTCGGTCAGCTCGTGCGTGTAGCGCCGGTCTTCCACCCGGAGCGGGCCGTCGGTGCCGTGAAACGGGCCCGAGAGACGCGAATTGTGTTCCGCGCGAACAAAGTAGGGCAGCACATCCTGGTACCCCCAGCCCTGCGCGCCGTGCTCGTCGCGCCAGCCGTCGTAGTCGGCCGGGTTGCCGCGGATGTAGATCATCGCGTTCATCGACGAGCAGCCGCCGAGCGCCTTCATCCGCGGCCAGTACGCGCGGCGCTCGTCCAGGTGCTTCTGCGGGGCGGTCTCGTAGTTCCAGTCCCACTTGGTCTTGAACAGGGCCGGGAACGCCGCCGGGATCTTGATCTCGTCGGCGTCGTCCTCGCCACCGGCCTCGAGCAGCAGCACGGAAACGCTCGGGTCCTCCGTCAGGCGGGCCGCCAGCACGCACCCGGCACTCCCCGCCCCGACAATGACGTAGTTGAACACGTCTTGTCTCAACCCAAACTGTTTGACCCCAGCCCGCTCCGACGCGGATTCTCCAGCCACGGGCGCTCCTCGACCTCGGTGGTGCCAACGCGATGTGACGGGCGTCTCATCGCGCCCACCCAGTCTAGGAACACCGCGGCGTCGCCACAGCCGTTCACTCGACGGCGAGCATGACCTCGGTCGACTTCACGAGAACGGTCGTCGGCACCCCCGGCGCGAGGCCCAGCTCCTCGACGGCCTCCTTGGTGATGGAGGCGGTCACGATCTGGTCGCCCCCGTCGAGGCGCACCTTCACGGTCGCCATCACGGCGCCGACGGTGACCTCGGTGACGACCCCGGACAGCTGATTGCGGGTGGACAGACGCATGGACGGCCTCCAGATCGACGAGATGACGGACGCCACGCTACCGAAGGCGGCACAGGCCACGGCACACACGAAACCGCATTGACGGAGAGAACTAGTTCATATAGCGGCAACAGCGGAGTCCACTCCGCGAAATACCCGCGGATCAAGATCTGCATGCGACCCGCGGCGGTCGCCTGACCGGGTGCCTGGCACCGACTGTGACCGGAAGGAGGGGCGGTGGGGGAGCAGCAGCCTGACGCCGTGGTCAAGACGGTGTGCGCGTACTGCGGGGTCGGGTGCGGCATGACGTTCGACGTCCGCCGCGACCCGGCTACCGGACTCCGCCTCGTCGCCAAGGCCGCCGGGGACAAGTCCCATCCGACCAACTCCGGGCGCCTGTGCACCAAGGGCGCCACGACGGCCGACATGCTCGCCGCCGGGGGACGCATGGACACCGCCCAGGTCCGCCCCTCCCGGGGCGAGCCGCCGCAGCCCCGCGACGTCGACGCCGCGATCAGCGAGGCGGCGGCGCGCCTGCGGTCCATCGTCGACGAACACGGCCCCGACGCGGTCTCGCTGTATGTCTCCGGCCAGATGTCGCTCGAGGCACAGTATTTGGCCAACAAGCTCACCAAGGGCTTCATCGGCACCAACCAGATCGAATCGAACTCCCGGCTGTGCATGGCCAGCGCGGGCAGCGGCTACAAGCTGTCCCTCGGCGCGGACGGCCCGCCCGGTTCCTACGAGGACTTCGATCACGCGGACGTCTTCTTCGTGATCGGGGCCAACATGGCCGACTGCCACCCCATCTTGTTCCTGCGATTGATGGACCGGGTGAAGGCCGGGGCGAAACTCATCGTCGTCGACCCGCGGCGCACCACCACTGCGGAGAAATCCGATCTGTTCATGCAGATCAAGCCGGGAACCGATCTCGCGCTGCTCAACGGCCTGCTGCACCTGCTCGTCGCGAACGGACACACCGACCAGGAGTTCATCGACGAGTTCACCGAGGGCTGGGATGTGATGCCGAGCTTCCTCGACGACTACTCGCCGCAGCGGGTCAGCGAGATCACCGGCATCCCCGAGGACCGGATCCGCCAGGCCGCCGACTGGATCGGATCCGCGCGGAACTGGATGAGCTGCTGGACGATGGGGCTGAACCAGAGCACCCACGGCACCTGGAACACCAACGCGCTCTGCAACCTTCACCTGGCCACCGGCGCGATCTGCGAGCTCGGCAGCGGCCCGTTCTCGCTGACCGGTCAGCCCAACGCCATGGGTGGGCGCGAGATGGGGTACATGGGGCCCGGCCTGCCCGGCCAACGCTCGGTGATCTCCGAGGCCGACCGGGAATTCGTCGAGGACCGGTGGCGCATCCCGAGGGGATCGCTGCGCACCGAGGTCGGCGGCGGCACCATCGAGATGTTCGGGCGGATGGCGGCGGGCGAGATCAAGGCGTGCTGGATCATCTGCACGAATCCCGTTGCCACGGTAGCCAATCGCAAGACCGTCATCGAGGGCCTCGAGACCGCCGAGCTGGTCATCGCGCAGGACGCCTTCCTCGAAACCGAGACCAACGACTACGCCGACATCATGCTGCCCGCGGCGCTGTGGGCCGAGTCGGACGGGGTGATGGTGGGCCCCGGTACCGGCATCGCCCCGTTCCGCGGGTTCCTGCACGAGCGCCGCGCGCTCGGACATTCCGGACCGAACTGGCTGTTCTTCGGCGAGCAACACGCCGCGACCGATTTCTACTACCGCGACGAGATCGAGGCGATGCACCGGGACGGCTTCCTCACCGAGCTCGAGCTTGCGTTCTCGCGCAATCAGGAACAGAAGGTCTACGTTCAGGACCGGATGCGCGAGCGCGGCGCGCAGCTGTGGGTCTGGCTCCAGAACGGCGCCCACTTCTATATGGGTGCCTCGACCCGGACGAGGCGAAGGCATACGTGCGGTCCCTGGCGGCCGACAAGAGGTACGTGCGCGATGTCTACTGACCCAACGGCGATTCTGCACCAAATCGAAACCGCAGTTGCGGAGAATCATGTATCGAATCAACGCAAACCCTGTTCTAGAGTTCATCGTATGACGCGAACGCGGAACCGGATCTTTCTCTGCCCTTCTCTTGGTGGGCGTCGCGCCGGACTGACCGAACTACGGGTGGTGGACCTCGGCGTGAGCTGACCACCGCAACGCTCACGAACCTCGATAGGCATCGAAAGACGTTCCAACGGAAGGATTCACGTGTCGTCCATACGGATCAAGGACGCGGCCGCGCTGCTCGGGGTCAGCGATGACACCGTCCGTCGCTGGATCGACGGCGGCAGCCTCGCCGCATCGAAGGACGAGTCGGGGCGCAAGGTCATCGACGGCAAGGCCCTCGCCGATTTCGCCCGCGAGCACGCGACGCCCCCGCCGGACCCGCTCGGGGTGGGCAGCTCCGCCCGCAACCGCCTCGTCGGCCTGGTCACCAAGGTGACCTCCGACAAGGTGATGGCCGAGGTGCAGATGCAGTGCGGCCCCTTCACCGTCGTCTCGCTGATGAGCAGCGGATCCGCGGCCGAACTCGGGCTCGAGCCCGGGAAGGTCGCCGTGGCGGTGGTCAAGGCGACCACCGTGATCGTCGAAACCCCAGGAGGAATGTCGTGACCCGCACGTCCCGCGCGATGCGCATCGGCCCGACAGCCGCGGCGCTCGCCGCGCTGACCGCCGCCACCCTCGTCGCCGGCTGCTCCAGCTCGGACTCCGAGCCGGCCGGGGAGGCCACCACGTCCGCGGCGACCGCACCGGTCAGCGGCGACATCACCGTCTTCGCCGCCGCCTCGCTGAAGAAGACGTTCACCGAGCTCGGCGAGAAGTTCGAGGCCGAGCACCCCGGCACCAACGTCGAGTTCAGCTTCGCCGGCTCGTCCGACCTGGTCGCGCAGCTCACCCAGGGCGCGCCCGCGGACGTGTTCGCCTCCGCCGACACCAAGAACATGACCAAGGCCGTCGATGCCGGGCTCACCGTCACCGACCCGGTGAGCTTCGCGACCAATACGCTCACCATCGTGACCCCGCCCGGCAACCCGAAGAACATCGCGACCTTCGCCGACCTCGCGAACCCGGGCAACCAGGTGGTCGTGTGCGCGCCGCAGGTGCCGTGCGGCGCGGCGACCCAGAAGATCGAGGAGTCGACCAGCACCGCGATCACACCGGTCAGCGAGGAATCCTCGGTCACCGACGTGCTCGGGAAGGTCACCTCCGGCCAGGCGGACGCCGGACTGGTGTACGTCACCGACGCCGCGGGCGCGGGCTCCGCCGTCACCACGATCCGGTTCCCCGAGTCGTCGGGCGCGGTGAACACCTACCCGATCGCCGAGCTCAAGAGCTCCGAGAACAGCGCCACCGCGGCGGAGTTCGTCGAACTCGTCACCGGCCCCACCGGCCGTCAGGTGCTCGCCGGGGCGGGATTCGGCGCACCGTGACCCCCATCGGGGCGCTCCGCGCCGTGCCTCGCCCCCGGGAGACCGGGGGCGATGTCGCCGTGGGACTGCCCCGATGGGTGTATCTGCCCGCCGCGCTCGGCGCGTTCTTCGTGATCCTGCCGCTGGTGGCGATGCTGCTGGAGATCGACTGGGCCCACTTCGTGCCGCTCGTCACCTCCGAATCATCTAGGGCCGCACTGCTGTTGAGCCTGCGGACCGCCACCGCGAGTACGGTGCTGTGCGTGCTCGTCGGCGTCCCGATGGCGCTCGTCCTGGCCCGCAGCAGCTTTCCCGGCCAGTCGGTTCTGCGCTCGCTGGTGTTGCTGCCGCTCGTGCTGCCTCCCGTGGTCGGCGGCATCGCGCTGCTCTACACCTTCGGGCGGCAGGGATTGCTCGGGCAGCAGCTCGAGGCCTTCGGGATCCGGATCGCGTTCACCACCACCGCGGTGGTCCTCGCTCAGACCTTCGTCGCGCTGCCGTTCCTAGTCGTCAGCCTCGAGGGCGCGTTGCGCACCGCCGGCAGGCGCTACGAGACGGTCGCCGCGACCCTCGGCGCCCGGCCGACGACCGTGCTGCGCCGGGTCACCCTCCCGCTGGTGCTCCCCGGGCTGGTCTCGGGCGCCGTGCTGGCCTTCGCGCGCTCGCTCGGGGAGTTCGGCGCCACCCTCACGTTCGCCGGCTCCCTGCAGGGCGTCACCCGGACCCTGCCCCTCGAGATCTACCTGCAGCGCGAGACCGATCCGGAGGCCGCGGTGGCGCTGTCGCTGCTGCTCGTCCTGGTGGCCGCGCTGATCGTGATCGGCTCCAGCAGGCGACGGGCCGGCGGTGTGCTGTGAGCGGCCTTCGGGTTCACGCCCGCCTCGACCATCGCGGCGTGGAACTCGACGTCGAACTCGACGCCGGGCAGGTGCTCGCGGTGCTCGGCCCCAACGGGGCGGGCAAGTCCACCCTGCTCGCGCTGATCGCCGGACTGGTTCGGCCCGACCACGGCCGCGTCGAGCTGGACGGGCGTGCACTGACCGACACGACGACGGGGGAGTTCCTGCCCGCGCACGCGCGCGGCGTGGCGATGCTGTCCCAGCAGGCGCTGCTGTTCCCGCACCTGAGCGTCGCGGAGAACGTCGCGTTCGCGCCGCGCAGCCGCGGCGAAAACCGTTCCGCGGCACGCGAGATCGCCACCCGATGGCTGCGGGATGTCGATGCCGAACCGCTCGCGGGCAGGCGGCCGTCGCAGCTGTCCGGCGGCCAGGCCCAGCGGGTCGCGATCGCCCGCGCCCTCGCCGCCGACCCGCGGCTGCTGCTGCTCGACGAACCGATGGCCGCGCTCGATGTCGGCTCGGCTCCCGCGGTGCGCCGCCTGCTGCGCCGGATCCTGCGCGAGGAGCAGCGCACCGCCGTGCTCGTCACCCACGACGTGCTCGACGCGCTCGCACTGGCCGACCACGTGATCGTCCTGGAGTCCGGGCGGATAGTCGAGCGGGGGACGGTGCGCGAGGTGCTGACCACTCCCCGCAGCGATTTCGCGGCCCGGATGGCGGGGGTCAACCTCGTGCCCGGAACGATCACCGAGCCGGGACTGCTCCGGACCCCGTGGGGCACAACGCTGTCCGGTATCGGTGATGCGGAGGCGGGCACCGAGGCCGTCGCCCTCTTCCGTCCGGGCGCCGTGGCCGTGCACCTCGAACCGCCCGAGCACGCCAGTCCACGCAACGTGATCCCGGTGACCGTCGCGGAGCTGGACGTGCACGGGAACACCGTCCGGATCAGGGGAGCGGATCACCCGGACGGCAGCACCGGGCCCGCCGCCGACGTGACGGCCGCCGCGGTCGCGGACCTCGACCTGGCGCCGGGGCAGCACGTCTACTTCGTGGTCAAGACCCAGGAAATGGAGCTGCATCCCGCGCTGGCGCCCTGATATCGGTCGCCGTTTGTCGGTGGGTCTGCCTATCGTGGGCCCATGAGCATCCCAGCCATGATCAGCGTTTCGGGACTCGCGCGCACGTTCTCGACCAAGACCGGACCCGTCGAGGCCGTCAAGGGCATCGACTTCCAGGTGTACGAGGGCGAGATCCTCGGCCTGCTCGGTCCCAACGGTGCGGGCAAGACGACCACGCTGCGCATGATCAGCACCCTCATCAACCCGACCGCGGGCGAGGCCGTGATCTCCGGCGCCGACCTGCTCCGGGACCCGCGCGGGGTCCGCTCCCGGATCGGATACGTCGCGCAGGGCGGATCCACCAACGAGGAGGAGCTCGTCCTCGACGAGCTGATCCTGCAGGCCCGGCTCTTCGGGCTCAGCAAGGCGACCGCCACCGCGAATGCCGAGGCGCTGCTCGCCGCCCTCGACCTGGACGGCCTCGGCGGCCGAAAGTGCAAGCAGCTCTCGGGTGGTCAGCGCCGACGGGTTGACATCGCGCTCGGGCTCGTGCACCAGCCGAACCTCATCTACCTCGACGAGCCGACCACCGGGCTGGACCCGCAGAGCCGTGCCAACCTGTGGGATCACATCCGCTCGCTGCGCGACCGCGGCACCACCATCGTGCTCACCACCCACTACCTCGACGAGGCCGACGCCCTCTGCGACCGCATCCTGGTGATGGACCATGGGGAGATCGTCGCGGAGGGCACGCCCGACGAGCTCAAGCGCCGCATCTCGGGCGACGTGATCAGCCTCGAGATCGCGCCGGAGCTGACGGCGCGCGCGATCGCGGTCGCCGACGACGCCCTCGACCTGCGCTCGCAGCTCACCGAGGGCCATCACGTGCACCTGACCGTCGAGCACGGCGACGCGGCGGTCATCCCGCTGTTGCACGCGCTGCAGGGGGCGGGCATCGTGCCGGGCTCGCTCACCGTGAAACGACCCAGCCTCGACGACGTGTTCCTGACCGTGACCGGTCGCTCGCTTCGGGACGGAGACCAAGCATGAGCTTTCTCAACGAGACCGGCCTGATCTTCTGGGCCCATCTGCGCGCGAACCTGCGCAACCCGCTGTGGGTGCTGATCGGGCTGACCCAGCCGATCCTCTACCTGGTGCTGTTCGGTCCGCTGCTCGAGGGAGTCGCCAGCCCGATGGGCGCGGGCACCGACCCCTGGCTGCTGTTCACGCCGGGGCTGATCATGCAGATCGGGCTGTTCGGCTCGATGTTCGCGGGCTTCGCGATGGTCTACGAGCTGCGCTCCGGGATCATCGAACGCCAACGGGTCACCCCGGCCAGCCGCGGGGCACTGCTGCTCGGCCGGGTGCTCAAGGACATGGTGGTGCTCATGGTCCAGGCCACCATCCTGACCCTGGTGGCGGTGCTGCTCTTCGACCTGCGGCCCAACCCCCTCGGCTTCCTGCTGACGCTGATCCTGGTCGCCATCATCGCCGCCGGGATGTCCTCCGCCTCGTACGCGCTCGCGCTGGCGACGCGCTCGGAGGATTCGCTGGCCTCGGTGCTGAACATGGTTTCGGTTCCGCTGCTGCTGCTTTCGGGAATTCTGTTGCCGATGACCCTCGGCCCCGGGTGGCTGCAGACCCTGGCGCGGCTCAACCCGCTCTCGCATACCGTCGACGCGGCCCGCGCCCTGTTCCGCGGCGACTTCGGGTCCTCCGACGTCTACATCGGCACCCTCGTCACCATCAGCCTCGCGCTGGTGCTGGGGCTGATCGGGGCCCGCACGTTCGCGAAGGAGAACGCATAGGTTCCGCTAGCCTCGAGCCATGCGTCCGACTGCCTTGATCACGGGGGCGAGCCGCGGCCTCGGCGCCGCCATCGCCCGCGAGCTCGCCCCCACCCACGACCTGTTGCTCGGGGCGCGCAGCCCGGAGGCGCTGAGCCCGATGCTCGAGGAGCTGCCCGGTGCCGTCGGCTGGCCGGCGGACCTCACCGATCACGACGCGGTGGCGGCAGCCGCGGCGGGCATCGAGCGTCTCGACGTGCTGGTGCACAACGCCGGCGTGGCCGACCTCGGCACGGTCGCCGACACGACCGCCGAGGTGTGGCGTCGGACGTTCGAGGCCAACGTGGTCGCGGTGGCGGAGCTGACCCGGCTGCTGCTGCCGGCGCTGCGGTCCGCGAACGGGCATGTGGTGCTGATCAATTCGGGCGCCGGGCTTCGTGCCAACGCCGGCTGGGGCGCCTACGCGGCCAGCAAGTTCGCCCTGCGCGCCTTCGGCGATGCACTGCGGCTGGAGGAGCCCGCACTGCGGGTGACGTCGATCCACCCTGGGCGGATCGACACCGACATGCAGCGCGACATCGTCGCGACCGAGGGCGGCGAGTACGACCCGGGCCAGTTCCTCAAGGCCACCACGGTCGCGGGCGCGGTGCGGGGCGCGATCGAGACGCCGCGCGACGCGCACCCGACCGAGGTCGTGCTGCGGCCGATCGCGCGGTCGTGAGCGCCTGATCCTCGAGCATCCACCGCCTCGTCACCGCCGTGGCGGTGCAGCTCACGCGCGGCAGTCGCAGGGCGAGCGAGTGTGACCACTGGCCGGGAAACAGGATTCTCACGGCGTCACGGTGGGTCCTAGCGTCCATGGCACGCAACGCCCAGAACCACGGCGTCATCGGCAGGACTCGAGATGGTTTCGACCGTGAGCGCGAGGACGACCGTCACCGCCTATCCGGTTCGAGGGCTGTGCCCCGGGGTATGCCCGGCCGAGCCCGTGAGTCGGCGGAATCGGTGTTGTTGCACGACGTCTCGACGCGACAGGAGACCACCCATGACATTGCATCCCGAAGTAGCCGCCATGCTCGAGGCGCTCGACAAGGGCTTTCCGGACGTGACCGCCGTGCCGCCGCCGGACCTGCGCGAGGTGATCCGCAGCCGACGCGCGCCGCTGCAACGGCAGCCGGACATGCGGGAGGTCCGCGACGTCATCATCGACGGGCCGGGCGGCGACCTCGCGCTGCGTGTCTTTCGTCCCCACCACGACGCACCGGAACTGCCGGTGGTGGTGTTCGCCCACGGCGGCGGGTTCGTGTTCTGCGACCTCGACAGCCACGATGAATTCTGCCGGTCCATGGCGCAGGGTGTCGGGGCAGTGGTGGCATCGGTGGACTATCGCCTCGCGCCCGAGCATCCCGCCCCGGCAGCCCACGACGACGTGTACTGCGCCCTCGAGTGGATCGCGAAGCACGCGGCAGACCACGGCGGCGATCCGACACGGATCGTGCTGGCGGGCGACAGCGCGGGCGGCAACCTCGCGGCCACCGTGGCGGTCGCGGCCCGCGACAACGGCGGACCGGACGTCGCGGCGCAGGTACTGATGTACCCGGTGATCGACGATGATTTCGACACCGAGTCGTACCGGCTGTACGGCACCGGGTACTACAACACCACCAGGGCGATGCAGTGGTACTGGCAGCAGTACGCGCCGAACGGGACCGACGACGCCCGCCTGGTCCCGACCCGCGCACAGAGCCTGGCCGGCCTTCCTCCCGCGGTCGTGGTCACCGCCGAACTCGATCCGCCGTGTTCGGCGGGGGACGCGTACGCGCAGCGGCTTGCCGGCGACGGGGTTCCGGTGCGGCATCGGCGATTCGACGGGCTCTTCCACGGCTTCCTGACGATCCCGGCGCTCTCGTTCACCGCGCCCGCGCGCGAGGAGATCTGGGCCATGATGCGCGACGTGCTCGCCGCCGCGGACGGCGAGGTGTAGCCATGCTGACCGGCTTCTCGCTGGAGAACCGAATCGCCGTCATCACGGGCGGTGGGCAGAACACCGGGCTCGGTATCGCCCACACCCTGGCCGCCGCCGGCGAGTTCGTCACCGGCCAGACGATCCGCCTCAGCGGCGGCTCCTACGCCGGCCGCTGACGGTCACAAGGAGTGGAAACTGTTGTAGCACTTCGGGTTCGTTCAGATGCTGCGCCACACTCTGCGGATATCTACCAACGCGCTTGTGCACCACACCATTACGATGTTCGGAGTAGTTCATGACCGGAGTACTTACAGGTAGGACGGCCCTCGTCACCGGCAGTAGTCGCGGAATCGGGCGGGCCATCGCGCAACGTCTGGCCGCCGAGGGAGCAACTGTCGTGGTCACCGCGCGCTCGCGGCGGCCGAGCTCGTCGATCAGGGCCGAGCAGAGCACCGTGATACCCGGCTCACTGGACGAGACTGTCGCGCTCATCGAGGCCGTCGGCGGGAAGGCGATCGCGATCCCGGCCGATCTCGAGGACGCCGACGCTCGCGACAGCCTCGTCAACCGGGTCGTCGAGTCCACCGGCGGCATCGACATCCTCGTCAACAACGCCGGCTTCGCCGACTACGCACCGATCGAGGACATGAGCCTCGAGACGTTCGACCGAACCATCGAGCACTACCTGCGCGCACCCTTCGTGCTGTCGCGGGCGGCGATCCCGCACATGCGTGAGCGGGGCGCCGGCTGGATCGTCAACATCGGCTCGTCAACCGGCATGGATCCGATCCGACCGTTCCGCGACTACAACAAGACGTCCGGCGACGTGATCTACGCGTCGACGAAGGCCGCCCTGCACCGGATGACCCAGGGTCTCGCCGCCGAACTGCTCGACGCGAACATCGCCGTCAACGCCGTCGGACCCTCCACTGCGATCATGACTCCGGGCGCCGCGGCACTGCTGCCCACGGGGTACGAGACCGAACCGGTCGAGTACCTGGCCGAGACGGTGTTCGCCATGTGCAGGCTGCCCGCTGCGGAGCGAACCGGACTCGTCGCGTTCAGCCTGCACTTCCCGTGGCACCACGACGTGCCGGTGATGACCCTCGACGGGCGTGCGGAGATGCCGCGGCGGGAGCCGCCGGCGTGGACCAACCCGAACATCAAGCCGTCGGGTATCGCCGCGCCGAACTGAACCCCGGGCGGGCACCGCGGTGGGGAGGTGCGTCAGGCGACCAGCTACGAGGCGCGCTCGACCAGGACGCAGCGGGCGCCGGAGAAGATCGTCGGCATGCACTTGTTGCAGTGGATGCACAGTGACCTGGTCCGCTCGTCCCGCTTGATCCGGTGCACCAGGTCGGGCTCGCGCAGCAGCGCACGCGCCATCGCGACGAACTCGAAGCCCTCCGCCATCGCCGTGTCCATGCCGGCCTTGTCGGTGACGCCGCCGAGCAGGACCAGCGGCATCGACACCGCCGCCCGGATCTGGCGGGCCTGCTCGAGCATGAACAGGTCCCGATACGGGTAGGCATGGATCATCTGTTTGCCCACCAGTTGCACGCCGAGCTTGATCGGCTGTGGCATGGCGTCGGCGAACTCACGGATCGGGGCGTCGCCCTTGAACAGGTACATCGGGTTGAGCAGGGAGCTGCCCATGGTCAGCTCGAGCGCGTCGACGCTGCCGTCCGCCTCGAGCCACTGGGCCACCTGGATGGCCTCGTCGATCCAGAAGCCACCGGGGACGCCGTCGTCCATGTTCAGCTTGGCGAGGATCGCGACCTTGCTGCCGACGGCCTTGCGAACGGTGCGCGCCGTGTCCAGAACCACCCGGGCGCGGTTCTCCAGCGAACCTCCGAAGGCGTCCTTGCGGCGGTTGAGCTTCGGGCTGAGGAACGAACTCGCAAAGTAGTTGTGGCCGAAATGGATCTCCACCGCATCGAAGCCGGACTCGACCGCCAACTCCGCCGCCGTTCCGTGCGCCTCGGTGATCCGCGCGATGTCGTCGCGGGAGGCACTGCGGATCATCCGCATGCTCAGCGGGTTGAACGACCGAGACGGCGCCAACGCGCGGAATCCGGTGGACTTCTGGTTCGCGACCGGGCCTGCGTGCCCGAGTTGCGCGGATGCGGCCGCACCCTCCGCGTGGATCGCATCGGTGAGCCTGCGCAGTCCCGGGACCACCTCGGGCCGCATCCACAGCTGCCCGTACTCCGTGCGGCCCTCCGGCGCCACCGCGCAGTACGCGACCGTCGTCATGCCGACCCCGCCCGCGCTCGGACGGCGATGGAACTCGATCAGCTCGTCGGTGACGAGGGCATTCGGCGTCTTGCCCTCGAAGGTCGCCGACTTGATGATGCGGTTGCGCAGCGTCAAAGGTCCGAGCTTCGCCGGAGCGAAAACGTCTGGGTGATCGGTCACGATCGGCCTTTCCGTAGTGCGTGGCCCGACCGTAGGCGCACGACCTACCGGACGCGGCGCGATCGCCCACTGAGCGGGAGCTCCGAAGACTCCGCGCCCGGCACGACCTTCCCCACCACCGGATCACCACCTCGGGCGGGCGGGCAACACCTCCGCGGGATCCGGCGTGAGGACCAGTTCCATCGCGCCCGCGTCGGACTCGAGGTGCCGGAGATCTGGAAGCCCGGGTGCCAGGTCCTCGATGCCGGCCCCGCCGGCGGGCGCCGACACCTCGACGGAGGCCACGCGGCCCGCCCACAACGAGAGCGCCCCGAGCAGGACCAGCAAGGCCAGCAACGGCGCGACGCCACCGAGGAGGCCGCGGCGCCTGTCGCGCGGCGCCGACATCGACGACGTACCTGACGCAGGAACGTGTCCGAGGACTCGCGTCGATCTGTTCACGGAGATCACATTCTTTCGTGGATCGGAAGATGTTGTGCCAGTGCAGTTCTCCGGGGCTTCTCGAACTCCCTCACTGCTGGCTACAAGTCTCGTACACCCACGAATGAATGAACATCACCACAAGCGGTGAAAACGGCCATCCCACATTGGGGCTCGCCGACGATCCCGGTCAAGCCGGATCGGACACCGCGGCGCTGTCCTTGCCGCGCGCCCAGCGGGGCAGGATGAAGACACCCTCCGCCTCGACGCAGACGCCATCCGGCCCGGACAGGTGCCCGGTGACGATGGTCTTGACGCCCTCGACGCGGTCGATGCGCGCCTCCGCGTGCAGCGCACCGAGCGGGGTGGGCCGACGGTAGCGCAGGGTCAGCGTCCCGGTCATCCCCGGCGCGCCCGCCGCCTCGGCCGCCGCGCCGAGCACCTGATCGAGCACGAGCGCGGACACACCCCCGTGCGTCAGCCCGGCGGGACCCTCGTACGCGGAACCGAGGTGGAAATCGACCCTCGCCCGGCCGTCCGGATCGCATTCCACGATCAGGGGCGGCGCCACCGCGTTGCGGAGCCCGGCCGCGGCATTGCCCCAGGCCCGCTTCTGCCCCGAGGCGCCCCACCGCACGCCGTAGGGTCCGGGATTGATGCGCTGACGCAGCAGACGCTTGGCGGACTCGATGTGCTCCAGCGCGGCCCGGACCTCTGGGTCGTCGACCTCGGTCAGCAGCGCGACCTCGATCAGCTCCCGGACACTGTCGGTGAGCGGCCCGTACAGTTCGGCCTGGCGCGCGATCTCGTCGTCGGACGCCTGGTCCTGGACGTACAGCAACTGCTGGCGAGCGATCGAATCAGTCACGGTGCCTCACTCGTACGGGAAGTGGGCGCCCGGGCCCCCGGGGTGGGGTCTGGAGACGTGCCCATCGTTCATCCGATATGCACTGTACATACGGTGTGCACGATGAACACCGCCGATGTGGCGGGCCACACAGTCTCCCCAGCGGCGTGACCGACCCGGGCAGCCCGTGGGTTTCCCGCTACGGGCAGAACACCAGCGGCCCGCCGCAACCCGGGCCCTGCTGGGGCGGCCGCGGCACGATCGCCGGGTCGTGCCACTGCCTCGGTGGCGGCGCGATCGGCCGACCCGGCACGACGGTCCGCAGGCGCTCGGGGGCAAGCGCCGATCCCTGATGCTTAGGCGGGATCAGGCAGCCGTTGGCGTCGGTCTGGGCATGCGGCCCCGCCAGGCACTCGGGCGGCGGAGGGGGCGGCGGCACGTCGGCCTGGGCGGCCGCGCCGCCGCCGACCGCGACGAGCGCGGCGGCGCCGAGCACGAGCAGCAGGGCCCGTGTGCGGGTCGCGAGAGCGGTACTCATGGGGAACTCCGGGTGACCTCGGGAAGGCACCGACGTGTGCGGGCCTCCGGTGTACTGCGAACACCGTCAACTCTGATGGGCCGGTTCGGCCGAATCCATCATCACCAGGGCGGAAGTCCCTCACCCGTGGGGCTGGGTCGCCGTGCCCGGATACGCGAAAACCCCCGTCCGCATGCCCGGACGGGGGTCCTCGACGGCCACACCACGAGGCGGCCGCGAGCTCCGACGCGAGGTCGGGTCGGCCGGTACCACCGCCCGACCGACCCGACCTGCTAACCCTTGCGCAGCAGGAAGGCCAGGACGGCCGTCTCGAACGCTTCCTTCTGCTCGATCATCGCCCAGTGCCCACAGTTGGGGAACACGTGCAGCTCGGCGTTGGGGATGGTGCGCATCGGGACCAGCGCCATGTCCAGCGGGCTGACGCGATCGTCGCGACCCCAGGTCAGCAGGGTCGGCGCCTTGACCTTGTGCATCATCGCCCACGGCGGCGGGGCGTCCGAGGCCTCCATCGCCTTCACCATCTGCACGAAGGCGGCCTTGCCGTACATCCGGCGGGCGCTGTCGAGGGTCTCCGGGTCGGTGGCCTGCACCCAGCGCTCCTCGATCAGTTCCTCGGTGACCATCGCGGGGTCGTAGACCATCGAGTTCAGCCACTGGATCAGGCGGTCACGGGTGGGCTCCTCGGTGAACTCCTGCAGCAGCTTGATGCCCTCGCCCGGGCCGGGGCTGAAGATGTTCTTGCCGATGCCACCGATGGTCACCAGGCGGCGCACCTTGTCCGGGTGGTTGATCGCGTAATTGATCGCGACACCGCCACCCATCGAGTTCCCGATGATGTCGACGCTGTCGAGGCCGAGGGCATCGACGAACTTGACCACCGCATCCTGTGCGGTGAACATCGGGTGCCCGCCGAAGTCGTCACTGACCCCGAAACCGGGGAACTCGAGGACCAGGCAGCGGAAGTGCTCGGCGAAGACACCGAGGTTGCCCCGGAAGTTGCGCCAGCCCGTCACGCCGGGACCCGAGCCGTGCAGGAGCAGCAGCGGGGGACCGTCACCGGCTTCGTGATAGCGCAGGACGCCCGCCTCCGTGGAGATCTCCCGAAGTGTGCCCTCGTAGCTCAGGTCCGATGTCATCGCCTACCTCCCTCTCGACAGGCGGTACCGGTCCGCCAGTGGTCACCGTCACATTGCCACCGCGAGCGCCGGACTCCCAGCTCGTGTTCCGGTCAGTGGGCAATCGGCCCCCGCGACGAGCGAAGGGCGCCGTCGTCCGGTGAACCGGAGGACGGCGCCCTTCTATCCGAGGGTCGGGATCAGTCGACGGTGGCCATGGCCGGCTCGCCGTCGACCTGGCTCGCCGGGACCTGCACCTGCTCGATCCGACGCGGCAGCAGCAGCGCCGCGACGAGGCAGGCCACCGCGGCGGCCGCCGCGATCAGGAAGGCGACCTGGAAGCCCTTGTCGGTGTAGAACACGAAGCCCCCGGTCATCTCCGGCGGGATCGGCGCGATGTGCGAGTTGTTCATGACGGTGAACGCGATGACCGGCAGCGCGGCCGGGAACACGCTCTGGAACACGCCGACGATGCTGGCGGTGGACGCCTGCAGCTGCGGCGGGACCGCCTCGATCAGCAGGTTGGGAACGGCCGCGTAGCCCATACCCATGCCGAGGCCGACCAGGCCTGCGAACAGGATCAGGGTGCCCTTGCTGTCGTGCGAGTACGCGGTGGCCGCGCAGCCGATCGCGGCCGAGACGGCGCCGATCGCCAGCAGCGGGCGCGGGCGGACGTTGCGGCCCACCAGGATTCCGACGATCAGGCCGCCGACGACGGTCAGCGCGCCGATCGGCGCCTGGAAGATCGCGAATCCCTCGGCGTCGACACCGAACCCGTAGCCGAGGCCCATGATCGCGGGCGTCATCGCCAGCATCGGGAGCAGCATGGTGTACAGGCCGCTGACGCCGTACATGAATCCGGCGGCGGTGGCGGTGAAGGCGACGGAGCGCTGGCGCAGCACCTTCAGGTCGATCAGCGGCTCCTTGACGGTGCCCGCGGTGACCAGCCACGCCACGACCAGCGCGATGCCACCGAGCAGGTAGATCAGAGTGGAGCCGGACTTCCAGCCCCAGGTCGGACCGAAGCTGATGCCGATCAGGATGCCGGCGATGCCGCCGCCCAGCAGGATCGCACCGAGGAAGTCGAGCCGCGAGCGCAGGCGAACCGGCGACTCGCTGGTGCTCACGAAGATCATCCCGCCCAGGACGACCAGGCCGATCACGAAGAACCAGAAGATGCTGCGGAAGCCGTGGTTGTCGATCAGCCAGCCGGTGATGAACGGTGCCGGGATGGCGATCAGGCCCATGCCGCTGGTCGCGATGCTCACCGCGAGCGCCACCGTCTTGGCCGGGAACACGTCACGGATGAGCGAGTAGCTCAGGAACAGGCAGGGGATGAGCAGGCCGGTCAGGCAGCGACCCGCGATCAGCACCGCGTAGCTCGAGGCGACGGCGGAGAGGAAAGATCCCAGGGCCGCGATGGCGATGCACGCCAGCAGCAGCTTGCGCTTGCCGTACATGTCGGCGAGCTTGCCGACGAGCGGTGCGGCCATTGCACCGACCAAAAGGAACGCCGTGAGCAGCCAGGCACCCTGGGTGGTCTGGTAGTGCGCCGCGATGGACGGCAGCGCCATCGAGATCATCATGTAGCTGATCGCGAGCATCTCGAGAACGAGCACGATCGAGGCCAGGGAGAAGATCAGGCGCGGCGTCCACCGCTGCGGGAGTGCGTCCTGAACCTGCGGCGGCAATGAACCGCCGGGTTGAGCTGGAGCGACCATCATCGGGTCCTTTCGGGTGAATCCACGGAACTCGTTGTCGGAGACCGACAAGGGTTCGAGCCGGGCATGTGGTGGTTGTTCACATTCACCAGGTGCTTGCCGACTGAATGTGTAATCGACATCACAGTTCCTCGAGGGCCCCTCGCACCATCCGTTGTTCCGCCCAGCGGGAGAACGGCGCCATTCACGGTCCTTTTCCACCCTGAAAGCCGTGGTAAACGGCAAATCGGGCGCGTAGCAGAGTCTGCCGGGAGCGGCCACGAGGCGCTCGTCACGTCGCCGCGACCGGAGGGGCGCGGAGTCTAGGCCGGCGCCCGCGCCACCGAGTCACGATCTCCCGCCCAGCGGTACGAGATCCGTTCTCCTGCTGCGTGATCCGGGGCCGGGACGGCCGGATGCTGCACTACGAGGGCGGCCTGTTCCCGGCTGACGCTGGAGTTCCTCGGCCGGTAGCCGAAACGACAGCGACCCAGTGTCACATCCGGATCGTCAGATGATCCGGATGTGACACTGGGTCACTTGGGGATTGGTCAGCAGGACTCGGCTACGCGAGCTGTCCGGGCACCGGGTAGCTGCGCAGCGAGTCGGTCTCGATCACTCCCTTGATCGCTGCCTGCTCGATGGAGTCCTTCAACGCCGAGCACGTCGGGATCCAGTTGCTGTGCTCGCCGAGCGCGGCCCGACGGGCGAACTCCGGGCACGCCGACTCCGCGTCGTCGAGCCACTGCACGCTGGTGTGGGTGGGGCTGTACTTCTCCACCAACACCCGGTTGCCGCAGCTGGTGCAGCTCAATTCCTGCATGACAAAGCCTCTTTCCCTGCTAGGCCTCGGCCGCGTGCCGGGCGCCGATGTAGCCGAAAGCCATGGCGGGGCCGATCGTGGCGCCCGCACCGGCGTAGTCGTTGCCCATCACCGCGGCGGAGGTGTTGCCGGTGGCGTAGAGGCCCTCGATGACGCCCCCATCGGTGCGCAACACCTGGGCCTTCTCGTTGTAGACCAGACCACCCTTGGTGCCGAGGTCGCCTGCGCGCACGCGCAGCGCGTAGTACGGGCCCTTGTCGAGCACGTCCAGCGTCGGCTGGGGCAGGCTCGGGTCGCCGTAGTAGTTGTCGTACGCGCTGACGCCCCGGTCGAAGTCCTCGTCCCGGCCCGCCCGCGCGAATCCGTTGTACCGCTGGACGGTGTCGGCGAGGGCGGACACCGGGACGTCGATCTTGGCCGCGAGCTCCTCGACGGTCTCGGCGACCTGGATGAGACCGCTGTCGAGCCAGGCCTTCGGGAACTTCTGCCCTGGCATGATTCCGCAGATCGGGTACCGGTTCTTCGCCTTGGCGTCGAAGACGAACCAGGTGGGCTCGTGCCCGCCGGCCAGCTGGGCGTGCACGAAGTTGACGTACGGCGACGCCTCGTTGGTGAATCGCTTGCCGTTCTGGTCGACGATGATCGAACGCGGGATCGAGCGCTCCGAGACCAGCACCTGGTTGATGCCGTCGGGTCGCCGGAACGACGGCATCCACCAGGCATCGTCCATGAGATCAATTGCGGCACCCAGCTTCTCGCCCGCAACGATGCCGTCACCGGTGTTCTCCACCGCGGCCGCACTGAAGTTGTCGCGGCCACCCTCGGGCAGGTAGCGCTTGCGCATGTCCTCGTTGTACTCGAACCCGCCGGTGGCGAGCAGCACGCCGCGGCGGGCACGGATCCGCACCTCCCGGCCGTCCCGTTCGGCGACCACGCCGACCACCGCACCGGACTCGTCGGTGACCAGCGACTGCAGCGCGGTGTTCAGCCACAGCGGCACCCCGGCATCCTTGAGCGCCAGCCGCAGCCGGGCGATCAGCGCGCGGCCGAGGGTGTCTATGTTGCGGCGCAGGATGATCGCCTTCACCGCGCGCAGGCCCGTGAGCAGCGCGGTCCACTTCGCCTTCCAGGTCCGCGTCACCATGTTCAGCTGCACGAAGTCCTTGGAGGTGATGAACAGCCCGGGCGGGGTCGCCAACGCGGCCGGGCGCAGCAGCGCCTCGTCCTCGCCGAGCTCCTTGAGGTTCACCGGGAGCGGCTCGATGGTGCGACCCTTCGGCCGGCCGCCGGGCTCCTCGGGGTGGTAGTCGGAGTAGCCCGTGCACCACTGGAAGCGCATGTGCCTGCTCGAGGTCTCCAGGAACTCGAGCATGCGGGGGCCCTCGTCGATGAACGCGTCGAGGTTCTTCGACGGCACCCGGTCGCCGACCACGGCGTCCAGGTACGCACGCACGTCCGCGCGCGAGTCGCCGAGTCCCTCACGGACGAGCAGCGGGTTGTTGGGAGCCCAGATGCCGCCGCCGGACAGTGCGGTCGTGCCGCCGTACACAGCGGCCTTCTCGATGACCAGGGTGTCCAGGCCCTTGTCCTCGGCAGCGAGGGCGCCGGTCAGGCCGCCGCAGCCGCTGCCGACGACGAGGAAGTCGACCTCGTGATCCCAGGATTGTTCGCTGGCAGACATACGCTCTCTCTTGGGTGCTCAGCCGAAGCTGATGTCGTCCTGCGACCAGAAGGCGCGCATGCTGGTGATCCGAGCCTCGTCGTCGAAGGTCATGACGTCGATCGGTTCGATCGTGATGGTCTGCTCGCCGGTGTCGGTGACCACCCGGAACGCGAAGGCGGCAGAGTTGCCCGCGACCCGGAGGGAGAGCAGTTCGGTCTTGTTCTGCACGGCGTCCAGGGCGCTGTAGAACTTCTCGATGGCCGCGCGACCGACGTGGGGCTCACTGCCGACCGGATCCTCGAGCGTCGCGTCGTCCGCGTACAGCGCGGCGATGTCGGCGGAGGTCCCGCCCCCGACCGCGTCGAGGTACTTCGACACCGTCGAACGGATGTCGTCTGCTGAGGCCATGATCTCTCCCGGGAATATGGGTACGGTCGGTACATGTGACGGTAGCCACAGGGGCCCGTCCTTGCCCCCCGGCTCTCCCGCCCAGCGGGAGAGCCTCTGACCGCCGGAATAGAGGTGCCGCAATGTCCGGTACGGTCCACCGGTTATGACCGTCGGCGACATCACCCCCGACACGATCTGGGCGGTACTGAGCGAGTCCGCCCGGCGTCACGGCGACCGCGAGGCCGTGGTGGACGGACGGGAGCGGCTCACCTACGAGCAGCTCGCGGCGTCGGCATTCCAGGCGGGGATGGCGCTGGCCGCCGCCGGCATCCGGCACGGCGACCGCATCGCCCTGTGGGCGCCCAACTCGGTGCGGTGGGCGGTGGTCGCTCTCGGCGCCCACTCCATCGGCGCGGTGGTGGTGCCGATCAACACCAGGGCCC
The DNA here is from genome assembly GCF_042665615.1 of Rhodococcus daqingensis. Lineage (NCBI taxonomy): Bacteria > Bacillati > Actinomycetota > Actinomycetes > Mycobacteriales > Nocardiaceae > Rhodococcus > Rhodococcus daqingensis. Next base: position 197,846 of record NZ_JBHTCS010000012.1, on the reverse strand, counting down.
GCGGCGCCGAGGCCGCACACCTGCTGCGCACCACCCGGAGCAAGATGCTCTTCGTCGACGACGGGTTCCTCGGCACCGGCTACGCCGCGATGCTCCGGGCCGCCGCGGGGGAGTCCGGGCCGGACCGACCGGTCCTCGGCCTCCCGGACCTGCAACAGGTCGTCGACTTCCACCGGGAACCGGACCTGCACATCACGAGCTGGGCGCAGCTCCTCGGGCGCGCGACGACCCCTCGCCCCGTCGACCTGCACGCGCCCCACTCGGTGGCGCCGCCCCGCCCCACCGACGTCGCGTACATCATGTCGACCTCGGGCTCCACCGGCCGGGCCAAGGGTGTTGTGCTCCGACACGGGCAACTCGTCCGGGTGTACCGGTCCCTGTCCGAGCGGCTGGGGATCGGCCGCGGCGACCGGATCCTGGGCGTGACCCCGCTCTCGCACTCGTTCGGCCTCAACGCCGGCCTGCTCGCGGCGCTGGCGGCGGGCGGCTGCTACGTCGCCGTGGACGTGTTCGACCCGGCCGCCGCGCTCACCCGGATCGCGACCGAACGGATCACCGTGTTGTCCGGTCCGCCAACGATGTTCACCGACCTGATCGCGGCATCGCCGGAGGGCGGACCGGCGGCGGCGCACACCCCGCGACTCGCCGTCACCGGCGCGGCGACGGTCGCGGCGCCACTGCTGGACCGGATTCGACACGTGCTGGGCATCCCCCTGATCGTCACCGGCTACGGGCTCACCGAGGCGAGCGGCACGGTGACCGCGAGATACCCGGAATCACAGACCGTTTCGCTCGCCGCGCCGCCGCTGCCCGGGGTGGAGCTGAGGGTGGTCGACGCCGACGGTGCCGCCGTCGCCGAAGGTGTCGCGGGTGAGGTCCTGGTGCGCGGGTTCAACGTGATGTCGGGCTATTTCGAGGACGAGGCGGCCACCGCGAAGGCCCTCGACGGGGACGGCTGGCTGCACACCGGCGACGTCGGCGTGCTCGTGGCCGGCGAACTGCGGATCATCGACCGCATCGGCGAGATGTTCATCGTCGGGGGATTCAACGTGTACCCCTCGGAGGTGGAGCAGGTGCTGAGCCGGCACCCGGCGGTCGGCGAGGTCGCCGTCGTCGGGGTGCCCGACGAGCGCCTCGGGGAGCGCGGGATCGCGTATGCGGTCCCGCGCCCGGGCCACAGCGTGACCGGGCCGCAGCTCGTCGAGCACTGCCGCGGCTCGCTCGCGGGCTACAAGGTTCCCGCCGAGGTGGTCCTGCTCAGCGAGATGCCGCGGATCGCCGCGGGCAAACCCTCACGGCGGGCCCTGCGAGAGTTGGCCCTGCAGCGACGGGCGGAGCGTCACCCCAACATGTCGGTGTGACGGTACCCAGGATTCTGGGATGGTCACCGGGCCGGCCTGCCGGGACGCTCGATGCATGCCGAACACCGATACACCCTTTCCCCGTAACACCGACACTGCCGCGAGGCGAGCGGCCCTCCGGTTGCCGCGAACCGCGCGCCTGGCGCTGGCCGCCTCCGTCGCGGTCACCCTCGCCGGTTGCGGCACGGCCGCCGGGTCCGACGATCGCGGGGGGACCTTCTTCGGTCCCTCGCACGACCTCGGGCGCGGGACCTCGAAGACGTACGTGAACCTGGACACCGACGGCAATCCCACCGAGGTGGGCCTGCGGATCTCGGAATCCGCGCTCGACGGTCTGCCCAGCGGCCCCGACGCCCGACCACAGATGCTGATGCTCGACCTGCCGGACGAGGCGTCCGACACCGTCTTCGAGTCGGTCATGCTCGACTGGAACCCCAACGGACACGAACCCCAGATCCTCTGGGGCAAACCGCACTTCGACATGCACTTCTACCTCACCGACATGGCAGAGGTACACGCCATCGACCCCGCCGACCCCGACTTCGCCGCCAAGGCCGCGCGCCTGCCCGACCCGAAGTACATCCCGCGGGACTACGTGACCCCGCCGGGACCGCCCGCCGCGAACGCCGTGCCGGCCATGGGCCTGCACTGGAACGACGCCACCGACGGCCTGATCCCGGGCTCCTTCGACTTCACGGAGGTACTGCTCAACGGGTCCTGGGACGGCCAGTTCACGTTCATCGAGCCGATGATGACCCGCGAGTGGCTGCTGACCAGGCCCACGCTCCGGGAGGACCTCAAGCTGCCGCAGGCCTATCCGAAGTCCGGCTACTCACCCACCACGTACAACGTCCGATTCGACGACGAGGCGGGCGAGTATGTCGTCGCGCTCGGCGGGTTGACGATGCGCGAGCAGTCCTGACCGGCGGGCGGGTTCTACTCCGAGAACCCGCCGAACCCGCCCTTGAAGAACAGCAGCGGCCGGCCGTCGGCGTCCGCGGTCAGGTCGGTGATGCGGGCGAGCACGATGGTGTGGTCGCCCGCATCGTGCTCGAGCTCGACGGTGGCCTCGATCCGGGCGAGCGCGCCGCCGAGGGCCGGGGCGCCGTTGCCCGCCGGGCTCCAGTCGACGGTGGCGAACTTGTCCCCGCCGCTCACCGCGAAGGTCGAGCACACGTCCTTCTGGTCGTGCGCGAGGATGTTGATGCACAGCTCGCCGGCCTCCCGCAGGAGCGGCCAGCTGGTGGAGGTCTTCGCGGGGCAGAACGAGATGTAGGGCGGATCCAGCGACACCGACACCACCGACTGGCAGGCGAATCCGAGGGGACGTTCGCCGTCGTGGGCGGCGATCACGGCGACCCCGGTGCAGAAGTGCCCCATCACCTTCCTCAGCGTGGCGGCGTCGGGCGCCGAGAGGGCGTCCTGCTCGACGACGGCTGTGGTCTCTGCGCTCATTGCTGTTCCTCCTGATGAAACGGGCAACACCCAGGATCGGATGCCGATGTGCGCCGCGCCATCCGCTGTCCCGGTCAGCGGTAGCTTGCCCTAACTGGGTCGGGTGTCCAATTGTTAGGCTTCCGTCGTGGCATCGACCGAATCGGCCTCCGAGTCTGATCTCCCCAATCTGCCCGCCACGAGCTGGGCGGTACTCGGCATGCTCGCATTCGAGGAGGAACTGTCCGGCTACGAGCTCAAGAAGTGGGCCGACTGGAGCATCAAGTTCTTCTACTGGAGCCCGTCCTTCAGCCAGGTCTACACGGAGCTGAAGAAGCTCGAGAAGCACGGCTTCGTCACCTCTCGGGTCCAGCACGACAACGGGGTGCGGGGCCGTCGGCTGTACAAGATCACCGAATCCGGCACCGCGGCGGTACGGCGGTGGTCGAACGAGGCACCGATCGACCCGCCCATACTCAAACACGGTGTGATGCTTCGCATCTGGCTCGGGCACCTGAACAAGCCGGAGCGGCTCAAGGAGATCCTGCGCGAGCACATCGAGTACGTGACGAAGATGGAGCGGCGGGCGGCCGCCGATGCCACCGGGGCCGACAAGGAACCGGCCTGGGCATACTCGCAGATCGTGCTGCGGTGGTCCGAGCGCTACTACGCCGCCGAGCGCGAGCTGGCCGAGCAGTTGATCGCCGACATCGACAAGGCCGACGCCGTCCTCGCCCAGGTCAAGGACGGGGACGACGCCGGCTTCCCGAAACCCACCCCGGGCGCCTGGCGCCAGGTGGAGCTGGAGACCGACGCGGAGAACCCCGACCTGGAGTGAGCCCTACCGGGCCGGCCCGAGAAGTTCGCGCAGGTCCGCCCACGCCTGCTTCTGGGCGGTGCGCGCCAGCGCCAGCATGCCCATCGTCATGAAGCCGTGAATCGCTCCGTCGTATCGCCGATGGTTCACCGGGACACCTTCGGCAGCAAGGGCTTTCGCGTATGCGTCGCCCTCCGAGCAGAGCGGGTCACAGCCCGCGGTGATCACCACGGCGGGAGGCAGGCCGCCGAGTTGCGCGCGCAGCGGGGAGGCATGGGGGTGATCCCGATCCTCGACCGGGACGTACTGGTCCCAGTACCACTGCATCGCGGCGCGGGTGTTGAAGTGACCGGTCGCGAACTCCCGGTAGGAGTCGGTCTCGAAGTCCGCGGCGATCACCGGGTACAGCAGCAGCTGTGCCGCGATGGCCGGGCCGCTCCGGTCGCGCGCCATCAGCGCGGTGACCGCGGCCAGGTTGCCGCCGGCACTGTCGCCGGCCACCACCAGTCGGCCGGCATCACCACCGAGTTCCTCGGCGTGCTCGGCCGCCCACGTCGCCACGGCGTGGACGTCCTCGGCCGCCGCAGGCCACCGCACCTCGGGGGCCAGCCGGTAGTCGACCGACACCACGATCGCGCCGACGCCGTTCGCCATCGACCGGCAGATCCCGTCGTGGGTGTCCAGGTCGCAGAACACGAATCCACCGCCGTGCGCGAACACGACGATCGGAACCCCCGCCTCGGGGGAGTCGGCGGGCCAGTAGATCCGAACCGGGAGGTCCGAGCCGGGGCCGGGGACCACGCGCTCGGACACCCTAGCGACCTGCTCCGGCTGATCGGGCAGCGTCAGCCTGGCGCGGATCGCGGCACGGGCCTGCGCGCCGGTCATGGTCTCGACCTTCGGGAATCCGGCATCCAGCGCGTCGAGAATCGCCGCCACCTCGGCGTCGGGGCTCATGCGGGCAGCCGCTCGGGCAGCGGCGAGGACGCGGGACGTCGTCCCGCCGCCGGTCCACCGAGCAGCGGCCGCGCCTGCTGCTGGAGGGTCGGCTGCACGCGGACGGGACCGCCCTCGACGTTGCGCCAGATGCCGAGCGCCGTCATCCGCACGGGCGCGGCGAGCCGGTGGTCGAGCTTCATCTGCGCGACCGGTCCGCAGATCGAGACCGCCGCGACGGCGTCGCCGATGTTGCCGATCGGGGCCGCGACGCAGCCGAATCCGGGGACCGACTCCTCACGCTCGAACGCGATGCCATGTTCGCGAACCCGGGCCAGTTCGGTGCGCAGCTGCGCGCCGGTCGCGATCGAGTACCGGGTCTTGCGGCCGGGCAGCTCCGCGTCCACCGCGGGCAGCCGCGACTCGTCGGAGAACGCCAGGATCGCCTTGCCGACGCTCGTACAGTGCGCCGGCTGCCGGCCACCGACGCGGGTCGGGATCGCCGCCGCGACCGGGCCGCCGATCTTCTCGAGGTAGACGACATCGGGTCCGTCGAGCACGGCGAGGTGCACCACGTGACCGGTGACCCGGTGCAGCTCGTGCAGGAACGGCAGCGCGGCCCGATGCAGCCGATCCTGATGGACCGCCAGGGAGCCGAGCTCCACCAGCCGCATGCCGAGCTCGTAGTCACGGCCCTGCCTGCGCAGCCAGCGGAGGTGGACGAGCCGCTCGAGCATCCGGTGCGCAGAGGACCGCGGCAACCCGGTGCGCCGGACCACCTGAGCGAGGGTCAACCGTCCCGGGCCGTCGAAGGCATCCAGAACGAGCGAGACGCGATCGAGCACGGCGCTCGGGGTGCTGGCGTCGACCAAAGTTGTCATGGGGTCCTCCGGATTCCTTGGCGGCTCGGCCGCCGGGATGGTGCGACGATCGGCTGGGGGTCCGACCGGGGTGTTTCGATTAGGAATATGACTATTGATAGCACGAGCTTGTGTCGGCTGTCACACACGACCGCACGGTTCGTTTCGTGTCACGGAACGCCAAAGGGCCCCGGATCGAGTGACTCGACCCGGGGCCCTTGCGGTTGACCAGCAGTTATTGCCCGTTCAGTGGGATCCGCCCTTGGCGGCGAAGCGGCCCGCCCGGCGCGAAAAAAGTTCGCCGCAGCCCGGGGAGATGCCGCTTTCGGCGCCCCTGCGGACCGTCCGCCAGCGAATCGGTGCGCCGCGGACGGACCCGGAATCGGGTCCCGCTCCGGCCGATCGAGCGACCGTCGCGCCCTCTCGATCGGGCCCGGATACACCTCGCGCGCGGACCCGGTGCTCGTGCGCTGGTGAGGCACACGAGCGGTGGGACCGCGCGCGACGTGGGTGGGCTGTGGCTACATCGCCGCCAGGGGCTCGCTGCCGGACCAGTCGTGGCCCCAGTAGCTGTCGGCGGTGATCTCTTCGGCGGAGTAGTACTTCTCGTCCACCCGCATGCCCTCGGTTCCGAACTCGACGTCCCAGCCTCCGGGCGCACGAACGTAGAACGAGACCATCTTGTCGTTGGTGTGCCTGCCCAGCGTCGAGGAGACGGAGAACCCGTCCTTCACGACGCGGTCGAGCGCCTGGCCGACCGCGTCGAGGGTGTCGACCTCGACCATGATGTGCACCAGGCCGGGCGCGCCGCCGTGCGGGGCCGGGCACAGCGCCAGGCTGTGGTGGCGCTCGTTGACGCCCATGAAACGCACCCGCATCGGGCCGAACTCCGGCGGAGCCGGGATGCGGAAGGCGCCGCGCGGCAGGAAGCCGAGCACCTCGGTGTAGAAGTCGAAGCTGCCGTTCGGGTCCATCGTCGGCAACACGACGTGGCCGAGGCCCTGCGCGCCGGTGACGAACTTGGCCCCGAAGGGCGTGACGACCGGGCTGTGGTCGAGCACCGCACCGTGGAAGATCTCGAGGGTCGCGCCGGTCGGATCCTGGAAGGTGATGACCTCCTCCACGCGGCGGGCGTCGGCCTCCTCGACGGAGAGAGGCTTGACCGCGATGCCTGCGGCCTCGACGGCCTTCTGCACGCGCACGAGCGCGGCGTGGTCGCGGACCTCCCAGCCGATGGTGACGATCTCGTCGGTGTCGCCGGGGACGACCACCATGCGAGCGGCACGCTCGTCCATCCGCAGGTAGAGGGCGTTCTCGTCCGGTCCGCTGCCCTCGGCGAAGCCGAGCACCTCGAACGCGAACTTACGCCAGCGCTCCATGTCGTTGGTCTGGACCTTGACGTAGCCCAGTGCCTTGATATCGGTCATTCTCTTGTCCTTCTTGATGATTGGGGTGGTGGACGGCGCTGCGTCAGATCATCGACTTGAGGTTGTCGGCCGGGTCGAGGCCGAGCGAGCTCACCGCGGAGGCGTGGTAGACGGTGCTGGGCACGTGGATGGCGTGGGCCAGACCCGCGTGCGCGTCACGCCAGTACCGCTGCAGCGGCTTGTCCATCCGGAGCGCGTTGCCGCCGGAGCGGGCGAAGATCTGGTCGACGGCACCGACCGCGCGCCAGGCGGCACGCACCTGGGTGCGGCGACCGGCGGCACGGTCCGCGAAGGAGACCTCCTTGCCGGACTCGACGATGTCCCACATCTTGTCGACGTTCGCCAGCAGTTCCTGGCGGGCGGCGTTGATGTCCGCGGCGGCCTCGCCGATCGCGAAGAGCACGTACGGGTCGTCCTTGACCGCGGTGCCCTGCGCACCGACCCGGTCACGCTGGTAGTCCAGGTGCGCGGCCAGCGCACCCTCGGCGATGCCGATGACCGCGGAGGAGATGCCGAGCGGGAACATGTTGGACCACGGCATCTTGTACAGGGTCTCGGTCATGCCGGCGTTCTTCTGCGCGGTCCCGTTGATCACCTCGTCGCCGTCCATCACCCGGTAGGAGGGCACGAAGGCATCCCGCACGATGATGTCCTTGGACCCGGTTCCCTTGAGGCCCACGACGTTCCAGGAGTCCTCGACGATCTCGTAGTCCTTGCGCGGCAGGATCATGTGCAGCATCCGCGGCGGCAGCGCCATGTTGCCGTCCTTGTCGCCTTCCATGGCGCCGAGGAAGATCCAGTCACAGTGATCGGTGCCGGAGGAGAACTGCCAGCGACCGTTGAAGATGTATCCGCCGTCGACCGGCTTGGCGATCCCGGTCGGGGCGTAGGGGGAGGCCACCCAGGTGTTGTCGTCCGCGCCCCAGATCTCCTCCTGCACCTTCGGGTCCGCGAAAGCCAGCTGCCACGGGTGCACACCGACGATGCCGCACACCCAGCCGGTGGCCGGGTCGAGCGAGGCGGCCTTCATCACGGTCTCGGAGAAGGCACGCGGGTGCGCCTCGAATCCGCCGTACTGCTTGGGCTGCAGCTGCTTGATCGGGCCGGCAGCCTTGAGCAGCTTCGCAGTCTCGTCGGGAAGCCGACCGATCCGCTCCGCCTCGGTCGCCTGATCGCGGATCTGATCCGCGATCTCGATGAGATTGTCGAGTGCCTTGTTGGTCATCGTGGTGTTCCTTCTTGTCTATCGGTAGATCGTGGGCAGGTCGGGCGGATGGGTCAGGCGTTGGCCTGGATGGGGACGATGCCGTTGGCGATGTTCTCGGCGACCTCCGCCTCCCAGCTCTGCACGGCGCGGTCGGTGTCGATCTCGAACTCGAAGCGCTTGGTCATGTCCTCGGTGACGTCCTCGACGTCGACGTAGAACTGCTTGTACCAGCGGCGCAGCTGGTAGACCGGGCCGTCCTCCTCGGACAGCAACGGGTTGTCGATGGGCGCCTTGTTCTTCCAGATCTTGACGTCCTGCTCGAAGCCCATCTCGACGCCCTCGGCGAACTGCTTCGCCATGCCCTCGGCCGCCTCGTCCGACATGCCCTGGGGCTTCTTGACCATCGCGCCGTACTGCAGCACGAAGGAGTTCTCGTCGACCGGGTAGTGGCAGTTGACGAGCACCGTCTCGATCGTCATGCCCTGGGCATCGCTCCACAGCCAGTCGATCATGTAGGACGGGCCGAAGTACGAGGCGTCCGATCGGAGGGTGGAGTTCGGGTCGTCGTAGCTGGTGCCGACCGAGATGTCGTGGCGCGGGGTCGACCGCATGTACTGGGTGGCGACGTGGCCCTCGAAGACGTTCTTGAAGAATCGCGGGAACGAGTAGTGCACGTAGAAGAAGTGCGCCATGTCCACGACGTTGTCGACGATCTCGCGGCAGTGCGAGCCCTCGATCAGCATGGAGTTCCAGGTCAAGGCGGTCCACTCGTCGGAACCGAAGCCCTCGATCTCGGGGATCGTCACCTCGTCGGTGGGCTTGCTGCCCTGCGGGTCGTGCCACACGTACAGCTGACCGTTGCGCTCGAGCGTCGGCCAGCTGCGGGTGCGCGCGAGCGGGGGAACGCGGCGGGCGTAGGGGATGTCGGTGCACTTGCCGTTACCGCCCCAGCGCCAGTCGTGGAACGGGCAGGCGATGGAGTCACCCTTGACGGTGCCCTGGGCGAGGTTGCCGCCCATGTGCCGGCAGAACGCGTCGAGGACGTTGATCTTGCCGTCGGACTCGGACGCGAACACGACCAGAGACGTGCCGAAGGCCTTGACCTCGTGCGGCTTTCCGTCCTGGAAGGTCTTCAGCAGGCCCAGGCAGTGCCAACCACGGGCAAACCGGGTAGGGGCCGCCGCCGCCTCGATCATCCTGACCTCGTCGGCTTCGGACTTGGATTGCAGCGCCATCGCTACCTCTTCTCTCACGCTCGAGACAAACGCGCCCGAGTCACGCACTGATGTGATGAGCCTCATAATTCGGGGCGGCGGCATGCGAGTTCATGGGGCCTTCCCGCTGACCGGGACGATTTCGCCCCCGCCCAGCAAGCCGGTGCCCGGAGCCTCCCGATCAGCGGGAAGAGGACGCCGGGCGGACCGCGCGCCGACCTACCGTCGCGGTATCCGAACTGATCGAAGGAGGTGCGGATCGATGATCACCACAACCGCGGCGAGCACCGTGGGTGCACCGTTCACCGGTGTCACCGTAGACCTGGAGCGCGGCAAGATCCTCGAGTTCGCGGAGGCCACCCGCTCCACCCACGCCGCGTACCGCGACGCCGAGCGCCCGGTGGTGCCGCCGACCTACCTCTGCTTCGAAGGGTTCGTGCCCGGGTCGGCACGGCCGGATCTGCAGGCCCTGCCCGCCGAGCAGGACTGCCGCTTCTTCGGACCCCCGCCGCGGGCGGGCGACCGACTCAACGTCCACTCGCGCGGCAGTGAGTCCGAGCAACTGACCGAGTTCCGCGACGCCGAGGGCCGGCTGATCGCCGACTCCTGGACGCACGGCTCGGCAACCGACGCGATCGCCTCCGGCCTGCTGGCCAACTACGCCACCGACTGGCTGGGCCCGGAGTCGGTGCGGCGGTTCCGAACCCGTTTCCTCGAGCCGGTGGCGGCGGGCGACACCCTGGACTGCTCCGGCGAGGTGCTGCAGGAGTACGTCCAGGACGGCGAGCCGCGGGTGGACGTCGTGCTCACCGCGACCAGGCCCGGCGGTGCGGTCGCCGCCAAGGCGTGGGCGACGTTCGCCCGGGCTAGTTGAGCGGGCGCGGGTAGCCGAGCCGGGCGGCGCCCGCCCCGGCCTTGTTCAGCGCCCACTCCAGCGGTCCGCGACCGACACAGGTGCGCCACAGCGTGGCGAAGACCGGGGGAACCACCACGAACCAGAGCAGGGTCGTCCACGACTGGGTGAACGAATCGCTGCGCAACAGCACCGCCAGCGCCACGATGTGCCCGGCGTAGATCGTCAGCGGCATCGCACCGAGCGCGGCCACCGGCGTGAGGAGGCGGGGGACCGCCCGCCCCGCGAGCAGGCACAGGCCGAGGACCGCGAGGGCCACGCCGCCGGAACCGACGACCTCGAACGGGGTGCCGCTGTGCGGTGAACTGGTGAGCATCCACTGCCAGGGATCGGTGCTGACGACGCCGAAGCTCCCGGTGCGGAGCAGGTCCCCGAGCATCTGCGCACCCTCGCCCGGCATCATGTCGTCCAGGTACGCCACCAGGGCGTTCTTCCCGCCGAACAGGTTCAGCGCCACCCAGGACCCGCCGAGCCCGAGCACGGCCAGCGCCGAGCCGAGCGCGACCAGGACGACCCCCGCCCGCTCGCGCCGCAGGCCCCAGCGGCCGATGGCCATGCCCGCCAGCAGGAACGGCACCCAGGTGAGCACCGGGTAGGCGCCCTCGAGCAGGATCACCGAGCCGAGGTGCCGGACCCCGTCGATCGAGGTGAGCATGTCGAACCGCGCGGTCTCGCCGAAGGTGTCGGGGAGCGCCATCCGCGAGCGGATGGCGAACGAGAGCAGGGGGCCCGCGACGGCCGCCACGGCCGCGGCGCCCGCCAGTGCCTGCCAGCTCAGGCGCAGCAGCGGCAGGGCGATCAGGAAGAGCACCGCGTACGACGCGAGGATCACCATGACGGGGGAGCCGAGCTGGGTCAGGATCAGCGCCAGCGCGAACAGGGCCAGCGCTCGTGCGGCGATGGACCTGCGCGCCGCGGCGAGGTCGCGGCCCGCGGGCGGGTGCGGGCCCCCGGTGGTCAGCGCGAGGGACACCCCGGCGAGCACCGCGAACAGGATCGCGGAGCGGCCGCTGAGCGCGAAGAAGGCGAGGTCGCCGATCTGTTCGGCGGTGGCGGTGTGCACGGCGATCATGCCGAGCACAGCGAGCCCCCGCGCGACGTCGACGCCCACCATCCGGGGGAGTGGGCGAGGGGTCGCCGGGGCCGCTGCCGGGGACTGGAGCTGGGTCATCGCATACCTTCGGTCGCGTTGTCGTTGTCGTACGAACCGAAGGTATTGCCGCGACGACCCCGCCGTCGTCAGGCGTGGAGCTGATTGCGGGTCCGACCGGGGTATGACCCCGGCCGGACCGCAGGCGACGGGTCAGCGGGTGACCATGTCCTCCGGACCCCAGATCGCCTTCATCGTGGTGATCTTCGCGTCGTCGTCGAAGGTCATCACGTCGATGACGGAGATCTCCACCTTCTGATCACCCATGATGGTGGTGAGGGTGAAGTTGAAGGCTGCGGTGCCCGCCGCGATCTTCACGACCCCGAGCTCGGCGGTCTGCTCGAGCGGCTCGATGATGCCGTAGAACTCGCGGATCGACTCCTCGGTGGTCCGCGGGTCGGTGCCCACCGGGTCCTCGACGGTCGCGCCGGGCGCGTACAGCGCGAGCACGTCGTCGACGGTGCCGCCGGCCACCGACTTCACGTAGCTCTCGATGGTGTTCAGGATGTCGTCGCGTGATGCCGCCATGCCGGTACCCCTTCATTGTTAGAACCTGTTCTAGCTGGGAGGGTACCGGCGTCGCCGACGGGATTCCACGGAACGGAGCTCGACACCGAACCGGCGGCGCGACCGGTTCGACCGGATTGTCCGGAGTAGGTCGGCAACGGGACCCGATATCGAGGCCGTGCGCACCGAAAGCCGTTCGGGCCGTGGCTTTCCGGTGCTATCGTGCCGCGCATGCCTAAGCAGCGCGGGGGTCTGTGGGTTCAGTGGGGTGTCGCCGTTCTCGCGGTGACCGTGGCGATCGGGAGTGGTGTCTCCGCCGGCCCGGCGAGGGCCCAGTCCTCCGGCAGCGCGGGCGGCGAGGGGTCGATCGGCACCGGATCGCTGACCGACGGCACCGGCTCCGACGGCACGCTCCTGAACGGGACGACGCTGGTCACCGGCTCGCTCGGCACCGGCTCGGCCGCCGGGTCACCACTGGGGTCCGCGATTCCGGGCGTGGTCGGGTCGGTGATCCCGGAGCCGGACCTCGACCCGCCGGGCCTCGAGACGCTGCGCGCCGAGATGCTGCCCAAACCGGTCGGGGACCAGTTCTTCGACGAGTACCCGCCCGGACTGCCCGGCATGACCAACGGCCAGGTCATCGAGACCCGTGATGTGACGCCGGCCGCCCGAGCGCTCCTGCGCGGGCCGGTGCGGGAGGTGCGCCAGATCAAGGTGAAGAGCACCGACTCGGCCGGCGATCCGTCGTTCGCGACCGCGACGCTCGTCGTGCCGGCCACGCCCTGGCCCGGTCCGGGACCGCGGCCGATCCTGGTCAACAACGTGCCGATCAACGGGCTCGGGCGGACCTGCACCCCGGGCTACACCCTGGAGAACGGGATCACACCCTCGGAGAACTTCCTCGAGCTGCTCCGGCCCGTCACCACGAAGGCCGAGGAGCGCGGCTACGCGGTACTCATCCCCGACCACGAGGGCCCCCGGATGGCATACGCCGAACCCTTCGTCGCCGGGCACGCGATCCTCGACACCATCCGCGGCGTCCGCGGCGTGTTCCCCGCCGAGTTCGGCAGCAGCAAGGTCGCCATGATGGGCTACTCCGGCGGCGCGATCGCGACGCACGGCGCGGTCAAGCTGATCGACTCGTACGCCCCCGAGCTGTCCGGTGACATCGTGGGCGCCGCGCTCGGCGGCATACCCGCCGACTTCGAGATGCTCGGACGCACCATGAACGGCAACCTCGCCGGGGGACTGTTCCTCGCGGCGGTGTTCGGGATCTCGCGGGAGAACCCCGAGATCCTCCCGCTGATCAACAGTCTCGGACAGCGGCTGGCCATCACCCGCATCAAGGACCAGTGCGCGAACACCCTCGCCGTCACCGGCGTGCTCGGGGTCCCGGTCGAGTTGCTCGCGAATGTGAAGCGTGCACTGGATTCGCCTGTCGCACATGACATCTACGCGAGGATGAAGATGGCGGACCGCAAGTCCGGCACCCCGCTGTACATCTACAACGGCGGTCAGGAGTTCTGGATCCCGGCGCTCGGCGCACGCAACCTGTACGACGAGCAGTGCGGCTACGGCGTGCGCGCGTTGTACCGGCAGGTACCCGGCGAACACATCCTCGGCGAACTCACCGGGAATTCCGGGGCATTCGACTGGGTCGACGCCCGGCTGCGCGGGGAACCGGCGCCGAGCGAGTGCTGAGGCGCTTCGCGCTCGTGCGCGGTTAGCGGGTCTCTGGACTCGCTAACCGCGCACGGGCGGCGCAGCCGCCTACCTACTTGACGATGTTCACCATCTTGCCGGGCACCACGATCACCTTGCGGGGCGCATTGCCCTCCAGGATCGCGACGATCTTCTCGTCCGCCAGCGCCGCGGCCTCGATGGACTTCGGGTCGGCATCGGCGGCCACGGTGAGCCGGCTGCGCAGCTTTCCGTTGACCTGGATCGGGTACTCGACGGTGTCGTCGACCAGCCACTTGTCCTCGGCCAGCGGGAACGGTCCGTGCGCGAGCGAGCGCTCGTGCCCGAGCCGGGACCACAGCTCCTCGGCCAGGTGCGGGGCGAGCGGGCCGAGCATCAGCACCAGCGGCTCGACCGCCGACCGCGGCGCCCCGTTCGGGTACTCCTTGGTCAGGTGGTTGTTCAGCTCGATCAGCTTGGCCGCCGCGGTGTTGTCGCGCAGCGCGGCGTAGTCCGCGTTGACGCCGTCGATCGTCTTGTTCAGCACGCGCAGCGTGTCGTCGGACGGCGTCTCGTCGGTGACGCGGAGCGCGCCGGTCTCCTCGTTCACCACGGTGCGCCAGACGCGCTGCAGGAACCGGTGCGACCCGACGACATCCTTGGTGGCCCAGGGCCGCGAGGTGTCCAGCGGACCCATCGACATCTCGTACACGCGCAGGGTGTCCGCGCCGTACTCCTCGCAGATCTCGTCCGGCGCAACGGAATTCTTCAGGGACTTGCCCATCTTGCCGTGCTCGCGATGGACGGGCTCGTCGCCGTGGAAGTACTTGCCGTCGCGCTCGGTCACCTCCTCCGCGGGCACGTAGACGCCACGCGAGTCGGTGTACGCCCAGGCCTGGATGTAGCCCTGGTTGTAGAGGCGTCGGTACGGCTCGCTCGAGCTGACGTATCCGAGGTCGAAGAGGACCTTGTGCCAGAACCGTGAGTACAGCAGGTGCAGCACCGCGTGCTCGACGCCGCCGACGTACAGGTCGACGCCGCCCGGGTCGTTCGGGCCGTGCAGCTCGGGCCGCGGACCCATCCAGTACTGCTCGTTCTCCTTGGCGCAGAACTCGTCGCTGTTGGTCGGGTCGATGTAGCGCAGCTGGTACCAGGAGCTGCCCGCCCACTGCGGCATCACGTTGGTGTCGCGGTGGTAGCTCCGCAGCCCGTCACCGAGATCAAGCTCGACGTTCACCCAGTCGGCGGCCTTCGCCAGCGGCGGGGACGGCTCGGAGTTCTCGTCGTTCGGGTCGAAGGAGACCGGCGCGTAGTCCTCGACCTCCGGGAGTTCCACGGGCAGCATCGATTCCGGCAGCGGGTGCGCGACCCCGTCCTCGCCGTAGACGATCGGGAAGGGCTCGCCCCAGTACCGCTGCCGGGCGAAGAGCCAGTCCCGCAGCTTGTACTGGATGGTGCCCTTGCCGTCGCCGTCCGCCTCCAGCCGCTCGATGACGGCCTTCTTCGCGGCCGCGACGTCGAGCCCGTTCAGGTAGTCGCTGTTGACCAGGGGGCCGTCACCGACGTAGGCGCCCTCGGTGATGTCGCCGCCAGCGATCACCTCGACGATGTCGAGGCCGAACGTGGTGGCGAACTCCCAGTCCCGGTGGTCGTGACCCGGCACCGCCATGATCGCGCCGGTGCCGTAGCCGGTGAGCACGTAGTCCGCGATGAAGATCGGGAGCCGGTGTCCGTTGACGGGATTCACCGCGTACTCGCCGAGGAAGACGCCCGTCTTCTCCTTGTTCTCCTGCCGCTCCAGGTCCGTCTTCGCGGAAATGGAGGCGCGGTAGGCGGCGACGGCCTCGGCCGGGGTGGCGGCACCGCCGGTCCACCGGGGGTCCACGTCATCGGCATAGGTGCCGGACGCCAACTGGTCGACCAGCTCGTGCTCGGGGGCGAGCGTGACATAGGTGGCACCGAACAGGGTGTCCGGCCGGGTGGTGAAGACCTCGATCGCGACGTCGTCGAGCGCGGGGTCCACACCGAAGCGGACCTGGGCGCCGTGCGAGCGTCCGATCCAGTTGCGCTGCATGGTCTTGACCTTGTCCGGCCAATCCAGGTACTCGAGGTCGTCGACGAGACGGTCCGAGTAGGCGGTGATCCGCATCATCCACTGCTGCAGGTGCTTACGGAACACCGGGAAGTTCCCGCGGTCGCTGCGGCCGTCCGCGGTGACCTCCTCGTTGGCCAGCACCGTACCCAGACCGGGGCACCAGTTGACCATCGAATCCGACCGGTAGACGAGGCGATACGAGTCGATCACGGCACGGCGCTCGCCCGCGTCGAGCGCGGACCAGGCCCGGCCGTCCTCGGCGGTGCGGGCTCCGGACTCGAACTCCGCCTCGAGCTCCGCGATCGGGCGGGCCCGCTTGAGGTCCGCGTCGTACCAGGCGTTGAAGATCTGCAGGAAGATCCACTGCGTCCAGTGATAGAAGTCCACGTCGGTGGTGGCCAGCGAGCGCCGCTCATCGTGTCCGAGCCCGAGACGGCGCAGCTGCCGCTTCATGTTCTCGATGTTCGACTCGGTGGTGGTGCGCGGGTGGGTGCCCGTCTGGACCGCGTACTGCTCGGCGGGCAGGCCGAAGGCGTCGTAGCCGAGGGTGTGCAGCACGTTGTGCCCGTGCATGCGGTGGTAGCGCGCGAACACGTCGGTCGCGATGTAGCCGAGCGGGTGCCCGACGTGCAGGCCCGAGCCGGACGGGTACGGGAACATGTCCTGGACGAAGAGCTTGTCCGCGGGCAGCTCCCCGGCGAGATCGCCGACCGGGTTCGGCGCGTTGAAGGTGCCGCGCTCGCTCCACAGCTCCTGCCACCGCCGCTCGATCCGACCCGCGAGCTCCGCGGTGTATCGGTGCTGGGGGGTGGCGTCGTCCGCTGGCTGCTGCACTGGCTCGGTCACGTGGTTCGCTATCTACTCTGCGCTGAGCTCGGGGTCTCAGGGCTGGTTCTCGGGCAGGGATTACCGTCGACCAGCCTAAAGCGTCACCCGAACAGCCCCGGTCATCGGTCCCCGCCTACCCTGGACCCGTGGTCATCGTCGCAACCGTGCTGTTCGTAGTCGCCCTCGCCGCCGGCGGGGTGGCGGTCGCCGGGATCACCGGCCGGCTGCCTCGCAACCGCTGGGCCGGGGTCACCACCCCCGAGACCCTCGCCAGCGACGACGCCTTCCGTCTCGCCAACCGCATCGCCGCGCCCACCATGGCCGCCGCCGCGGTGCTGCTGGTCATCGGCGGTTTGGGCGCCCTCGCCTTCGGCACGGCCGGCGGGCTGCTCTCCGTCGCCGTCGCGGTGGTCGCGGCCCTGGCCACGGCCGGGTACGGCGGCAGCATGGGCGCCCGCGCCGCCGCGGCAGCGGCCCCGGCCGGGGGCTGCGGCCACGACTGCGGCTGCGGCAGCCCCACGGAGCCCGCCGCGGAGGACCCCGCCGACGCCGCGGCCGCCGCGGACTGCGGCATGGACTCCTGCGGGTCCTGCGCCCTCAAGGGCGCCTGCCTGCCGAGCTGAGCGGGTCTGCACGCGGCCGCCTGGTTGAATCGGCGCCCATGAGCAATTCCCGGACCTTCGATCCGGCCGGCGTCCTGTTCGGCATCGGTGTGCCCGCGCTCGCGGCCGCCGTCGGCCTGACGCTCACCCTCCTCTGGGCCCCTCGCCTGCCCGACAACATCGCCACGCACTGGTCCGGGACCGACCCCGACGGCTACAGCACGCCGTGGTCGCTGGCGTGGACCATGGTGATCGTCATCGTCCTGGTCGGATGCGGCGCCAGCGCGATCGCCGCGCTCGCGGGCGCCCTCCTGATGATGCGCCGCACCATGCTGCTCGTCGGCCTGACCGTGGTCGGCCTGCTGCTCACGCTGTGGATCGCGCTGCTGGCCGCCCAGCTGGACCTGGCATCGGCCGTGAGCGCGGAGCTGCCGATGACGTGGATCGGGCTCGGCATCGGGGCGGGCGCGGCAGTGGGGTTGGTCGGCGCGTCGACGCTGCGCGATCACCGCGAACGATCCGCGGCCACCATGGCGCCGGATCCGCGACTGCCGCGCGGGCCGGTGAACCTGCCGATCACCCTGCGGCTCGGACTCGGGCCCGCGACCACCGCGGTGCTGGTCGGTGTCGGCGCGGCGATCACCGCCGGGCTGTGCGCGCGGGCCGGCTCGTGGTGGCCCTTGGCGGTCTTCGTTCCGGTGTCCCTCCTCGCGGTCGGGCTGCTGCGCTTCCGCGTCACCCTCGACGAGACGGGGCTGTGGGTGCGCAACATGGGCATGACCGCGGTCGGCTACGGCGTCGAGGAGCTGGTCGGGGCGGACGTCGAGGAGGTGAACCCGTCCCGGGATTTCGGCGGCTGGGGGCTGCGCCTCAAGGGCCGCGGCAACTACGGCCTGGTCACCACGACCGGGCCCGCGGTGGTCTTCACCGCCGCGAACGGGCAACGGCTGACGGTCACCACGCCGCGGGCCGAGGAGCTGGCCGGCGCCCTCAACGCCCTGGCGGACCGGCGGTTGGGCGGCGCCTGACGCGTCCCTCGGGCAATGCCTGCTCGGCGTCGCCGAGGGCCGGATTACCGTTACCCATGTGAAGTTCTTGAGCAGGTTCTACATCGACGGGTTCATCCTGTCGATCATCGCGGTGGCCGTCGTGGCCAGCGTCTTCCCGGCATCCGGCGGCGGCCAGACCGTGCTGGATTGGGCCACCAAGATCGCGATCGCGTTGCTGTTCCTGCTCTACGGCGCCCGGTTGCACCCCCGCGAGGCGCTCGAGGGACTCAGGCACTGGCGGCTGCACTCGGTGGTGCTGGCGTCGACCTACCTGCTCTTCCCGCTGATCGGCCTCGCGCTGCGCGTGCTGGCCCCCACGGTCCTCACCGACGAGCTGTACACGGGCGTGCTCTACATGTGCCTGGTTCCCTCGACCGTCCAGTCGTCCATCGCGTTCACCTCGATCGCGCGCGGCAACGTCGCGGGGGCGGTCGTCAGCGCGTCGTTCTCGAACCTCATCGGGGTGTTCGTCACCCCGCTGCTGGTGATCCTGCTGATGAACACCACCGGCGAGGCGACCATCGACGCGTCCTCGATCGTCGACATCGTGCTGCAGCTACTGCTGCCGTTCGTCATCGGCCAGCTGATCCGGCCGTGGGTGACCGGTTGGCTGCGGAGATACGCCGAACCGACCAAGCTCGTCGACCGAGGGTCAATCCTGCTGGTGGTGTACTCCGCATTCAGCGCGGGCATGAACGAGCACGCGTGGACCGGGCTGTCCGCCTGGCGGGTACTGGCACTGGTCGCGGTCTGCTGCGCGATCCTCGCGATCGTGCTCGGGGTGACGGCCGTCGCCGGATGCGCGCTCGGCTTCTCGCGGCCGGACCGCATCGTGATCCTCTTCTGCGGCTCCAAGAAGTCCCTCGCCACCGGCCTGCCGATGGCCTCGGTGCTGTTCGCCGGGCAGCCGGTCGGCCTGATCGTGCTGCCGCTGATGGTCTTCCACCAGATCCAGCTGATCGTGTGCGCGGCGCTGGCGCAGCGGTTCGCCCGCCGCCAGGACCCCGCGCTGGAGGGCTCGGCGCCCGGCCGGTGAACCCGACCCCGGTGGGTCAGTTCCGGTCGACGTCGATCGGATGCGTGGCGAGCAGCGCGAGGGGGAGCGGCTGCCGCCGCAGCACGTGCGCCCAGAGGTCGACGCGCGGCGGACCGATCACGTCGGATGGCAGCGCGGAGAGCACGGTCCAGTCGTCGCGCTGCAGCTCGGAGTCGAGCTGACCCATCGTCCAGCCCGAGTACCCGGCGAAGACCCGCATGCCCTCGATGAGCGGACCGACGGTGCCCGGGTCGGAATCGAGGTCGACCATGACCACCCGGCCGTCCACCCGGCGTACCCCGGACACCCCGTCGATGTTCGCCCCGGTGCGCAGCGTGGCCAGGCACAGCGCGGAGTCGCGCTTGACCGGCCCGCCGATGTACAGGGCACGCGGATTGGCGCACAGCTCGGTCCACTGCGGCAGCACCGCCTGCACCGCGGTCTCGCTCGGCCGGTTGATCACCACACCCAGGCTGCCCGCATCGTTGTGTTCGATCACATAGACGACCGTGCGGCGGAAGGCCGGCTCGGTGAGCTCCGTCGAGGAGATCAGCAGGCTGCCCGGACGCACGATCGGTTCGGTCGGCGCCATCCGGTCCTCGGGTTCCTCTGCGTGATCCACCGGACAATCATCGCACCGGTGCTCCGGACGCGTGTCGCGGAATACGCGCACCGCCGCAGCGCCTCATCCCTGCGGGGTGAACCCGAGCACCTCGTCGAGCACCGACAGGTGATGTTCGAAGAGCGCCCGCGGGTCCGCGAAGGTGCCGGCCCCGTACTGCCCGAACACCTCGAAGTTCACCGCGCCGAACAACGACGACCAGACCAGGACCCCCCGGGCCAGCGCCTCCTCGGACAACCCGAGCCCCAGCTCCTCCCGGAGGGCGGTCAGGTTCTCCCGCAGCGACTCGGCGAGCGGAACCGACAGCGGGACGACGAGATCACCCGCGCGGTCGGCCTCGTCGAAGATCCGGACGAGCGCCCCGATGACGCGGGTACCCGGCCCGGTGGTGCGCTCGGCAGGCGCCCGGTAGCCGGGCACGGGGCTGCCGAACAGCAGCCCGTAGCAGGCGGGCTCGGCCAGCGCCCAGTCCCGGACCGCGTGGCCGAGGGCGCGCAGCCGGGCCCGCGGATCGCCGGTGGGCACGGCGGCCACCGCGGCCTCCACCGCGTCGCCCAGTTCGGTGTAGCCCTCCACGACGAGCAGCGTGAGCAGCTCGTCGCGACTGCCGACGTACCGGTACACCGCCGACGAGACCACCCCGAGGTCCCTGGCGACCGCCCGCAGCGACAGCGCCGCCGCCCCGTCCCTGGCCAGGTGTTGACGGCCGATCCGGGTGATGTCGGCCAGGGTCTGCTCGCGTGCGCGTTCGCGTGGGGTACTGGTCACCGCACCAGCCTGACCGGATTGGTGAGCACTGTCAACAAAAGAGAGCACTGCTCTTGACATTGTCGCGGACAGGGTGCAGAGTTGCTTTCGAGAGCAGTGCTCTCCAATGACCCGAGACCACACCAGGAGTGAGTGCGATGTCGACAGTGCAGGTAGTGACCGGAGCCGGGCCCGTCGGATGGACCGTGGCCGATCAGTTGGCGGCGCAAGGACACCGGGTCCGGGTGCTGACCAGGTCCGGCTCCGGCCCCGAGCACCCCCTCGTGGAACGACTGCGCGTGGACGTCTCGGTGCCGGGCGCGCTCGACGCCGCGGTGGAGGGCGCGAGCGCGGTGTTCCACTGCACCCACGGTTCGGCCTACTCGGCGGAGGCCTGGCGGCGCGAACTTCCCCCCACCGAACGTGCCGTGCTCGCCGCGGCCGGCCGGGTCGGCGCCCTGGTGGTGTTCCCGGAGAGCCTGTACTCGTACGGGAAGGTCGACGGCCCCATCACCGAGAGCACCCCGCGCGAGGCCCGCGGCGGCAAGCTCGGCGTCCGCGCCGAGCTGTTGCGCCAGCGCGAGGCGTCGGACACCGCCACCGTCAGCGTGGCCGCCTCCGACTTCTTCGGGCCCCGGGTGCTGATGGCTCACGCGGGCGAGCGGATGGTGCCGAACATCCTGGCGGGCAAGACCGTTCGTGTGATGGGCGGCCTCGACACGCCGCACTCGTTCACCTACGTGCCCGACCTCGCGGCGGCGATGATCGCCGCGGCCGCCGACCCGGCGCTGTGGAACTCGGTCCTGCACGCGCCGACCGGGGCCGCGATCACGCAGCGGGCGCTGGTGCACGCCTACGCCGCCGCGGCGGGGGTGCCGGATCCGAAGACGGGCGTGCTGCCCGGGTGGCTGCTGCGCGGCGCCGGGCTGGTGCACGGCGACAGCCGCGAACTGGCGGAGATGCTGTACCAGTTCGAGCGGCCGTTCGTGCTCGACTCCAGCAACAGCGAGCGGCTGCTGGGCCTGGCGCCGACCCCGCTGGCCGAGGCGGCGGCCGCGACCGTCGGGTGGTGGCGCGCACGGGAGCTCGCACCGGCGCCGCGATAGGGTCACCGGGTGGTGAACTCGACGCCGGGAAGCGCGACGCCGGGGGAGCCGACGCCACCGGATCCGACCCCGCCCCACCCGACGCGCGGGCGCACGGGCCTGCTCGACGCGCTGCGCCGATCGCCCGGGCTGGGCCGGCTCACCACCGTCCGGTTCGCGAGCCAGTTCGGCGACGGCCTCTTCCAGGCCGCACTCGGGGGCGCCATCCTGTTCAATCCCGAACGGGAGACCGATCCCCTCGCGATCGCCGCGGGATTCGCGGTGCTGCTGCTGCCCTACTCGCTGGTCGGCCCCTTCGCCGGCGCGCTACTCGACCGCTGGGACCGGCGCGCCGTGCTGATGTGGGCGAACCTGCTGCGCGGTTGCCTGATCCTGGCGTCCGCAGCGGTGCTCATGACCGGCGGACCGCAGACCCCGCTCCTGCTGCTCGCCCTCGCCGCGGTCGGGGTCAGCCGGTTCGTGCTCGCGGGCGTCTCGGCGTCGCTGCCGAACGTCGTGCGCCAATCCTGGCTGGTGTCAACGAATTCCGTGCTCGCGACCGCCGGCGCCGGGGTCGCCGCCGCCGGGGCCGGGACGGCGGTCGCGATCATCGGGGTACTCGGCGAGGGGGACCGCGGCTCCGGCCTCGCGGTGGCCGTCGCGTCGGCGGGCTCGGTGGTCGGTGCGCTCGCCGCCGCGGGCTTCGCCGCCCACCGCCTCGGTCCGACCGGCGACCTCGACCGCTCGGGTCCCACGGGCCTGGACGCGGTCCGCGCGGTGCTGGCCGGCCTGCGCACCGGCGCGACCGCCGTGTGGCAGGCACCGGGCGTCACCACCGCGATGATCGGTATCGGCGTGCACCGCATCGTGTTCGGGATCAACACTCTGATCATGGTGCTGCTCCTGCGGGACACCTCGACGGCCGGATCGCTGCCGGGCGGGTTCGCCGGATTCGGGGTGGCGGTCGGCGCGGCGGCGGTGGGCATGCTCCTCGCCGCGGCGGTCACACCGTTTCTCATCCCACGCATCGGCCGGTCCCCGACCGTCGTGGGCGCGCTGGTGTTCGCCACGGTCGTCCAGCTGGCGGTGATCTCCGCGCTCACCCAGCCGATGCTGCTGGCCGGCGCGTTCCTGCTCGGCCTCGCCGGCCAGACGATCAAGCTCACCGGGGATGCGGCGATGCAGATCGACATCGACGACCACCGGCGCGGGCAGGTGTTCGCTCTGCAGGACACCGTCTTCAACATCGCCTTCATCGCCGCGCTGGCCGCCGCGGCGACGGTCATCGCCGCCGACGGCCGCACGCCCGGACTCGTCTTCGCGGGCGCGGCGGCGTACGGGGCCGGCCTGGCGGCGGTCGCGGCGAACTCGCTGCGCCGCCCGCGGCGCTGACCCCGACGATCGGGAGGGTCAGCGGGCGACGGCGTCCAGCCGGCCGTCGCCGTCGGTGTCGGACAGCGTCACGTCCGCCCGTCCGTCGGACCGCTCGTCAACCTCGATCGCGGCGGCGCGGCCGCCCGGTCCGGCACGGACCACGGTGACGTCGACGAGCGAGTCCCCGTCGGTGTCGATCACCGCGACGTCCGGGTCCCCGTCCCCGTCCAGATCGACGTCGACCGGGACCCCGCCGTCGCCCGGCACGCTCCTGGCCGCACCGGCGGCGTCCGTCCAACGCAACTCGTGCGCGGGTTCCGGCGCGGTGAGCTCGAGATCCCAGACCCCCGCACCCGACGCGTCCGCGAAGTAACGGCCCTCGTCACCGACGTCGAGGACCGAACGATCCGCGCGCCCGTCCCCGTCGCTGTCCCACATGGCATCGTCGAGCAACCCGTCGCCGTCGAAGTCGAGGCACACCGCGTCGGCGGTGCCGGTGCCGCCGAGATCGAGGTCGGCCTCGGACACCCAGTCCTGCGGCGCGCCGTCACCGGTGCCGAACGAGTACTCCACCAGTCCCATACGTGTTGGACGCGGGCGCGGCGACGCCGGTTCCGACCGGCCCCGGGGAGGGCGAGGTGGACATCCCGGGGCGGGTGTCGGGCCCTACCGCCGGCGCGCCTCGAGCGCATCCAGGATCAGGTCCAGGCCATAACCGAACTCGCTGGTGTGGTCGTAGCCCGGCTGCAGGGCGTGATCGACGATCATCTCGGCGAGGTACGGCAACTCGCGGGCTGAGTCGATCAGGGCAGACCGACGAGGAAGTCCCGCTGGGCGTCGAGATAACCGGGAACGAAGACATGGCGCGGCGCGAACGTCCCGACCAGGACTCCCCACAGCGCCGATTGCTCGACGCCGGACCGGGCGAGGGTGTGCGCGGCGCCCGGGAAGCGTGCCGTGGTGAGCCGGTCGCCGAGCAGACGCGCGTAGGCACGCTGGGTGTCGTCGACATCGACGTTGCGGTCGTCCTCCCCGAGGACGAGCAGCACCGGGATGTCGCTGCGCCCGAGTTCCCCGAGTGCCGCCGTCGCGTCGGCGGTGTGGTTGCGCAGGACGAATCCCCAGCGGTCGCGGTCCATGGGCTCGTCGTCCGTTGACGCCTCGAGGTACTCCTCATGGGTGGCGTTCCGATTCAGCAACGCGCGGACCGCGTCGCTCTCGGCGATCGCGGCCAGGCGTTCGGCCTCGCCGGCCCCGGCGGCGTCGAGCTCGGCCAGCAGGTTGTACCGGCCCTGGTCGAGCCAGTTGACCGCCGGTGACACTGCGATGACGAAGGACACCTCCGGCCGGTCGACGGCGACCTCGGGCAGGACCCAGCCGCCCTGGCTCGCTCCCCAGAGCCCGATGCGCCTCGGGTCGATCTCGGGGCGATCGAGCGCCCAGTCGATCAACGTCTCGGCCTCGACCGCTCGATCATGGAGGGACTGTTCGAGCCAATTGCCCTGGGAACCAACGACTCCCGGCTTGCTCATCGACAGCGACGCGTAGCCCGCCGCCGCCAGAGCCTCCCAGATGGGCCGATAGAATCCCTCGCTGGTCGCCTCCACCGGCCCGTCCCCGTGCACGAAGACGACGAGCCCGACGGGCCCGTTCACGTCGCGCGGGAGGGCGAGGACACCGCGCAACGGGCCGGCGGCGGTCGTGATCGTCACGCCCTCCTCCCGGAGCGCGTAGCTGTTGCCCACGATGACCGCCAGCACGCCGATCAGGACGAGGACCAGGAGCGCCGCGAGGCCGCCCACCCCACGGCGAAGCCATCGGCGCCGCGGCGACGGTGACGCGTCAGTCGCCATGACGCCGCCACGGCGGGATGCCGGCAATGGTGATCGCGCGCAGCGCCCACTCCGCCGGACCGTACCTGTGCCCACGCAGCCACCACCGGCTGAGCACCAGTTGGGTCGCGAAGATCAGCGGCACCACCGCGGCGACCGCCGGCGGGGACAGCCGATCGACCAGGCCGAACCCGTAGCCGGTGAACAGCACTCCGAGCACCAGCGACTGGAACAGGTAGTTGGTCAGGGCGGTCTTGCCCATCGGGGCCAGCGCCGCCTCGACCCGCCTGCCGGGGTCGGTCCGGAACAGCATCAGCCCGGCCACGACGTACGACGCGGTGAGCAGCGGCGCCGTGAGCTGCCCGAGCCCGAACGCGAAGGTCTCGACGCCGCCGCCAGGCGCGTAGGCCGCCGCCAGCGCGTAGACCAGCGCTCCTAGCAGGCCGACCGGGAACCCGAAGATCAGGATCCGGCGCATCAGGGGCCGAAAGCGGTCGGGGTTCGCGAACACCTGCACCCGGCCGGCCGCGAATCCGAAGAAGAACATGGCCATCGCGCTCGGCGCCTGCAGGGCCACGATGGCGGCGACGGTCTCGGGCAGGTGCCCGGAGTGGAAGCCGAGTGTCGCGGCCGCGTCACCGCCGAACGCCGTGAGCTTGACGGCGGCATCCGACGCGGCCGTTGCGGCGGCTCCTCCCTCGGCCAGGGTGGCCAGCCCGAGGAGCATCCACACCACGCCGACCGTGATGACCAGTCCGATACCGAGCTGCACGGCCCGGCGGGGGGCGATGCGCCTGCACGCCAACAGGATCAGGCCCAGGATCGCGTAGGTGGACAGGATCTCGCCGTAGTACAGCGCGGCCCCGTGCACCAGGCCGATGGCCAGTAGCCCGGTCTGTCGGCGCAGCATCCGGGGCATGAACGCCGTCCCGGCCCGCTCGGCCGCCGCCATCTGCAGCGTGAAGCTGTAGCCGAACAGGAACGAGAACAACAGGTAGAACTTGGTCTCGAAGAGCAGCGAGATCGCGAACCGGATCGCATGGTCGAGCCCGGAATCGAACGTCGGGTTCGATTCGGGGGAGGCGTAGTACGGATCGGCGAACGCCCAGACGTTGACGGCCAGGATGCCGAAGAGGGCGAATCCCCGCAGCGCGTCCACATTGAGGAGTCGGGCCGGCGCCACAGGGACGTCGACACGCACGGTCACTGCGGGCCGCCCGCGAGCAGCTGGGTGACGATCCGGCGCAGGACCGGCGCCTGGGACCGCGGATCGAACTCCGGGTCGGCGGCGACCCGGGCGAACAGCCCGTCGACCAGCGCGGCCAGCCAGGTCGCCGCGTGCTCGGCGGTGAGATCCGTGTCGAGCCGGCCGTCCCGCTCCGCCCTCTCGACCAGGTCGGCGAGACCCTTCCGGAAGGCCAGGTCGTTTGCCTTGAAGCGCACCGCGACGTCCTCGTCGCGGTGCGCCAGGGCCGAGATCTCCAACGCCAGACCCGAATACACGGGATCGGCCGCGAGCGCGCAGATCTCGTCGAGCAGCGCCAGGAGGGCGGCCACCGGATCGGCCGCCGCCGCGAGACCCGCCATCTCCTCGGCCGTCTGCGCGCCGTCCCGTTCCACCAGGGCGAGCAGCACGGCGTGCTTGGTGGGGAAGTAGTGGAAGAGGTTGCCCGCGCTCATGCCCGCGAGCGCGCAGATGTCCGCGGTGCGGGTCGCGTTGTATCCACGCTCGGCGAAACACCGTGCGGCCGCGTCCAGTAGGGCCGCCTGCCTCGCCGCCCTGGCGGCCTCGTCGACGGTGCGCATCCGTCCTCCTCTCGACTGCGGCAATAATACATTGAGTGGTCACTTAATCAATGGAGGACGGGAATCGTTGCCCTCTGATAAGTTCACAGGAACGATCGCCGTGACCCACCCGGATGCGGTGGCGACCGGGAATGCCATAGGGGGACTTCGTGATCCGTCGTGTCAGCGCACCACTGCTCGCCCTCGCCGTCGCGGCGTCGGGCTCGGTGCTCGGTGCGTCACCCGCGTCCGCGGCGCCGGCGCCGACCAACGCCTGCGGGGAGACGGGTTTCGACCCCTCCGCCGGTGACGAGTCGGGAGCCCCGGGCGGAATCGACATCAAGATCCCCTGGCCGCAGATCGTTCCCGTGCCGGTGCCCGACCCACCGCAGGATCAGACCCGCATCCCGCAGGCCCCGCTGCCGGCGGACCCGTGCGCCGATCCGTGCCCTGACCTCACCGACCCCGGACCCGAGCAGCCCGAGTCGGGCTCCGGGTCCGGCTCGGGGTCGGGGTCCGGTTCGGCATCGTCCGAATCGGGCTCGTCGTCGTCGGGGTCCGGATCGTGGGGCTCGTCGGTGCCGCGGTTCTCGATCGGCCCCGACCCGGAGCCGATCCCGATCCCCATTCCCGGTCCGGGTCAGCCGCTGCCCCCGCCGCCCGTCCCACAGTCCCCGCCCGTCGAACCGGGACCGGTCGATGCCGCCGCGCCGGCACCGGAGGTCGGCGAGGTGACCCTGGTCGCCCAGCTCACCGGTCCGGGCTCGATCAACCGCACCGACAAGCGGTGGCAGGTCAACGGAACCGATCTCGGCATCATGTGGGAGAGCAGGCCCGGCGAGGTGGCCATCGCGTTCGGCGACACCTTCGGCCGGGACTGGGCCCCGCCGGGCGCCAACGGTCAGGACTGGCGCTCGAATGTACTGGGGCACAGCACCGACCGCGATCTCTCCGACGGCCTGACCCTCGACTCCATGGTGCAGGACAGCCGGTGCCACGCCGCCGAACTCCTCGGCAGCCGCAAGATCAAGAACTGGGAGACCACCACCATCCCGACCTCCGGATTCGCGATCGGCGACCGGCAGTACATGAGCTACATGTCGGTTCGACGCTGGAGCATGATCCCCGGCATGTGGTACACGAACCACGGCGGCATCGCCTACTCCGACGACAACGGGCAGACCTGGACCAAGGATCCGTATGCCAAGTGGGAGAACATCTTCGGACTGAACCAGTTCCAGGTCGCGAGCATGGTCCCGGCCGGTGACCACGTCTACATGTTCGGCACGCCGAACGGACGGCTCGGCACCATCGCCCTCGCCCGGGTGGCCAGGGACCAGGTGCTCAACAAGTCGGCGTACCAGTACTGGGTCGACGGGTCCTGGACCCCGGTCGGCGAGCACTTGCCCACGCCCGTGCTCAAGGGTGTGGCCGCGGAGCTGTCGGTGCGCTACGACGAGTCGCGCGACCTCTGGCAGATGAGCTACCTGGACACCCCGGCGGGGACCATCGTGCTGCGCCAGGCGAACAGCCCGCAGGGCTCGTGGTCGGAGGGCATCCCGATGGTGCGCAGCGCCGACTACCCGAAGCTGTACGGCGGGTTCCTGCACCCCTGGTCCACCGAGGACGACGTGTACTTCACGATGTCCGAGTGGGACAGCTACAACGTCTATCTGATGCGCGCCACGCTGCGCTGAGGCCTATCGTGTCCAGTCATGAGCTCCGGCTGGTCGTTGTCGTCGATCACCACCTCCTGGGTGGATCCGGTGGCGACCCTCGGAGCAGGCACGATGACGGCGCTGGTCCCGGACAGCGTGATGAGCGCGCTCAGCCTCGGTATCGCGCGCCGATTCGTCGGGCGTGAGATCGCCGTCACCCTGCAGGGCGTACCGGTCACGGCGCGGCTGAGTTCGTTTCGCGTGCGGCGTCGGGGCGCGCATTTCGAGTCGCGAGCCCGGCTCACGGGCATCGACTGGGGCGGGCACGCCCTGGCGGAGGTGACCGCCGTCGCCACCGGGGTGCGGCTGGTGCCGGGCGCGCCGACCCGGGTCAGCACCGGACGGATCGACCTCGAGGGCCGGGTCCCGATGTCCTCGCTGTTGGCGCAGGTCAACAGCCGGGACATCGAGTGGACGCTGCACGCCGAGGAATCCGGCCTGGTCCGCGCCGAGCACCGGCACCGCCGGCTGACCGCGGTCGTCGACGCCTCGGTCGCCGACGACGTGCTGCGCGTCGAGGTGATCCGGGCCCGATGGCGGGGCCTGCCGGTGCCCAGGCGATATCTACCCGCACCGGTCATCCCGCTGCCGCCGCTGCCCAACGACGCCCGCAACGTCCGCGCCACCCGCGACGGTCACATCGTGCACTTCACCCTCGAGATCCCCACGCTGAGTAGCTCGTTCGATCTCGCTCAGCTGCTCCGGCTGATCGCGTAGCGGCTACTGCTGCTGTGCCCACCACGCGAGCAGCTCGGCTTCGGCCTCTTCCGGGCTCAGCGGGCCGCGGTCCAGGCGCAGCTCCTTGAGGAAGGTCCAGGCCTTGCCGACCTGGGGGCCGGCGGGGATGCCGAGCAGCGCCATGATCGCGTTGCCGTCGAGGTCCGGCCGGACCCGGCCCAGATCCTCCTGCTCGGCGATGCGCACGATCCGCTGCTCGAGATCGTCGTAGGTGGCCTGCAGCTTGGCCGCCCGGCGCTTGTTCCGGGTGGTGCAGTCCGCGCGGACGAGCTTGTGCAGGCGCGGCAGCAGATCCCCCGCGTCGGTGACATAGCGGCGGACCGCGGAATCGGTCCACTGACCCTCGCCGTAGCCGTGGAAGCGCAGGTGCAGGAACACCAGCTGGCCGACGTCGTCGATCATCTGCTTGGAGTACTTGAGCGCCCGCATCCGCTTGCGCACCATCTTCGCCCCGACCACCTCGTGGTGGTGAAAGCTCACCCCGCCCGCCGGCTCGTTGCGCTTGGTGTCCGGCTTGCCGATGTCGTGCAGCAACGCGGCCCAGCGCAGCACCAGGTCTGGGTCGCCGTCCTCGAGGTCGATCGCCTGCTGCAGCACGGTCAGCGAATGCTGATAGACGTCCTTGTGCTGGTGATGCTCGTCGATCTCCAGCTTCATCTTCGGGATCTCCGGGATGACCCGCGCCGCCAGTCCGGTTTCGCACATCACGTTGATGCCGTCGATCGGATACTCGCCGAGGATCAGCTTGTCGAGCTCGGCGCGCACCCGCTCGGCGGTGATCCGGTCGATCTGTCCCGCCATCTCCACGATCGCCTGATGCACCCGGGGCGCCAGGGCGAAGCCGAGCTGGGAGACGAACCGAGCGGCCCGGAGCATGCGGAGGGGGTCGTCGTTGAACGAGATCTCCGGCGCCGCGGGGGTGTCGAGCACCCCGCCGAGCAGTGCGTCCATGCCGCCGAGCGGATCGGTGAACTCCTGCGAGCCGTCCGCCCCGATGCGCACGGCCATCGCGTTGACGGTGAAGTCGCGGCGGACCAGGTCCTCCTCGAGGCTGGTGCCGTACACGACCTCCGGGTTCCTGGTCACCCCGTCGTAGGCGTCGGTGCGGAAGGTGGTGATCTCGATCTGCTGGTCGCCCTTGGCGGCGCTGATCGTCCCGAAGGCGATGCCGGTGTCCCACTGGTTGTCGGCCCAGCCCTTGAGAATCGCCTGCACCTGCTCCGGCCGGGCGTCGGTGGTGAAGTCCAGATCGGTGCCCAGCCGTCCGAGGATCGCGTCCCGCACGCTCCCGCCCACGAGGTACAGCTCGTGCCCGGCGGCGGAGAACCGCTCGCCCAGCGGGGTCAGCACGTCCGAGAGGCCCCGCAGGGTCGCGGAGGCGGCCGTGAGCAGTCGGGCACGTCGGTCGGCGTCGGGAGTAGGGGAAACCACGACTGTGCAGCTTACCGACGCAGGCGGAGCCGGCGAACCGGCGCGGGCGAGCGGGTTGCCGGTCGGCCGGTGTGGGATTCGGGGCAGGTCCCGCGGGCCAACTAGTATTGATTGGGTGTCTGCTGCCGAACGTGCGAATCGCAGTCGCCGCAACCCGCGGCGACGAAGCGGGCACGGCGACCGCTCGAACACGCGCATGCGGACAGTCCGGGAAACGTCGGCCGGGGGACTGGTGGTCGACGGCCTCGACGGTCCCCGCGATGAGCAGTGCGCCGCCTTGATCGGCCGAACCGACCGGCGGGGGCGGCTGCTCTGGTCGCTCCCCAAGGGGCACATCGAGCAGGGCGAGACCGCCGAGCAGACGGCGATGCGTGAGGTGGCGGAGGAGACCGGCATCCAGGGCACGGTGCTCGCGGAGCTGGGCAGCATCGACTACTGGTTCGTCACCGAGGGCAGGCGCGTCCACAAGACCGTGCACCACTACCTGCTCCGGTTCCAGGGCGGCGAACTCTCCGACGCCGACGTCGAGGTGACCGAGGTGGCGTGGGTTCCGTTGGCCGAACTGGAGTCCCGGCTCGCATACGCCGACGAACGTCGCCTCGCCGGGGTCGCCGGAGAGCTGATCGAGCAGATGGCGTCCGCCCCCCGCGAAGCGACCCGCGAGAACGGATGAGGGCCACCCTGCGTCGCACCGTAGTGGCGACCCTGTCCGTCCTGGCGTTGGCCGGCGCACCGATGGCCATCGGTGCGGCGGGAGCGGAGCCTGCGCAGCGACCCCATGGCACCGGAGCGGAGCCTGCGCAGCGACCTGATGGCACTGTGGCGGTGCTGGCGCAGCCACCCGACAGTGCCGACTCGGCGGCAACGGACCCGGCCGCGTCGGGTCTGCGGACGAACACCGACGAGCGCGAGTTCGTCAGCCTGGCGATCGATCAGGTCACGCCGAACGCCGTCACCACCTCCAGCGAACCGTTCGTCACGGTCACCGGATCCGTCAGCAACGTCGGCGACCGCCCCGTCCACGACGTCAAGGTCCGTCTCCAGGGGGCGCAGGCCGTCACCGAGTCCATGCAGCTCAGGTCGGTGCTGACCGCCGACCAGGAGGAGTTCGACACGGTCGGCCAGTTCACCACCGTCACCGAGAAACTGCAGGTGGGGCAGTCCAGCCGGTTCACCCTGGCGATGCCGCTCCGATCGACCTCGTCCGTCTCGCTCGGCATCACGGCGCCCGGGGTGTACCCACTGTTGGTCAACGTCAACGGCACACCCGAGTACGGCGGCCAGGCCCGGCTCGACGACGCCCGATTCCTGCTCCCGGTGCTCGGGCTCCCACGCGACCCCAGCATCCGGGGCGCCGACCGTCCCGACGCCGCGGCGATACCGCCGAGCACCACCGACCCCGTGGCCGTCACCCTGATGTGGCCGTTCGCCGACAGGCCCCGGCTGGCGTCCGGTATCCCGGGATCCACGGACGAGAAGGTCCGACTCGTCGACGACGAACTGGCGGATTCGCTGGCTGACGGTGGGCGGCTCGAGCAGTTGCTCGCGGCCGTCGAGTTCGCCACCGGCGACAGCGTCGACCGTGACCACAAGCTCGCCGACAGCATGTGCCTGGCCGTCGACCCGGACCTGCTGATCACCGTGAGCAACATGACCAGGGGATACCTGGTGGTCGACGACCCCTCGGATCCGAACGGCCCGGCGCGCGAGGGGACCGGGCAGTCCGCGGCCTCCGACTGGCTCGAGCGGCTACGGTCGCTGGCCCCCCGGATGTGCACGACCGCCGTGCCGTTCGCGCAGGTCGATCTGACCGCGCTGCAGAAGGTCGACGATCCGACCCTGGTGGAGCGGGCCCTGTCCGCACCGGCGGGAATCGTCGACAGCGTGCTGGGGATCACCTCGCGCCGGGGCCTGACCTGGCCGGATGCCGGTGTGCTCAGCCCCGAGGCCGCCGGCCTGCGAGGTCTCGGTCCGACCGCGCTGCTCGCCGACAACGCGGTGGCGGGGGAGACGACGCGGCCGACGGTGCCGTTGGCGGGATCGACCGTCGATCGGCCCCTGTCCGCGGCGCTCTTCGACGTGCCGGCGGCCTCCGCACTCGCCGCCGTGGGCTCCACGCCGCAGACGCCCACGTACACGCCGGCCGACGTGCGATACGACCTGTCCGACGACTCGCGGGCCGCGCGCCTCCAGGATGCGCTCGGGGCGATCGCCTGGCCCGCGCTCACGCCGCCCGCGAGCGGCGGGGCGAACACGGAACCGCGCGGCCTGCTCGCCGTTCCTCCGCAGGACTGGTCCGTGGACGGCGACGAGGCGCGCACGGTCCTGTCGACGGTGTCGACCCTGATGCGGTCGGGACTGGCCAATCCGCGCCCGCTCGCCGCCCTGCTCGATCGGCCGGCCGCACAACCGACGGTCGACCTCGACTATCCGGCGCAGGCCGCCAGGGACGGCGCCCCGGAGCGCGTCCAGACGTCGGCCTCCGCGGTCGCCCCCGAGATCAATGCGCTCACCGAGACGCTGGTGAACGATCCGCAGTCGGCACTGACCCCGCGCTCCTACACCGCACCGCTGAGCGAGGACCTTCTGCGGGCGTTGAGCACGGCCGGGCGGCGGGACCGGGACCGGGCCGCCGCCGGGGCCGCCGCCGAGGCCAGGGTGACCGACGTCGAGGAGGCGCTGACCGATATCTATGCGTCGGTCACCGTGCTGCCCCCCGGCGGCGCCTACACGCTGGCCTCGGAACAGAGTCCGCTGCTGCTGGTCGCCCGCAACGACCTGCCGGTGGGGATCAACGTGCGACTGCAGATCTCGGCG
Source organism: Rhodococcus daqingensis (assembly GCF_042665615.1). Classification (NCBI taxonomy): domain Bacteria; kingdom Bacillati; phylum Actinomycetota; class Actinomycetes; order Mycobacteriales; family Nocardiaceae; genus Rhodococcus; species Rhodococcus daqingensis. The sequence continues at coordinate 164,581 of NZ_JBHTCS010000012.1, read as the reverse complement.
CCGCCCGAGATGACGGTCACCGACATCGGCGATCAGCAGCTGCCGCCGCGCGGCAGCCGGACGCTGCAGGTGCCCGCAACGGTGGAGAACGCCGGCAAGCTGGTGGTCGATGTCGCGCTGACCACGACGAACGGCCGTGAACTGGGCGAGCCGACCTCCGTGTCGATCCGGACGAACGCGTACGGCAAGGCGCTCGCGATCATCACCGCCTGCGCGGGCGCACTACTGTTGCTACTTGCGGGACGGCGCCTGTGGCACCGGTTCCGGGGTCAGCCAGATCCAGCGGACGAAGGGTACGAAGCTCGATGACGGGGAGCACGCGTCGCCCACCGGGCACGGGAGCGGACCCGGGCGGGCGACCCCAGCACCCGGGACCCGCCGAGCCGGCCCCACCCGCCCCGTGGGAACGGGCCCACCCGACGCCTCCGGGACCGGCAGGCACGCAGCCCGGACCCCCGCCGGACCAGGGGAGGCCGGTGCCGCCGCGGTACGGCCCGCCCCGGCCGCAGGCGCCGTTCCGACCGGACCAGCCGCGCCCGTTCCGCCCCGATCAGCCCCAGACGTACCGGCCGCAACCCGCGCCCCAGCGGGCCGCCCCGCAGCGCCATCTGCCTCCGCCGCCGAACACCCGTACCGGACCGTCGCTGCCCGCGCCGGGCCCGGCCGCACGTCGGCCGGCGGCGCCCGCCCCGGATCCGGAGCCGGCTCCCGAGGAGCCGCGGGAGCCGACCGCGAACTCCCGCCTCCTGGCGTCCACCGGCTCGATCGCGGTGGCAACCCTGGTCAGCCGGATCACCGGCTTCCTCAAGCAGGTGTTGCTGCTGACCGTGCTCGGCGCCGCCACCGCCAGCTCCTTCACCGTCGCCAGCCAGCTACCGACCATGATCTCGGAGCTCGTCCTCGGGGCGGTGCTGACCGCGATCGTGGTTCCGGTGCTGGTGCGCGCCGAGAAGGAGGACGACGACGGCGGTGCCGCCTTCGTGCGGCGACTGTTCACCATCACCTGCCTGATCCTCGGCGTCGCGGCGGTGGTCGCGATCGCCGCGGCCCCGCTGCTGACCCGGCTCTTCCTTCCTGAGGACGGCAAGGTCGACGCCGCACTGTCCACGTCGTTCGCCTATCTGCTGCTGCCCGCGATCCTCTTCTACGGCCTCTCCGCCCTGCTGACGGCGTTGCTCAACACGAGGGGCGTCTTCAAGCCCGGTGCGTGGGCTCCGGTGCTCAACAACCTCGTGGTGCTGGGGGTGCTCGCGCTCTTCTGGCTGCTCACGCGGGGTTCCGACGAGATGACCACCGGCCGCGTGCTGCTCCTCGGCCTGGGCGTCACGCTCGGTGTGGTGACCCAGGCCGCGACCCTCGTGCCCGCGATCCGGCGCGAGGGAATCAGCCTCAAGCCACTGTGGGGGATCGACGCCCGGCTGAAGATGTTCGCCGGGATGGGCGTCGCGATCGTGCTGTATGTCCTGATCAGTCAGGTCGGGTTCAGTATCGGCACGCGGATCGCCGCCTCGGCGGATGCGGCGGGCCCGGTGATCTACCAACAGGCCTGGCTGCTGCTGCAGTTGCCGTACGGCATCCTCGGCGTCACGGTGCTCACCGCGATCATGCCGCGGCTCAGCCGCAATGCCGCCGCCGAGGACACCCCGGCCGTCGTCGACGACCTGTCCGTCTCGACCCGGTTGACGATGGTGTCGCTGGTGCCTGTGGTGGTGTTCCTGACCTTTGCCGGCCCACAGGTCGGGCACGCCCTGTTCGGATACGGCAATTTCGGGGAGGCCGACGCCGAGCGGCTCGGACACGCCGTCAGCTGGTCCGCGTTCACCCTGATCCCGTACGCGCTGGTGCTGATCCATCTGCGGGTGTTCTACGCCCGCGAGCAGGCCTGGACGCCGACCTGGATCATCCTCGGCATCACCGGCGTGAAGGTCGGGCTCTCGGTGCTGGCGCCGATGGTGGCCTCCAGCGACGAGCAGGTCGTCAGCCTGCTCGGCGTCGCGAACGGCCTCGGGTTCACCGTGGGCGCGCTGATCGGTGGCTTCCTGCTCAGGCGGAGCCTCGGGAACCTGCGGATGGCGAACGTCGGCAAGACCGCGTTCCTGGTCGTCGTCGCCTCGGTTGCGGGCGGGATCACGATGCTGACGGCGGAGGAGTTGCTTCGCCTCGATCGTCTCGGCGACCGATTCGGCGGGCCGGGTGCCTTCGTCCAGGTCGGTATCGGCGCGGTCATCATGCTCGGGCTGACATTCCTGCTGCTGCGGATCGCCCGGGTGCCCGAGGTGGTGGCGGGCACGGTGGCGGTGGGACGTGTGGTGAACAGACTTCTCGGTCGGTCGCGTCCGGAATCACGCGCTGATACGCCTGCGGTCGTGTCACTCTATGACGCGGAGACGGAGTTGATCCCCGCCATCGATGGTGCTCAGATACCCCTCAGCGGCGGGATTGCACTCCCGTACGCTGATCCCCGGCGGTCTGGGGATCAGTTCTCAACAGGAGAGATTTCGGGACTTATGCGCGAAGGAGTGAGGGTGAGCGACGAGAACGTTGCCGACGGCCAGTCCGGCATGTCCGCTGTGAAGGCGTCCGTGCCCGAATCGGCCCCGCGGAAGATCGAGGCAACGGACGACGGGCCCGCCCCGGCGACCCCCGAGGACGACGGGGCAAAGGCACCTGCCCCGGCCAAGGCCGACAAGCCGGCCGCGGGTCGCCCCGAGCGCGACCTGACCGTCGACACGGGCGTGATCCCGATCGGTTCGCCCACACTGCCCCCGCTGCGGGTCGGCGACTCCGCGACGGCGCGGCCCACGCGCGGCCCCAAGCTGATCCCCGGCGCCTCGGTGGCCGGCGGACGTTACCGCCTGCTCGCCCCGCACGGCGGCGCCCGCGGGCTGAAGTTCTGGCAGGCCCACGACATCAAGCTCGATCGCGAGGTCGCGCTGACCTTCGTCGACGCCGACCAGCGCGCGGTATCCGGAACGCCCGAGTCCGAGGGCCCGCAGGCCGTTCTGTCCCGCACCCTGCGCCTCGGTCGGATCAATTCGCCCGGCCTGGCCCGGGTCCTCGACGTGGTCCGGGGCAGCTCGGGCGGCATCGTGGTCGCCGAGTGGACACCGGGCCGATCGCTGCGGGAGATGGCCGAGACCGAACCGTCTCCGATCGGCGCGGCGAGGGCCATTCGCGCGCTCGCCTCGGCCGCGGAGGCCGCCCATCGCGGCGGCGGTTCACTGTCGATCGATCACCCGGACCGGATCCGGATCTCGGCGGGCGGCGACGCGGTGCTGGCCTTCCCCGCCACCCTCGCCGACGCCGACGCCGCCTCCGACGTCCGCGGACTCGGTGCCATGTTGTACGCGTTGATCACCGCGCGCTGGCCGCTCGGCGAGCCCGGTCCGGCGCCGGAGTCCGGCGCCCCCGCTCCCGCTGCGCAGGCGGGAACGGATCCGCGCACGCCGCACGCGGCCGGCACCGTCGGTGGGATGAGGCTGGCCGACCGCGCAGACGACGGCCAGCCGGTCGAGCCGCGGCGCATCCGGCCCGAAGTGCCGTTCGAGATCTCCGCCGTCGCGGTCCGCGCCCTCGAGCAGGGTGGCGGCATCCGCACCGCCGCGACCGTCCAGCACGTGCTGGACCAGGCGTCCGTGGTGGACCAGAAGACCGATCTCATGCCCGCACTGCGGCTCGGCCAGCGCCCCGCCGGATCGACCGGCCGCGCCCTCCTCGACTCCGAGGATGCCGAGGCGAAGCGGGCCAAGGACAACCGGATGATCATCGCGTTGTCCGCGCTCGGCGTCCTCACGGTCGTCGTGTTGGCGCTCGTCGGCTGGTGGCTGGCGAACTTCCTGGCGGGCGGCGGCTCCAGCGAGCCGCTGACGGACCAGAACTTCGGCCTCACCACCGCCCCGTCCGCGGCATCCGCACCCGCGGAGCCGGCACCCGCCGCGGCGGGTGCGCCGGTGGTTCCTGCCGGCGCCACCGTGTACTCCCCGCAGGGCTCGCCGGACAACCCGGCCACCGCGCGGCAGGCGATCGACGGCAACCCGGCCACCGCGTGGACCACCGACGGCTACTTCGACCAGTTCCCGACCTTCAAGAACGGTGTCGGCCTGATGGTCGACCTGACCGAACCGAGCGCGCTGCGCGAGGTCCGGATCGACTCGCCGAGCGCGGGTACCGCGGTCGAGATCCGTACCGCCGCAACCGCAAACCCCACCCTCGACCAGACCCAGGTGATCGGGTCGGGCGTCCTGGGGAAGGGTGTCACCACCATTCCGGTGACCGCGGAGGGCAACGCGAGCAAGGTCCTGGTGTGGATCACCAAGCTGGCGACCGAGGGCGGGAAGAACCAGTCCTCGTTCGCCGAGATCGGCTTCACGAAGGCCTCCTGAACGCGGGTTCAGCCCTCGGAGTGACTCTAGACCTCGCGGTCGGTTAGCATTTCTCGTGCGAATCTACAGGGGGGTCGCCGGGGCTGGCATGTCTGATGCCGAGCTCCTGGCAGCGCACGCGTCGGGGGACGCACGCGCATTTGCGGAGTTGTTGAGCAGACATCAGGACCATTTGTGGCAGACCGCGAAGCGGACCAGCTACACGCCGGAAGACGCGGCGGACGCGCTCCAGGAGGCGCTGCTGTCCGCCCACCGGACGGCGGCGACGTTCCGCGCGGACGCCGCGGTACGCAGCTGGCTACACCGGATCGTGGTGAATGCGTGTCTCGATCGGATCCGCCGCAACCGGGCCCGGCCGACCGTGCCGCTGGAGGACGACCACCAGGAACCGGCGCGCCCACGAGACCCGATGGACGACCGTGAGACCGCGATGGCCATCGACGACGCCCTCTTCACGTTGTCGCCCGAACAGCGAGCCGCCGTCGTGGCGGTCGACCTGGAGGGGTACTCGGTCACGGAAGCCGCGGCGCTGCTGGGGGTTCCGGAGGGAACCGTCAAGAGTCGCTGTGCGCGAGCACGACTGAAGCTGGCCCACCAACTGAAATATTTGCAGAATGAGCGGAACCAAATCCACCCTTGAGGGGTCTAATCATAGTGACGCGGCCATCGGGCTCGCGGACTCAGCAGGGAGGTGACATGGTCGGTCAGGGTGACGAAGCGCTACTGCAGCCCCCATTCGACCCCGAACTGATCGCCGACCTGCACGCAGGGCTGTTCGACCCCCCGTTCGAGGAGCGCCTCGGCGCCGCGGTGGCGAGAGACCCCCAGGCCCGGCAGACCCTCGCCGCCCTCGACTCGGTCCGTGCCCGGCTCGCGGGTCTCGGCGCGGACGAGACCGCCGCGCCCCCGGCGCCCCCCGAGGTCCTCGACCGCGTGCACGCCGCGTTGGCCCGCGAGAGCGCACCGGCAGCTCCGGCCGAGGCGGCGCCCGTGTCGGCCCTCGCCGAGCGTCCCCGCAGTCGGCCGTGGATCCCCGTCGCCGCGGCGGCCGCGGTCGCGCTGCTGGCCGGCGGCATCGCCCTCGGTGCCGGCAGATCCGCCGACGAGCCCGAACCGCCGCCGCCGACCGTGGCGCAGCCGCTGATGCCGACCGTGGCGCAGCCGCTGATGCCGCGCGAGGAGGCCCCGGACCTCGGTGCGGATCTGACCCCAGGCGCCGCCCTCACGATGATGGGACGCTCGTCGCTCGGTCCGCTGTCCGCTCCCGACGCCCTCGCCGGTTGCCTGCGCGCCAACGGGGTCGACTCGGGCACCCCCCTCCTCGGGTCCGGTCCGGTTCAGATCCGCGGGATCCGCGGCATCCTGATGCTGTTCGCGGGTCCGCGGCCGCCGCAGATCACCGCGCTGGTGGTCGGCACGGGGTGTGGAGACTCGCGGCCGGAAACACTGGCGCGCACCGACATCGGCTGACCGCGGTCGTAGCGACTGCTTGCAGGTCGCTCGAAACAACACCTCACGCCTGCCGTCGTCGGGCGACCGGCAACAGGATCTCCAGCACCTTCTCCCGCATCTCGGGGGTGTCCTCCTCGACCGCGATCAGCGACAGGAACAGCGCTGCCCCTGCCCCGAGGACCAGCAGGGCGCGCGCATCCATCAGGTCGTCCGGCCCGGTCGGGTCCGTGTACAGCGCGCTGCTGGGGCCGCTGAAGCCCCGCCACAGCGTGTTCCGCAGGTCCTCCTGATCGCGCAGCGTCGACAGCAGCCCGGGCACCGCCTCCCGGACCTCCGGCCGACGGAAGAGCTCCGAACTCCCGGTCACCACCCACCGGATCCACCCCTCGCGATCCGCCCCCTCGAACGGGGTCAGGTCCGGGGTCACGCCCAGCACCGCGTCGAGCACCAGTTGCGCCTTCGAGTCCCATCGACGGTCGATCGCCGATCGGCTCACCCCGGCCCGTGCCGCGATCGAACGCATGCTGAGCTGGTCGTATCCGACCTCGACCAGCAGCTCGCGGGCGGCCGTGAGCACCTCGGCATCGATGTGTGGGTCCCGCGGCCGACCCGATCCGGTGTTTGTCATTGCCCCGAATTCTCTTCCATGAGCGGTGTCGGGGCTATAGCGTGTCCTATTACGAGGCCGGTGGCATCGTAATTACGGCGACGCAAGGATTCGACATGACCTCCCCGAACGAGACGCCCCGCGCCCCGCGCGTGTTCGAGCCCGCCCGGCTCGGCCCGCTGACACTGCGGAACCGGATCATCAAGGCCGCCACCTTCGAGGGTGTGATGCCGCGCGGTGCCGTGACCGACGAGCTCATCGAGTTCCACCGCGCGGTGGCCGCGGGCGGCGCTGCACTCACCACGGTGGCCTATTGTGCGGTCTCCGAGGGCGGCCGGGTGCACCGCAACACCCTGGTGCTCGACGAGTCCAGCCTCCCGGGCCTGACCCGGCTGACCGAGGCCGTGCACGCCGAGGGGGCACTCGCCGCCGCACAGATCGGCCATGCCGGCCTGGTCGCGAACACGCTGTCGAACAAGCGCCCCACCCTCGCACCCTCCACCCGGATCAGTGCCCCCGCAATGGGTCTGGTGAGAGGTGCGACCACGGAACAGTTGGCGGAGGTGGCCTCGGACTTCGAGCGTTCGGCAAGAATCGCCGTCGAGGCCGGGTTCGATGCCATCGAGGTGCACCTCGGTCACAACTACCTGCTCAGCTCCTTCATGAGCCCCAACCTGAACAAGCGCAAGGACGGTTACGGTGGCAGCGTCGCGAACCGGGCGCGATTCCCGCGCGAGGTGATCGAACGCGTGCGCACCGCCGCAGGCGACGCGGTCGCGGTGACCGCGAAATTCAACATGTCCGACGGGGTGCCGAAGGGCCTGTGGCTCGACCAGAGCATGCAGATCGCGAAGCTCCTGGAGTCCGACGGGCACCTCGATGCCCTGCAGCTGACCGGCGGCAGCTCCCTGTTCAACGGCATGTACTTCTTCCGCGGCGAAGTTCCGATGGCGGAATTCGTTGCGTCACAACCGAAACTGGTCGGACTCGGGCTCAAGGTGTACGGGCCGCACCTGTTCCCGACCTACCCGTTCGAGGAGGCCTTCTTCCTCCCGTTCGCCCGGCAGTTCCGCGAGATCCTGTCCATGCCCTTGATCCTGCTCGGCGGCATCAACCGGGTCGACACCATCGAGGGCGCGCTCGACGCGGGCTTCGAGTTCGTCGCGATGGCCCGCGCACTGCTTCGAGAACCCGATCTGGTCAACAGGTTTCGCAACGAGACCGCCACGGAGGGCAACTGCATCCACTGCAACAAGTGCATGCCGACCATCTACACGGGCACGCGCTGCGTCGTGCGCGAGGCGCAGCAACTGATCCAATGATCGGGTCGTCAGGACGCGACGATCTTGCACCCGTTCGCGTTGGCCGATTCGACGACCCACTTCGCGCTCGTCGGATCGTTGCCGGCCATGGCGTTCGCCCGGTCGGCCTGGAGGTTGCAGTAGGCCTGATCGCCCGGGTTGTCCGCGGGCTCGCTGACGTAGCGGACCGTGGGCCCGGGAGCCGACTGACCGGTGGTCGGTGCGGGCGTCGAGGTGACCTGGTCGGTACCGGACACACCCAGGGACGATCCCGCCCCGGCGTTGCCGACGGCGGTCAGGATGATCGCGACGGTCGCCAGGACGACGAGCACGGCGCGACCTGCGGTTGTGGAAGAAATGGTGGACCTCCAGTGCCCCTCAGAGCGGGCTTCACGATCAGAATGCCCCCGAACCGGTCCCTCTGTACAGACACTGCAGGGTGGAAATCGTCGCGACCACGATTACGATGTCCCGCGAAGATCGTGACCGGCTGATGTACCGCGTGCCGCAGAGGACGCACAGGGCGAAGGGAGACCCGTTGCCCCGGATCACCGCGCCCACTGTCGCCGAACACCGCGAGGCCCAGGAGCGTGCGCTGCTCGACGCCGCCCGTGCGGTCCTCGCCGAGGGTGCCACCGAGATCCCCGGGTTCGCGGAGATCGCGGCCCGGGCCGGGCTCGCCCGCTCGAGCATGTACCAGTACTTCCGGTCCCGTCAGCACCTGCTCAACGCCCTGATCGAGGACGCCTTTCCGCGCTGGTCGGAACGGGTGGAGTCCGCGATGGCCGCGGCAGGCACCCCCGACCGACGGGTGCTCGCCTTCGTGCGCGCGAATCTCGATCTGGTCGCGGACGGCGAGCACGCGATCGCCGCCGCGATCGCATCGGTCGCACCCCGCGAGGCGATCGCGGAGTCCAGCGCCGTGATGCACCGGCAGCTGATCGCCCCGCTCGCCGCCGCCCTCACCGAACTGGGCGCCCAGGATCCGGCCGCCACCGCGGATCTGATCAACGCGGTGGTGCACGCCGCGACCCGTCAGATCGAGAACGGCGCCGACGTCGCGGCCGTCCACCGGCACACGGAGGAACTGATCGCGCCGTACGTGGAGCGCGCCGTCGCCCGCGGTGTACCCACGAACAGCGGGAACAACACCCCTTAGGCTGTTGTTGACGCACATAACGTCCACTACCTCGGAAGGCCCGCATGACTACTCCGACCTCGGTCCGCGACCTCATCATCGTCGGCTCCGGACCCGCCGGATACACGGCAGGCGTCTACGCCGCTCGAGCGGAGCTCGAACCCCTGCTCTTCGAGGGCACCCAGTTCGGTGGCGCCCTGATGACCACCACCGAGGTGGAGAACTTCCCGGGCTTCCGTGAGGGCATCATGGGCCCGGACCTGATGGAAGAGATGCGTGAGCAGGCCAAGCGCTTCGGCGCGGACATCCGCACCGAGGACGTGGACGAGATCGAGCTCTCCGGTCCGGTCAAGAAGGTCGTCGCGAACGGCGAGACCTACTACGCCCGCGCCGTCGTCCTCGCGATGGGAGCGGCGGCCCGCTACCTCGGCATCGAGGGGGAGGAGAGGCTGCTCGGCCGCGGCGTCAGCGCCTGCGCGACCTGCGACGGCTTCTTCTTCAAGGACCAGGACATCGCGGTCGTCGGTGGCGGCGACTCCGCGATGGAAGAGGCCACCTTCCTGACCCGGTTCGCCCGCTCGGTCACCCTGGTGCACCGCCGCGAGGAGTTCCGCGCGTCCCGCATCATGCTCGAGCGCGCCAAGGCCAACGAGAAGATCCGCTTCGTCACCAACGCCGAACCGGTCGAGGTCCTCGGCGAGAACAGCGTCACCGGCCTGGTGGTCCGCGACACCGTCACGGGCGAGCAGTCGACGCTGCCCGTGACCGGCCTGTTCGTCGCGATCGGTCACGACCCGCGCAGCGAGCTGGTCAAGGGTCAGGTCGACATCGACGACGAGGGCTACGTCCGCGTGCAGTCGCCGACCACCGCGACGTCCCTCGAGGGCGTCTTCGCGGCCGGCGACCTGGTGGACCACACCTACCGCCAGGCCATCACCGCGGCGGGCACCGGTGCCTCCGCGGCGATCGACGCCGAGCGCTGGCTCGCCGAGCGCGGCGACATCACCGCGAACACCCTCGAGGCGGCCGGTGAGCCGGTCGCCGTCGAGGCCTGACGTCCCGAGTAGCCCGCGAGCCCGTTGACGCGGGTAACCCGCGGGGCCCGATGATCCGCGTTCGCCGACCCGACACCCGAGGAGACAACATGTCCAACACGATCACCATCACCGACGACTCCTTCAAGCAGGATGTCCTCGATTCCGAGAAGCCGGTCCTGGTCGACTTCTGGGCGACCTGGTGCGGCCCGTGCAAGATGGTCGCCCCCGTCCTCGAGGAGATCGCGGGCGAGCACGGCGACAAGCTCACCGTCGCCAAGCTCGACATCGATGCGAACCCGGCCGCCGCGCGCGACTTCCAGGTCATGTCGATCCCCACGATGATCCTGTTCCAGGGCGGCAAGCCGGTGAAGCAGATCGTCGGGGCCAAGGGCAAGGCCGCCCTGCTCAAGGACCTGTCCGACGTCCTGTAAGTCACATCGCAGCCCCCGAGATTGACTGTTTCTCGGGGGCTTCTGCGACAATCGATCGACACGTGCGACGCGCGGCGCCTCGGTGCGCCGTCAGGAATTGACGAAAGGGCCGGGAAGCATGCATCGACTCCGTCACGGCGACCACGGTCCCGCCGTCGCTGAGGTTCGAGGCACCCTTTCCACGCTCGGCTTCCTGCTCAACGGGGTGTCCACCACATCCCGGGATGCGATCAACGGTTCGCAGTGGATCGCCCCCGATGCGGTGTTCGACCACCATCTCGACAGCGCGGTCCGCGCTTTCCAGCAGCAGCGTGGCCTGCTGGTGGACGGGGTGGTCGGCACCGCGACCTACCGGTCGCTCAAGGAGGCGTCGTACCGGCTGGGTGCGCGCACACTGATCTACCAGCTCTCCGCGCCGCTGTACGGCGACGACGTGGCAGCGCTGCAGACCAAGCTGCAGGATCTCGGCTTCTATCCGGGCCGCGTCGACGGGTACTTCGGCCCGCAGACCCACGAGGGCCTGTCGTCCTTCCAGCGTGAGATCGGCATCGCCTCGGACGGAATCTGCGGCCCACAGACCCTGCGCTCGCTCGATCTGCTCGGCACCCGGGTCACGGGCGGTTCACCGCACGCCATCACGGAGGAGGAGTTGGTCCGCCGCTCCGGTCCGCAGCTCAGTGGCAAGCGCATCGTGATCGATCCCGACCTCGGCGGCGGCGAGACGGGCATCGTGCTCGACACGCCCTTCGGCCCGATCACCGAATCCGACATTCTCTGGGACCTGGCCAGCCGGCTCGAGGGCCGAATGGCGGCGACCGGCATGGAGACCTTCCTGTCCCGTCCGCACGACCAGAACCCGTCGCCCGCCCAGCGCGCCGAGACGTCGAACACGTTCGAGGCCGATCTCATGATCTCGCTGCGCTGCTCGGCCAGCACCAGCCCGCACGCAAACGGCGTGGCCAGCTTCCACTTCGGGAATTCTCACGGCGCCACCTCGCGGATCGGGCAGGTGCTCTCCAGCTTCATCCAGCGCGAGATCGTGGCCCGAACCTCGCTGCAGGACTGCCGGACTCACGGCCGCACCTGGGATCTGTTGCGGCTGACCAACATGCCAACCGTTCAGGTCGACATCGGCTATCTCACAAATGAATCCGATGTCAACGTGCTCGCGAATCCGCGCAACCGCGACATCATCGCCGAGTCCATCCTGATCGCGGTGAAGCGCCTCTACCTGCTCGGGCAGGACGATCAGCCGACCGGCACGTTCACCTTTGCCGAACTGCTGGCCGAGGAGCTCGCGAAGGCCGACCAGGCCTAGGAGCCCGCCCGTCCCCGTCGCCTATGGGCGACGCGTTCACAGAACCCCGACGGTCGACTTCTGTTCGATGTCGGTCATGCTCAGGGACGCGACCGCGAGAAGCCGTTCCAGCGCCGACTCGACGTCGGCCTTCCAGCCGTGATCCCGATCCAGTTCCAGCCGCATCCTCGGGTACCGGTGGTGCGCGGCAACCACTTCGAATCCCATGTCGGCGAGGAATTCGGCATCGATCATGCAGTCGGCCGGGGTGCACTCCTGCCCCCGTCGCATGGCGGCCGGATCGTCCTGCGCACCGCGGATTCCGAACGCCTCGAGCGCGCGCACGCCACGGCGAACCAGATCGCCCACGACGGCCTGTATGAGGCTCGGGCCTACCCCGTCCAACTCCGCGGCCGGTTCGAGCCGCATCGTGGTCAGCAGGACCGCGTCCGGGCTGACGGGGGAGGTGGGAAAGAGCTTGGCACGCGGCACCACCCCGGGGGGCGAGTAGAGCGCGCAGCCGGCGGGTTTGCCGTCGAGCGTGGCGACCTGTCCGCAGGATCCCCACTCCAGCATGACCATGGACAGCCAGGCTTCCTTCTCGAACTCGGGGTCGGAGAAGTCGCGGGAGCTGTGTACGGCGGCCGGGTCCATCTCCCAGAAAACACAACGCCGGGAATGACGGGGGAGCTGATCAAAACCGTCGAGGGTGAGCGGGCTGATGCGCATCGACACCCTGACTCCGCCTCCAAAACCCTACTGCGAGGGCTGTGCGCCCCCGCGTGACACTTTCTCTGGTGTCCAGGATAGGCGATCTGCGTCCGCCCGGCGCCCGCCACCGATCGAGATTCGAAATCTACTTGTACACAAGAGATCTCGGCCGAACCAGACCCAGACACCCGCGGACCCGGAAGGGAACCGTCACAGTGACGTATCGCCCGCGGGTGTCTGTACCTGGAGAATACGACCTATCCGGACGCCTGGGACTCCATCATCTCGACGATCCGCTGGAGGTCCTCCACGGAGCCGAACTCGACGACGATCTTGCCCTTCCGCTTGCCCAGACTCACCGTCACACGGGTGTCGAAGGAGGAGGAGAGCCGCTCGGCGACGTCCTGGAGGCCCGGCATCTGGATCGGCTTGCGCTTGGCGACGGGGGCCGGGACCGGCTCACCCTCCCGGTTCGCGAGTGTCACCGCCTCCTCGGTGGCACGGACCGACAGACCCTCCGCGACGATCCGGGCGGCCAACACTTCCTGCGCCTCGGGGCCCGCCTCGAGCGAGAGCAATGCCCGGGCATGACCGGCCGAGAGCACTCCGGCGGCGACACGCCGCTGCACGGGGATCGGGAGCTTCAGCAGCCGGATCATGTTCGTCACCACCGGCCGAGAACGTCCGATCCGGGTGGCCAGCTCGTCGTGGGTGACGTTGAACTCTTCGAGCAGCTGCTGGTAGGCCGCGGCCTCTTCGAGCGGATTCAACTGCACCCGATGGATGTTCTCGAGCAGCGCGTCGCGCAACATCGATCCGTCGTTGGTCTCCCGCACGATCGCCGGAATCCGTTCGAGACCGGCCTCCTGGCTGGCCCGCCACCGGCGCTCACCCATGACGAGCTGGTAGCGGTCGGGGGCGACCCGACGGACCACGATGGGCTGCATCAACCCGAACTCGCGGATCGAGTGGACGAGCTCGCCGAGGGCTTCCTCATCGAACACGTGGCGAGGCTGCTTGGGGTTCGGCACGATCTGCGCAGCGGCGATCTCGCGGTACACGGCCCCGACGGGGGAGAGGTCGGGGCCGTCCGCGACCTCCGCGCCGTCGATCGGTGTCATCGCCACGGCGTCGGTGGGACGCGCCTCGGCGTCGACCGAGGGTGCCGCCGCGGCAGGTGCCGCCCCGTCGACGGGAGGCGTCGGCAGGCTCTCGGGGGTCTCGACGACGGGGGCCGGCTTCACCGCGATCGGTGCGGTGGCGTTGCCGATGATGACGTCGGCCGCCGCGGTGCCGAGGCGGGGTCCCCCCTCCGGGCCGGTGGGGATCAGCGCGGCGAGTCCCCGCCCGAGTCCGCCCTTGCTTCTCTGGCTCACTGCTGCTCCTGCGAGTTGATCGTTGCGGTCCGGGCCGCGAGTTCCCGCCCGGCATCGAGATAGCTCATTGCGCCCCGAGAACCCGGGTCGTAGTCGAGGACCGTCATCCCGAATCCGGGCGCCTCCGACACCTTCACGCTGCGCGGGATCACCGCGCGCAGAACCGCGTCGCCGAAGTGCCTGCGCACCTCCTCGGCGACCTGATCCGCCAGCTTGGTGCGGCCGTCGTACATGGTCAGCAGCACGGTGGAGACGTGCAGGTCAGGATTCAGGTGAGACTGCACCAGCTCGATGTTGCGGAGCAGCTGACCGACGCCCTCCAGGGCGTAGTACTCGCACTGGATGGGGATGAGCACCTCGTTCGCGGCCACGAGGGCGTTGACCGTCAAGAGGCCGAGGGAGGGCGGGCAATCGATCAGGATGAAGTCGGCGTCGATCGCGGCGAGCGCCTTCTCCGAGAGCGCATTCTTCAGTCGTCCCTCCCGGGCGACCATCGAGACCAGTTCGATCTCCGCGCCTGCCAGATCGATCGTCGCGGGGATGCAGAACAACCGCTCGTGGTGCGGGCTCTGCTGGATGGCCTCGGCCGCGGTGACCTCACCGATCAACAGCTCGTAGCTCGAGGGAGTCCCAGAGTGGTGCGGTACGCCGAGAGCGGTGCTGGCGTTGCCCTGGGGGTCGAGGTCGACGACGAGAACCCTGAGCCCCTGAACCGCGAGGGCCGATGCAAGGTTCACCGCCGAGGTCGTCTTGCCCACTCCGCCCTTCTGATTCGCGATGGTGAGCATCCGCCGGGTCTTCGGCCGGGGGATGGTCACCGTGTGCGGGTGCAGGACCTGACTCGCCCGTTGGGCGGCGGCGCCGATCGGGGTATCCAGAGGGGAGATGCCGGCGTATGCGGAGGGGGCCGAATACGGGTTCTCTTTGTTGTCGGTGGTGGAACTCGAGGCGTCGTGATCTGTTTCACGTGAAACAGTGGATTCGGGTCCACCCGACATAGATTGCTCCTTCACTGGACTTGCTTGCTAGATCGTCGCATTTGCACACGAGCGCACGGTGACTCTGTCATCGGCGATGAGATCGCCGGGAGACTCGCTCCGCCCGAACCACAGTGGTCGGAGTGGGAAGAAGGTCGACACCGCACTCGACGATCTCTAGCTTGCCAGCACCCAGGCGGGTAAGGGAAGCGCGATCCCGGGAAATCTCCTCGGCCGCGCTGGAACCCTTCATCGCGAGCATCCGACCACCCTCGTGAATCAGTGGAATCGACCATCGCGCAAGCTTCTCCAGCGGCGCGACCGCTCGCGAGGTGACGACATCGGCGCCGCCGACCTCCTTGATGACGCCCGGTTGTTCCGCTCGTCCACGCACGACGAGGATGTCCAGACCGACCGACTCCGCGAACTCGGCGAGGTATACCGATCGACGCAGCAGCGGCTCCACGAGTGTGACCCGGAGATCGGGCCGCGCGATTGCGAGGGGAATGCCGGGCAACCCGGCCCCGCTGCCGACATCCACCACCGACTCACCCTCAGCGATCAACTCCCCGATGACCGCGCAGTTGAGGATGTGCCGCTCCCAGAGTCGGGGGACCTCTCGCGGTCCGATCAGGCCGCGTTCGACGCCGTCGGTGGCGAGCGAGAGACGGTACTTCTCGGCGAGTTCGAGGCGGTCTCCGAAGAGGGTGCGAGCGGCGTCGGGCAGGTCCTCGGACTCGATGTGTTCCACGTGAAACATCCTCCCGTGACGCCCGCGATTCCCCAAACCCTGACGGTGTGATTCTGCACCGCATTGCATTTCGGCGGCGCGATACGCGCCGACCCCAACACGGCGATCCGAGCCGACTTCGCCGGAGTTCGCTCAACGCTCCTCGACTCAACGCTCCTCGATGGGCGGGCGGGTGATCACACGGAGGGACCCGGAGGAGGCGGAGGTTGTCTGCCGGGGAGGGGTAGCCGGGGGAGGGGAGTGGTTGTCAGCCACCGGCGGGGGTGGCCGGGGGAGGGGAGTGGTTGTCAGCCACCGGCGGGGGTGGCCGGGGGAGGGGAGTGGTTGTCAGCCACCGGGACGCGGGGGTCGTCGTTGACAAACACGAG
The DNA here is from genome assembly GCF_042665615.1 of Rhodococcus daqingensis. Taxonomy (NCBI): domain Bacteria; kingdom Bacillati; phylum Actinomycetota; class Actinomycetes; order Mycobacteriales; family Nocardiaceae; genus Rhodococcus; species Rhodococcus daqingensis. The sequence continues at coordinate 148,753 of NZ_JBHTCS010000012.1, read as the reverse complement.
CGGCCCACCCGTGCCCATCCCTCGTGGGCGGAGCGACTACACACCAGCGATGCGGGACGGAACGGGCTTCCCGTGCCATCGCGGCGCAGGCTCCGCGGTGAGCCAGGATCCGCCGACAGGGCGACGCTCCGCGTGCGCCGGGCAGTGGTCGATACGCCGGACCCGTTGCGAGACACGGGGTCGTCGAGACGGCGGTGTTCCGGTTCGGATTCACGTGAAACATCTGCGGCGCCGGGAGAGCGGGCGGACCGTCCGTCGACTCCCGTCGGGTACGTCCCTTCTCGGATCGGACATCGCTCCGCGCGGCGATCGACCGGCCGGATCGGCCGGGGCACACTGCCCGCACTGCCGTCCCGGCCTCGTCGGCGCGCAAGGTGTCCCGTCGTCCACCGCCCCTCGCCGTCATCGACCGCGTCGTCATCCGAGTGCACCGTCGAACCCGGTATCGGTGCCGGAGCCGCCGCCGGCTGCGTACCGGGCGGCGACGCCGGGCGGGGGGACCGAGCGGGAATGATTCACGTGAAACATTGCCGGCGCCCTTGCCTGGCGGCGTCGCCCGGAGACCACCCGGGCCTCCCGCCCACTGGATCGGCCGCGTGCTGACCGAGAACGGGACCCGCCGAGCGCACCGTGCTCGGCAAGGGTCCGGCATCCGGCGCAGGGGCGCCCCCCTTCGATTCGCGTGACCACAACTACCGCGCCACGGGCGCCCGCCGACGCCACCGGCCGTTCGGCGGAGCTCGACGACCCACGGTTCGACGCACCGCCGCCGATGAACGACCAACGGAACACCGCCACAGCCATCCCGAGCCTCGTGCGCACGAACGCCATGGATGCCGTCGCTCGGGGTCGCCGGGTTCGGTACGAGCCGAATCTCACCGGGAACGCAGTCTCGGTGCGCGAGCTGCGGGCGACGCCGGCCGGCGGCCCGAGTTGTTCTGCTTGACCCGGCGGTCGACCCGAGGGCGCCAGCGGATCACGGCGCGAGGCCCATCGGTGGGCGCCGTCGGCTGGGTCGGGTTCGTGGATCGCGCCCGGCTCGGGGAGCTCCCTCCGCACCGACCGTCGGTCCGGACAGCGATGCCACCCATCGGGCCCGAGGGCGTGACCCACCCCGGACCGGACTGGACATCGCCGGGACGCACGAGAGGGGAGTGCGGCAGTGGGGGAGGGGAGGGGCATCGGGATCCGAGGGGCCGGCCCTCACGTTTCACGTGAAACCGCGGACCGAGGAGGACCACGGAACGGGACCTCCGCACGCGCGGAACACACCCGCCCGATCACCTCGGAGCGATCCTTCCGCACGCCCTGGACCACCGGGAACGCAATCCTTCAACAGATTGATCCACCGAGTGTGGATAACTCGCGCGGACAGGACTGCACCATCCGCGAAGGCCCGACCCACCACTGATCACACTCAGGCCACCGACACCAAGACGTCGACAGGGGACGGGTGCACACCGCGAGCTCCGCACCCCGGAGCCGCGGGCGACCCCTCGCGTGACCCGCCGAGGATCCGGTCCGACGTGAACTCCGTGGGCCGTGCCCTCGACCCCGAATCCACTCCGTGTCCGAGAATTCGACGCCGGCAGCGTGCAGGCATTCGATGAGTGGGCGCGCAGCGGGCGACCGATTCGTCAGCGTGACGAAACGGGCCGGGCAGATGAACAGGGGCGATTCCGACGCCTCGGCGCCTCCGTAGACCAAACACCCTTCCAATCAGATCGACCGCACGGCGCCCCGCACCTCCGACGTGTCAGGTTTAGCTTGACAGACCGATGCCGTACTTGTCAGGATGTTCCTGACATCAAGTGACGATGGGGAAGGGTGGTTCCGATGAGCGATCTCATCGACAGGGCGGTCGCGGCCGACGTGGCTGGTGCCTCTGCGGAGGTGATCGTCGCGGGGGTCGTCGAAGCCGGTCGCCAGGCGGACCTCATCCTGGGACCCGCCCCGATTCCGGGATCCCAGGAGTGGCGGGCGGAAGAGGGGACCGATCGGCCGGCCGAGCGACAGTTGGCCTGGCAGCTCCTCTGTCTACGAATCCAACTTGCCGCGGGGATCGACTCCGTCGAGACGGTGATGAGCCTGCGGCGCTTCGGGGCGACATGGGCCACCATCGGGCGCGCAACGGGGATGACGCGCCAGTCGGCGCACGAACGATGGGGCCGGCAGGTCGCGGCCATCCTCGACCCCTATGGAGACGGCATGCCGCCCGCGGTCCCGGACGATGATCCGGTGGCGCCCTAGCCTTCCGGCGCTCGATCACACGGGCTGCTCGGAAGACCCGTGAAACGACGGTGGGCCCCCGCATTCAGCGGGGGCCCACCCATCGACACCGCATCCATCGATGCGGACCAGATCAATCCTTGAGCACGACCACACGGCGGGAGGGCTCGGCGCCCTCGCTCTCGCTGGAGACCCCGTCGATCTTCGCGATCGCGTCGTGCACGATCTTGCGCTCGAACGGGGTCATCGGCGCCAGCGACTCCGGCTCGCCCGACTCCAACACCCGCTTCGCCGCGGCGACACCGATCTCACTGAGCTCGGTCCGCCGGCCCGCACGCCAACCCGCGATGTCGAGCATCAGGCGGCTGCGCTCGCCGGTGACCTGCTGCACCGCCAGTCGCGTCAGTTCCTGCAGCGCATCGAGCACCTCGCCCTTGCGCCCCACCAGCTTCGACAGGTCGTCGCCTCCGTCGATACTGACCATCGCCCGATCACCCTCGACGTCCAGATCGATGTCTCCGTCGAAGTCGAGGACGTCGAGCAACTGCTCGAGGTAGTCGCCGGCGATCTCGCCCTCTTCGATCAGCTCGTCCTCGGAATCCACTGCCTCGGACTCCACGACCTCGCGCTCGGTCTCGACCACCACGTCCGACACGACCTCGTCTACCCCGTCCTGTCCGATTTCCGGATCATTCGCCATCGTCGTCTTCTTTCCTTGAATCAGCGCTTGCGCTTGGGCTTGGTGGTCTTGCCGCGATTGCCTGCCGGACGCGCTCCCGGCTTCGGGGTCCGGGTGGGGGTCGTGCCCGACCCGCCATCGTCGTCGGTCTCACCTGCCGCCTCGGTGACGGGGGAGGACTCGGCCGCGGACGCGGACTTGCGCTTCTTCGCCTGGTCCGGTCGCGCTCCTGGCTTCGGCGCATTCTCGGCGCGGCGCTCGAGAGCGGCCTGCTTCTTCTCCTCTTCCTCCGCATCGATGCGACGGAAGACCAAGTGCTGCTGCGCGTACGTCCAGATGTTGTTGGCCACCCAGTACAGCAGGATGGCGATCATCAGGAACGGACCACCGACGAGCACGCCGAGCGGGAAGACCCACAGCGCAAGCTTGTTCATGATCGCGGACTGCGGGTTGGCGGCGGCGGCCTCACTCTGCCGGGCCACCGAGGCGCGCGAATTGAAGTGCGTGGCGATCGACGCGACCACCATCAGCGGGATCGCGACGGCCGCGATGTTCAGGACGGTCGGGATGCTGCCGTAGAGGCCGTACGTCTCCAACTGTGCCTGCGGCGTCGTGATGGCGACCGAGATCGGTGCGCCGAACAGACGCGCGCTCAGGAACGACTGGACATCCGCCGCGCTGAAGAAGTAGTTCGCGGTGTTGGCGTTCTCCTCGGCCGTCATGCCGAGCTGGCCGAAGCCCTCGCCGGTGCGGTTGAAGGAACGGAGCACGTGGAACAGGCCGATGAACACCGGCGCCTGCAGCAGCACCGGGAGGCAACCCATGATGGGGTTGAAGCCGTGTTCCTTCTGGAGCTTCTGCATCTCCAGCGCCATCCGCTGGCGGTCCTTGGAGTACTTCTTCTGCAGCGCCTTGATCTGCGGCTGCAGTTCCTGCATCTGGCGAGTGGTGCGCACCTGCTTGACGAAGGGCTTGTACAGGATGGCACGCAGCGTGAACACGAGGAACATGACGGACAGCGCCCACGTGAAGCCGCTGTTCGGCCCCAGGAACGGGATCGCGCCGAACACCTTGTGCCAGACCCACAGGATCCCGGACACCGGATAGTAGATGAAGTCGAGCACGGCTCTATGTACTCCTCTGTTCGTCCACTTCGAGCAGACAGTGGGGTTGCTTGCCTGTATCTCTACCGGATCGCGCGGCTCCGACGGTCGCAAGGGTTTCCTCACGACGGGGCCTGCGCGGCGGAACGGGATCCCAGCCTCCAGGGTGCCAGGGCGCACATTTGAGCAGGCGCACCGTGGTCAGTCCGAGGCCGATCACGACCCCACGCTCACGCAGGGCATCGACCGCGTACTCGCTGCAGGTGGGGGTGAACCGGCAGGTCGGCAGGCGCAGGGGCGACACATAGCTGCGATACAGCTCGATGACGAAGATGAGTGTTCGCGCGGGGGCACGCCGCATCGCCGTCCACCAGGACGGGGGGCCACCGGAAATCTCGGTCATGCCGAATTACCCACGCTGACAAGAAGATTGAGCTTACGAAGACCGGACCGCAACTGCCGGTCCAGATCCTGAGAGGACGCGGTCGCGGCGCCGGGGAGAGCACGGATCACCACGTTGACGCCCTCTGGCAATTCGTGCACCAGGCCCGCACAGATATGACGAAGCCGGCGTGCGACTCGATGTCGAATCACCGCCGGCCCGACAGCCTTGCTTACCACCAGTCCGAATCGCGGACCCGGGTCACTCACCAGTGCGTCGGCGTTCACCCCGACGAGGGCGTGAACAACCACATCCCGCCGGGCCGCCCGCTGACCTCGCCGAACGGTGGACGCGAAGTCCGCCTTCCGACGCAACCGATGCGGCTCAGGTAGCACCCCGAGCTCCCGAAGTCTGGATCAGGCGGTGAGGGAAGCGCGGCCCTTTTGGCGACGCGCAGAAACGATGGCGCGCCCGGCACGGGTGCGCATACGGAGACGGAAGCCGTGAACACGCGCGCGGCGTCGGTTGTTCGGCTGGAACGTCCGCTTGCCCTTGGCCACGGTGAACACTCCTCATAGATATCGGCGTCGCTCGACGCCATCTGCAACTGAAAATTGGTGGTCCCCGGCGACGAAACCTCGACGGATGCCCGTACCCGGCCGAGATGGCCAGCAAGCAACCGCCACCTCGACTTCGGGTGACTGTACGAGGGTACGCAGCGCCGCACCCGAGGTCAAACCAGGATGCCCAGGGACACGCCACGCCCGCCGGGATGCTTGTGTTCGCCCGCCGAGTGTGCCGAGAACCCGAGCGACCCCCGCGGGCGGGGACCTGTAAGCCAGCTAACACCCCCGATGCCGGCGATCGGCCCGCTCACGGCCGCCCCGCCGGATCGCCGGATCGGCTGTCCGGCGCCATCGTCGCAGGTGAGGTACGTGCAGATCAAGATCAACTCATCCGGCCGAGCGGTCTACTCACAACCCTGTGCTTTATCCACATCTGTGGATAATTGTGTGGAATTACAGATCAGATGGCATATTCGTATCTCTGTGCGGGGAAGTTATCCCCAGGGTGGGAGAGCTCGGCCAACATCGTGATGAGCCCTGTGCGTCTCCCTCCCACGTCGATGTGGGGAGGGACGACTTGAACGAGGAAGCAATCACCCTGGAGCAAGTCTGGGTGGATGTGCTCACCGAGTTGACGTCGGATGAACCCCCCGAAGGCGGGCCGCAGCTGACCAAGGCGCAGAAGGCGATGCTGGCGTTGGTGCGCCCCCTCACCCTGGCCCAGGGATTCGCATTGCTCTCGGTCCCTTCGTCCTTCGTCCAGGAGGCGATCGAGCGGGACCTGCGCGAACCCATCCTGCAGGCGCTCAACCGGCATCTCGCGGCGGGCGTCGAGGGACTCGGTGTCCGCATCGCGCCGCCCTCGGTCGAGCCGGTCGAGGCACCACCCGCGGCCCCCGCGTCGCCGACGGCCCCCACCGAGGACGTGTCGAGCGAACCCTCCGCCGCCAGCGTGCCGACATTCCGCCGCAGGCGCCTGGGCGCAGCCGAATCGGATCCGTCCGATTCCGAGACGCTGGACTACGAAGAGGTCGACGAGGACCGCGAGGCCATCGCGAGCGTCAACGAATCCTGGCCGTCGTACTTCACCAAGCCGCCCGCCGACGCCCCGGCGGCCTCCGGCGGCAACAGCCTCAACGCCAAGTACACCTTCGACACCTTCGTCATCGGTGCCTCGAACCGGTTCGCCCACGCCGCGGCGGTCGCCATCGCGGAGGCGCCGGCGCGCGCCTACAACCCGCTGTTCGTCTGGGGTGCCTCGGGTCTGGGCAAGACCCACCTGTTGCACGCGGCCGGTCACTACGCGCAGCGACTGTTTCCCGGGATGCGCGTCAAGTACGTCTCCACCGAGGAATTCACCAACGACTTCATCAACAGCCTCCGCGACGACCGCAAGGTCGCGTTCAAGCGCCGGTACCGCGAGACCGACGTGCTGCTCGTCGACGACATCCAGTTCATCGAGGGCAAGGAGGGTATCCAGGAGGAGTTCTTCCACACCTTCAATACCCTCCACAACGCGAACAAGCAGATCGTCGTCTCCTCGGACCGTCCGCCGAAGCAGTTGGCGACCCTCGAGGACCGGCTCCGGACCCGGTTCGAGTGGGGCCTGATCACCGATGTCCAGCCGCCCGAGCTCGAGACGCGCATCGCGATTCTCAGCAAGAAGGCGCGGATGGACCGGCTCGACGTGCCGCACGACGTGCTCGAGCTGATCGCCAGCCGGATCGAGCGCAACATCCGCGAGCTCGAGGGCGCGCTCATCCGTGTCACCGCGTTCGCCTCGCTGAACAGGCAGCCGCTCGACCTGACACTGGCCGAGGTGGTCCTGCGCGACCTGATGCCGGATTCGACGAGCCTCGAGATCAACGCGGCGACCATCATGGCAGTGACCGCCGAGTACTTCAGCACCAGCATCGAGGACCTCTGCGGACCGGGCAAGGCCCGCCCCCTCGCCCAGGCCCGGCAGATCGCGATGTACCTGTGTCGCGAGCTCACCGACCTGTCGCTGCCGAAGATCGGTCAGACATTCGGCCGCGACCACACCACGGTCATGTACGCGGACAAGAAGATCCGCAAGGAAATGACCGAACGCCGGAAGGTATACGACCAGGTCCAGGAGCTGACGGCCCGGATCAAGCAGCGCTCCAAGCGCTGAGATCGACACACCTGCTGCCGGCCGCGTGCGGGTACCGGCACGGCGCCCGCACGTAGTCCGGCCGCGGAACAGGTAGTGCACTACGCGTGCGCCCCGCCGTCTCTGTGACGACCATCGTCAAAGGTGGGGCGTGCGTCGCAGGGGGTCGCACGCCCCACACCTCTATCTCCCCGGGTCCGCGCCACCCGGTTCTCCGTGTCCTCACCGGAATGACATCGCAAGCCGAATCCGTGGCTCACCGCCGCCGCGCGGTGCCCGGACAACCGGCTCGCTCGCCCGCGACTCGCCGGGTTTTGTGATTTCTCGGAATCTACTCACACCTGTGGACAACCATGTGGACAACCCCGTGAACCTGTGGATGAAGCGGTGCCGGGCCGTGAACAACAAAATCCCATCCACAACAGCCCCGGATCTGTCCACGTTTCGTACCTGGGGTCATCCCCACGGCGCCACACCGGCGGACCAGCGGATTACAACCTTCGTCCACAGAATCCACAGTGCCTATTACTACTGCTGATCTCTACCTGTAATTCGATCTTTGAAAACAGGTCCTGTGGACCGCGACTGCTCACACCCGACCGAACCGGCCGGCCGACCCCGCTTCCAGCGTGGGTTTCGGCTTTCAACTTCGCCGCGAAGGGCATACGGTGTGCTTCTGCCGTGTCACACTGCTGGCATCCGCAGATGTCCATGCCTACGGAGAGGATCAGCCGAGCGATGGAGCTTGGAAGTATGAAGTTTCGAGTCGCTCGGGAGGATTTCGCGGATTCCGTCGCGTGGGTCGCCCGCAGCCTTCCGTCCAGGCCACCCGTACCGGTTCTCGGCGGCGTCCTGATCGCGGCGGACGACCAGGGACTGACCATCTCCGGCTTCGACTACGAGGTTTCCGCGCAGGTACGGATTTCCGCGGAGGTCTCCACTCCCGGAAAATCACTGGTCTCGGGAAAGCTGCTCGCAGACATCACCCGCTCCCTGCCTGCAAAGCCGGTCGACGTCACCGTCGACGGCACCCGGGTCCTCATCTCGTGTGGCAGCGCGAAATTCTCGCTTCCGACGATGCCGGTCGAGGACTACCCGCAGTTGCCGGAACTGCCGCAGCAGACCGGATCGCTGCCGGTCGACGTCTTCTCCGAGGCCATCAGCCAGGTCGCGATCGCGGCGGGCAAGGACGACACGTTGCCGATGCTGACCGGCATCCGAGTCGAGATCGAGGGCACCAATGTGGTCCTCGCCGCAACCGACCGCTTCCGCCTGGCCGTCCGGCAGATCGAGTGGACCCCGGCGAACCCGGACACCAGTGCGGCCGTGCTGATTCCCGCGAAGACCCTCTCCGAGTCCGCGAAAACCCTTGGTGGAGCTTCGAATTCACCCGTGGAACTGGCGTTTGGCACGGGCTCCTCGGTCGGATCCGAGGGCCTGCTGGGCATCGTCGGTGAGGGACGGCGCACCACCACCCGACTGCTCGACGCCGAGTTCCCCAAGTTCCGCCAACTGCTGCCGACCGAGCACACGGCCATCGCCACCGTCGAGGTCACCCCGCTGGTCGAGGCCATCAAGCGCGTGGCGCTCGTCGCGGAACGCGGAGCCCAGGTCAGGATGCAGTTCTCCGCGGACGGATTGTTGCTCGCCGCCGGCGGTGACGATGCCGGCCGCGCCGAGGAGGCACTCGAGGCGCAGTTCCAGGGCGAATCCCTGACCATCGCCTTCAACCCCGGTTACCTCATCGACGGTCTCGGTTCGTTGCACACCGAGCGGGTGTCCTTCGGGTTCACCACCCCCAGCAGGCCCGCCGTGCTGCGCCCCGCCCCCGAGGAGGAACCGGTCCCCGGAGAATCCGGGACGTTCGCGGCGCCCGAAACCGACTACACCTACCTGCTGATGCCCGTCCGTCTGCCCGGCTGACACCGGGGGATCCGCCGATAGCAGCACCGCCCGCGAGTGAAGGGAACCAACAATGCAGCTGGGACTGGTCGGCCTGGGCAAGATGGGTTTCAACATGCGCGATCGACTCCGCTCGCACGGGCACGAGGTGATCGGGTTCGACCCCCGCCCCGAGGTCACCGATGTCGACTCGCTGGCCGCCCTGGCCGGCGCCCTGCAGGCGCCCCGGGTGGTCTGGGTGATGGTCCCCTCCGGCACGGTCACCCGCGAGACGATCACCTCGCTGGCCTCCGTTCTCGACGCGGGTGACCTGGTCGTCGACGGTGGCAATTCCCGATTCACCGAGGACAAGATCCATGCCGATCTGCTCGCGGAGCATGGCATCGGATTCCTCGATTGTGGTGTCTCAGGCGGTATCTGGGGTCTGGAGAACGGCTACGGCCTGATGGTGGGCGGATCCGACACGGACGTCGCCCGGGTGATGCCGATCTTCGACGCGCTCCGACCCGAGGGCGAACGTGCCGACGGATTCGTCCATGCGGGGCCGGTCGGTGCCGGTCACTACTCGAAGATGATCCACAACGGCATCGAGTACGGGCTGATGCACGCGTATGCCGAGGGTTTCGAGCTGCTCGAGGCGGAGGATCTCGTCACCGATGTGCACGGGGTCCTGCGTGCCTGGACGAAGGGCACCGTCGTCCGTTCCTGGCTGCTCGACCTCCTCGTGAAGGCATTGGACGAGGACCCCAATTTCGCCGAGATATCCGGTTACACAGAGGATTCCGGCGAGGGACGCTGGACGGTCGAGGAAGCGATCAACCACGCGGTGCCCGCCCCGGTCATCTCCGCGGCACTGTTCGCGCGGTTTGCCTCCCGGCAGTCCGACTCGCCCGCGATGAAGGCCGTCTCGGCGCTGCGCAACCAGTTCGGTGGTCACGCGGTGCAGCGGGTGTCGGAATCCGGATAGGTGTTCGTTCGTAAGTTCACGCTCCGGGACTTCCGTTCCTGGGACGCCATCGCACTCGAACCGGAACCCGGGGTCACCCTGTTCGTCGGTCCGAACGGACACGGCAAGACCAACCTGCTCGAGGCGCTCGGGTACCTGTCCGCCCTGTCCTCACACCGGGTTTCTACCGACGCACCCCTGATCCGGTCCGGTGCGGCCCAGGCCCAGATCGGCGCGGTGGTGGTCAACGACGGCCGCGAGCTGGCGATCGATCTCGAGATCAACGACGGTCGGGCCAACCGCGCCCGAATGAACGGATCGCCGGTGCGGCGACCCCGGGAGATCCTGGGAGTCCTGCGCAGCGTTCTGTTCGCGCCCGAGGACCTGTCCATGGTGCGGGGTGACCCGGGGGACAGGCGACGGTACCTCGACGAGCTGCTCTGTTCCCGGTTGCCGCGGATGGCCGCGGTCAAGGCGGATTACGAGAAGGTGCTCCGGCAGCGGTCGGCCCTGCTCAAGACCGCCGGCGGTGCGCTCCGACGCGGAACCCGGTCCACGGATGGCGCGAGTGCCCTTGCCACCCTTGATGTTTGGGACGGGCATCTCGCCGCACACGGGGCCGAACTCCTGGCCGGCCGGTTGCGGTTGGTCGCCGAGCTCGACCCGCACGTGGCGAGTTCGTATCGAGGCATCGCCCCGGAGTCGCGACCCGCGTCGATCCGGTATCGGAGCAGCCTCGGCGCCTCGATGCCCCCGGAGCTCGTCGAGCCCGACCATCACTGGATCCGTGACGACGTCGAGTTGCTCGAGGCGAGCTTTCTCAACGAGCTGGCCGTGGCGCGGCAACGCGAGATCGACCGCGGGGTGTGCCTGGTCGGACCGCACCGCGACGATCTGGAACTCCATCTCGGCGATCAGCCGGCCAAGGGCTTCGCCAGCCATGGTGAGTCCTGGTCGTTCGCGCTCTCGTTGCGGCTGGCGGCGTTCGCGTTGCTGCGCGCGGACGGCGCCGACCCGGTGCTGATGCTCGACGACGTCTTCGCCGAACTCGACCGCACCAGGCGGACCGCGCTGGCCGCCGTGGCCGCGGACGCCGAGCAGGTGCTCATCACCGCGGCCGTGGCGGAGGACGTGCCCGCGGAACTGGAGGCCAGGCGGTTCGGCATCGAGGCCGCCGTCACCGCGGCCGGGAGAATCTCACGACTGGTCTGAGGGCCTGGTACGCACACGCCGCCCCTATCATCGACGGACGGACGGGAAGCGAGCACGGATGACAGAGGAGACTGCCCCCACCGGAAGTGGGCACGGTCAGGCCCCGGCCGGGGGTGCCGAACCGGTCCCCGAGCTGCGCGGAATCGACCTCGCCCGACGGGCGCTGGAGGAGGCCCGGGCCGCCGCGAAGGCGAGCGGGAAGTCCGTCGGACAGGGCCGATCCTCACCGAAGCCCCGGTTGCGTGCCGGGACCGGTCGGCGGGGCTGGTCCGGCGCCGGACCCGACGGACGGGATCCGCAGCTGTTCGGGGCGCTGACGGGATCGGTGGCGAAGAGTCGGGGCTGGTCACCGCGCGTCGCGGAGGGCACCGTCCTCGGTCGTTGGCCGCAGGTCGTCGGCGAGGACATCTCGGCGCACGCGGAACCGGTCGCGCTGCGTGAGGGGGTGCTGAGCATCTCCGCGGAGTCGACGGCCTGGGCCACCCAGCTGCGGATGCTGCAGTCCCAGATCCTGGCGAAGATCGCCGCGGCGGTCGGCGACGGCATCGTGACCAGCCTGCGCATCACCGGGCCGACCGCCCCCAGTTGGCGCAAGGGCGAGCGGCACATCAAGGGCCGCGGGCCGCGGGACACCTACGGCTGATCCGACCCCTAGATGTACATATAACCTCGTGTTACGGTTACTTCGGTAAACGCTGAATGATCCGTGTCACAGGCATCCAACGGATCGGGTGCCGGAGGAGTTTCGATGTCCATCGAGAGCGCGCACACAACCGCCGTCGCCGAGCCGGACCACATCCTGCTCCAGGCCCGCGACGTGGAGTTCGACTGGTCGGACCTGCCGATGCACTGGATTCCCGGCGATCCGTTCACGACCCACGTCTTCAACGTGCTGCACCTGCTGCTGCCCGCGGGGGAGGACTGGTTCGTCGAGACGTTCAAGGAAGCGCTGCCGCTGATCGAGGACGAGAAGCTGCGCGACGATGTCGCCGGGTTCATCGGTCAGGAGGCCATGCACTCGCAGTCGCACTCCGGCGTGCTCGAACACCTCAAGAAGCAGGGTCTGGACCCGACCCCGTTCACCTCCCAGATGGAATGGGTGTTCTTCCGGTTGCTCGGACCGCGACCGTTCACCGCCGGTCGCAAGGAGAACTACCTGATCGAACGCCTCGCCCTGATCGCGGCGATCGAGCACATCACGGCGTTCCTCGGCGACTGGGTCCTCAACGCCAAGGGACTCGACCGGGCCAACCCGCACCCGACGATGCTCGATCTGTTGCGGTGGCACGGATCGGAGGAGGTCGAGCACCGCAGCGTCGCCTACGACCTGATGCGCTACTTCGACAAGCGCGAATCCCGGCGTCTGCGTACGCAGCTCGTGGCTACCCCGGCGATCGTGTACCTGTGGGTCCGCGGCACCCGGTTCCTGATGGCGAACGACCCCGAGCTCGCCCAGTGGGCGCCGCACCGGCGCAAGCCGCACCTGTCCGATTACCTGGCGGCCGGCAGGCGGGGCGTCCTGCCGGGACCCAAGGAGCTCGCGGTGCGGATGGGCCGCTACTTCAGCCGCTCGTACCACCCGTCGCAGGAGGGCTCCACCGCACAGGCCGTCGCCTACCTGGCCTCCTCGCCCGCCGCCCAGGCCGCCGCCCGGTAGCGCCGAGATGACGACGATGAGCGCGGAACGGGCACGCAACATCGAGGGCAGGCCGCGGGACCTGCGTGGGCGCGACCGCAACGACCGGGTGATGGCGTTCCTCGGGTCGTTCGTGGACCGGTATCTCGGGGCGGTCGCCCGCTTCGACTACAGGCCGGAGCACGCCGGCCACAACCCGGACACCGCGATGACCCTGGTGGTGACCGACCGGACGATCGTGGCCCAGGACGAGAACGTCGCGGCGCTGACCTTCGCCGCGCCGGACGGCGCCGAGTTGCCCGCCTGGCAGGCGGGCTGTCACCTGGACTTCCATCTCCCGTCCGGCCGTCGCAGGCAGTACTCGCTGTGCGGGGACCCCGCGGACCGGACCCACTACCGCATCGCGGTGCGCTCCATTCCGGATGGCGGCGGCGGCTCGATCGAGATGCACGGCCTGCGGCCGGGGACCACGGTGACCGTCCGCGGGCCCCGCAACGGCTTCCCGTTCGTCGGTGAGGGCAAGGCGCTGTTCATCGCGGGCGGCATCGGGATCACACCGGTGCTGGCGATGGTGCGTGCCGCCCGCGCCGCCGGGATGGACTGGCAGTTCGTGTACTCCGGCCGTTCGCGGGACTCGATGCCCTTCCTCGACGAAATCGAATCATGGGAACCTGAAAGGGTTTTCGTTCGACCCGACGACGAGTTCGGGCTCCCGACCGAGGAGGATCTGCTCGGCCGTGCGGTCGCGGGCGGTGCCGTCTACTGCTGCGGCCCGACCCCGATGCTCGACACCGTGCGCCGGGCCTTCGTCGACAGCCCCGCAACCTCGCTGCACTTCGAGAGATTCGGTGCGCCACCGGTCTTGGACGGATCCGAGTTCGAGGTCCAGTTCGCGAGCACCGGCGAGGTGCTCACCGTGCCCGCCGACGAGTCTGCCCTGTCGGTGATCAAGGAGCGCCTGCCCGGTGTCGGATACTCCTGCCAGCAGGGGTTCTGCGGCACCTGCAAGGTCCGGGTCATCTCCGGCGAACCGGACCATCGCGAGACCCGTCTGACCGACGAGGAGCGCGAGGATTCGATGCTGATCTGCGTGTCCCGATCGACCGGGTCTCAGCGCCTGGTCCTCGACCTCTGACGGTAAGGATGTCACCAATGACCAACAGTGCCAACAACTCTGGATCAATCAGGCCCGCAGTCGCCCGAACAGTGACCAGCGGTTCGGTTGATCTGGCGGTGTTCGAGCAGGGCAATCCGACGGGACCGACGCTGGTGCTGGTGCACGGCTGGCCGGACACCCACCAGCTCTGGGAGCACGTGGTGCCCCGCCTGACGGACCGGTTCCGGGTGATCAGCTACGACACCCGTGGCTCGGGCCAGTCCACGGTGCCGACCGCGGTCGAGGACTACCGGCTGGAGTTGCTGGCTCAGGACCTGTTCGCGGTGATCGACGCCGTCAGCCCCGACCAGCCCGTGCACCTGCTGGCCCATGACTGGGGATCGGTGGAGAGCTGGGAGGCGGTGTGCGAGCCGGGCGCCGAGGACCGGATCGCGTCGTACACCTCGGTGTCGGGGCCGAATCTCGACCACCTCGGGACGTGGCTGCGGACGGGCTTTGTCGCGCCCACCCCCGGAAAGATCTACAAGCGGCTGACCCAGGGCGTCGCCTCGGCCTACACGGTGTTGTTCCAGACGCCGGGCCTCGGACCGCTGCCGTTCCGCCTCGGGATGTGGCGGATCTGGCCGACCTTCCTGCGCTTCTTCGACGGGTTGGACCCGTCGCTGGTGCACCCCGCCCCGACCCTGCGCTCGGACATGATCAACGGTCTCAAGCGGTACCGGGCCAACATCCGGCCCAAGCTGCGCCGCCCGGCGGAGCGGCGCACCGCGGTCCCGGTCCAGTTGATCCTGAACCAGCGCGACCGCGCGGTGCGCCCGGTCGGTTACGAGGACATCGAGCAGTGGGTGCCCGACCTGCGGCGACGCGAGATCCCGGCCGGCCACTGGGCCCCGATCTCGCACTCGGCGGATCTCGCCAGGCTCACCGAGGAGTTCGTCGACAGTGTGATCGGGCGGGACGGCGTGGACGACGCCACCGCGATCTCCTGACGCGGCCACCCAGCTTTCGACCTGCCCGAGACGCCGAAAATGCGCTCACGAGGACGTCAGGGGTGTCATTGGCGGCACCGACCACACCCGTGACAGTAGGATGGCCGGGTACCACGCGGTCGACGCTCGACAGGCCGCGACCGCCTTGGAGACGAGAAGGAGTGCAACCCGCCCGTGGCTGCCCAGAAATCAGACAAGAGCACTCCCAACAAGGACTACGGTGCCTCCTCCATCACCGTTCTCGAGGGTCTCGAGGCGGTGCGCAAGCGCCCAGGCATGTACATCGGTTCCACCGGTGAGCGGGGCCTGCACCACCTGATCTGGGAGGTCGTCGACAACTCGGTCGACGAGGCGATGGCAGGCCACGCCACCACCGTCGCGGTCACGATGCTCGCAGACGGCGGGATCGAGGTCATCGACGACGGCCGCGGTATCCCGACCGGCATGCACGCCTCCGGCGTCCCCACCGTCGAGGTCGTCATGACCCAGCTGCACGCCGGCGGCAAGTTCGATTCCGACGCGTACGCCGTCTCCGGCGGCCTGCACGGCGTCGGCATCTCCGTCGTGAACGCGCTGTCGACCAAGGTCGAGGTCGAGATCGACAACGACGGCTACCACTGGAACCAGACCTACACCAAGGCGGTCCCCGGTGAGCTGGTCAAGGGCGAGCCGACCAAGCGAACCGGCACCACCGTCCGGTTCTGGGCGGACCCGGACATCTTCGAGACCACCACCTACAACGCGGAGACCGTGGCCCGCCGGCTGCAGGAGATGGCGTTCCTCAACAAGGGCCTGACCATCACCCTGACCGACGAGCGGATCACCGACGAGGAGGTCGCGGCCGAGGCCGAGTACGACGCCGACGCGACCAAGGCGCCCGAGGTCCAGTCCGTCCGCACCAGGACCTACCACTACCCGGGTGGCCTCGAGGACTACGTCCGGCACATCAACCGCACCAAGCAGGCGATCCACAACTCGGTCGTGGGCTACACCGCGAAGGGCACCGGCCACGAACTCGAGGTCGCGATGCAGTGGAACTCCGGCTACTCGGAGTCCGTGCACACCTTCGCCAACACGATCAACACCCACGAGGGCGGCACCCACGAGGAGGGCTTCCGCGCGGCCCTGACCACGGTGGTGAACAAGTACGCGAAGGACAAGAAGCTCCTCAAGGAGAAGGACGGCAACCTCACCGGCGACGACATCCGCGAGGGCCTCGCCGCGATCGTCAGCGTCAAGGTCGGCGAACCGCAGTTCGAGGGCCAGACCAAGACCAAGCTCGGCAACACCGAGGTCAAGTCCTTCGTGCAGAAGGCCTGCAACGAACACCTCTCGCACTGGTTCGAGTCGAACCCGGCCGACGCCAAGACGATCGTCACCAAGGCGGTCTCCTCGGCGCAGGCGCGGGTCGCGGCCCGCAAGGCCCGCGAGCTGGTCCGCCGCAAGAGCGCGACCGACCTCGGCGGGCTGCCGGGCAAGCTGGCCGACTGCCGGTCCAACGACCCGAGCAAGTCCGAGATCTACATCGTGGAGGGCGACTCCGCAGGCGGCTCGGCGAAGTCCGGCCGCGACTCGATGTACCAGGCGATCCTGCCGCTGCGCGGCAAGATCATCAACGTCGAGAAGGCGCGCATCGACCGGGTCCTGAAGAACAACGAGGTCCAGTCGATCATCACCGCGTTCGGCACCGGCATCCACGACGAGTTCGACATCGCGAAGCTGCGGTACCACAAGATCGTGCTGATGGCCGACGCCGACGTCGACGGCCAGCACATCGCGACGCTGCTGCTCACGCTGCTGTTCCGCTTCATGCGGCCGCTCGTCGAGCACGGGCACGTCTACCTCGCGCAGCCGCCGCTGTACAAGCTCAAGTGGCAGCGGTCCGAGCCGGAGTTCGCGTACTCGGACCGCGAGCGCGACGGATTGCTCGACGCGGGCCTCAAGGCCGGCAAGAAGATCAACAAGGACGACGGCATCCAGCGCTACAAGGGCCTCGGCGAGATGAACGC
This sequence comes from Rhodococcus daqingensis, assembly GCF_042665615.1. Classification (NCBI taxonomy): domain Bacteria; kingdom Bacillati; phylum Actinomycetota; class Actinomycetes; order Mycobacteriales; family Nocardiaceae; genus Rhodococcus; species Rhodococcus daqingensis. Next base: position 131,849 of record NZ_JBHTCS010000012.1, on the reverse strand, counting down.
CAAGGAACTGTGGGAGACGACCATGGACCCGAGCGTCCGGGTTCTCCGCCTGGTCACCCTCGACGACGCCGCGGCCGCCGACGAGTTGTTCAGCGTCCTGATGGGCGAGGACGTCGAGGCTCGGCGCAGCTTCATCACCCGCAATGCGAAGGATGTCCGGTTCCTGGACGTCTGACCAATCCCACCAGCCGGGCCGGATAGTGTGATGTGAATCACACTATCCGGCCCGGCTGGTGGCGTAATGGTGTCAAAGTTGCCAGTGATGCCGGTTACGCCCGTTCTTCGAGGGGCCTCAGACGCTAGATAACAAAATGATAACGTCTTGGGAACATTCAAATGTCGACGTGTAACGCTTTGGCCTCTACACTTCAGTACCGCCTAGGCGTCTGTCTCGACTCGTACCCCGGCGAAATCGCTCCGCGCGATCGGGTGTAGGGCACGAATGCAGGCCGTCGTGCCGCACCTGGGAGGAAAGTGAGCATGCAAGATGAAGACTGAGACGCCACCGTCGAACAGGCTGTGGAACATCGAGGGCTGGGGCCTGCGATGGAAGGTTGCCGCGGTGCTCGTGGTGCCGCTGACCGTCGCGGTCGTGCTCGGCGGGCTCCGGGTCCAGAACGAGCTCAGCCAGGCGCTGGAGTTCCGTAACCAGGCCAAGCAGGTCGCCGACATCCCCGAGATCGTGGACCTCGGTACGATCTTCGGCACGGTTTCGGCCGGCTACGCGACGAAGACGGTCACCAACGAGGACATCGTCGCGATGGAGAAGGCGATCGTCGCGGCACGCGCGGCCACCTTCAACCCCGCCTTCCCCGATGCCGTCGCCGAGAAGCTGCGGTCCGCACTGAGCGGGATCGAGCAGATCCGCGACGATGCCAACAACGGCGTCACGGATCCCGAGCTCCCCGCCAAGACCGCCGCCATCCGCGCGGACATGACCGACATCGTCGACGAGATCATCCTCCCCATCGACGATGCCGAGGTCCTCAACGCGCACGACCGTCTGGTCGGTGTCTGGGCGTCCCAGCGTCGCCTCGCCGACCAGGTCACCGCGGCTCTCGAGGTGCTCAAGAACCCGAACGCCTCGCTGAACGCCCTGTATTCGGCGGCAGGCGCGGAGCGCGCGATGATCGACACCCTCGCCCGGTCGTACCCCGATTCCGACACGCAGATCCAGGAATTGCTCGATCGCAACCGCAACCGCGTCGCCATCATCGACGGGGCCGCGGGTGGCCCGCTGCCGCTGCTCGAGCTCCGGGCCGCGATGCTCGAGAGCGTCAAGATCTACGGCACGATGCTCGAGGAATCCACCGAGACCATCGCCACCACGGTCGCCGCGCGTGAGCAGGAAACCACCGGTGCCGCCATCCGCGACTCGCTCGTCGTCCTCGGCACGCTGATCGCGGCGACGGTGCTCGGACTGCTGGTGGCCCGATCGCTGATCAACCCCATCCGCAGGCTCCGCCGTGGCGCGCTCCAGGTGGCCAACCACGACCTCCCCGAGGCGATCGACCGCATCAAGGACGGCGACGACTCCGGCGTCATGGAGTTCGACCGCGTGCCCGTCCAGACCACCGAGGAGATCGGCCAGCTCGCGCGCGCCGTCGACGACATCCACGGCCAGGCGCTCCGACTCGCCGGCGAGCAGGCACACCTGCGCCTGCGGATCGGCGACATGTTCGAGACCCTGGCCCGGCGAAGCAAGTCGCTGGTCGACCAGCAGCTCGGTTTGATCGAGAACCTCGAGTTCGAGGAGAAGGACCCCAAGCGGCTGGAGAGTCTGTTCCGGCTCGACCACCTCGCCGCCCGCATGCGCCGTAACGGTGAGAACCTGCTGATCCTGTCGGGCACCAGGACCCGCCGCGGGCACTCCGCCCCGGTTCAGGTCGGTGACGTCGTGCGTGCCGCGATGTCCGAGGTCGAGGACTACCAGCGGGTCGAGGTCAAGGCCACGCCTCAGGGCGCCATCAGCGGCACCGTCGCCACCGATGTCGTGCACCTGCTCGCCGAGTTGCTGGACAACTCGCTGCGGGCTTCCCCGCCGGACAGCAAGGTGACGTTCAACTTCTCGCGGGCCGTCGACGGCGGGCTCCTGCTCGAGATCACGGACCGGGGAATCGGTATCCCCGCCGCGGAGATGGCGGTCATCAACGACCGCCTCGCCTCGGGTGGCGAGGTGAGCCCCGAGACCGCCAGGCACATGGGCCTGTTCGTGACCAGCCGGCTCGCGGACCAGCACGGGCTGACCGTGCGGATGCGGCCGACCTTCGACACGGACCGTAACCAGGGTGTGACGGTCAGCGTGCACATCCCGCACTCCGCGCTCGTCTCGCCGATGACGATGGGGATGACGGGTCCGCAGAGCAAGGTCGACTCCGAGGGCTATCCCGTCACCGGGGAACAGGCCGTCGCGGAACCCGCGGTCCCGGTCACCGTCACGGTGGGTCCCGGGCCGCTGACCACGGGTCCGATCGGGCTGCCGCAGCGCACGCCTGCCGCGCCGAACGGTCTGCCGCAGCGCACCCCCGGCGCGCCGAACGGTCTGCCGCGGCGCACCCCGGCGATGTTCGGGGTTCTGCCGCAGCGCACGCCGGCCACACCGGAGGGTCTGGCTCAGCCCAGCGAGTCCGCACCCAGCCCGTCGCCGCAGCCGAGTCCGCTGGCTCCGCCCGCCGGCCTCCCGCAGCGGACCCCCGGTGCCAGCGGTCTGCCGCAGCGCACCCCCGGTGCGACGACCGGACTGCCCCCGGTCAATCCCGAGGCGAGCGCTCCGGCCTCTGCTCCGGCTCCCGCCGTGCCGACCGTCGAATCGGCACCGGCGGCACCGGCGGCACCGGCGGCACCGGCTGCTCCGGCCGCGAGGGCGGAGAACGCGGAGCCTGCAGGCACCACGCAGCACCGCTACCGCGTCAACTCGCAAAAGACCGCGTCGTTCTTCCAGCCGCGTGCGAACGTCGAGCCGTTGCGCCCGATCCTGCACCCGCAGGAGACCACGCCGATCTTCAGCGGCATGGTCTCGACCGGCATCGTCTCGGATTGGTTGACGGCGCCGAACCCGGAAGAGGGCAACAAGAACTGGACCTCGGCCGCGGACGAGGGCTGGAGCGCCGCGCAGCGCGCCAGTGCCCCTCAGGTGGAGGTCCGCACCGAGTCCGGACTCCCGCAGCGGCAGCCCGGACACCAGTTGGTTCCGGGCGGGGTCGACGGGGCTGACAAGATCACAGCCAAGCTGCGCGACCCGGAGGCCATCCGCGAGAAGCTCAGCCGCCACCAAAAGGGCATCCGAGACGGTCGCGCCGCCGGCCATGCCGAACGCAACAGCATCTAAGGAGACAGATGAACATGGATCAGGGATCCGCGCTCAACATGGATCAGGGGTCCGCGGGCGGCTACTCGCTCGACTGGTTGGTTTCGAACTTCGCGCGTGAGGTTCCGGGCGTCTCGCATGCCGTGCTGGTGTCGGCGGACGGCCTGCTCATGGCCGGAAGTGCGCACCTGCCGGTGGACCGCGCCGAGCAGCTGGCGGCGGTCACTTCCGGGCTGGCGAGCCTGTCGGCCGGCGTCTCCCGACTCTTCGAGGGCGGCGGTGTTCTCCAGTCCGTCGTCGAGATGCAGCACGGGTACCTGCTGTTGATGAGCGTCGGTGACGGCTCCCATCTCGCCGCGCTCACCTCGTCGGGTTGCGACATCGGCCAGGTCGGATACGAGATGGCACTCCTGGTCGACCGCGTCGGCGCCTCTGTGCAGGCGACGCCGCGAGCCGTGATCGGGACCTGATTCCGAGGTGGCCATGGACGAGCAGCACAACGCAGACACGGAGACCGGGCCCAGCCTGGTCCGGCCGTACTCCCTCACATCGGGGCGCACGAAACCAGCGGTGGAGCTGGCGCTCGAGGCGCTGATCCAGGTCCTTCCCGATCCGGAGAACCGGAACTGGGACCTGGGCGACATCGAGGCCACCATCGTCGCACTGTGCGCACAGTCACCCTCGCTCGCGGAGATCGCCGCGCGGGTCGGCGTCCCCATCGGGGTCGCGCGCGTGCTGGTGGCAGACCTTGTCGAAGCCGGCCACCTGCGAATCCTCGCCACTCTTCAAGCAGACGCGAGCGACAGCGAGCGTCGGGAACTCATCGAAAGGGTCCTCGGTGGACTTCGCCAAATCTAGTGCCCAGCAGAATCGGGTGACCTCGACAAAGATCGTGATCGCCGGTGGATTCGGCGTGGGCAAGACAACCCTGGTCGGGGCCGTCTCCGAGATCGTGCCGCTCCGGACCGAGGCACTGGTCACCAACGCCTCCGACGGCGTCGACGATCTCGCCGGGATCCCGCAGAAGGCCACCACCACCGTCGCCATGGACTTCGGTCGGATCAGCCTGGCCGACGACCTGGTCCTGTACCTGTTCGGGACGCCCGGACAGCACCGCTTCTGGTTCATGTGGGACGACCTGATCCGCGGCGCCATCGGCGCGATCGTGTTGATCGACACCCGCCGGCTCGACGAGAGCTTCGCCGCCGTCGACTTCTTCGAGGCCCGCAAGCTGCCGTTCCTGGTGGCGATCAACGAGTTCGACGACGCGCCCCGGTACCACCTCGAGGACATCCGGCAGGCGCTGGCGGTGTCTCCCGATGTGCCGATCATGTCCATCGACGCCCGCGATCGGGAGTCGGCCAAGAGTGGACTGGTCGCAGTCACGGAATACGCCCTGCGCCGGCTGGGTCAGCCGGTCGCGTAAGACGTCCCACCCGCTCGGTGGTGCCACGATGCCGGCACCCGGCCCGGCCCCCCGTTGACGACGGGGGGCCGGTTCTGGTCGTGGGTGACCTCACCATCGACGGATCGACCTGCGAATGGGGGCTCCGCGCGCCGTGTTGCCCGGCGTATCCACCGACAATCCGCGGTTGATGCCGGGTCTAGCTGACCTGCACCTATAGACTCGGGTGGTTGCGCGACATCCTGCGAGGCGGCCAGTCCGCGAGGAGACGCGAAGCCGAGTAGAAGAGGAGCTCATGACCGACACCACGTTGCCGCCTGAGGGGACGGGGCACGACCGCATCGAGCCCGTCGACATTCAGCAAGAGATGCAGAGCAGCTACATCGATTACGCGATGAGCGTCATCGTGGGCCGCGCCCTGCCGGACGTGCGCGACGGCCTCAAGCCCGTGCACCGCCGCGTGCTCTATGCGATGTACGACAACGGCTACCGCCCGGATCGCGGCTACGTGAAATCCGCGCGACCGGTCGCCGACACGATGGGTAACTACCACCCCCACGGCGACACCTCGATCTACGACACCCTGGTCCGCATGGCCCAGCCGTGGTCGCTGCGTTACCCGCTCGTCGACGGCCAGGGCAACTTCGGCTCCCGCGGCAACGACGGCGCGGCCGCGATGCGTTACACCGAGTGCCGGCTCACGCCGCTGGCGATGGAGATGCTCCGCGAGATCGACCACGACACGGTCGATTTCGCGCCGAACTACGACGGCAAGACGCAAGAGCCGACGGTTCTCCCCAGCCGTATCCCCAACCTGTTGATCAATGGCTCCGGCGGCATCGCCGTCGGCATGGCGACCAACATCCCGCCGCACAACCTGGGTGAGGTCGCGGAGGCCATCTACTGGGCGCTGGAGAACCACGAGGCCGACGAGGAAGCCACCCTGGCGGCGGTGACGGAGCGGATCAAGGGACCGGACTTCCCGACCGCGGGCCTGATCGTCGGCGGCCAGGGCATCACCGACGCCTACCACACCGGCCGCGGGTCGGTCCGGATGCGCGGCGTGGTGGAGATCGAGGAGGACGCCAAGGGGCGCACCACCATCGTGATCACCGAGCTTCCCTACCAGGTGAACCCGGACAACCTGATCACCTCGATCGCCGAGCAGGTGCGGGACGCGAAGATCGCCGGCATCTCCGACATCCACGACGAGTCCTCCGACCGCGTCGGCATGCGCATCGTCGTCACCGTCAAGCGTGACGCCGTGGCGAAGGTGGTGCTCAACAACCTCTACAAGCACACCCAGCTGCAGACCAGCTTCGGCTGCAACATGCTCTCCATCGTCGACGGGGTGCCCCGCACCCTGCGACTGGATCAGATGATCCGTCTCTACACCACGCACCAGCTCGAAGTGATCGTCCGGCGCACCAAGTACCTGCTGCGCAAGGCCGAGGAGCGGGCCCACATCCTGCGCGGGCTGGTCAAGGCGCTCGACGCGCTCGACGAGGTCATCGCGCTCATCCGGGCGTCGCAGACCGTGGACATCGCCAGGGCCGGCCTGATCGAGCTGCTCACCGTCGACGAGATCCAGGCCGACGCTATCCTCGCCATGCAGCTGCGTCGCCTGGCTGCCCTCGAGCGTCAGAAGATCATCGACGAGCTCGCCGAGATCGAGCGCGAGATCGCGGATTACCAGGACATCCTGGCCAAGCCGGAGCGTCAGCGCGCGATCGTGCGCGACGAGCTCAAGGAGATCGTCGACAAGTACGGCGACGACCGGCGCACGCGCATCATCGCGGCCGACGGCGACGTCGCGGACGAGGACCTGATCGCCCGCGAGGATGTGGTGGTCACCATCACCGAGACCGGATACGCCAAGCGCACCAAGACCGACCTCTACCGCTCGCAGAAGCGCGGCGGCAAGGGTGTCCAGGGCGCCGGGCTCAAGCAGGACGACATTGTCAAGCACTTCTTCGTCAGCTCGACCCACGACTGGATCCTGTTCTTCACCACGAAGGGCCGGGTGTACCGGGCCAAGGCCTACGAGCTGCCCGAGGCCAGCCGCACCGCGCGCGGCCAGCACGTGGCGAACCTGCTGGCCTTCCAGCCGGACGAGCGGATCGCCCAGATCATCCAGATCAAGACCTACGAGGACGCGCCCTACCTGGTGCTCGCCACCCGCAACGGACTGGTCAAGAAGTCGAAGCTGACCGATTTCGATTCCAACCGCAGCGGCGGCATCGTCGCGGTGAACCTGCGCGGAGAGGACGAGCTGGTCGGTGCCGTGCTCGCCTCCTCGGAGGACGATCTGTTGCTGGTGTCGGCGCAGGGTCAGTCGATCCGGTTCTCCGCCACCGACGAGGCGCTGCGGCCGATGGGCCGCGCCACCTCCGGTGTGCAGGGCATGCGTTTCAACGGCGACGACGAGCTGCTCTCGCTGAACGTCGTGCGGGAAGGCACCTATCTCCTGGTCGCGACCTCGGGTGGGTACTCGAAGCGCACCGCGATGGAGGACTACCCGGTCCAGGGCCGCGGCGGCAAGGGCGTGCTGACGATTCAGTACGACAGGCGGCGTGGCACCCTGGTCGGAGCGCTCATCGTCGACGACGACGACGAGCTCTACGCCATCACCTCCGGCGGGGGAGTGATCCGCACCGCGGCCAAGCAGGTGCGGAAGGCCGGCCGACAGACCAAGGGCGTGCGGTTGATGAATCTCGGGGACGGCGACACCCTGCTCGCGATCGCGCGCAACGCCGACGAACCTGACGAGTCCGACGCCGCCGCGAGCGACGGATCGAAGGAGTCGTAGTGAGTACTCCCAACCAGCCCAGCAGCGATCAGCAGGGGTCACCTGCGGGACCGCCTGCCAAGGCACAGGGCGGCACGCCGGAGGGGGCGGCAGGGACCCCGTCACCGGCGCAGCCTGCCGCCGCGCAGGCGTCGCCCCCGGCGGCGGCCAAGCCCGATGCTCCCGAGGCGGCCAAGCCCGCACCGGGCCAGCCCTCCGCCCCCGCGAAGCAGGCGACCGCACCTTCCGCCGGTCAGGACCGCCCGGTCCCGCCCGCGCAGGGGGCGGGCCAGTCTGCCCGACCGCAGGGGCAGTCGCCGCAGGGACAGCAGCCGACCGGACCGTCCCGGCCTGCGCAGGCTCCGCAGTCCGGCACCACACCCGCGGCCCCGGCGCAGGGCGCGCGGCCCGCGGGCGCTGCGCCGCAGGGCGGTGCGGCTCCGGCCTCCCCTCAGGGTGGTCGACCCACTCAGGCGCCCGGCCAGCGGTCCCAGCAGAACGGTGGCCCGGCCACCGGTCCCGGAAACGGAAACCGTCCAGGCGCTCCCACGGGTGGTCCGGGTGCGCGTCCGGCGTCGCCGGCCGGTGCCGGTACCCGCCCGGGCGGCCCCGCGGGTGGTCCGGGAACGCGTCCGGGCGCCCCCGCAGGCGCGCCGGCAACCCGACCGGCCTCGGCGTCGGGTGGCCCCGGCACCCGACCGGCCGGGACCGCGGCGGGTAAGCCCGCGGCTGGGACTCCGGCGGCGGGCAAGCCCGCGGCGGGAACCCCCGCAGGCGAGCATGCGGCGAAGGCGGCCCGCAAGGAGGCCGCGAAGGCCAAGACCGCGGTGATCGACGGCCCGACCCGGCACATCGACCGCTCCGATCTCGCGAAGGACCTCCCGGACCTGTCCGCGGTCAAGCACCCGCTGCCCGGCGACGTGTCCGCGGCGGCCGGCTCGGGCCCCAAGTCGGGTGCTCAGCCCGCGATCGTGGCGGTGCCGTCCGACGTGGTCGCCGGTGAACCGCTGCGCGCGACCATCCAGGTACGCAAGGTCGACCCCTGGTCGACTCTCAAGGTGTCCCTGGTGATCTCGGTGGCGCTGTTCTTCGTGTGGATGTTCGCCGTCGGGTTCCTGTACGTCGTCCTCGACGGCATGGGTGTCTGGGATCGCCTGAACAACGCCTTCACCGACATCGTGTCGGAGACGGGCGACGAGGGCCTCGTCAGCGCCGGTCAGGTGTTCGGCTACTCCGCGCTGATCGGTGCCATCAACGTGGTGCTCTTCACGGCCCTCGCCACCATCGGATCGTTCATCTACAACCTCTGCACGGACCTGGTCGGCGGGGTCGAAGTGACCCTCGCGGATCGCGACTGACCTGGGGTTTTGGTTTCCCACCGGGCCGGTTTTGGTCGCGGCCGGTCGGTGGGGTAATCTCATGCCTCGGTTCTGGGAGACAAGTTCAGCCGTCACCCGGACCGTGGTTAAGGGCCTATAGCTCAGGCGGTTAGAGCGCTTCCCTGATAAGGAAGAGGTCGGAGGTTCAAGTCCTCCTAGGCCCACTCCCCGTGCCGACGAAGGGTTCGAGCATGAAGGTTCTGCTACTCGCGGCAGCCGTCGTGACCGTGCTCTTCGGACTGACGAAGCTGCGGTCGCAGCACCGCAGCGAGGATGTATGGCACGAGGTCACCAGCCGCTAGCGCGGACGGGGCCTTAGCTCAGTTGGTAGAGCGCTGCCTTTGCAAGGCAGATGTCAGGAGTTCGAATCTCCTAGGCTCCACAGCGGAAATCACAACCGAAAACGGCGTCACCTCAACACCTCCCACTTTCGGTGGGAGGTGTTTTGCTGTCGGGGTAGTAGGGCGGGGTGCGGTCGGCCCGGGCGCCGAAGGTCACGACTGGATCGCCGCCGGGGACAAGTTCACCGAAATGTGCTCGATATCACATGCTCTCGGATACTGTTCGCCTGGGGGAATCGCAACCGAACCCGGGAGTCGACATGAAACTCAGGAAGATTGTCGCCACTGCACTGTTCGTGACGGCGACGATGGGCGTCGGCGCGGTCACCGCGCACGCCGACCCGGCCGCATTGGTCGGCGCTCATCTGCAGGGCAGGGACCAGGGCGTCGGCTACAGTACGGGGCTCGCGCCCGGCGGGAATTCAGTGGTCACGTTGCTGGACGCGGGCGTGTTCCGGGTTTCCGGCGACGGTGGTGGGGTGAGTGTGCTCCGCGACGACGGGACGTCCATCGGCACGATTCCCCTCGCATACCGCGTGAACGGTGAGACCCACTCGATCGCGCCCGTGATCGGTGACGGCGGCCGGGCCCTGACCTTGACCCCGAACACCATTCCGTCGTTCGCGCAGCCGGTCGCCTGGGACAACCCGGCGGACCAGCAGCGCCTGCTGGGGGAGATCCAGAAGGCCCAGATGGGCGGGATCGTGGGTCAGACCGTCGGTGGCATCATCGGCCTGCTCGTCGGCTGTGTGGTGGGCGTGCTCGCCGGATGCTTCCCGGGATCGATCATCGGCTCGCTCATCGGTGGCGTGATCGGGTTGGACATGGTCGGCGGCGAACCGTTGCGAGCAGCCTTCTTCCAATTCGTCGGTCCGATGCCGACCCTGCCGGGGCTGCCGGCACCGGCGGCGCCCTGACGCGCGCCCGCACATCACCCAGCGTCACACACGCAGCCCGCGATCGGCTTCCGATCGCGGGCTGTCTGTCTGTGTAGCGCTGCCGGGGCCCTGTGCAATTGTGAACAAACCTGTGCAGCAATCGGTTTCGAGACCGCATGGTCGGGTGTGTCCCGCACCGAATCGGGCGGGCGGCCGCTCGGTAAGTATGTGTTACCGTGCGTGCGGCTTCGCGGTCGGAGCCGATGAGCAGGGGCGGAGTCGATTGTGGTCAAGAGTGTGCGCAGAAGCTGGCGACGGGGTGCCGTCGCGGCGGCCGCCCTGTCGGTGATCGTCACCGCTGTCGCGGCGCCTGTCGCGACCGCCGCACCCGCGGACTTCTACACACCGCCGTCAGAGCTGTCGGCGAACGCTCCCGGCGACGTGATCCGCAGCGAACCGTCCGAACTCGCGCTGCGGGTGCCCGGCACCGACGGCGCGTTCCCCGCCGACGGCAGGCGCATCATGTACCGCAGCACGGACGCGAACGGTGTCGCCAACGCGGTCACCGGTACCTACCTGGACCCGCAGCAGCCCTGGGCCGGTCCCGGACCCAGGCCCCTGGTCAGCCTGGCCATCGGAACCCACGGCCAGGGCGACCAGTGTGCACCGTCGAAGCTGCTGGGCCAGGTGATCGCCTATCAGGCGCCGATCGGGCTGATGACCGAGTACGAGGTGCTCGGGATCAACGCCCTGCTGCTCCAGGGCATCGCCGTCGTGGTCACGGACTACGACGGACTCGGCACGCCGGGCGTGCACACCTACGTCAACCGCGCGGCCGAGGCGCATGCGGTGCTGGACGCGGCCCGCGCGGCCAAGAACCTGCCCGGCACCTCGATCACCGCGGACGGCCCGGTCGGGTTCTGGGGCTACTCGCAGGGAGGTGGCGCCGCGGCCGCCGCGGCCGAACTGGCCGCCGACTATGCGCCGGAGCTCGAGGTCAAGGGCACCTACGCCGGGGCCCCGCCCGCGGATCTCGCGGCGACCCTCGCGCAGATCGACGGCTCCTTCCTCACCGGAGCCATCGGCTATGCGATCAACGGGCTCGCGCAGGCGTACCCGGAGTTCCGCGACCTCATCGACGCGGAGCTCAACGACAAGGGCAAGGCGATGCTGGCGGAGACCCAGAACCTCTGCGTGGTCGAGACCGGTGCCCGGTTCGCCTTTCAGAAGTCCAGCGGCTACACCCGCAGCGGCGAGTCGCTGTCCGTGGTGCTCGACCGACTTCCGCTGGCGAAGGAACTGCTCGAGCGGCAGCGGATCGGAAAGCGGACGCCGTCGGGGCCGGTCCTGATCCAGTCCGGCAACCACGACGACGTCGTGCCCTTCGGCCAGGCGCGGGAGCTGGCGGGGGCGTGGTGCGGACGCGGCGCGGTGGTGCAGTTCACCGAGAACCCGATCCCGAGCGTCCTGCCGGGTTCCGTGATCAACCACGGGGCGCCGCTCGTCCTCGGGCTGCCCGAGGCGCTGACCTACATGGTCGACCGGTTCCACGATCGGCCGGCACCGAGCACCTGCTCGTCCTGACGCCTGCTGGTCCTCCGGTAGCAGGGGCCACCGATACCGTGGGGTGATGTGCTGCCGTCGGCGCGCCGCGATGCTCGAGGCATGACGACCGATGCAGCCCCGCCCCGCTGGTGGGCGCCGACGACGATCTACGTGCTGGTGGTGTTTCTCGCGGGCGGCGTCCTCGTGGCGCTCCAGACGGTGACCGGTCCCGACGCGGACCTGCTCGAACTGGTGCAGTTTGCACCGGCCATCGCGGTGGCGGCGGTCCTGGCGGTCTGGCGGGGCAGATGGCGTCCGCCGCTGGCACTGGGCATGTGGCGGCCCGACCCGGCCGCCCTCGTGGCCGCGCTCGGCTCGGTTCTGGTCATTCTGGCGCTGCCGGCGGCAGTGCTCGTGTCCCTCGGCGCAGACCCCGACTTCTCGGCCGTCCGGGCCGGCGGGGCGCAGCTGGGCCTGCTGGTCCTCGCTCAGTGCGTCGGGGCATGTGGGGAGGAACTCGGCTGGCGGGGGTTCCTGCAGCCCTACCTGCGCACGAGGTATTCCGTGCTGGTCACCGGCGTGCTCGTCGGAACCGTGTGGGGGGCGTGGCACGTCCAGGTGTTCACGGCGGGCGCCGCGTACGCGACTGCCTTCCTGTCGGCGACGATCGCGATGTCCGTTCTGCTGGCGGTGCTCCTCGACAACGGACGCAAGGGCAGCCTGTTGATCGCCACGGGGTTCCACGCGGCCGTCAACCTCGGCCTGCTGGTGTTCGGCGACGCCGGGGGCCGTGAGCCCCTGCTGTGGTCGTCGATGGCCGTCGCCGCGGCGGGCTGTGCCGCGGCGACAGCGGTGTTCAGGAGTTCTCGACGTCCCGCAGGCTCGGCGGTGCCGGCGCGACCGGCGGCACCTCGCGTCGACGCTGCTTGACGTACACGGCGCCCGCCGCGGCCGCCGCACCGAGGCCGATGACCAGCAGCGCCCGCCTGCCGCGCCCGCGGCCGCGGCCCTTGACCTGCTCGGCGGCCACCGCCGCGACCGCCTGCTCGTCCACCAGCGCGAGGGCGGGGACGGCCTTGGGCCGGGAGGACAGTGCCTTCCTGGCCAGGGCGTAGCCCTGGCGGCCGAGGTAGAGGCTCAACGCCCCGGTGCTCTTGGCGACCACGCCAGTGCCTTTCGCGACTCCGCCCGTGCCCTTGGCGAACCCGAGCGCCGCGAGCTGCGCGAGCCTCAATGCGCTGCTGACCGTGGAGGATTCGGGTGCGGGGGGCACGACCTCGAGGGTGGGCGCCTGGTCAGCCGGGGCGGGGACAGAAACCGGGGTGGACTTCGTCGCACGGGTCATCTGTCCACTGTCGCACATGTTCCTTGCGACGGAATGGCACGATGGGGGTGTGACTTCACCGAATCAGACCGCAACCGCAACGCTGCACACCAACCGCGGCGACATCAAGATCGCCCTGTTCGGCAACCACGCGCCGAAGACCGTGGAGAACTTCGTCGGGCTCGCCGACGGCTCCAAGGCGTACAGCACCCAGAACGCCGCGGGGGGCAACTCCGGCCCGTTCTACGACGGTGCCGTCTTCCACCGGGTCATCGACGGCTTCATGATCCAGGGCGGCGACCCGACCGGGACCGGCCGTGGCGGCCCGGGCTACCAGTTCGGCGACGAATTCCACCCGGAGCTGCAGTTCGACAAGCCCTACCTGCTGGCCATGGCGAACGCAGGGCCGGGCACCAACGGCTCGCAGTTCTTCATCACCACCGGCAAGACCCCGCACCTCAACCGCAAGCACACCATCTTCGGTGAGGTCGTGGACGACGAGTCGAAGAAGGTCGTCGACGCGATCTCCGCGACCTCGGTGGACCGCACCGACCGTCCGCTGGAGCCGGTCGTGATCAACAGCATCACCATCTCCTGATCGGCACTGCGAGATGACCAACCCCGGTTGGGGTGGCGTGTCCGGTGACGGCACGCCGCCCCAACCGCGGTGCGTCCGGCACCTCGACCGGCCCACCGCGCTCTCCTGCACCCGCTGCGGACGTCCCGCGTGCGTCGAGTGCCTGCGACCGGCCGCCGTCGGCCAGCACTGCGTCGACTGCATCGCCGCCGACGCCAAGACCACCCCGTCGGCCCGCACCGTCGCCGGCGCGCCGATCCGGGCCGGCCTCCCGACCCCGATCGTCACGTACGCCCTGATCGGCATCAATGTCCTGATCTACGCGATCACGGTGCTCCAGTCCGGCAATGTGGCGAACAATCACCGCGGGTCCGGTCTGTTCAACGCGTGGGCGCTGTGGCCGCCCGCGGTCGCCGACGGCGACCTGATCCGCGTCCTCGGGGCCGGCTTCCTGCACTTCGGTCCGATCCACCTGCTGGTCAACATGTTCGCGCTGTGGGTGATCGGTCGCGACACCGAGATCGTGCTCGGGCGCGCGCGCTACATCGCGGTGTACCTCATCTCGATACTCGGCGGGTCGGCCGCCGTGATGGCCTTCCAGATGAACGCGGTCACCGCGGGTGCCTCGGGCGCGGTGTTCGGGCTGATGGGCGCGCAGGCGGTGATCCTGCTGCGGCTCAAGCGCAGCCCCGGCCCGGTGCTCGCGATCATCGCCCTCAACGTGATCATCAGCGTGACGATCCCGGGGATCTCCCTGTGGGGGCACCTCGGCGGGCTCGTCGCGGGCGCCGCCGCCACCGCGGCGCTGATGTTCGCCCCGGGCAGCCTCGGCACCCCCGCGGAGCGGCAGAGGGCACGCACCCTCGGCTGGGGCGGCCTCGCCGCCGTCACCGTCGTCTCGGTGGGCGTCATCGCGCTGCGGATGGCGCAGCTGCGGGCCGAACTCGGGATGTAGGCGCCTCGCCGGCTACGGGCGCGGCCGCTCCGGCGGCACCAGCCCGCGGTCGGCGAGCGCCTCGTAGACATCGGTGGGATCGGTGCCCAGGTCCCAGCGCCCGAAGATCAGCAACGTGTCGTCGTCGGCGCCCGGCGGGCGCACGTCGATCTCGAGCATCGGCACCCGGCGGCCCAGCCGCGGATACCGCACGATCCGGACCCGGTTCATCTCCGTCACCGGGTACTCGCGCCGTCCGCTCAGTCGCTGCACAACGATGCCCGTCGCGCCCTCCAGCACGGCGAGCCGGGGCCGCTGGCGGAGCCCCAGCGCGGTGATCACCAGCAGCCCGAGGGCGCCGAGGCCGATCAGCACCCGTCCCGCCGGATCCGACGGCACCGCCGCGGCGGCGACGAGCATGGCCACCCCGCCGACCCCGGTCGCGATCAGCGCCCCGGTGGGTGTGGACCAGGAAAGCTCGGGGTTGTGCACAGGGTTTTCGGGGTTGTGCACAGGCTCTCCACAGCTATCCACAGGGTTTATCCACATTGGGGATGAATGACAACGATGTAATTGACGCGGTCAGGATGGGGTTGTCCCCAGGTCAGCGCCATCTCATGGTCATGATGAGGCCGACGACCATGAACCCGAAGCCGACCAGGAAGTTGTAGGCCCCCAGGTCGTTCATCCAGGTGATCTGGTCCGCGGCCAGGTAGTAGACGATCAGCCACGCCAGCCCGAGCAGCATGAAGCCCAGCATCACCGACACGTAGAGGGTGCTGGACGGTCCGGCCTTGACCTTCACGGGCGTGCGGTTCGCGGGGTTGATCGTGTAGTCGGTCTTCTTGCGGACCTTCGACTTGGGCATGACGTCCTCGTTGGTTCAGTGCGGATCGTGCGATTGCGTGGGCGTCGGCGTCGACGCCCACCAGGTAGATTCGAGATTACCGGTGGTGGTACACGCTAGCCGAGCGCCGAGGTGCCCGGGCAGGGTCTGCTGGGTCGACCCCGGGAGCACCAGGTGATCGCGGACAGGGGAGGAGACGGTGGCTGTGACCGAACCCGCCCCGACCGAACCCGATCCGACGGTGGCCGACCGAGCCGCGGCGCACGCGGCCCCTCGGCGCACCCGGCTCTTCTGGAAGATCTGCGTCCCCGTGGTGTGCGTGGTGACCGGGCTGCTGTTGGCGACCACCCGAGCGGTTTCGGAGGGCAACGAGCTGCGGCGCGGCGACACCACCAGGCTCTCCGACCTGGTGCGGAGCGCGCAGGCCGATGTCGACGACGCGGCGGGCGTGCGGGACGGGCTGGCCGCACAGTTGGCTGCCATGCAGGACACCGCGGCCGGTTCCGACGCCGGCGTCGCCGACGCGCTGGAGCAGAGCCGCGCGCTGGAGGACGCGGCCGGGCTGAGCGCCGTCACCGGACCGGGCGTGCGGGTGACGCTGACCGACGCGCCCCGCGACTCCGACGGCAAGTTCCCCGCGGGCGCCTCACCCGACGACCTCGTCGTGCACCAGCAGGACGTGCAGAGTGTGCTGAACGCGCTCTGGGCGGGCGGGGCCACCGCGGTGGGGATGCAGGACCAGCGTGTGGTCAACACCTCCGCCCCGCGCTGTATCGGCAACACGTTGTTGCTGCACGGGCGGACCTACAGCCCGCCATACGAGATGACGGCGATCGGCGACCCGGCCCGGATCGAGGCGGCACTCGCCGCCGAGCCCGGCGTCCGGACCTTCAAGCAGTACGCGGTCCGGTACGGGCTGGGGTACACGCAGGAGACGTCGGACACGCTGACGGTGCCCGCGTACGACGGTCAGCTGCGGACCAAGTTCGCGCGATAGCGGCTGCGCCGCCCGTCCGTGATCCGTACCCCCGCCGGGGGTGCAGATCGCGCACGAGCGGCGCAGCCGCCTATCCTGCTGGAATGCGCATCCTGGTCGTCGACAACTACGACAGCTTCGTGTTCAACCTGGTGCAGTACCTCGGCCAGCTCGGCACCAAGGCCACTGTCTGGCGCAACGACGACCCGCAGCTCGCCGACCGCGACGCCGTCGCCGCCCGGTTCGACGGGGTTCTGCTCAGCCCGGGACCGGGCACACCGCAGCGAGCGGGGGCGAGCATGGACCTGGTCGCGGCCTGCGCCGCGGCGCGCACGCCGCTGCTCGGTGTGTGCCTCGGTCACCAGTCCATCGGCGCCGCGTTCGGGGCCACCGTCGACCGGGCGCCGGAACTGCTGCACGGCAAGACCAGCCAGGTCAGCCATGACGGCACCGGGGTGCTGGCCGGTCTGCCCGACCCGTTCACCGCCACCCGTTACCACTCGCTGACGGTGCTGCCGGAGACGATGCCTGCCGAGCTGATCGCCACCGCCCACACCGATACCGGCATCGTGATGGCAATGCGGCACCGGGAGCTGCCGATCCATGGTGTCCAGTTCCATCCGGAGTCGGTGCTCACCCAGGGCGGGCACCGGATGCTGGCGAACTGGCTGGAGGTGTGCGGGCAGCGTCCGCCGGAGGCGCTCGTCGCCACGCTGGAGGCCGAGGTCGCCCGGGCGCTGGGGTCCGCGCTCACGCACAACTGAACCACCATCGGGCCGGCGCGGGCTCGGTCGGGCCGCGCAGGCCGTCTCCGGCGTTTGCGCATAAAACCTTGGCGATCTGGTCATGGTCTTTGCCTCAGAGTCTGCAATAGCGTGGATTTTGCGCGGCCACGGACGAATTCGAGCCGCGCGGCGGCCCCCACTCGAACGGCGGGCCGTGACCACCGTTCGAACAATCGACCCGAGAGGTGGGCCCATCATGGCCGACAAGGTGAACATCGTTCTGGTGCACGGCGCTTGGGGGGACGGCTCGCATTGGCGTCACATCATCCCGACACTGCACAACGCGGGGCACAAGGTCGTCGCGGTGCAGAACCCGTTGACCTCGCTCGCCGACGACGTGGACCGCACACGAAAGCTGGCGGAGTCGCTCGACGGGCCGACATTGCTCGTCGGTCACTCCTATGGCGGCGCCGTCATCACCGGTGCCGGACACGCCGCGAATGTCGTTGGACTGGTGTACATCTCGGCCTTCGCTCCGGATGAGGGCGACAGCCTCGGCAGCATCTTCGCGCGCACCGACCAGCCGGCGGGGGCGGCCGCCATCGCCCCCGACGCGCAGGGATTCCTGTGGATCGCGCCGGACAAGTTCCAGGAGAGCTTCAGCCAGGATCTCGACGACACCGAGGCCCTGGTGATGGCGCTGACGCAGAAGCCGATCTCGGGTCAGTGCTTCTCCGACCCGTCGGGCCCGCCGGCCTGGAAGCAGAAGCCGAGCTGGTACCTCGTCTCCGGCCAGGACCGGATGATCCCGCCGGAGACCGAACGGTGGATGGCCGAGCGCATCGGCGCCCGCGAGACCGTGGAACTCGATGCCGGTCACGCCTCGCTGGCCTCGCACCCGCACGAGGTGACCCAACTGATCCTGACGGCGGCCGCAGCCGTCGCCTGACTCCGCCGTCGGTCCCCGGCCACCACACGTGGTGGCCGGGGACTAGGCGGTCCTTGCAGGTCAGCGCTCGCTGCCGTCGCCCGACGGTCCGCGCCCGTCGCCGTCGGCGTACGCGCCGTGGCCGTGGGCCTTGTCCTGGACTTCCTTGAGGATCGCCAGCTGGTCGTGCTCGTTCTTGTGCTCGGCCGCGGCGAGGGCATCGGACTGGTCGGCCGGGTCGGCGATGAGCAGGGATCCGGAGCCGGGCTTGCCTGCCAGACCGAGCTTGTTCATCTTCTTCGGGATCGCGGCGCCCTGGTACTCCAGCGGGATCGGGTGGCCGTGGTCGTCCACGGGTCCGAGCGGCTGGTGGGCCTCGACGTACTCGCCGTGCGGCAGACGCTTGATCACGCCGGTCTCGACGCCGTGCTCGAGCACCTGGCGGTCGCTGCGCTGCAGTCCCAGGCAGAACCGGTAGGTGACGAAGTAGGCGAGCGGCGGCAGCAGGATCAGGCCGATGCGACCGATCCACGTCGTCGCGTTCAGCGAGATGTTGAGTTTGTACGCGATGATGTCGTTCATGCCGGACAGGGTCTGCACGGTGTAGAACGCGATGGCCATCGCGCCGAGCGAGGTGCGCACCGGCACGTCGCGCGGACGCTGCAGCAGGTTGTGGTGAGCGTCGTCCTTGGTGAATATCTTCTCGATCCACGGGTAGGCGATCAGCACCGTGAACACCAGGCCCATGATGATCGCGGTCGCGAACGCCGGGGGGATGGTGTATGTGCTCCACAGGTACACCTCCCACGCCGGCCACAGGCGCGCCATGCCGTCGGTCCACATCAGGTAGATGTCGGGCTGCACGCCGGCGGACACCTGAGAGGCGTTGTACGGGCCCAGGTTCCAGATCGGGTTGATCTGCAGCAGGCCACCCATCAGGGCCAGCACGCCGAAGACCACTGAGAAGAACCCGCCGGATTTGACCGCGAAGACGGGCAGGATGCGGACGCCGACGACGTTCTGCTCCGTGCGGCCGGGGCCGGGGAACTGGGTGTGCTTCTGGTACCAGACCAGCGCCAGGTGTGCGCCGATCAGGGCCAGGATGATGCCGGGCAGCAGCAGCACGTGCGCGACGTACAGGCGCGGGATGATCAGCTGGCCGGGGAAGTCGCCGTCGAAGATCAACCACTGCATCCAGGTACCGACCACCGGGATGCTCAGCGTGATGCCCGACAGTGCGGCGCGAAGGCCGGTGCCGGACAGCAGGTCGTCGGGGAGGGAGTAGCCGAAGAAACCCTCGAAAATCGCCAGGATCAGCAGCAGGCTGCCGATGACCCAGTTCGCCTCACGCGGGCGCCGGAACGCGCCGGTGAAGAAAATGCGCAGCAGGTGCACGGTGATGGCCGCGGCGAACATCAGCGCGGCCCAGTGGTGGATCTGTCGCACGAACAGACCGCCGCGAACCTCGAACGAGATGTTCAGCGCGGTCTCGTATGCCCGGGACATCTCGACGCCGCGCAGTGGCTGGTACTCGCCGTTGTAGATGACCTCCGCCATCGACGGGTCGAAGAACAGCGTCAGATACACGCCCGAGATGAGCAGGACGATGAAGCTGTAGAGCGCGATCTCACCGAGCAGAAAGGACCAATGGGTCGGGAAGACCTTGTTGATCTGCCGGCGCACGCCGGCCGCGAGGTGGTACCGCGAGTCCATGCTTTCGGCCGCTTTGGCGGCGTGAGCGGAGCCCTTGGGCTGGCGACGGCTCATCTCGAGCCCCTCTCCCCACAGGAACCGCAAGTTCAGCGTCGAACCCGTGTCCGGCCTAGGTGGTGGGCGCAGCGGCGGCCTCGCAAGGTCGAACTTGAGCGCGCAGCGCACACGCTTGTCAACTACTCAGTGCCCTTGCAGTTTAGTCCTGGCGGCGTCCAGGGTGAAGGGACGCCGGCGCGCCTCCAGCGCGTCCGTGGGTCCTAGACCAGCGCGGACTCCACGATCACCCGTGCCGCGGTGGCCGCCAGCACGTCCTCGACGGTGATGCCGGGCGCGGTCTCGATGAGCCGGAGGCCGTCCTCGGTCACGTCCAGCACGGCCATGTCGGTGATGATCCGCTGCACACAGCGCATTCCCGTCAGCGGCAGCGTGCACTCCTCGAGGAGCTTCGGCTCGCCCGTCTTCGAGACGTGCTCCATCATCACGATCACCCGCCCGGCGCCGTGCACGAGATCCATGGCGCCGCCCATGCCCTTGACCATGTGACCCGGGATCATCCAGTTGGCCAGGTCGCCGCGCGCGCTCACCTGCATCGCGCCGAGCACCGCGACGTCCACCTGCCCGCCGCGGATCATCCCGAAGGACTGCGAGGAGTCGAAGTAGGACGCGCCGGGGAGCACGGTGACGGTCTCCTTGCCGGCATTGATCAGCTCCGGGTCCAGCTCGTCCTCGGTCGGGTACGGCCCGACCCCGAGCACACCGTTCTCCGAGTGCAGCACCACGGTCATGCCCTCGGGGACGTGGTTCGGGACCAGCGTCGGCATCCCGATGCCGAGGTTGACGTACTGCCCGTCCTCGAGTTCCCGGGCCACCCGGGCCGCCATCTGGTCGCGTGTCAGTTTCATGCCCGCACCGTCCGCTTCTCGATTCCGACCTCGACCTTGCCGACGTGGACCACGCGCTGCACGTGGATGCCGGGGGTGTGCACCTCGTCCGGGTCGATCTCGCCCGGCTCCACCAGGTGCTCGACCTGGGCGATGGTGATCCGGCCCGCGGCAGCGGCGGGCGGGTTGAAGTTGCGCGCGCTGCGCCGGTACACGAGGTTGCCGTGGCGGTCGCCCTTCCACGCGTGCACGAGCGCGTAGTCGGTGACGATGCCGCGCTCCATCACGTACGTGACGCCGTCGAACTCGCGGGTCTCCTTCGGCGGACTGGCCAGGGCGATGCCGCCCTCGCCGTCGTAGCGCAGCGGCAGTCCGCCCTCGGCAACCTGCGTTCCCACGCCCGCCGGGGTGAAGAAGGCGGGAATGCCTGCCCCGCCCGCGCGTAGTCGTTCCGCCAGCGTGCCCTGCGGGGTCAGCTCGACCTCGAGCTCGCCGGCCAGATACTGGCGCGCGAACTCCTTGTTCTCGCCGACGTAGGAACCGATCGTGCGCCGGATCCGGTGTTCGGCGAGCAGCACCCCGAGGCCGAAGCCGGCGGTGCCGCAGTTGTTGCTCACCGTCTCCAGGTCGGTGGCGCCCTGTGCGAGTAGCGCGTTGATCAGCACCTCGGGCACGCCGACCAGGCCGAAGCCGCCGACCGCCAGGGAGGCGCCGTCGGGGATGTCGGCGACCGCCAGGGACGCCGTGGGAATGACTTTGTCCATCACGCGGTCCACCATAGCGCGGGATGTGCGTATTGTGAACATGTATCCGAATAGCGAACACCGAACAGGAGGAGGCGCCGTGACTGTCGACCTTGCCCACCAGATCTCCGGACCGGGTCCGGGAGCGCCGACGATCGTGCTGCTCGGGTCGCTCGGATCGGACCGGTCGATGTGGGATCCGCAGCTCCGTGGCCTGTCGACGGACCTCAACGTGCTCGCCATCGACCACCGTGGCCACGGTGAATCACCCACTCCCGCAGGTCCGTACACGATCGCGGAGTTGGCGGGTGACGTGCTGGCGCTGCTGGACCGGCTGGATCTCGCGGCCGTGCACCTGGTGGGCCTCTCGCTCGGCGGCGCGGTGGCGCAGTGGATAGCGGCCCGGAACCCGACCAGGGTCCGCACGCTGACGCTGCTGTGCACCTCGGCCCGATTCGGGGAGCCCCAGCCCTGGCTCGACCGCGCCGCCACCGTCCGGGCCGACGGCACCGGCTCGCTGGCCGACGCCGTGGTCGGTCGCTGGTTCACCGCGGGCCTGGCCGCGCGGGATCCGGAGCTGATCGCGCGCTCCCGGGCCATGGTCGCGGCCACCGCGGACGAAGGCTACGCCGGCTGCTGCGAGGCCCTGGCCGGCTGGGACGGGCGGGCCGACCTGGCGCGGATCGCGGCTCCGACACTGGTGATCGCGGGCGCGCAGGACCCGGCGACCACTCCGGCTGACCTGCAGGTCATCGCGGACGGCATCACCGATTCCGTACTGCACGTGCTGGATCCGGCCGCACACCTGGCGAGCACCGAGCAGGCAGACCGCGTCACCCGGCTGATCGCCGCGCACGTCGCGGGGGCGGGCGGGGTCGGGGGCGGGTCGGGTTTCGGTGAGAATGCTGGCACGGGTGGTGCCGGATCGGCCGGCACCGACGGTGATAGGGAGCAGGACGGACCATGAGCGAACCATCGCCCGACTATGTGCAGTCACTGGCCAGGGGGCTGTCCGTCATCCGCGCCTTCGACGCCGAGCGCCCGCGTCAGACCCTCAGTGAGGTGGCGAAGTCCACGGACCTGACCAGGGCGACGGCGCGACGGTTCCTGCTGACGCTCGTCGAGCTCGGCTACGTGCGGACCGACGGCTCGGTCTTCGCGCTGACCCCGCGGGTGCTGGAGCTGGGGTACAGCTACCTGTCGAGCCTCACGCTGCCCGAAGTGGCGGGCCCGCACCTGGAATCACTCGCCAAGCGGGTCCGCGAATCGGCCTCGGTGTCGATCCTCGACGGCGACGACGTGGTGTACGTGGCGCGTGTGCCGGTCAGCCGGATCATGACCGTGGCCATCACCATCGGCACCCGGTTCCCCGCGTTCGTGACCTCGATGGGCCGGGTCCTGCTGGCGGGTCTGCCCGAGTCCGAGTTCGAGGAGTACCTGTCCAGGGTCAGCCTCACCCCGCTGACCGGGCGCACGATCGCGACCCGGGATGCGTTGCGCGAAGAGATCGCACGGGTGCGCGCGGACGGGTACTGCATCGTCGACCAGGAGCTCGAGGAGGGGCTGCGTTCGCTCGCGGCGCCCATCAAGGACCGCACGGGCGCGGTGATCGCCGCCGCCAACATCTCCACCCAGGCCGCCCGCTACACCGCGACGGCGGTCCGCAAGGAACTGCTCCCGGCGCTGCTCGACACCGTCGCGGCAATCGGCCTGGATCTCACACGCACACAATCACATCCATAGGAATCAGAGGTAGACCCGCATGCCCGAGGCCGTCATCTGTGAACCGCTCCGCACTCCGGTCGGCCGATTCGGCGGAGTGTTCAGAGACATCGCGC
The DNA here is from genome assembly GCF_042665615.1 of Rhodococcus daqingensis. Classification (NCBI taxonomy): domain Bacteria; kingdom Bacillati; phylum Actinomycetota; class Actinomycetes; order Mycobacteriales; family Nocardiaceae; genus Rhodococcus; species Rhodococcus daqingensis. Next base: position 108,720 of record NZ_JBHTCS010000012.1, on the reverse strand, counting down.
CCGAGACGCTCGCCGCGACCGTGATCGCGGAACTGCTCGCACGCACCGGAATCACCGGGTCCCAGGTCGACGACGTGATCCTCGGTCAGGCATCCCCGGGCGGTGACGCCCCCGCGATCGGGCGCATCGCGGCCCTCGACGCCGGGCTCGGTATCGACGTCCCCGGGCTGCAGGTCGACCGTCGCTGCGGGTCCGGGCTACAGGCGGTCATCCAGGCCTGCATGCAGGTCGCCACCGGTGGCAGCGACCTGATCCTGGCGGGCGGCGTCGAATCGATGAGCCAAGCCGAGTTCTACGCGACCGGGATGCGCTGGGGCGTCAAGGGCGAGGGCGTCGCCCTGATGGACCGCCTCGCCCGCGCCCGGGTCACCGCCGGTGGCAAGAACTTTCCCGTTCCCGGCGGCATGATCGAGACCGCGGAGAACCTGCGGGCCGAGTTCTCGATCAGCCGAGCCGACCAGGACGCCCTCGCGGCCGCGTCGCACCAGCGCGCGGTCGCGGCACAGGCCGCGGGCCGGTTCGCCGAGGAGATCGTCGGAGTCGGTGTCCCGCAGCGTAAGTCGGACCCGATCGTGGTGACCACCGACGAGCACCCGCGCGCCGACACCAGCGTCCAGTCGCTGGCGAAGCTGCGCCCGATCCGCGGCAAGGTCGACCCAGAGGCCACCGTCACCGCGGGCAACGCGAGCGGTCAGAACGACGGCGCCGCGGTCTGCATCGTCACCACCGAGGCGAAGGCCCGCGAGCTGGGGCTGCGGCCGATGGCCCGGCTCGCCGGCTGGGCGGTCGCCGGGGTGCCGCCGCGGACCATGGGCATCGGCCCGGTGCCGGCCACCGAGAAGGCCCTCGCCCGGGCCGGGTTGACGCTGGCCGACATGGACGTGATCGAGCTGAACGAGGCGTTCGCGGCGCAGGCGCTCGCCGTGCTGCGCACCTGGGACCTCGACCCCACCGACCCCCGGCTGAACCCCAACGGCTCCGGCATCTCGCTCGGCCACCCGGTCGGCGCCACCGGTGCCCGGATCCTGGCCACCCTGCTGCGCGAGATGGACCGGCGCGAGGCGCGGTACGGGCTCGAGACCATGTGCATCGGCGGCGGCCAGGGTCTGGCGGCGGTGTTCGAACGGCTCCGCTAGGTCACCGGGATCTGGGTTAACCCCACCCGAAATCCCCAGGGCGGGATACCGATCAGCGGCCGCGGTAGCCGAGCTGTGCGCTGAGCGCGTTCGTCTTCTCGACCAGCAGGGGCGCCACCTCGGCGCGGAATCGCTCGGGCGTGGACCTGCCCGCGGAGGTGGAGCAGGCGGTCACGCCGACGACCGCCCCGGTGGCGTCGCGGACCGGAGCGGCGAGCGAGATCAGGCCCTGCTCGAGCTCCTCGGAGGTGAGCGCGTATCCGTCGCGACGCACGGTCTCGAGGGCGGCGCGCAGCCCGTCGGGGGTGCAGACGGTGTCGGGGGTCAGCCGATCGAACTCGGTGTTCTCGATGACCCACTCGAGGACCTCGGCGGGCGCCCACGCCAGCAGCGCCCGTCCCATCGACGTGGCATACGCGGGCACACGGGTGCCGACGGAGACGTTGATGCTCATGATCCGCCGCACCGGCACACGCGCGGCGTAGACGACCTCGGTTCCGTCGAGGACCCCGAGCGATGCGGACTCGCGGGTGGCCTCGGAGATCTCCACCAGCACCGGCAGTGCCGCGTCGGTCAACGCGTGCGACGCCGAGTAGTGCTGGCCGATGCTGAGCACGCGAGGGGTCAGGGACCAGCGTCCGTCGCGGCCGGCGACGTAGCCCAATTTCTGCAGGGTGAGCAGGATCCGGCGCACCGCGGGGCGGGAGAGGTCGGTCGCCGTGGCCAACTCCGCGAGGGTCGGGTTCGGCTGGCTCGCATCGAAGGCGAGGAGCACCGCGAAGCCCCGCTCGATGCTCTGGATGTAGTCGCGGTCGTTCTCCGTCACAGGTCCTCCGCCGGTGGATCTCGATGCTGCGTCACGCAGTGGTTGACAAACCTTGTGACTGGGCGCACAGTATCAGCGTACGCACAGCGTGAAGGACGTACGCATAGCGTACGCCATCGATCGATCCGGTGCCCACCGCGCACAGCCCGCGCGACGCGGCACGCCGGAATTCCCACACGGTCCCGAGGAGGACACCGATGACCACGACCGAGAGCCCCACCGCAGCCGGATCGGGTACCGCCGCCACCGAGAAGTTCAGCCAGGAGCGGGTCAGCGCAGACACTCCGCCGGAGCGGCTCTCGGCCATCGCGACGGACGTGCTCGACGCCCTCGCCCAGATCGTCGACAAGCACGGCATCACCTATCCCGAGTACCGCGTGCTCAAGCAGTGGCTCATCGACGTCGGTCAGTACGGCGAATGGCCGTTGTGGCTGGACGTTTTCGTCGAGCACAACATCGAGGAGGTCGCGTACCGCGGCCAGAGCGGCACCAAGGGCAGCATCGAGGGCCCGTACTACGTCGCGGGCACCACGTCCCTCCCCGCCCGGTGCACGCTGCCGATGCGCGAGGACGAGGCCGGCACCAGGCTGGTGTTCGAAGGCCAGGTCCGGGACCTCGACGGCAACGGACTGAGCGGCGCGACCGTGGAACTGTGGCATGCCGACGACCAGGGCTACTACTCGCACTTCGCGCCGCACATCCCGGACGGCAACCTCCGCGGGACGATCGAGGTCGACGAGGACGGCCGCTTCGAGATCACCACCGTCCAGCCGGCGCCGTACCAGATCCCGACCGACGGCCCCACCGGATGGTTCATCGAGAAGGCGGGCTGGCACCCCTGGCGGCCCGCGCACCTGCACCTGATGGTCAAGGCGCCCGGCAAGCGCACGATCACCACCCAGCTGTACTTCGCCGGCGGTGACTGGCTCGAGAACGACGTCGCGACCGCCACCAAGCCGGAGCTCATCCTCGACCCGAAGCCGGGCGCCGACGGGGTCGACCGGGTCACCTACGACTTCGTCCTCGACCCGGCCGCGCAGTAAAACTGCCACCCGAGAAAGCGATTCGATGACCGACCTGACGATCGTCTCCGTCGAGACGACGATCCTCGACGTACCCCTCGTCCGTCCGCACAAGTTCGCCACCACCTCCATGGACGCCCAGCCGCTGCTGCTGGTGGCCATCCGCACCGAGGCGGGAGTGATCGGCCACGGCGAGGGCGTGGTGCCGGGGGGGCCGTGGTGGGGCGGCGAGTCGGTGGAGACCATGCAGGCCATCGTCGAGCGCTATCTCGCGCCGGTGTTGTTGGGGCGCAACGTCGACGACGTCACCGGCATCATGCTCGACCTCGAGCGCGTCGTCGCGAACGCGCGGTTCGCGAAGGCCGCGGTCGATGTGGCGCTGCACGACGCCTGGGCCCGCAGCCTGGGCGTGCCGGTGCACACGCTGCTCGGCGGCGCCTTCCGCCGGAGCATCGACGTCACCTGGGCGCTCGGTGCGGCCCCCGCCGCCGAGATCGTCGAGGAGGCGCAGGCCAAGCTGGACGCACGGATGAACTTCAGTTTCAAGCTGAAGATGGGCGCCCTGGATCCGGAGTCCGACACCCGCCGGATCGTGCAGATCGCCGAGGCGCTGCGCGGCAAGGCGGGAGTGCGGGTCGACATCAACGCGCGCTGGGACCGGTTCACCGCGCTGCGGTACCTGCCGCGGCTCGCCGACGGCGGCGTCGAGCTGATCGAGCAGCCGACGCCGGGGGAGCAGATCGAGGTCCTGGCCGAGCTGAACCACCTGCTTCCGGTCCCGGTGATGGCCGACGAGAGCGTGCAGACCCCGCACGACGCGCTCGAGGTGGTCCGCAGGGGCGCGGCGGACGTGATCGCGCTCAAGACCACCAAATGCGGTGGCCTGCAACGAAGCCGGGAGGTCGTCGCGATCGCGAAGGCGGCCGGGGTCGCCTGTCACGGGGCCACCTCCATCGAGGGCCCGATCGGCACCGCGGCGTCGCTGCACTTCGCGTGCGCGGAACCGGGAATCAACTACGGCTCGGAGCTCTTCGGTCCGCTGCTGTTCAGCGAGGAACTCCTCCAGGAGCCGCTCAGGTACTCCGAGGGTCAACTGCACCTGCCCGACGGGCCGGGCCTCGGCGTCGAGCTGAACATGGACGCGGTCAAGACCTGGACCAGGAACTGACAGGAGAACACACCCGACATGGCACTCTTTCACGTCCGAATGGACGTCGACATCCCTCGCGACCTGGCCCCGGACCTCCGGGACGAGACGATCGCCCGCGAGAAGGCGTACTCACAAGACCTGCAACGGCAGGGCACATGGGCGCACCTGTGGCGGATTGTCGGCCAGTACAGCAACATCAGCATCTTCGACGTCGAGTCGGCGGACGAGCTGCACGAGATCCTGTGGAACCTGCCTCTGTTCCCCTACATGACGATCGAGATCATGCCGCTGACCAAGCACGGGAGCGCCATCGGGTGATCCTGGGCTGCGTCAGCTCGCCTCCCCGGAAAGCAGCTTCGTGATCGGCGCCATGTCGAAATAGTCTCGCCAGGAGGTGATCTCGCCTGCCTCGATCTCGAAGACACCCATCACGGGCAACTCCACGTGCTTGTCCCCGAGATCGAACCGGTCGGTGCGTTCGTTGAGGACGACGGTTCCGTTCGCCGCCTGGTGGTGGATGGTGAACTCGATTCCGCCGAACGCCGAGATGAAGCCGTGCAGGAAGTCCGCGATGGCCGCACGTCCGTACAGTGGCTCCATCGGAATGTTGTGGTATACAGCGTCTTCGCTGAAGTAGCCGGCGATGGTCGCCGCGTCGCCCGCCTTCCACTCGGCGCAGAATGCGGTGACGAGCTCGCTCGGGTCGGTGTGGGGGTGCACCGGGGTGCTCGCGTCCTGGGTGGAGGTCATTCGTGGTCCTGTCCTTGTGGCCGGATCGAGTTGTGGGTCAGTTGATCTGGAGCGGCAGACTGAGGTGTCGCCGCACGAAGATGCTCGGAACCCAGGCCGCGTCGTCGGCGAGGGTGATGTCGGAACTGCGTTTGATGAGCAGGGTGACGGCGGCGAGCGCCTCCATCCGCGCGAGCGCCGAGCCGACGCAGAAGTGGGTGCCCTTGCCGAAGGCGAGGTGGGAGCGGATGCTCGGGCGGTCGAGGACGACCTCGTCGGGACGATCGAATCGTGCCGGGTCGCGGTTGGCCGCACCCCACAGCAGGAGCGCGTGACTGCCCGCCGGCAGCGTGACCCCGCCCAGCGTGGTGTCCGCGACGACGTGCCGGTGATGCGCCCGGAACGGGGATTCCAGCCGGAGCGCCTCGTCCAGGAAATGGTCGATGAGGGCGGGGTTGTCGCGGAGCCGGCTCTGGATCTCCGGGTGGGTGGCGAGCAGGCGCGCCGAGTTGGCAATCAGCCCGGCCGTGGACTCACCGCCCGCACCGACCAGCTGCACGAGGATCAGGACCGCCACGTCGTCGGTGAGGTCACCGGCAGCGCAGGCGCCGGCGAGGACGCCCATGAAGTCGTCCTGCGGGTCCTTCTTCGCCCGGACGAACTGGGTGTGCAGGTATCCGGCGAGCTCGACGGACGAGGTCACGAGCTGGCCGAGCCGATCCGCGGTGACCACTCCGCCGAGCAGCTCGGTGCTGTCGTACGCCCAGGTCAGCAGCTGCGGGACGTCGCTATCGGGCAGTCCGACGAGGTTGGCGATCAGCGCGAGGGGCAGCTTGTCCGCCATATCGGCCGCATAGTCGATCCGGCCGTCCCGCAGGCCCTCGTCCCACAGCCGATCGGCCAGCAGGTCGACGGTCGGGCCCAGCGCCCGGATTCTCTTGCCGAGTGTCTGCAGCACCAGCTTGCGGTGGTGGGCGTGGGTCGGATCGTCGGCCGTCGCGAGGACGTGGATCGCCTGACCGCCCCCATCCATGTCGAAGGTCAGCGGCGGCCCGTCGGGCTGCTGGACGAGGATACCGGTCAGGTTGGAGGAGAAGTCGTCGACGCGGGCCGCCGCCTCGGTGACGAGGTCCCATGTGGACACGAGAAAGAAGTCGGTTCCCGGGACCCGATGGACGGGCGAGTTCTCCCGCAGCGCCCGGTACAGGCGGTTCGGGTCGTCGAGATTCTCCGGATCGAAGATGTCGATCCCCTCGAGCGGCAACGCGGTCATCGAATCTCCCACCGGTAGTAGAACCTGTTTCAGCGACACCACCGTCCACCCGGTGCGATGGCCTGTCAAGGGTGTTGGAGAAGATGAGATCTGGCCGTGTGACCTGCCCGAACGGGAAATCTCACGCCCTCGATCCGGTGTCGCTCCGCCGCAGCTCACGGCGCCGCCACGCGGCTCTCGTTGTAGACTTTCTGCAAATCTGTCTCAGTCTGAGACGAATTCGAGACAGCTCTCGGGAGGTGTTCCGTGCGTGACTCGGGCGCGGGATCGGACTGGCTGACCGGCGGTAACCGGCGCGAGATCGCGGTGGCGCGCATCCACGCCGCCGCCGCGGAGCTGTTTCTGGAGCGGGGACTCGACCAGGTCAGCGTCGAGGATGTCGCGGCCAGGGCGGGGTGTTCACGGGCCACCCTCTACCGCTACGTCGGGGGCAAGTCCGCGCTGGTCGGCGGCGTCGTGTCCGCGGCGGCGGCGGCGGTGGCCCAGCAGGTCGCGGCCGCGGTGGAGCCGCTGAGCGGCTCCCGCCGGATCGTCGAGGCGATCCTGATCTCCGTCGCGGCCGTGCGCGCCGACCCAGCGCTGTCCCAGTGGCTGACGAACTCACGGCCCGGCCGGGGCGACGACTACCTGGCGTCGTCTGCCGAGCTCGGCCGGGTCGCCACCGCGTTGACGGGCATCGCGCCCGACGCGGACGCCGCGCAATGGATTGTGCGGGTGGTCATCTCATTGCTCACCGCGCCCGCGGGCGACCCGGCGGTGGAACGCCGGATCGTCGAGCGGTTCGTGGAACCGGCGTTCCGGTAGCGCAGCGGCGACCCTTGGCCAGGACCGGGCAAACGTCCGGTGCGCCGCGGGCGTCCGGGTGCGATGGTCGACTCGGTGCCCGAGTGAGAGGCGAGGTGGTGGAGATGCCCGTCGTATCCGACCGGATCGAGAGCGCCGAGGACCCGGCCGAACTCTGGCGTGTCACCCTGTCCGACGAGTTCGGTGGGCTGCTCCCGGCCCCGGCGCCGGACGAGGCCCTGACCGGCCGGATCCGCGGGATCAGCCTCGGCGAGGTCGAGGCCTTCAGCATCTCCGGAACGCCGCAGTCGATGCGCCGGACGTCCCGCGCCGCCAGGCGACAACCCGCAGAGGCCCTCAAGGTCTGCATGATGACGCGGGGGCGGGCAGTGCTGGTGCAAGGCGAGCGGGACGTCGTCGTCGAGCGGGGACAGTTGGTCGTCTACGACGTGGAGCGACCGTACGAACTGCACTTCGACAGCCCGTGGGCGTGTGCCGTCATGACCTTTCCGCGGGCCGCGCTCGGCCTCTCGCCCGACGATGTCACGCGGACGATGCAACGTCCGTACGAGGTCCGCTCCGGTCCGGGAGCGCTCCTGCGGGGCTTCGTCTCGTCCGCGGTGGACGAGGCCGCAGCGCTGGCGGACTCGACCACCGCCCTCCTGGGCGACGCCGGCCTGGATCTGGCGCGCGCGGTGCTGACACCGCGAGGAGGACGGACCACCTCCTCGACGATTCGCGAGCGGGCGCTGCGTCACGTTCGACTGCACATCGCCGACCCCGATCTTTCCGTCGTCTCGATCGCGGCCGCGCTGCACATGTCGCCGCGCACCCTGCAACGCCAGTTCGAGGAGTCCGGCGACACGGTGCGCGCGGTCATCCGGGGAGTGCGCCTGCGGGGAGCCCGCCGGGACCTCGGCGATCCGCGGCTGGCCGACCGGACCATCGCGGCGGTCGCGGCCCGGTGGGGGTTCACGGACGCGCCCGCGTTCACCCGCGCGTTCCGCAGCGAGTACGGGGTCTCGCCGTCCCAGGCGAGGGCGGGCGTCACGCAGGTTGTCGCCTGAGGCCAAACATCCTGTCGCGCACGGACAACGAGGCGTCGACGAACTGAGCAACAGTGTGTTGCACGCCGCTCGACCTCGGTCCACGTGATGACACCGACATCGGGCGACTCCACACCATCGTCGATGAAATGAGGCATCCCATGGCCGAGCTACTCGCAGGCGAATCCTGGCACGGCAAGATCTTTGACGGCCGGTGGAAGGACCCCGGCGCGGGGGCGATCAAGGTGACCGAGCCCGCCACCGGCGCGGTACTCGGCGAGGTCGGCAACGCCTCGGCGTCGGATGTCGATGCCGCGGCCCGGATCGCCGCCGCCGCGCAGCCGGGCTGGGCGGCCCGCACCGGCGAGGAGCGCGCCCAGGTCCTGCGCCGTGCCGCGCTCACGCTCCAGGCCAACCGCGCCGAGGTGGAGCGCTGGCTCATCCGCGAGGGCGGGTCCGTCCCCGGGAAGGCGGCCTTCGAGGTCCAGCTGGTCCTGTCCGAGCTGTGGGAAGCGGCCGCGCTGCCGACCCAGCCGTCGGGACTGCTGTTGCCGTCCAGTCAGGACGGACGGACCAGCATCGCGCGCCGCGTTCCGCTGGGAGTCGTCGGCGTCATCAGCCCGTGGAACTTCCCGTTCCTGCTGGCCATGCGCGCGGTCGCACCGGCTCTCGCGCTCGGCAACTCCGTTGTGCTCAAGCCCGACGTCCACACCGCGATCAGCGGTGGCGTCGTGATCGCGCAGCTGCTGCGCGAGGCGGGGCTGCCCGAGGGTGTCCTGCACGTGCTCGCAGGCGAAGCCGAGCCCGGGCAGGCGCTGACCGAGAACCCCGACATCGCGATGATCTCGTTCACCGGGTCGACGTCCGTCGGCCGGCTCGTCGGCGCCGCCGCCGGCCGTACCCTCAAGCGGGTCTCGCTCGAGCTCGGCGGCAACAACGCCCTCATCGTCCTCGACGATGCGGACCTCGACGCCGCCAGCTCGGCGGGCGCGTGGGGGTCGTTCCTGCATCAAGGGCAGGTGTGTATGACGGCCGGCCGCCACATCGTCCTCGAGAACGTCGCCGACGAGTACCTGGACCGCCTCACCCGGCGGGCCGCCGTGCTGCCCGTCGGCGACCCGAACACCGCCGACGTGGCGCTGGGTCCCCTGATCAACGCGCAGCAGCTGGCCCATGTCGACCGCATCGTCCAGGGCACCGTGACCGAGGGCGCCGAGATCCGCACCGGCGGCACCCACCAGGGCCTGTTCTATCGGCCCACCGTCCTCGCCGGTGTCACCACCGCGATGCCCGCGTTCCGCGAGGAGATCTTCGGCCCCGTCGCGCCGGTCACCGTGGTCAGGGACGAGGCCGAGGCGATCGCGGTGGCCAACGACAGCGAGTACGGCCTGGTCGCCGCCATCCAGACCGGGTCCGTCGACCGGGGCACCCGCGTCGCCGACCAGCTGCGGACCGGCATGGTCCACATCAACGACCAGACGTTGAACAACGACGCGTACGCGCCGTTCGGCGGGGTCGGCGCCTCCGGCAACCACGCCCGTTTCGGCACCCAGACCAGCTGGGACGAGTTCACCCAGTGGCAGTGGCGCACCAGCCGCCCGACCGCGCAGGCCTTCCCCTTCTGACGCGAGCCCACGTCCTGGTGGGGACTAGGCATTTACCCGGTGTGACCGGGGACACACGGTGCGATCGTTGAACACAGAACCGGACGCAGCCCAAGTCCGAAGCCGGGTGCCCAGCACCCGAGAAGTGGAGTTACCCCCATGACCGAAACGCGCGGCAACCTGTGCGCAAAACTGTCCGACGCATTGGTCGAAGACGCCGAGACCGGCCGCCACCAGGTGCGCCGCTCGATCTTCACCGACGAGGAGATCTTCGACCTGGAGATGACACACATCTTCGAGGGCAACTGGATCTACCTCGCGCACGAGAGTCAGATCCCGAACGTGGGGGACTACTTCACCACCCACATCGGGCGCCAGCCGGTCGTGATCAGCCGCGACAAGGAAGGCGGGCTGAACTGCCTCATCAACGCGTGCAGTCACCGCGGGGCGATGCTGTGCAGGCGCAAGACCGACAACCGCACCACGTTCACCTGTCCGTTCCACGGGTGGACGTTCAACAACAAGGGCAAGCTGCTCAAGGTCAAGGATCCGCGCGAGGCCGGGTACCCCGAACAGTTCAACACCGACGGCAGTCACGACCTCACCCGCGTCGCCCGCTTCGAGAGCTACCGGGGCTTCCTCTTCGGCAGCCTCAATCCCGACGTCGCGCCGCTCGAGGAACACCTCGGCGACGCGACCAAGGTCATCGACATGATCGTCGACCAGTCCCCGGAGGGCCTGGAGGTGCTGCGGGGCTCGTCGACCTACACCTACGACGGCAACTGGAAGCTGCAGGCGGAGAACGGCGCCGACGGCTACCACGTGTCCGCGACGCACTGGAACTACGCCGCGACCACCGCGCGGCGCAGCTCCGGCGAATCCGCCAACGAGACCAAGGCGATGGACGCAGGCACCTGGGGCAAGCAGGGCGGCGGGTACCACTCGTTCGAGAACGGCCACCTGCTGCTGTGGATGTGGTGGGGCAACCCGGAGGACCGGCCGCTCTTCGAGAGGAAGGGCGAGCTGGCCGCCCAGTTCGGCGAGAAGAAGGCCGAGTTCATGGTCGGCGCGTCGCGCAACCTGTGCCTCTACCCGAACGTGTACCTGATGGATCAGTTCTCCAGCCAGATACGGCATTTCCGGCCGATCTCGGTGGACAAGACCGAGGTGACCATCTACTGCATCGCCCCCAGGGGCGAGAGCGCGGCGGCCCGCGCGAACCGGATCCGCCAGTACGAGGACTTCTTCAACGCGACCGGGATGGCGACGCCCGACGACCTGGAGGAGTTCCGCTCCTGCCAGAAGACCTACCTGGCCACCGCGGCACCGTGGAACGACCTGAGTCGCGGCGTCGCCCATCAGCTCACCGGCCCGGACCAGGTCGCGACCGACCTCGGCATGACCGGCGTGCTGTCGAGCGGCGTGAAGACCGAGGACGAGGGGTTGTACCCGATCCAGCACGGCTACTGGCTGGAGACGATGCGCGCGGCCGTAAACGGTGCCGCGGCCGAGTCCGCCGACGAGCGCTGAGGAGACGAGATCATGACCACCGCAATCGAATTGACCCAGACCGACCTCGAGCAGTTCCTGTACCGGGAAGCGCGCCTGCTCGACGACCGCGAGTTCGAGAAGTGGCTCGAGTGCTACCACCCGGACGCCGAGTACTGGATGCCCGCATGGGACGACGCGGGCGAGATCACCGAGGACCCCCAGTCGGAGATCTCGCTGGTCTACTACCCCAACCGGGGCGGGCTCGAGGACCGGGTGTTCCGCATCCGCACGGACCGCTCCTCGGCCACCTCGCTGCCCGAACCGCGCACCGGTCACAACGTCACGAACGTGGAGGTGATCGAGCGTCGCGGAAACGAGATCGACCTGCGCCACAACTGGTTCTCGTTGTACTTCCGCTACAACACCACCGACACGTACTTCGGCACCACGTTCATCACGCTCGACGTGAGCGGACCGAGCCCGGTCATCCGCCGGAAGAAGATCGTTCTCAAGAACGACTACATCCACCACGTCGTCGACATCTATCACGTCTGATCGACCCCGAGTAGGAAAGGAGAACTGTGCCATGACCTTTCAGGTGGCATTGAGCTTCGAGGACGGGGTCACCCGCTTCATCAAGTGCGGACCGAACGAGACCGTCGCCGACGCGTCGTACAAGGCCCGGATCAACATCCCGCTGGACTGCCGCGACGGCGCCTGCGGCACCTGCAAGTCGCTCTGCGAGTCCGGCCGCTACGACGGCGGCGACTACATCGAGGAGGCGCTCACCGACGACGAGGCCGAGCGGGGGTACTGCCTGCCGTGTCAGATGACGCCGCAGAGCGACCTCGTGCTGCAGATCCCGACCTCGTCGGACGTCGCGAAGACCGCGGCCGCGTCCTTCACCGCGACCGTCACCGGCATCCGGCGCTTCTCGGCCAGCACGATCGGCTTCACCGCCACGATCCCGAACCGCGACGAGTTGGTCTTCCTGCCCGGCCAGTACGTCAACATCACCGTGCCCGGCACCGACCAGACGCGGTCGTACTCGTTCAGCACCGGGCCGACCGATGCCGAGCTGTCGTTCCTGGTGAAGATCACGCCGGGCGGCCTGATGTCCGACTACCTGAGCGAGCGCGCGCAGGTCGGCGACGAGCTGACCTTCACCGGCCCGCTGGGCAGCTTCTTCCTGCGCGAGCGCAGGCGGCCGGCGTTGCTGCTGGCGGGCGGCACCGGCCTGGCGCCGTTGCTGTCGATCCTCGCGAAGATCAAGGCCGAGGCGGCCTCCGACGCGCTCCCGGTGCACCTGATCTACGGGGTGTCCAGCGACGAGGACCTCGTGGAACTGGACACGCTCGAGGCCTACGCGGCCGCACTGCCGAACTTCACGTTCGACCATTGCGTGTCCGATCCGGATTCGGTCGCGCTCAACAGGGGCTACGTCACGAGCCTGTTCGAGCCGGCGCACCTGAACGACGGCGACGTCGACATCTACCTGTGTGGTCCGCCCCCGATGGTCGAGTCGGTGCGTGCACACCTCGATGGCGAGGGCATCGCCCCGGCCAACTTCTACTTCGAGAAGTTCAACAACTCGGCAAGCCCGGGCGGCGCGGTCACCGAGCCTGCGATCGCCGGCTACGAGATCGGGGAGGAGCACGCCCCGGTCGCCGAGTCCGACGCCCAGTTCGACGCGCGGATGGCGCTCGAACTCGGCGCACTGGAACTGACCATCGGGCGGCTCACCGAACAACAGCTCGTCGAGTACCGAATCCTCGCGGAGGCGTCCACCGCGTCGATCGAGCGTGACCACTTCACCGACGCCGCCGCGTTCACGGACACCAACGCCGCCTTCCACGAGTTCCTGTTCCGCTGCTGCGGAAACCCGGTGCTGCTCGAGGCGTACACCCGGCTGGAGGTCACCCAGCTGATGCGCCGGGTCCTGCGCACCGCCCAGTGGGTGGACGAGCTCGTGCCCGACGACCACTTGCAGATCGTGCGGGCGTTCGAGCGCGGGGACCGGGCGGCGGCCCGCGACCTGATCGTCTCGCACGCCGAGCACGCCAAGGCGACCATGCGCCGCGCGATCGCGGACTCGCCGACCCCGGCCGGTGTCGCATGAGCGCGGCGGTGCATGCCGGCCGATTCACCGGCAAGGCCGTGACCGTGACCGGCGCGGCGCAGGGCATCGGCCTCACGGTCGCGGCCCGCATCGCGGCCGAGGGCGGCGCGGTGGTGCTGGTCGACCGCGCCGAGCTCGTCCACGACGTCGCGAAGGAACTGCGCGAGGGCGGCGCCCATGCGCACTCGGTGACCGCCGACCTCGAGGAGTTCGACGGCGCGCAGGCCGCGATCGACGAGGCCCGGCAGCAGCACGGGCGAATCGACGTACTCGTCAACAATGTCGGCGGCACCATCTGGGCCAAGCCGTACGAGCACTACACCCCCGACCAGATCCGGGCCGAGGTGCAGCGCTCGCTGTTCCCGACGCTGTGGACCTGCCGGGCGGTGCTGCCGTACCTCATCGAGCAGCGCTCCGGCACCATCGTCAACGTGTCGTCGGTGGCGACCCGCGGGGTCAACCGGGTGCCCTATGCCGCGGCGAAGGGCGGCGTGAACGCGCTCACCGCCTCGCTGGCGCTCGAGGTCGCGCAGTACGGCATCCGGGTGGTGGCCACCGCGCCCGGCGGGACCGAGGCCCCGGCCCGGCGGGTCGCGCGCGGTCCCGCGGCGCAGACCGAGCAGGACAAGCGCTGGTACCAGCAGATCGTGGACCAGACCGTCGGCTCCTCCCTGCTCAAGCGCTACGGAACGCTCGACGAACAGGCCGCGGCGATCACCTTCCTGGCCTCCGACGAGGCCGGCTACATCACGGGATCGGTGCTCCCCGTCGCCGGCGGCGACCAGGGCTGACAGCCGCCGGCGGCGACCTCGGCTGACGGTCACCGACCCGATCCGGCCTCGCCGGTGGGCTCCCTCGGCTCACCGGCGAGGCCCCTCTTCTATCCGAATTCAATTGTGATCCAACGCACTTCGCCGTGACATCCGCGCACACCTCACACTCACCGGAGCCTGACATGTCCGACACGAAGAACACGACGTGGGCCAGCCCGCGGCATCGCAGCACGGTCAACTGGGTGGTGGCGATCGCCACCGCCGCCATCGTCTTCGACGGCTACGACCTCGTCGTCTACGGCACCATCCTGCCCACCCTCATGGCCGATCCCTCTCAGATCGGGGCGATCAGCGCGCAGCAGGCGGGAGCGCTGGGCTCCTACGCCCTGATCGGCGTCATGGTCGGGGCCCTGGCCACCGGCGCCATCGGCGACCACGTCGGACGCCGCAAGATGATGCTCGTCAACATCGCGTGGTTCTCGATCGGGATGGGAGCCGCCGCGACCACCTCGAGCATCGCCACCTTCGGTCTCTGGCGCTTCCTCACCGGCATCGGGGTGGGCGGCCTGGTCGCCACGGCGGGCGCCGTGGTCGCCGAGTTCGCGCCCGCGGGCAAGCGCAACCTCTACAACGCCATCGTCTACAGCGGCGTCCCCGCAGGCGGCGTGCTCGCCTCCCTGCTCGCGATCGTCCTGCGCGACGCCATCGGGTGGCGCGGCCTGTTCTGGATCGGCGCCCTGCCGATCGTCGTGCTGCTCCCGATCGCACTGGTCAAGCTGCCCGAATCGCCGCAGTGGTACCTCGCCCGCGGCAGGACCGATCGGGCCACGGAGGTCTCGGATCGGTTCGGTATCCCGCTGCTCCCGGTGGCGCCCGCCGCCGACCCCACCGATCGCAAGGTCGGATACGCCGCGCTGGCCACCCGCCGCTACGCCCCGGCGACCGCCCTGCTCGGGCTGATGAGTTTCGCCGGGCTCCTGCTCACCTACGGGCTCAACACCTGGCTGCCCAAGATCATGGAGAACGCCGGCTACAACGCCAAGGGCTCGCTCTGGTTCCTGCTGGTGCTCAACGGCGGCGCCATCCTCGGCGGACTGCTCGCCTCGAGGATCGCCGACACCACCGGCCCGCAGCGGGTGGTGGCGACCACGTTCGGCCTGGCCGCGCTCGCCCTGGTCCTGCTCACCTTCGGATTCCCGTTGCCGGTGCTGCTCCTGAGTGTCGCCGTCGCGGGCGTCGGCACGATCGGCACCCAGGTGCTCGTCTACGGATTCGTCGCCAACTACTACTCGACGCAGGCGCGGGCCGCGGGGGTCGCCTGGTGTGCGGGATTCGGCCGCCTCGGCGGAATCCTCGGACCGATCATCGGTGGCGTGCTGATCGGGGCCGGCCTGAGCAACCGGATCGCCTTCTACATCTTCGCGGGGGTCGCGGTCGCCGGGATGGTGGTCACCTTCCTGGTGCCCAGGAATCGTGCCGCATCGTTCGACGTCCCCACGGACGAACCGGGGTCCGCCGAACGCCGCACCGACGAGGTGGCCGGGGTTACGGTGGACGGATGACCGGTAGTGGACTCCTGGTCGGTCGCCGGAAGGAACTGGACGAGCTCGAGCAGCTGCTGGACGAGACCCGCACGGGCTCGCTGCTCGCGATCGTCGAGGGTTCCTCGGGGACAGGAAAATCCACACTGGTGCACCACTTTCTGGACCGGCACGCCGACCTGACCGTCGCGTCGGCGGGCGGCGCCCGGTGGGAGGCCCACCATCCGTACGCGGTGGCCGAGCAGCTGCTGCGCGGGCCCGTGCAACGGGTGGACCCGTTCGAGGTGGCACCGGATCTCCTGCAACTGTGCGAGGGGACCACGATCCTGGCAGTCGACGATGCGCACTGGGCGGACCTCGAATCGCTGCAGGCGCTCTCGTCGGCGGTCCGTCGCGCCCACTCGCATCGGCTCCTGGTGATCCTGATCGTTCCCGACGAACCACCCGAGGCGGTCACCGACGGCGTCGCGCAATTCCTGGCCGAGCATCACGCGCACCGCGTGCACGTGGGCGCACTCACCGCAGCCGACGTCGCCGCTCTCGCGCGCAGGCTGATCGGGGTCGATCTGTCCGGCCGGACCGCTCGGCAGCTCTGCGAGCACACCCAGGGCAATCCGCGGCTGCTGCGACAACTGCTGGACGAGGTCCCGCACAAGCGATGGCTGGAATGGCATGCCTCCCTTCCGGTCCCGCGTGCGATCGCGGCGAGTGTGCGCAGGACTCTCCATTCACTCTCTCCCGCAACCAGATCCGTGATCGAGTCGGCCGCCGTCCTGGGTCAGGACTGCACGTTCTCCGAGGTCGCACGGTTGTCCGTGGTCGACCAACCGATGACGGCCCTCGACGAGGCGAGCGCGGCCGGGGTCCTGGTCGTGCGTAACCGCCGCGGCGAGACCACCGTCCGGTTCCCCGATCCCATCGTCAAGGCGGCGGTCGAGGCGCAGGTCCTGCCCGCGAGGCGACAGGACCTGCACATCAGGGCCGCCGATCTCGTGGAGACGGAGGGCGGGCGGCTCCATCACCTCGTGTCCGCGACCACGGTCACCGACGCCGACCTCGCGGATCGGTTGGTGGACTATGCCCGGCGTCAGGCCTCGGTCGGTGCGTGGTCCGAGGTCGCGGACGCGCTGATCACCGCCAGCCGGCTCAGCCCGGACACCTCCGACCGCGAGGACCGGCTGGTGCGAGGGGTCGACGCCCTGGTCGGCGCGGGTGACCTGCCGCAGGCCCTCGCCTTCGAGCCCGAGATCGGGAGCGGGCGGGGCGGGGCCAGGCGGGACGCCGTCCTGGGCTACCTCGCGATTCTCCGGGGCAGGCCCGCGGAGGCCGAGCGACTGCTGGGCAAGGCGTGGGAGCAGTGCGACCCCGTCCGCGACCCGGACACCGCGGCGCTCATCGCGCAGCGCATGGTGCTGCATTCGCTGGGCAGGCTCCGCGGTGCCGAGCTGGTGGAGTGGGTCGATCGCGCCGTGGCGCTGGTGGACATCGACGATCCCGCGGCGGTCGAGTCGGAGGCGATCAAGGGTCTCGGGCTGGCGGCCATGGGCCGGGTCGACGACGCGAGGGCCGCCTACGCCGAGTTGGAGACCCGCGCCCGACTCGGCGCACAGGCCCAGCGGTTCCGGATGGGCAAGGGCTGGCTCGACCTGTCCCTGGACGACCCGGAGACGGCGCGCCGCGAACTGGAGAGCGCCGTGCCGACGGTCTACCGGAGCGGCTCGGTGCGCATCTCCCTCTGGGCCCAGGCGTGGTTGGCGCGAGCCCATTTCGTCCTCGGCTCCTGGGACGAGGCCATCGCCACCGTGAACCGCGCCGCCGCCCAGATCGATGACCTCGGGCTGGAACTGGTTCGGCCGCTGGTGCACTGGACGGGGGCGGTCACCCATGCGCTGCGTGGCAACTGGTCCGAGTCCCGCGATCACCTGAACCGCGCGGACGCGGCGACGAACAACTACGAGATCATGCTCGTGCCCGCCTGCCTGGCGCGAGCGCAGTGCGCGGAGGTGGTCGCCGACTACGAGAGCGTGATCCGCTTCCTCGGACCGCTCACCGCGCTGCAATCGCGGGGCGGACTGGACGAACCCGGCACCTGGCCTTGGCCCGATCTGTACGCCAATGCGCTGGTGATGACCGGGCGGGTGGACGAGGCCGATGAATTCCTCCGGCCCCACGAACGGCTCGCCGCACGCCGCGGCCACCGCTCGGCGTCGGCGAGGCTCGGGTACGCGCGCGGCCGGATCGAGGGTGCGCGCGGCAACATCGATGCCGCGCGAGAGGTGTTCGAGACAGCGCTGCAACAGCTTTCGATTCTGCCGCTGCCCTACGACCGGGCCCGGGTCACCTTTGCGTACGGCCAGACGTTGCGCCGAGCGGGCAAACGCCGGGAGGCCGACGCGGTGATGCGGTCCGCCCGCGAGCTGTACGCGACGTTGGGCGCCACCACCTACGTCGAGCGGTGCGACCGCGAGCTGAAGGCCGGCGGACTACACATCAAGCGGACGGGACCGAACCGCGCCGACCTCACACCGCAGGAACAGGCGGTGGCGGATTTGGTTGCGGCGGGCCGGAGCAACAAGGACGTCGCCGGTGAGCTGTTCCTGTCGGTCAAGACCGTTCAGTATCACCTGACCAGGATCTACGCGAAGCTCGGGATCCGTTCTCGCAGTGAGCTCGCCGCACATTTCCGCGAACAAGAATGAGGAACACCATCGTGACGGCGCTCGACCCGCACAGCGCGACATCCGAACGCCGACTGGTGGAGCGCCCGGCGCTGCCGCTGACCGGGGTCCGCAGGTTCGCCGGCGACCTCGGTGGCGCGTACGCGGCCAACGGCCTCGTCGGGCTGATCTTCTCGTGCACCGGACCGGTGGCGGTGATTCTGGCCGCCGGGGCGAGCGGGGCCCTCACCCAGGCGGAACTCGCATCGTGGATCTTCGGCGTCTTCTTCCTCAACGGAATCCTCACGATCGCGGCGAGCTGGGCCTACCGCCAGCCCCTCGCCTTCTTCTGGACGATCCCGGGCACCGTCGTCGTGGGCGGAGCCCTCGCCGACCTGAGCTGGCCGGAGGTGATCGGCGCGTTCATCGTGAGCGGGCTCGTGATCCTGCTGCTGGGGCTGACGGGCTGGGTTCGCCCGGTGATGGAGGCGCTGCCGATGCCGATCGTGCTCGCGATGGTCGCCGGGGTGTTCCTGCATTTCGGCGTCGAGCTCGTGCTGGCTGTCGGTGTCGACCCGGCCGTGGCCGTGCCCATGGTCGCGGTGTTCGTGATCCTGAGCGCCTGCACCCCGCTGGGCAGGTGGATGCCCGCGACGCTGGGGGCTCTGCTGGTCGGGGTCGCGGCCACCCTGCTGGCCGGGCGCTTCGACCCCGGTCCCGCCTCGGGGGTGTTCGCCCGGCCCGTGTTCACCGCGCCCGACTGGTCCTGGCAGGCGATGGTCGAGCTCGTGGTGCCGCTGGTCATCACCGTGCTCGTCGTGCAGAACGGGCAGGGTGTGGCGGTGCTCCGGGCGGCGGGACACCACCCGCCGATCAACGCGGCGACCATCGCCTGCGGGCTCTGGTCCCTGGCGGCGTCCTGCGTCGGCGCGGTCTCGACTTGCCTGACCGGACCGACCAACGCGCTGCTCACCGGATCGGGTGCCCGCGCGCGCCAGTACACGGCCGGCGTCGTCTGCGGAGTCCTCGCCCTCGTCTTCGGGGTCTTCGCGCCGGTCTTCGTGCGGCTCATGCTCGCCATGCCCGCGGCCTTCGTCGCCACACTGGGCGGGCTGGCGTTGCTGCGGGCGCTGCAGACCTCGTTCACCGGGGCGTTCGGCGGCAGGTACACGATGGGCGCGCTGGTCGCGCTGCTCGTCACCGTCGCCGACGTGAAGCTACTCGGCATCGGAGCCCCCTTCTGGGGCCTGGCGGTGGGTATCGCGGTGTCGTGGATGCTCGAACGACAGGACTGGAGGCAGTGTTGACCGGACATCAGGACGTCCTGCCCGGCGCGGACGCGCTCTCCGAGGTGCTCGACGCCGTTCGCCTTCGCGGCGACCAGGTCCACCGGTGCGAACCGTCCGCCCCCTTCGCCATACAGGTACCTGCCGAAATGCGCGCGCTGTACATCGTCGAGCACGGGGAGATCGACCTCCTGCTGGCCGGCTGGGCCGACCCCATCCGGCTCGGCCGCGGGGACGTCGCCCTGCTCCCGCACGGGTCGGCCCATTCGATCGAACTCGGCGACGAACGCGGCGTCCACGCCGCTCGGTGGCTGTGCGGAACGTTCACCCTCGACGAGGTGCCCGCCGGCCGGCTGCTCGCGGTGTTGCCGACCGTGATCGAGGTGCACCAGGACCCCACCGATCCGTTGGAATGGCTCGACGTGAGCGGCAGGCTGCTGGCCGAGGAGATCACCAATCCGAAGCCGGGATCCGCCGTGATGGTCTCCCGGATCCTGGACCTGCTCTTCGTCCAGATCCTGCGGGCCTGGGCCGGCAGCGGCGTCGCCGAGGGCGGCTGGCTGACCGCCGCGATGGACCCCCAGGTGGGGAAGGCGCTCGAGGCCATCCACCGGGACCCGGCCCGCGCCTGGACCGTCGAGGCGCTGGCCCACCTGGCGGCGCTGTCCCGATCGGCCTTCGCAGAACGGTTCACCCGCCTCGTCGGGCAGACACCGGGCGCCTACGTCACCGAGCGCCGACTGGACCGGGCCACCGAACTGCTCAGGCACAGCTCCACGCCGGTCGGCACGATCGCGACGATGGTCGGCTACGAGTCCGACGCCGCGTTCAGCCGGGCCTTCCGGAAACGCTTCGCCACCTCACCGCTCCGCTGGCGGCGAACTCAGTTGTCCGACCCGGAGCGGTGAGGCGGTCCCGGCTACCGGGGAATGCCGAGCTGGCCGATCCCGACCGAGATGGTCGCGGTCTTGGAGATCTCCGAGCCGGCCGGCTGCGCCTGGGTGACGACCTTGCCGACCAGGTCGGTCTCCAGGGTGGCCTCCGGATGCTGATCGAGCTGGCTCGAGGATCCCGTCCAGCCCGCGCGCCGCAGCGCATCGAGCGCCTGCGACACGCTCAGGTTGTTCAGGTTGGGCATCGTGACCATGTTGCCGTTCGACACCCGGATCGTGACGGTGGCACCCTTGGCCGCCGCGCTGCCGCCCGTCGGGTCGGTGGAGACCACCTCGCCCTTGGGCTTGCCGGAGTCGATGTTCTCGACCTGGACCTTGAACCCGGCACCCTCGATGTTCGGCTGCGCGACGTCGAGGGTCTGGCCGACGACGTTCGGGATCCGGATCTGTTCCGGTCCGCTGCCGAGGGTGATCTTCACGGTGCCGTCCAGGGCCACGTTCGACCCGGCGTCCGGCTTCTGACCGACCACCTTGTCCAGCTGTTCGGGCGTCGACGCGGCCGTGCCGACCGTCGGGTCCAGCCGCAGCCCGATCGCGTTCAGTGCCTGAGCCGCCTGCGCCTGTGACATGCCGGTCAGCGTCGGCACCTCCACCTCCTGCGGACCGGTGGACACGTCGAGGGTCACGGTGGTGCCCTCGTCGGCCCTGGTGCCTGCGACAGGGATGCTGGCGATGACGTTGCCCGAGGCCACCTCATCGCTGGGCTTCGGCTGGGTCTGCACCCGGAAACCGAGGTTCTGCAGCGCGTTCTGGGCGTCCTGTGAGGTCTGGTTGGTGACGTTCGGGACGGTGACCTGGGCGGCCTTCGATCCGGGTCCGAGCGACCACAGGAAGGCGCCGACGATGCCGATCACCGCCAGGGCGGCGACCGACAGCAGAACCGCGCGCACGGCCTTGCGGCTGCGCGGTTGGTCGCCCTGGGGCGCGGCTGCCGCCATCTGCGCCGCCGGTGCGGGGGGCGGGGGAGGCGTCCCGTACCGGTTGGGTGCGTCCACGGCCCCGAGGATGGTGGTGCGGTCTTCGTCGTTCATCACCATCGGCGCGCCCGGACGCTGGCCGCCGAGCACCCGCACCAGGTCCGACCGCATGTCCGCGGCGCTCTGGTAGCGATTGGCCGGGTTCTTGCTCATCGCCTTGAGGATCACCGAGTCGAGCTCGCGCGGCACGTTCGGATTGACGCTCGAGGGCAGCGCCGGATCCTCCCGGACGTGCTGGTACGCGACCGCGACGGGGGAATCGCCCTTGAACGGCGGTTCCCCGGTGAGGATCTCGAACAGCACACAGCCGAGCGAGTAGACGTCCGAGCGGGCATCGACCTGCTCGCCGCGGGCCTGCTCGGGCGAGAGGTACTGGGCGGTGCCGATCACCGCGGACGTCTGGGTCATCGGGCTGGACGCGTCGGAGATGGCGCGCGCGATGCCGAAATCCATCACCTTCACCGCGCCGGCGCGGTTGATCATGATGTTCGCCGGCTTGATGTCCCGGTGCACGATCCCGTTGCGGTGGCTGAAATCGAGCGCCGCGCAGACATCGGCGATGACCTCCATCGCGCGCCGGGGCTGCATGGGTCCCTCGGTGCGGACGATGTCGCGCAGCGTCTCGCCGTCGACGTACTCCATCACGATGTACGGCAGCGGCCCGCCGTCGGTCTCGGCCTCGCCGGTGTCGTAGACGGCCACGATCGCCGGATGGTTCAGGGCCGCCGCGTTCTGCGCCTCGCGACGGAATCGGAGGTAGAACGTGGGGTCGCGGGCGAGGTCGGCGCGCAGCACCTTGATCGCCACGTCCCGGCTCAGGCGCATGTCGCGGGCGAGGTGCACCTCGGACATGCCACCGAAGCCGAGGATCTCGCCCAGCTCGTAGCGGGAAGAGAGCTTGCGGGGTGTGGTCATGGCTGTCCTTGCGGGGCCGGCTCGAGTTCCTCCGGCGTGGTCGTGGCGGTGGTGGTGCGGGTCGTCGTCGTGGTGGTCGTCGTGGTGGTGGTCGGTTCCGTCGTGGTGGTCGTCGGTTCCGTGGTCGTCGTGGTGGTGGTCGGTTCCGTCGTGGTGGTCGTCGGTTCCGTGGTCGTGGTGGTCGGTTCCGTGGTCGTGGTGGTCACGGGCGGACGACTGGTGGTGGTGACCACCGGCCGCGTCGTCGTCACCGGCGGCGGCGTCGGATCACCCGGCGCGCCGTCACCGTCGAACAGGAGGATGCCCACGGAGATCAGCAGGGCCGCGAGCAGCAACCCGCCGCCGCCCCAGGCCAGGATCTTCTGTCCCTTGGTCATGCCCGTCGCCACCGCCGGCACCGACCCGGAATCGGGGCCAGCATATTCGCGCTGGGATGTCGGCATCATCTGGGTCCCGACGATCGGCGGCACCGCCCCCGTCAGCTGCCCTGTCCCCGGCCGCGGCGGCAGGCCCGCACCGGGCAGCGGCGGCCTCGCCCCGGATCGGACCGCGGCGACCGCGTCGGCGAACTCCCCGCCGCTGCCGTACCGGGCGGCCGGATCCTTGGCCATCGTGATGTCGATCAGCTCGCGCACGTTCGGCGGCAGGTCCGCGGGCAGCGGGCTCGGCACCTCCTGAACGTGCTTCATCGCGACCGTCAGCGCGCCGTCGCCGGTGAACGGCCGACGGCCGGCCAGTGCCTCGTAGCCGACCACACCGAGCGAATACACATCGCTCGCGGGCGAGGCGTCCTGCCCGAGGGCCTGCTCGGGAGCGATGTACTGGGCGGTGCCCATCACCATGCCCGTGCGGGTCACCGGGGACGCCTCGACGGCCTTCGCGATGCCGAAGTCGGTGATCTTCACCTGGCCGGCCGGCGTGATCAGGATGTTGCCGGGCTTGACGTCGCGGTGCACCACGCCCGCCTCGTGCGCCACCTGGAGGGCGCGGCCGGTCTGCTCGAGCATGTCGAGCGCGTGCGGCAGCGCCAGTCGGCCCACCCGCCCGAGCACCGCGTTCAGCGGTTCGCCGTTGACCAGTTCCATCACCAGATAGGCGGTGGGCTGGCCGACGCTGTCGAGGGTCTCGCCGTAGTCGTAGATGCCCGCGATGCCCGGGTGGTTGAGCTGGGCCGTGGTGCGTGCCTCCGTGCGGAAGCGTTCCAGGAACTCGGGATCGGCGGAGTACTCCGACTTGAGGACCTTGACCGCCACCCGGCGGTGCAGCCGGTTGTCGGTGCCCTCCCAGACCTGGCCCATGCCGCCGGTGGCGATCAGCCGCTGCAGTCGGTACCGGTTCGCGATCACCGCGCCGTTGTTCAGACTCATCTCTCAGCCCCCCTGCCGCAATCCGGCTTCGATGACGGCCCGCCCGATCGGTGCCGCGACCGAGCCGCCGGTTGCGGCCAGGGCGCGGTCGCCGCCGTTCTCCACGAGCACCGCGATCGCGATCTCCGGGTTCGCCGCGGGCGCGAACCCGATGTACCAGGCGTGCGGCGGGGTGTTCCGGGGATCGGTGCCGTGCTCCGCGGTTCCGGTCTTGGACGCGATCTGGACGCCGGGGATCTTGTTGCCGCCGCCGGTGTTGTTCTCCGAGCCGACCATCAGGTCGGTGAGCGTCGCCGCCACCTGCGGTGACACCGCCTGGCCCAGCGACTCGGGGTGGGTGGTGGCGAGGTTCGACAGGTCGGGACTCTGCAGCTGGGCGACGAGGTGCGGCTGCATCCGGACACCGCCGTTGGCGACGGTCGCCGCGATCACGGCGTTCTCCAGCGGGGTCAGGGCGACGTCACGCTGGCCGATGCTGGACTGGCCGAGCGCGGCGTCGTCGGGGATCGATCCGACGGTGCCGTCCGCGATCGGCATCGGGATGCCCGGCGAATCGGGCTGGACGCCGAACCCGGCGGCCTCCTCCTTCAGTGCGTCCGCGCCGGTCCTGATGCCGAGCTCGACGAACGCGGTGTTGCAGGATCGGGCGAACGCCTCCCGGAGCGAGGCCGTCGGGCCGTTGCCGCAGGTGCTGCCGTTGTAGTTCTCCAGCGTGGTGTTGGTGCCGGGCAGGGTGATGTTCGGCGCCGCGGTCAGCTGGTCGTCCGGGTTGGCCCCGTTGCTGAGGGCGGCGGCGGTGACCACCACCTTGAACGTGGAGCCCGGGGGGTAGGTCTGCGAGATGGCCCGGTTGAGCAGGGGCTTGTCCTCGTCCTCGTTCAGCGTCTCCCAGGCCTGGGTGCTGACCGCGCCGTCGTGGCTGGCCAGCAGGTTCGGGTCGTAGCTGGGCGTGCTGGCCATCGCCAGCACCTCGCCGGTGCTGGGCCGGATCGCGACCACGGAGCCGGTGTAGCCCTTCGCGGTCAGCTGGTCGTACGCGACCTGCTGGACCACCGGGTCGATGGTGGTGACCACGTTGCCGCCGCGCGGGTCGCGGCCGGAGACCAGGTCGAAGAACCGTCGCCCGAACAGTCGGTTGTCGGAGCCGTTGAGCACCTGATCCTCGGTCCGCTCGAGTCCCGTGCTGCCGTAGAGCATCGAGTAGAAGCCGGTGACCGGCGCGTTGGCGAACGGGCTGGACGGCGCCGCCTGGTTCGGCGGGTACGTCCGGAGGTACTTGTACCGGTCATCGGTGGGTATCGACGCGGCGAGCACCTGGCCGCCGGCCGAGATCTGTCCGCGCTGACGGGAGTACTCGTCCAGGAGCACGCGCGAGTTGCGGGGGTCGGTGCGCAGGTCATCGGCCTTGATGACCTGCACGTAGGTGGCGTTGGCGAGCAGCGCCACCACCATCACCATGACCGCCATCGCGACGCGGCGCAGCGGCGTGTTCATGGGCGCCTCAGCATTTCGGTCGGTGCGTCCGCGATGGGGGCGGGTCCCTTCTTCGTCGGCTTCGCCGGCGTTCGCGCGGAGTCGGAGATCTTGATGAGCAACGCCAGCAACAGGTAGTTCGCCAGCAGCGAGGAGCCGCCATAGGACATGAAGGGGGTGGTCAGGCCGGTCAGTGGGATCAGCTTGGTGACGCCGCCGACGACCACGAAGACCTGGATCGCCACCGTGAAGGACAGCCCGGCGGCCAGCAGCTTGCCGAAGCTGTCACGCACGGCCAGCGCGGTCCGCAGCCCCCGGATGACGAAGATCAGGAACAGCATCAGCACGGCGGCGAGGCCGACCAGCCCGAGCTCCTCGCCGATCGTCGCGACGATGAAGTCGGTCTTCGCGAACGGGACCTGCGACGGACGCCCGCTGCCGAGGCCGGTTCCGGCGAGCCCGCCGGTCGCGAGGCCGAACAGCGATTGCGAGATCTGATATCCGGTGTTGTTGTAGTCGGCCAGCGGGTCGAGCCAGGTGTTCACCCGGACCCGGACGTGTCCGAAGAGCTGGTAGGCGAACACGAACCCGAGCGCGAGCAGGCCGCCGCCGATCAGCAGCCACCCGACCCGCTCGGTGGCGATGTAGAGCATCACCAGCACGGTGCCGAACAGCAGCAACGAGGTGCCGAGATCCTTCTCGAGCACCAGCACGCCGATCGAGACGACCCAGGCGACGAGGATCGGCCCGAGGTCACGGGCGCGCGGCAGGTCCATGCCGAAGAAGTGCCTGCCCGCCGCGGTGAACAGCTCGCGCTTGGACACCAGCACGGAGGCAAAGAAGATGATCAGCAGGATCTTGGCGAACTCGCCGGGCTGAATGCTGAAGAACGGCAACTTGATCCAGATCTTCGCGCCGTTCACCTCCGACATCGACGACGGCAGCAACGCGGGGATGGCGAGCAGCACCAACCCGGCGAGGCCGAGGGTGTAGCTGAACCGCGCGAGCAGCCGGTAGTCCTCGAGGAACACCAGCACCGCGATGAACCCGGCGATCGCGAGCGCCGTCCACAGCACCTGCTGGTTGGCGTCGGGGGAGGGGATCTCCCAGCCGAAGGAGGCCGCGGTCGCGGCGTCGGCGAGATCGAGTCGGTGGATCAGCACCAGCCCGAGACCGTTGAGCAGCGCGACGATCGGCAGCAGCAGGGGGTCGGCGAACGGGGCGAACCTGCGTACCGCGAGGTGGGCGATGACGAACAGGGCGGTGTAGGCGAGGGCGTACTTGGCCAGGTCGAGGGTGATCTTCTGCTCCTGGCTGGCCTCCACCAGCACCAGGGACAGGATGGTGATCGCGATCGCGCCGATGATCAGCAGCAGTTCGGCGTTGCGCCGGTTCGATTGAACGGGTGCGGGTGCGAACCCTCCCGCCGGACTCGGGAAAGACGGCCCCGACTGTGCCGCGGAGACAGACATCAGCGGCCGGTCCTGCAGTTCTGCCCGGGCACGTGTGCCTGGGCCAACTCGGAGGGAATTGGCGGCACCGCCGCCGTGGGACCGGGCGTCGGTGTCGCGGCGGCAGGCGCGGGCTCGGTGGGCGGCACGGCGGGGCTGGTGGGTGGTGCCGGGCTGGTCGGGCCGCCCGTCGCCGGGGGAGTGGTGCTCCCGGTCGCGGTGCTCGGGCACACGGGCAGCAGGTCGGCGGTGGCGAGCCGGCTCATCTGCCGCTTGGCGTCGTCGAGGCTCCCCGACGGGAGACCGGCGCGCACCTGCTCGCGGGCCGAGGGCTGGAGGTCGTCGACCATCAGCAGGGTGCAGTTCGTCGGCTCGGCGTCCGGCGTCACCAGACTCAGCGATCCGCTGTTGGTGATGCAGCCGACGAGGTTCGCCTCCTGCAACGAGTAGCCGAACACGGATCCGGGGACGCCGCGCAGCACGGTCACCCTGCTGTCGTCCGCACCCACGTAGTAGTTGCTGCGGATCAGGCCGCGCCCGATCACGAGTGCCGCCACCACGACGGCGATCAGGCCCAGCCCCACCAGGATCCAGGTCAGTCGTCGGCGCTTCGGCTTCGCGGCCGAGGTGTCGACCGGGCCGGTCACCCGGCGCGGGGTCGCCCGGGGCGGGCGCATGGCGGCGGCCCGCCCGGCGGCGGTGTCCGGGGGCGGGGCGTCGTCCTCGTCCTCGTGGGAGGCGGCGCCCGCGACGATCGGATGGCTCTGGCCGTAGTCGAGGTCGATGACGTCGGCGACGACCACCGTGACGTTGTCGGGTCCGCCGCTGCGCAGGGCCAGTTCGATGAGTCGGTCCGCGGCCTCGCCGTGCCCGCCCTCGCGCAGCACCTCCGCGATCGTCTCGTCGCTGACGACATCGGAGAGTCCGTCGGAGCAGAGCAGGTACCGGTCGCCGGCGCGGGCCTCCCGGACCGTGAGCGTGGGCTCGATCTCGTTGCCGGTCAGTGCCCGCATGATGAGGGAACGCTGCGGGTGGGTGTGCGCCTGCTCGGCGGTGATCCGGCCCTCGTCGACGAGGGACTGCACGAAGGTGTCGTCCCGGGTGATCTGGGTGAGCGCCCCGTCGCGCAGCAGGTAGGCGCGCGAGTCGCCGATGTGGACCAGGCCGAGCTTGCTGCCCGCGAACAGGATTGCGGTCAGCGTGGTGCCCATGCCGTCGAGCTCGGGCTCCTCCTCCACCTGGTCCGCGATGGCGGCATTGCCGGCGCGGGTGGCCGCTTCGAGCTTGCCGAGCAGGTCCTCGCCTGGCTCGTCGTCGTCGAGGTGAGCGAGGGCGGCGATCATCAGCTGCGAGGCGACCTCGCCCGCGGCGTGCCCGCCCATGCCGTCGGCGAGCGCGAGCAGACGGGCACCCGCGTAGACGGAGTCTTCGTTGTTCGAGCGCACCAGGCCGCGGTCGCTGCGCGCCGCGTATCGGAGGACAAGGGTCACGGGCGCAGCTCGATCACGGTCTTGCCGACGCGAACCGGGGTGCCGAGCGGTACACGGACCGCGGTGGTCACCTTCGCCCGGTCCAGGTAGGTGCCGTTGGTGGATCCGAGATCCTCCACGTACCAGTCGGTTCCGCGCTGGGAGAGCCGGGCGTGCCGGGTGGAGGCGTAGTCGTCGGTGAGCACGAGAGTGGAATCGTCGGCCCTGCCGATCAGAACGGGCTGCGTGCCGAGGGTGATGCGGGTGCCCGCCAGCGCGCCCTGCGTGACGACGAGGAACTTTGCCACCTTCGGCTTGCCGAACGACGGCAGCACCGACGAGCTCCCCGAATAGCGGGGCGGCACACGCACTCCCGAGGCGGCGTAGACGTCGCTGCGCAGGGTCCGGAGCACAGCCCAGACGAACAGCCACAGCAGCAGCAGGAAGCCCGCCCTGGTCAGCTGCAGGATGAGTCCCTGCACGGCGGTCCACCTCCTCTTTCGTGGCGATCGGGTGGTCCCGAACTCCGGCCTTTTACTGGCAGCATCTTATGGCGATGCAGCCTGTGTCGATCGCGTTATGCGTGCGCAACCACCATACGGAATCCGAAGAGGATTCCGCTGGTTCGGTTGTCACCGCCGTGGCGGTCAGAGGATACGGACCAGGATCTCGGAGTTGCCCGCGCGGATCACGTCACCGTCGGCGAGCTGCCAGTCCTGGACCGGTGCGCCGTTGACGGTGGTGCCGTTGGTCGAGCCGAGATCCGAGAGCATCGCGACCTGGCCGTCCCAGCGGATCTCGATGTGCCGGCGCGAGACCCCGGTGTCGGGCAGCCGGAACTGTGCCTCCTGTCCGCGGCCGATCACGTTGCGGCCCTCGCGGAGCTGGAAATTGCGGCCGCTCCCGTCCTCGAGCTGCAGGGTGACCGTGAAGGTGCGGTCGGCGTCGAAGCCCGAGTATCCGCCGGCGCCGTAGGGCTGCTGGTCGTATGCGGGGTAGTCCTGGCCGTACGCGTTCTGCTGGTAGTCGTAGCCCTGCGGGGCCTGCTGAGCGGGGTAGCCGGAGCTCTGCTGCTGGGGCGGGTAGGCGGGGGACTGCGGCGGGTAGACCGGCGCGCCCTGCTGGTAGCCGCCCTGTGCGTAGGGGTCGTTCCCGCCCTGGGCATACGGGTCGCCGGCGCCCTGTGCGTAGGGGTCGTTTCCACCCTGCGCGTAGGGGTCGTTCCCACCCTGCGCGTACGGGTCGTTCCCACCCTGCGCGTACGGGTCGCCGGCGCCCTGGGCGTAGGGGTCCTGGAAACCGCCGCCGTACGGCCGCTCGTAGCCGTTGCGCGGCTGCTCGCTCGCGTAGCCGTTGTTGCGCGGCTGCTCGCTCGGGTAGCTGTTGCCGTTGGCGTATCCGTTCGAGGCGTAGGCCGGTTGGTATTCGGGCCGGCCCTCGTTGTCCGCGGGCTCGCGGTTGGCGTCGTAGCCTGAGTTCTGCGTCATGGGGCCAGCTCCTGGGTTCGGATGAGCGGAGGGTCGAGGTAGCGGGACTGCGTGCACTTCCGGGCCGGGGCCGCGAGCCGGTGGCCGCCCCGCATCGGGGTCCACCGTCCCGCTGGTCCGGAACTGGCCCGTGTGCAGTGCATGGCTCGGTTCGAACCGCACGGTGATGGGGCCATAGGTCTGCCATCCCTGGTCGCGGATGAAGCCCTCAAGGTGTCGGGCGAAGGCCTTGACTGTCAAGTCCCGGTCTGTCGCCAGTTCGTCGTGATCGGATTCGTTGATCGTGATCACGTACATGTTGGGGGCCAGCAGGTGTCCACCGTCGAGATGCTGAACCCGGTCGGTGGCCTCCTGCTGCAGTGCAGATTCCACCTCCTGAGGCATCACGCCGCCACCGAACACCCGGGCGAAGGCATCCCCGACGGCGCCCTGCAGCTTGCGCTCGAATCGCTGGACGATTCCCATGATGGCTCCTCTCCGGTCCCGGTGGCGTGTCGCGGCCTCGACGCCGCCCCTGCATGATATCTACCTTCGCCGGGTGCCCGTGTGGGTGATCGCTTCCTTCGCAGGTCGGGGGGGCGAATCGTCATTCCGGGTGGGGACGTGTTAATGTTTCCGGCGTCGCTCGGGCGAGTGGCGGAATGGCAGACGCGCTGGCTTCAGGTGCCAGTGTCCTTCGGGACGTGGGGGTTCAAGTCCCCCTTCGCCCACCACACTGGCCGCAGCTGATTCAATCGCTGCGGCCAGTAGTTTTTTGCAGGGACCGCATCAGCACGCCGGTGCCGGCGGTGCTGGACAACTCCGCAGTGACCCGGAACGATCGCGCAGGTGACCAGCAGACCAGACGCGGCGCAGCAGCTGAGCGATCTCGCCCGGTTGCGTCGGGTTCGTGACCGGATCGACCGGGAGTACGCGCAGCCGCTGGACGTCGAGGCGCTGGCCCGCGACGCGCACATCTCGGCGGGGCACCTCAGCCGCCAGTTCCGGCTCGCCTACGGCGAGTCCCCCTATGCCTATCTGATGACCCGGCGCATCGAGCGCGCGATGGCGCTGCTGCGTCGAGGTGACCTGAGCGTCACCGAGGTCTGCTTCGCGGTCGGGTGCTCGTCGCTGGGCACCTTCAGCACCCGCTTCACCGAGCTGGTCGGCGTGCCGCCCAGCGTCTATCGACGCGAGGCGGGGCGCGCGACGGCGGGGATGCCCTCGTGCGTGGCGCAGCAGGTGACCAGACCGATCAGGAATCGAGAAGCGCCGGCCACCCAGCCGCACCTAGCGTGATCGTCATGGACATCACCATCTACTCGAGCTTCCTCCCGCAGGACGACCCGGACGCCGCCCTGGCCTTCTACCGCGACACCCTCGGCTTCGAGGTCCGCAAGGACGTCGGATACAACGGGATGCGCTGGATCACCGTCGGCCACCCGGACCAACCCGGCACGTCGCTCGTCCTCCATCCGCCTGCCGCCGACCCCGGCATCACCGACGACGAACGCCGCACGATCACCGAGATGATGGCCAAGGGCACGTACGCGATCCTCACCCTGGCCACCCCGGACCTCGACGCGACGTTCGCGAAGCTGGCGGCGAGCGGCGCGGACATCGTCCAGGAGCCGATCGAGCAGCCGTACGGCATCCGCGACTGCGCGGTGCGGGACCCAGCAGGCAACCTGCTCCGCATCAACGAGGTGCGCTGACATGCCGACCACCATCGCGTCCATCACCCTCGACGTGCCCGACCCCACGGCGGCCGAGGCCTTCTACGACTCCTTCGGCGTCGGCGCCCACGTGCGCGTGCGCGCCGCGGAGGCACCGACGACCGGATTCCGCGGATACACGCTCTCGCTCGTGGTGTCCCAGCCGAACATCGTCGACACCTTCATCGGGGCCGCCCTCGACGGCGGCGCCACGGCGCTGAAGCCTGCCAAGAAGGGGTTCTGGGGCTACGGCGGCGTCGTGCAGGCCCCAGACGGGGCGATCTGGAAGGTCGCGACGTCGTCGAAGAAGAACACCGGCCCGGCCAGCCGTCAGATCGATGACATCGTGCTGTTGCTCGGCGTCGAGGACGTGAAGGCGAGCAGGCAGTTCTACGTCGACCACGGGATGGAGGTGGCGAAGAGCTTCGGCCGCAAGTACGTCGAGTTCGCCACGCCGCCGGCGAACGTCAAGCTCGCGCTCTACGGGCGCCGTGCCCTCGCGAAGGACGCCGGTGCCGCCCCGGACGGATCCGGGTCGCACCGGATCACCATCGGCAGCGCAGCGGGTCCCTTCATGGACCCGGACGGCTTCGCGTGGGAGGCCGCGTCCGTATAAAGGTGTTCGGGTAGGCACACAGACCGCAGGCCGCGAAGGCGGCTCCGCTCAACGGATGGAGACAACGTGAGCATGGCCACGACGACAATGCAGTCGACCGGGCTGCACGCCGCCGACAGCCACGATCTGATCCGCGTGCACGGTGCGCGCGAGAACAACCTCAAGAACGTCAGCCTCGAACTCCCCAAGCGGCGGTTGACGGTGTTCACCGGCGTCTCGGGCTCGGGCAAGAGCTCGCTGGTGTTCGCCACGATCGCCGCGGAGTCGCAGCGGATGATCAACGAGACCTACAGCGCCTTCGTGCAGGGCTTCATGCCGACGCTGGCACGGCCGGACGTCGACGTGCTCGAGGGGCTGACGACGGCGATCATCGTCGACCAGGAGCGGATGGGCGCCAACCCGCGCTCCACGGTGGGTACCGCCACCGACGCGAACGCGATGCTGCGCATCCTGTTCAGCAGGCTCGGCAAGCCGCACATCGGATCGTCGCAGGCCTTCTCCTTCAACGTCGCCTCCGTCAGCGGCGCAGGCGCGATCACCATGGAGAAGGGCGGCCGGGAGGTGAAGGAGCGTCGCAGCTTCAGCATCACCGGCGGCATGTGTCTGCGCTGCGAGGGCCGGGGCAACGTCTCCGACTTCGACCTGACCGCGCTGTATGACGACGGCAAGTCGCTCAACGAGGGTGCGCTGACGATCCCCGGCTACAGCATGGACGGTTGGTACGGCCGCATCTTCCGCGGCTGCGGCTTCTTCGACCCCGACAAGCCGATCGCGAAGTTCACCAAGAAGCAGTTGAACGATCTGCTGTACAAGGAACCGACCAAGATCAAGGTCGAGGGCGTCAATGTGACGTACGAGGGTCTGATCCCGAAGATCCAGAAGTCGTTCCTGTCCAAGGACCGCGAGGCGATGCAGCCGCACATCCGGGCGTTCGTCGACCGGGCGATCACGTTCCAGACCTGCCCCGACTGTGAGGGCACGCGGCTCAGCGCCGAGGCGCGGTCGTCGAAGATCGACGGCGTCAGCATTGCGGACGTCTGTGCCATGCAGATCAGCGACCTGGCCGACTGGGTGCGGGGGCTGGACGAGCCGTCGGTGGCACCGCTGCTCACGTCGCTGGGCGAAACCCTGGACTCGTTCGTCGACATCGGGTTGGGCTACCTCAGCCTCGACCGGCCGGCGGGCACGCTGTCCGGCGGCGAGGCGCAGCGCACCAAGCTCATCCGTCATCTCGGCTCCTCGCTGACCGACGTCACCTACGTCTTCGACGAGCCGACGATCGGCCTGCACCCGCACGACATCGCGCGGATGAACGACCTGCTGTTGCAGTTGCGCGACAAGGGCAACACGGTGCTGGTCGTCGAGCACAAGCCGGAGGCGATCGCGATCGCCGATCACGTCGTCGATCTCGGCCCACACGCAGGCACCGAGGGCGGCGAGATCGTGTTCGAGGGCACCGTGGAGGAGCTGCGCTCGAGCGGCACGCTCACCGGCAAGCATCTGGACGACCGCGCGTCGGTGAAGCCTTCGGTGCGAACCCCCTCGGGGGCGCTCGAGGTGCGCGGCGCCGACACCCACAACCTGCGCGGCGTCGACGTGGACATCCCGCTCGGGGTGCTCGTGGTGGTCACGGGCGTCGCCGGTTCGGGCAAGAGTTCGCTGATCCAAGGGTCGGTGTCCGGGCGGGACGGTGTCGTGTCGATCGACCAGGGCGCCATCAAGGGTTCCCGGCGCAGCAACCCCGCGACCTACACGGGTCTGCTCGAGCCGATCCGTAAGGCGTTCGCGAAGGCCAACGGCGTGAAGCCCGGACTGTTCAGCGCCAACTCCGAGGGCGCGTGCCCGAACTGCAACGGCGCCGGCGTGATCTACTCCGACCTGGCGATGATGGCCGGCGTCGCCACCCCGTGCGAGGTGTGCGAGGGCAAGCGGTTCATGGCCGAGGTGCTGGACTACACGTTCGGCGGCAAGGACATCAGCGAGGTGCTCACGATGTCGGTCGCGCAGGCCGAGGAGTTCTTCGGTTCCGGAGAGGCGAAGCTGCCGGCCGCACACAAAGTCCTGGTCCGGCTGGCGGACGTGGGCCTCGGGTACATCAAGATCGGCCAGCCGCTCACCACGCTGTCGGGCGGTGAGCGCCAGCGGCTCAAGCTCGCCACCGCGATGGCCGAGAAGGGCGACGTCTACATCCTCGACGAACCGACCACCGGCCTGCATCTCGCCGACGTCGAGAACCTGCTCGGCCTGCTGGACCGTCTCGTCGACTCCGGCAAGTCGGTGATCGTGATCGAGCACCACCAGGCGGTGATGGCGCACGCGGACTGGATCGTCGATCTCGGTCCCGGTGCCGGCCACGACGGTGGTCGGATCGTGTTCGAGGGCACACCCGCCGACCTGGTCGGTGCGCGATCGACCCTCACCGGCGAGCACCTCGCGGCCTACGTCGGCGCCTGACCGAGGCCCCCGCGGGACCCCGTGAGACGAGGATCCTTCCCGGTTGTCCACGCCCACAGTGCAATTCGATCTCACGCCCGAGATCGGCGCGGCGACGCGCGCACTCGTGGGCGTGGATCCCGGGGGGTGTCCGATCGCCGGTGAATCCGGACCTATGCACTGGTCAGGCAGCAAAAAAGGCTTACCTAAGTTGGCACTGCCCGGGGGTTCTGAATTATCGTGTTCGGAACATGCTGGACACACAACCGTCCAGATAGTCACTCAGCCACGTCGGCGGAGCCGGGGACACATCCCGATCACCGTCTGCCGCCGCAGCTGAATGGGCGCGCCGGCCCAGTGTTGCGTCGGCGCTCGTATTGCCACGTGATGGCCATCAGCGTTGCTGGTCGTCTGTGCATCTGACGCACACGAAGGCTAGGTATGAAGCAATTTCCAGGCCACAGGTCTCCCGGACCCCAGGGCCTCTATGACCCCGCGAACGAGCACGACGCCTGTGGTGTCGCGTTCGTCGTCGACATGCACGGGCGCCGCAGCCGCGACATCGTCGACAAGGCCATCACCGCGCTGGTGAACCTCGAACACCGTGGTGCTGCCGGTTCCGAGCCGAACACCGGCGACGGCGCGGGCATCATGCTGCAGGTCCCGGACTCGTTCCTGCGCGCGGTCGTCGACTTCGACCTGCCCGCCGAGGGCGCCTACGCGACCGGTATCGGGTTCCTCCCGCAGGACGCCGCGGGTGCCGACGAGGCCGCCGCGGGTGTCGAGAAGATCGTCGCGGAGGAGGGCCTGACGGTTCTCGGCTGGCGCGAGGTCCCCACCGACGACTCCTCGCTCGGAGCGATGGCGCGCGACGCGATGCCCACGTTCCGGCAGGTCTTCGTCGCCGCGGCCGACGCGTCGGTCACCGGCATGGCCCTGGAGCGGCGCGCCTACGTGATCCGCAAGCGGGTCGAGCACGAGCTCGGCGAGGCCGGATCCGGTGAGGGCGCCACGGGTCGCGAGTCGGTGTACTTCCCGAGCCTGTCCGGCCAGACCTTTGTCTACAAGGGCATGCTCACCACACCGCAGCTCCGGAGCTTCTACCTCGACCTCCAGGACGATCGGATGGAGTCGGCGCTGGGCCTGGTGCACTCGCGCTTCTCCACCAACACCTTCCCGTCGTGGCCGCTGGCGCACCCGTTCCGGCGGGTCGCGCACAACGGTGAGATCAACACCGTCACCGGCAACGAGAACTGGATGCGCGCCCGCGAGTCGCTCATCGAGTCCGACGTGTTCGGCGAGGGTGCGCTCGAGAAGATCTTCCCGATCTGCACCCCGGGCGCCAGCGACACCGCGCGCTTCGACGAGGTGCTCGAGATGCTGCACCTCGGTGGCCGCAGCCTCCCGCACGCCGTGCTGATGATGATCCCCGAGGCGTGGGAGCGGCACGAGAGCATGGACCCCGCCCGCCGGGCGTTCTACGAGTACCACTCCGCGCTGATGGAGCCCTGGGACGGCCCCGCCTCGGTGTGCTTCACGGACGGCACCGTCATCGGCGCGGTGCTCGACCGCAACGGTCTGCGCCCGAGCCGCATCTGGGTGACCGACGACGGACTGGTCGTGATGGCGTCCGAGGTCGGCGTCCTCGACATCGACCCCGCCAAGGTGATCAAGAAGGTCCGCCTGCAGCCGGGCCGGATGTTCCTGGTCGACACCGCGCAGGGCCGGATCATCAGCGACGACGAGATCAAGTCGGAGCTGGCGGCCGAGCACCCCTACCAGGAGTGGCTCGACGGCGGGCTCGTTCACATGGGCGACCTGCCCGAGCGTGACCACGTGCACATGAACCACGATCGGGTGCTGATCCGTCAGCAGATGTTCGGGTACACCAACGAGGAACTGAACGTCCTCATCGCGCCGATGGCCAAGACCGGTGGTGAGGCGCTCGGTTCGATGGGCACCGACACCCCGATCGCGGTCCTGTCGGCTCGTCCGCGCCTGCTGTTCGACTACTTCTCGCAGCTGTTCGCACAGGTGACCAACCCGCCGCTGGACGCGATCCGCGAAGAGGTCGTCACCAGCCTCGGCGGCAGCATGGGACCGGAGGGCGACCTGCTCAACCCGGGCCCGGCGTCCTGCCGCCTGCTCGCGCTGCCGCAGCCGATCCTGAACAACGACGACCTCGCGAAGCTGGTCCACGTCAACGACGACGGTGACTTCCCCGGCCTGCGTTCGGTGGTCGTGCCCGGCCTGTACCGGGTCGCGGACGGCGGCAAGGGCCTGCGCAAGGCGCTCGACGACATCCGCTTCCAGGTCTCGCAGGCGATCGCGGGCGGGGCCCGGATCATCGTGCTCTCCGACCGGAACTCGAACGAGACGTTCGCCCCGATCCCGTCGCTGCTGCTGACCTCGGCCGTGCACCACCACCTGGTCCGGGAGCGCTCGCGCACCAAGGTCGGACTCGTCATCGAGACCGGTGACGCCCGCGAGGTGCACCACATGGCCACGCTCGTCGGCTTCGGTGCCGCGGCCATCAACCCGTACATGGCCTTCGAGACGATCGAGGACATGATCGAGGGCGGCGACCTCACCGGCATCACCTTCGAGGACGCGGTCAAGAACTACATCAAGGCCGCGGGCAAGGGTGTGCTGAAGGTGATGTCCAAGATGGGCATCTCCACGCTCGCCTCCTACACCGGTGCGCAGCTGTTCCAGGTGATCGGCCTGTCGCAGGAGCTGGTGGACGAGTACTTCACCGGACTGAACTCGCACCTGGGCGGCATCGGCCTGGACGAGCTCGCCGCGGACATCTCGATCCGGCACGCGGCCGCGTACCTGAACCGCCCCGAGGAGCGCGCGCACCGCGAGCTCGAGGTCGGCGGCGAGTACCAGTGGCGCCGTGAGGGCGAATACCACCTGTTCAACCCGGACACGGTGTTCAAGCTCCAGCACGCCACCCGCACCGGTCAGTACGAGGTCTTCAAGGAGTACACCAAGCTCGTCGACGACCAGTCGGAGCGCCTGGCCTCCCTGCGTGGCCTGTTCGCGTTCAAGAGCGGTGTGCGCCAGCCGATCTCGATCGACGAGGTGGAGCCCGCCTCCGAGATCGTCAAGCGCTTCTCGACCGGTGCGATGAGCTACGGCTCCATCTCCGCCGAGGCGCACGAGACGCTGGCCATCGCGATGAACCGTCTCGGCGGTCGCTCCAACTCGGGTGAGGGCGGCGAGCATCCGTCGCGCTTCGAGGTCGAGGCGAACGGCGACTGGCGCCGGTCCGCGATCAAGCAGGTCGCGTCCGGCCGGTTCGGCGTGACCGCGCACTACCTGAGCAACTGCACCGACATCCAGATCAAGATGGCGCAGGGTGCCAAGCCCGGCGAGGGCGGCCAGCTGCCGCCGCACAAGGTGTACCCGTGGGTCGCCGAGGTGCGCGGGTCCACCCCGGGCGTCGGCCTCATCTCGCCGCCGCCGCACCACGACATCTACTCGATCGAGGATCTCGCGCAGCTGATCCACGACCTGAAGAACGCCAACCCGCAGGCCCGCATCCACGTGAAGCTGGTCTCCGAGGTCGGTGTCGGCACAGTCGCGGCGGGTGTCTCGAAGGCGCACGCCGACGTGGTGCTGATCTCCGGCCACGACGGCGGCACCGGCGCCACCCCGCTGACCTCGGTCAAGCACGCGGGCGCGCCGTGGGAGCTCGGCCTCGCCGAGACCCAGCAGACGCTGCTGCTCAACGGTCTTCGCGACCGGATCGTGGTACAGGTCGACGGTCAGCTCAAGACGGGCCGCGACGTGGTCATCGCCGCGCTACTCGGCGGCGAGGAGTTCGGTTTCGCCACCGCGCCGCTGGTGGTCTCCGGCTGCATCATGATGCGCGTGTGTCACCTCGACACCTGCCCCGTGGGCGTCGCGACCCAGAACCCGGTGCTGCGCAAGCGTTTCGCGGGCAAGCCCGAGTTCGTGGAGAACTTCTTCATGTTCATCGCGGAGGAGGTGCGTGAGCTCCTCGCCGAGCTCGGCTTCCGCACCATCAACGAGGCGGTCGGCCAGGTCGACGCACTGGACACCACCAAGGCGCTCGAGCACTGGAAGGCGTCGAAGCTCGACCTGTCGCCGATCCTGGCGAAGACCGAGTCGGCCTTCATGGACCAGGACCTGTACTGCACCGGTTCGCAGGATCACGGCCTCGAGAAGGCTCTCGACCAGCAGTTGATCGCACAGAGTCGTGCGGCCATCGACAGCGGTCAGCCGGTGAAGTTCGAGTCGAAGATCACCAACGTCAACCGGACGGTCGGCACCATGCTCGGCCACGAGGTGACCAAGGTGTACGGCGGCGCGGGTCTGCCCGAGGACACCATCGACATCACCTTCACCGGGTCGGCGGGCAACAGCTTCGGCGCCTTCGTCCCGAAGGGCATGACGCTGCGCCTGCACGGCGACGCCAACGACTTCGTCGGCAAGGGCCTGTCGGGTGGACGCATCGTGGTGCGCCCGCCGGTGGAGACCGCCGACGGGTTCGTCGCCGAGGAGAACATCATCGCGGGCAACGTGATCCTGTTCGGCGCCACCGGCGGTGAGGCCCTGATCCGCGGCATCGCGGGTGAGCGTTTCGCGGTCCGGAACTCGGGCGCCACGGCGGTGGTCGAGGGCGTGGGCGACCACGGCTGCGAGTACATGACGGGCGGAAAGGTGGTCGTGCTCGGCGCGACCGGACGCAACTTCGGTGCGGGCATGTCCGGCGGCGTGGCGTTCGTCTACAACCCGGACAAGTCCTTCGAGAAGGACCTCAACACCGAGCTCGTCGATCTCGAAGACCTCGAGCACGAGGACTTCGGCTGGCTCAAGGGTGCCATCGAACGGCACCGCGACGAGACCGGGTCGGAGGTTGCCGCACGCATCCTCTCGGATTGGTCTCAGCAGGTGAATCACTTCGTGAAGGTGATGCCGCGCGACTACAAGAAGGTGCTCGTGGCGATCGACACCGCGAAGAAGAACGGAACTGACGTGGACGAGGCAATCATGGAGGCAGCTCGTGGGTGATCCAAGCGGCTTCCTCAAGCACACCTCGCGCGAACTGCCGGTCCGGCGGCCGGTGCCGCTGCGCCTGATGGACTGGAAGGAGGTGTACGAGGACTTCGATTCGAAGACCCTCCGCACCCAGGCCAGCCGGTGCATGGACTGCGGTATCCCGTTCTGCCACAACGGTTGCCCGCTCGGAAACCTGATTCCCGAGTGGAACGATCTGGTGCACAAGGATCGCTGGCGCGACAGCATCGATCGCCTGCACGCGACCAACAACTTCCCGGAGTTCACCGGTCGGTTGTGCCCGGCGCCCTGCGAGGCGTCGTGCGTGCTCGGCATCAACCAGGATCCGGTCACCATCAAGCAGGTCGAGGTCGAGATCATCGACCGCGCCTTCGACGAGGGCTGGGTCAAGCCGGTGCGGCCGTCCAGCCTGACCGGCAAGAAGGTCGCGATCGTCGGCTCCGGGCCCGCCGGCCTGGCCGCCGCGCAGCAGCTCACCCGGGCCGGCCACACGGTGACCGTGTTCGAGCGGGCCGATCGCATCGGTGGTTTGCTCCGCTACGGCATCCCCGAGTTCAAGATGGAGAAGCGCCACATCGACCGGCGCCTGGTGCAGATGGAGTCCGAGGGCACCATCTTCCGGCCCGGCGTCAACGTCGGCGTGGACATCACGGCCGACGAGCTGCGCGAGCAGTTCGACGCGGTGGTGCTGGCGGGCGGCGCCACCGAGGCGCGCGACCTGCCGATCCCCGGCCGCGAGCTGGACGGTATCCACCAGGCGATGGAGTTCCTGCCGATCGCCAACCGCGTGCAGCTCGGCGATGCGGACGCGCCGTCGATCACCGCGGAGGGCAAGAAGGTCGTCATCATCGGTGGCGGCGACACCGGCGCGGACTGCCTGGGCACCTCGCTGCGCCAGGGCGCGGAGCTCGTGCACCAGTTCGAGATCATGCCGCGCCCGCCGGAGGCGCGCGCGGACTCCACCCCGTGGCCGACGTACCCGCTCATGTACCGGGTGTCCTCGGCGCACGAGGAGGGCGGCGAGCGGGTGTTCGCGGTCAACACCGAGCAGTTCAACGGCGCCGACGGCAAGGTCACCGGGCTCAAGGCCCACGAGGTCAAGATGGTCGGCGGCCGCTTCGAGAAGCAGGAGGGCACCGACTTCGAGCTCGAGGCCGACCTGGTGCTGCTGGCGATGGGCTTCGTCGGGCCGGAGAAGCCGGGCCTGCTGACCGACCTGGGTGTCGACCTGAACGAGCGTGGAAACGTGACCCGTTCCAGCGAGTGGGCGACCAGCGTGGACGGCGTGTTCGTGGCCGGCGACATGGGTCGAGGTCAGTCGCTGATCGTGTGGGCCATCGCGGAGGGCCGCGCGTGCGCGGCCGCCGTCGACACGTTCCTCGAGGGCGAGACCTCGCTTCCGTCGCCGATCGTTCCCACGGCGGCACCGCAGCGATGATCACTGGCCGGTAACGGCCTGCAATTGAACGGCAACCCGCCGCCCCGACAGTTGGGGCGGCGGGTTTGCTGCGTAATGGGCATTTTCGTGCTGTCGGTCATTTGGACGAATGTTCAGAAAATGGGGGACGTATCCGTTTTGTGACGGTTAGGCTTCGCGCGATCTGTGATGTGAGTCACGCCACTGCAGCCCGCTCCGGTGGGCCCTCCAGGAGGTAACCGTGCTCTTGTCCAAGACCCGTCGCGCTGCGACACCGATCATCGCGGCCGTGGCCGCGATGGGACTGCTGCTCGGCGGTGCCGCCGGCACCGCAGCCGCCGATCCGACACCGCCGCCGCCCGCGTCGTCGGGCGACAAGACGGCCGACAACCTGCGGTGGAACCTCAGCCTGACCGCCGTGAACGGGACCGCGGTCAACCCCGCCACGCCGGGCGTCAACGTCGTCCACCCGGGCGACACCGTGACCTACACCGCCAAGATCTGGAAGACCGCCGGCATCGGCCGGTACATGACTGCGATCCGGCAGATCCAGCCCGCCGGCTTCGAGTACCTCTCGCACACGATCAGCAAGCAGTCGAACGTCACCAACGAGGGCGCCGCGGGCGTCAAGGCGACGTGCACCGGCGGCGGCTGCAACTCGGTGCCGATCCTGGGCACCAAGGGCTACCTCGACAACGTGAACTTCGACGTCACCTACAAGATCCCCACGACCCAGGCCTTCGGCGACTACAACGCGGGCTTCGTGTTCGACGTGTACGCGTTCAGCACGCAGTCGGGTGCCAACCCGGCAGGCGCGTGGGTGCGTGTCGTCGACCCCAATGTCAACACCACCACGGACCTGCAGGTCCCGGCCACCGCCAAGACCGGGACCCCGGTCGACCTCACCGCGAACGTGGGGCCCGCCAACGCGGTCGGCACCGTGCAGTTCAAGGACGGTGACGCGAACATCGGCGGCCCCGTCGGTGTGGCGAACGGCAACGCAACCCTGTCGCACACCTTCGACTCGGTTGGCGCGCACAACATCTCGGCAGTGTTCACCGCGGGTGCGGGCTTCCACAACTCGGCCTCCGGGGTGAAGACCGTCGACGTCACCGCCGACACCACCACCGCGATCCAGGTCCAGGCCACCGCGCTCGTCGGCGACGACGTCCAGGTCACCGCGACGGTCACCCCCGCGACCGCGGTCGGCACCGTGCAGTTCAAGGACGGCGAGACCAACGTCGGCGAACCGGTCCCCGTGGTGGGCGGCACGGCCTCGATCACCCGCAAGTTCGACGAGGCGGGCACCCACAGCTTCGTCGGAGTCTTCACCGGCACCGCCGGTTACACCGACTCGGTGTCGCCGCCGGCCGAGCTGACCGTCAAGGACGCCGACTGGGGCACCACCACCACCGTCCTGGAGCCGGTCACCGCGGTCGTCGGCACGTCGGTGAACCTCTCGGCCACCGTGCACCCGATCCCGAGCGGCGGCAGCGTCAAGTTCCTCGTCAACGGCGCGGAGGTCGGCACCG
Organism: Rhodococcus daqingensis; assembly: GCF_042665615.1. Taxonomy (NCBI): domain Bacteria; kingdom Bacillati; phylum Actinomycetota; class Actinomycetes; order Mycobacteriales; family Nocardiaceae; genus Rhodococcus; species Rhodococcus daqingensis. Next base: position 66,451 of record NZ_JBHTCS010000012.1, on the reverse strand, counting down.
CACCCGTGGGCACCGGTGACGGCGTCGCGATCCTGCCGCACACCTTCGGAGCCGCGGGCACCGCAAACGTGGTCGCCGAGTTCACCGGGACCACCGGCTTCACCGGGTCCACCTCGAGTGGCTTCACCGTCACCGTGACCGAGCCGGACACGCGCGAGGCCACCACCACCGCTCTCGCCGTCACCGGCAACGCGGCCGTCGGACAGGCCATGCAGTTCAAGGCGACCGTGGCCCCCGCGGGCGCCAACGGCACCGTGCAGTTCAAGGTGGGCACCACTCCGATCGGCGCCCCCGTCGCCGTCGTGGGCGGTGTCGCCACCCTGTCGCACACCTTCGCCGAGGAGGGCACCTACGGCGTCACCGCCAGCTTCATCGGGGGCGCCGGCTTCAAGGATTCGGTGTCCGGTCCGTCCGTCGTGAACGTCGCGGCCGCGGGCACCCCCGGTGGGGGCACGGGCAGCCTCGACACCGGCTCGCTCACCAGTCTGTTCGGCAGCTAGCCCGACCCACACCCACGACCGGTCCCGGGGCGTGCCGCGCGCACGCCCCGGTCCGGGTGGGTCCCAGGCCTTCCCTATCCCAGGAGAATTCATGCAGAACAAGAGAATTCGGCGGCTGGCGACTCCGATCACCGCAGCGGCCGCCGTCGGGATCACCGTCTTCGGCGGCGTGCCCGCCCAGGCCGCCCCGGTCACCACCAACTTCACAGCTTCCTGCCTCGCGACCCCTTCGGCCGTCGCCGGACCGACCACGCAGTCGCAGCCGTCCTCGGTGACGATCGATGCCCCCACGACGGTCGACGCCGGCCAGGAGTACGAGGTCACCATCGCGCCCCCGCCGATCACCTATCCCAACTCGGTGTCGGGAGCGAACGTGCAGAACGTCTCGCGGATCAAGATCGACGTCGCCGTCCCACAGAATGCGGAGTTCCTCGGCGCGGACATCGTGCCCGGTACCAGCTCCGGGCTCAGCGGCGTCGCACCCAATGTGCTGCGGGTCAACGAGAACGGCGTCGTCGACCCGAACGGGACCGTGATCCGGCTCTCGGGCAACAATGCGGTCATCGGAAACAGTCCCACCTCCAGCAAGAGCTCCGAGGGCGGCATCGTCGCGCCCGCGGCGGGCGGCGCGAACACCACCTTCCAACTGCCCAAGGTCAAGGCCCGGCTGCGGGCCGGCGCGTCCGGCAACGTCGACATCAAGCTCCGGACCGGTGGGTCCGCGGGGCAGTGGGCCAACGACGCGAACTTCCTGACGTTCCTGCCGAAGGCGACGGCGCTGTTCGTCACCGCGTGGGCCCCGACCCAGTGCACCCCGCGTGACAGCGCGACCGCGCCCCTGAACGCGGGCGCAGGCCCGCTGGCGACGACCGGCATCACCGAGGCGGACAAGGACACGACCACCACCCTCGCCGGCCCGGGGACCGCCAAGAACGGCACCCCGGTCACGCTGACCGCCAACGTCGCGCCCGCGGCGACCGGCGGCACGGTGCAGTTCAAGGACGGTGACGCCCCGCTCGGCGACCCGATCCCGCTGGCAGCCGGCAACGCGGCCATCACGACGACGTTCACCACCGACGGCGATCACTCGATCACCGCGGTCTACTCCGGCGCGTCCGGATTCGTGGGATCCACCTCGGCGGCCAAGCTCGTCAAGGTCACCACCGACGCGCCGCCGGACACGGCGACCACCACCACGGTAGAGGCCCCGGCCGACGCCAAGGTGGGCCAGGACGTGAACCTCACCGCGCGGGTCACCCCCGCGGGCACCGGCGGCACGGTGAACTTCATCGTCGACGGCGGGGCCCCGGTGACCGGCATGGTCGGCACCGACGGGATCGCCGTGGCGCCGTACACCTTCACCACGACCGGAACCCATCGGGTGGTCGCAAAGTTCAGCGGCGCTCAGGGTTTCGCGCCGTCGACCTCCCTGGCGTTCCCCGTCAGCGTCACCACGCCCGCGCCCGCTGACGTGGAGACGACCACCACCCTCGCGGCGCCCGGCACCGTGGAGAAGAACGTCCCGGTGACGCTGAGGGCGACGGTCGACCCGGCCAACGCCAAGGGCAAGGTGCAGTTCAAGATCGGCACCTCGCTGATCGGTGGACCGGTCGACGTGGTCGACGGTGTGGCGACGTTGCCCACCACGTTCCACAACTCCGGTACCTACAACGTCACGGCGGAGTTCACCGGCGATGCCGGGTTCACCAGCTCCGCCTCGGCCCCGCAGACGCTGACGGTGCCGGGCGCCACCGGTCCGGGGAACGGCGGCGGACTGGGCAGCCTGGAGAGCCTCTTCGGCTCCTGATATGCGGCTGCGCCGCAGTGGTGCGGTTACGGAGTCCCCACACTCCGCAACCGCGCCACTGCGCGTCAGCGCCTAGATGCCCGCGGTGAGCGCGACGGTCAGCGGAACAACGGTGAGGAAGCAGATCGCGGCCGCGAAGAGAGCGATCACCACGCCGCGGCGCCAGCGTCCACGGGCGCCGCTGGCGGCGGTCACGAACAGGACGAACCCGACGCAGACGGAGACGATCGTCAGGATCACGGGGGTGTCGACCATGGTCCGATTCTGCCCGGCAGCGGGGTCTCGCCTGCGGCCGGCCCGAAGGCGTCGCAGAGGGTGGGATCGGTGCGCGAGATCACCGGTGATTGCGGTACCGTCTCGTTCATCGTCTGTGCATCTTTTTGATACCTCCCGATGGCAGCATGTGCTGGCCGGACCGGGAATCGGAAGGAAAGAGGGGGCTCGCACAATGCGCCTGAAGAAGACCATCGCGGTCCTGTCCGCGTTCGCCGCTGCCACGGTGGGCACGGTGATCTCCGGCGCGACCGCCCAGGCCGCTCCGGCAGGAAACTGCCCGAGCATGTACGTGGTCGCGATCCCCGGAACCTGGGAGACCTCCACCGCGCCCGACAAGCGGCCCGGCCCGGGCATGCTCGCGGCGGTGACGAACGCGCTTCCCGCGTCGAAGATCCGGTCCGACTACGTCACCTACGCGGCGACCGCGTTCCCCTGGGAGGCGGAGGTATACGGGGCGTCGAAGAAGCAGGCGACCGACAATGCGCGCGGCATGCTCGAGGCCATGCAGCGGGACTGCGCGAACACGCGTTTCGGCATCATCGGCTACAGCCAGGGTGCGGACGCGGCGGGTGATCTGGCCGCGGAGATCGGCACCGGTACCAGCACCATCCGTCCCGAGAAGGTGGCGGCCGTCGGGCTGCTCTCCGATCCGAGGCGAGCGGACAGCGACGTGCTGATCGGCCCGGCCGTGCCGGGGATCGGCTCGGGAGGCCCGCGGATCGGTGGGTTCGGCTGGGTCAGCGATCGCACGGTGACCTTCTGCGCGCCGGGCGACCTGTACTGCGCGACCGAGCGCGACGACTTCGTCACCCGGATGGCCGGATTCCTCGCGCAGAACTCGGATCCGGGTTCCTCGGATTCGCCGAGCTACGACGACGAGGCCACGATGATCTGGAACGACCTGCTCGGCGCCGGTGGCATCCCGACGCTGCAGAACCAGCTCACCGACGAGGCGAACAAGGGCCGTCGGAAGCAGCTCGAGAAGTTCTACGGCTCGGGTGCCCACCAGGACTACCAGGGGTACGCCGTCGATGCGGCGGGCAACACGCCGACCGCCTGGTTGGCGGGCTGGCTGCGCGACCGCGCGTGACCCAATCGCGGGTTGCCCCGGGGAACGGGGCAACCCGCCACGGGTGAGTGATCTCCACCCCAGTGGCGATGGTTGCCGTGCGCGCCGCCGATCAGGCTTGAAGGTGCCCGATCCGCCTGCCACGAGCCCACGGAGCGCCACCCATGAGCCTGAAGAAGACCCTCGCACTGGCGTCCGCCGTCGCCGCGGCCACCATCGGCATCTCCGCGGGAGTGGCCCAGGCCGATTCGCCCGGTGCCGGCTGCCCGAGCCTCTACGTGGTGTCCATCCCGGGCACCTGGGAGACGGGACCAGCCAGGCAGCCGACTCCCGGCATGCTCGGCGCGGTGACGGGCGCGCTGGCCTCGCCGACCATCCGAACCGACTACGTGACCTACGCCGCGACCGCATTCCCTTGGGAGACACAGGTTTACGCGGCGTCGAAGCGGCAGGCCGTCGACAATGCGCGCGGCCTGCTGGAAACGATGCAGCGGACCTGCGTCAACACGCGGTTCGGCATCGTCGGCTACAGCCAGGGCGCTGACGCGGCGGGCGATCTGGCCGCGGAGATCGGTTCCGGTCTGAGTCCGGTGCGGCCCGAGAGGGTGGCGGGAGTCGGCCTGCTCTCCGACCCGCGGCGCGCGGCGACCGACGTGCTGATCGGCCCGCCGGTTCCGGGCTTCGGCTCGGGCGGTCCGCGGATGGGCGGCTTCGGCGCGGTCGGCGACCGCACGGTCACCTTCTGCGCGCCCGGCGACCTGTACTGCGCCACCGAGCGCGACGACTTCGTGACCCGGATCGCGGGCGTCACGGTCCAGAACTCCGACGCCGGCTCGGTGGACGAGCTGCTCAAACGCCCGGATGCCGGTGCGCTCTGGAACGAGTTGCTCGGTGCCGGTGGCGTTCCCACGCTGCAGGGCCAGCTGAGCGATCAGGCCAACGCGCAGCGCCGCGACGAGCTCGCGGCGTTCTACGGTTCGGGTGCCCACCAGAACTATCAGGGCTACGCCGTCGACGCGGCGGGCAGCACCCCGACCGCGTGGCTGGCGGGCTGGCTGCGCGCCAAGGCCTGATCTGCCCCGCAGGGGTGAGGGCTTCCCGCCCCGCTGGTGATGGCTCCCGGCTCTTTCATCCATGAGGCTGGTAGGTGTTCGAAGAACCACGAAGCCCTCAAATCTGAAGGCTTTCAAAGAAATTCGTGTTCGGGGCAGCATTACCGTCACCTTCGACGGCATCGTCTCGGATTCCACCGGGACCTTCTGCGGCGCACAGATCGACGGTCAAGGAGGCACCACCGCCCGCGCGGTCTTCGACGCTTCGGGCCATGGGACAGCGACAATCGGGGGCTTGTTCGGCTCCTGACCGCGGCCGACAGAGGTGCGCCCGCTGTTCCGGGCGCGCCATCGTCGTGGGTGGGCGCGCCCGCCGGGCTAGATTCGGGCGATGACCGAGCTCAGGGCGTTCACCTTCTACGTGATGATCCCGCTGAACCTGCTACTCGTCCTGTGGGTCTGGATCGGCCGCGCGTTCCTCGGCGCGGGCGGGTGGTGGATCGTGATCCTCACCTACACCGCGGTCCCGGTGCTGATCCTCGCCCTCGGACTGTCTTCCATCCTCGCGATCACGCAGCGGGTGCCCGCGAGCGCGGGCCGGCTCACCCCGCCGAAGTGGGCCACCCACCTGGTGGTGTGGGCGGCGATGTTCGGGTTCGGGTTCTTTCTCGTGGACGTCGGCGACGACGCGGACGCCGAGAAGTCGGTGTTCACGCAGGTCGTGGGGGTCAATTCGGGCACGATCGCGGTGAGCAACACGCTCACCTCGATCTGCGTACTCACCTTCCTCGCCGCCTGGGTGGTGCTGCTCGTGCTCCTGATCGCGGGCCAGCGCAGCCGGCGACCGGGTGCGATCGGAGCGGGGACATCGTCGCCGTGATCGACCCGCCCCGGCCAGGGGCGACACCAGATTCTCTGGCCACGGGGCCGAGGGTCCGGCACAATGCCCTGCGACACGGCGGACAGCCCGGCCATGTGGCCGGGCGCGAGGGAAGCGGCGGCATGCGATCTTCAGGTGACTCGGCCTCGGCCGCGCGGGAGCTCGTCGTTGCGCTCGCCTCGGTGATGGAGGCGCAGAGCGAGGAACTCAAGGCGCGGGTGATCGATCGGCTGACCTCCGAGATGGAGGAGGCCCGGGATCCGCTGGTCGCCACCATGCAGGCCGCCGCCACCGTGGAGTCGCTGGCGGCGATCCGTCAGATCCTGCAGCACCGGATCGAGGCGGGACGCACCGATGTGCCGGCGACGGCGGTGGAGCACGCGCGCAGGCTCGCCCAGCGTGGTGTCTCGCCCGCCGCGATGGAGCGGGCGAATCGGTTGTCCAGTGACACCGTGATGCGGTGGTGCCTCGAACAGATGGAACTGCTCAGCGACGACGCGACGGTCGTCTCCCAGGCGGCGCTGCTCATCATGACCGACACCGCCGGCTTCGGCGATCGGGTGGCCCACCAGCTGGCGGCCGCCTACGAGGCCGAGCGTGAGCTGTGGCTGCGCCGCAGCAACGCCTCCCGCGAGGCCTGCATCGGGCAGCTCTTGACGGGACGGGCGACCGACCTGCCCGCCGCCGAACTCGCCCTCGGGTATCGGCTGGGCCAGCGGCACCTCGCCCTGGCGGTGTGGACCGAGCCGACCGAGTCCCGCGCGGACGATACGGGTTTCCTCGAGCGCTCGGTCGGTGCCCTCGCGGACAAGCTGGGGTGCACGGCGGCGCCGCTGATACTGCCCCGCGCCGACAACGAGGCGTGGGCCTGGTTGGCGGTCGGGCCCGCGGTCGACATCTCGGCGATCGGGCAGATCGTGGCGGGGTGGGAGCAGCCGGTCAAACTCGCGGTCGGGGCGCCGGCCGAGGGGGCGGCGGGATTCCGGCGCACTCACCAGCAGGCGATGTCGGCGCAGGTGGTGGCGCAGAACTCCGCGCGCCGCGGCCCCCTGGTCGTCTCGAGTGCGGAGGTCGGGGCGGTCGCCCTGATGGCTGCGGACGTGCCGGCGGCCCGGATGTGGGTGCGCGACATGCTCGGCCCGCTGGCCGTGGACGACGCCGCGAGCGAGCGGCTGCGCGAGACGATCCGCGTGTTCCTGGCGAACGGCGCGAGCTACACCGCGACCGCGGAACAGCTGAACATGCACAAGAACTCGGTGGTCTATCGGCTCCGCAAGGCGGAGGACCAGCTCGGGCACAAGCTCCGTGACGGCCGTCTCGACCTCGAGATCGCGCTGGCGCTGTGTCATTGGCTCGGCGCGGCCGTGCTCGAGGCGGGACCTGACACGCCCGCCCCGGGCACGGGTGGCTAACGGACCACGCTCAGCGGCTCCGGCGTCGCGGTCCGGACGAAGTAGGCGATCTCCTCGATGGCGCGCTGCGCCTCCGGCACCAGATCGGCGGCCGCCTGGAACACGTGCACCTGGCGACGCCACACCTGCAGCTCGCAGGGCACGCCGGCCTCGGCGAGCCGGTCGGCCATCAGCTCGGAATCCGGCAGCAGCAGTTCGTGGGAGCCGACCTGGATCAGGACCGGCGGCAATCCCCGCAGGTCGCTGTCGACCGGGCACATCCGGTCGCGGACCGCCCCGGACCGGGAGTCGACGCGATCGGAGATCCTGGCGAGCTCGTCGAGGGCGTGGCTCGGGAGCATGGCGTCGCGACCGGCGTTGCGGTGTTCGGTCTTGCGGGCGGGGTCCATCTCGGTCAGGGGCGAGAGCGCCACGATCCCGGCGGGGCCGGGCAGGCCGTGGTCGCGGAGGGCGAGCGGGATCATGAAGGACAGGTAGCCGCCCGCCGAGTCGCCGGCGATCACGATCTGGTCGGGCCGGTAGCCCTTGGCCAGCAGCCAGCGGTAGCCGTTGACCCCGTCGTCGACGGCGTCACTGATGCTGTGTGTGGGGAGCATCCGGTAGTCGACCATCAGGACGGGTGCCTGTGCGGCGGCCGAGATCCGCGAGACCAGGCGCTGGTGGGTGCCGACCCCGCAGAACAGGAATCCGCCGCCGTGCAGGTAGAGGATGACGCGATCACCGTCGGCGCCGTCCGCCTTGACCCACTGCGCGCTGCAGTGGTCGAGCAGGATGGTGTGGCTGCGGGTCCCCTCGATGGGCGGGTGCACCCGGGCGCTCATGTCGTCGAGGTACTTCATCGGCCAGGGCAGCGCCGATGCCCTGGCCCACATCGAGATGACCGGCCGGACCGTCATTCGCAGTGCCTGGGCCAGCATCCGCGACTGCATGCTGGTGCCGCGGATCTCCTGGCGATCGACCGTGGTCGGGAGGTGGCCCGGCTGTGGCGCGGCGGAGCCGTCGACGAACCGCGCAGGCGTCGAACCGAACTCGCGGTCGCCGGCACTGACAAACTCCACAACTTCACTGCTGGTCACGTGGACATCCTTGGGCTTCGCAGGGAACGCGATCGTCATCGGTGCGCGCGGCGGGGACGCCGCTCTGCGCGGTCAATATGTGATGGCGGTCACTGGCATGTTCAAGGACATTAGGGCGGATCGCCGGGCCTGCCACCGGCCTGCCCGTACGAGAAATCGGCCCGCTTCTGTACTGAGCGTCCAGTTTTTACGTACAAGCGTCCAGTTCGGGGTTTGGATAACCCCGCGGACGGTGCTCGCGGGCAAGCAGCGTGACCGGAACGGGCCGCACGGGGCGGGCCGTGGGAAGGGAGTCGATGTCGGATCTGAAGGTGGTGGCCACCATCACCGCGAAGCCCGGGTCGGAAGAGATCGTGCGGGACGGCCTGTCGACGCTGGCCGCCGCCAGCCGCGGCGAGGACGGCTGCCTCGGCTACGAGTTGTACGAATCGTCAGCGGCCCCCGGCACCTTTGTCACCGTCGAGACGTGGACCGGTCAGGAGGCGCTGCAGGCGCACATGACGACGCCGCATCTGCAGGCCGCCATGGGCACGTTCGGCGCACACCTGGCGGGTGCGCCGCAGATCCACCCGTTGACGCCGATCGGGGCCTGAGTCCGGCGATCGCGCCGGGTCGCTACGGGCGGTGCCTGACCAGCAGGTCCCGCACATGGCCGGTCTCGTTCACCGACGCCACCCGCGCGTTGCCGTTGCGGGAGACCAGGATTCGGGTGATCGATGCGTAGTCGATCGGGAAGGTCAGCGGGCGGTCGAGTCCGAGCAGGCCCTGGAGGTACACGTTGATCACCCCACCGTGCGCGAACACGGCGACGGTGTTGTCGTGGTCGGCCCCCGCGACCACCCGGTTCAGGCCCTCGTGGACCCGGGACCGGAACTCCGGCTCGTCGACGAACTCGGGGAGGTGTCCGGCCAGGATGCGCGCGTAGGCGTCCGGGGCGATCGTCTTGGCCTCGTGGATCGGCACGTAGTGCGCGCGCCGGTGGTCGTACTCGGCGAGCCCCGGGTCGGCAGACACGGTGAGCCCGCGGGCCGCCGCGACCGGGGCCGCGGTCTCGAGGGCCCGTCGTTGCGGGCTGCTGACGATCGCGGAGATCGGGTACGGGGCGAGCGCGTCGGGTAGCCGTCCGGCCTGTGCGTGGCCGTCCTCGGTGAGGCCGGGATCCGCCCCGTCGGCGGAGTCGGCGGAGAGGATGCGCTCGGGCAGCGCGTGACGGATCAGCAGCAGTTGCACCCGGTCAGACTGTCATGCCCGCGATGAGCGCGGCGACCGAGGCCGGACGGTCCGCCATCATGTTGTGCCGGGCCGGTCGGAGCGACTCGAACTGGGCACCGAGCCGGTGGGCGAGCTGCTGCTGCTTGCGGACCCAGCGCCGCGACCGGCCGGAGTCGGCCGCCACGACCAAGGTCGGGGGCAGCGGACCGAGCGGGCGGAGCCGCTCCAGTTCCGCGCCCAGGTACGGGTACGCCGCGTTCTCGATCAGCGCAGCGCGCAGGTAGTCGGGGGCGGTGAAGGTCGGTCGAATCCAGTCGGCGGCACCCGGATCGGGCGCGCCGTGGGTGAGCAGGCGCACCGCCGGACCGAGCCGGCGCTGCAGGCCGCTCGCCGAGGCGCTCCTCGCGAGCGCGGCGGCCAGCCCGAACCGCCAGCGGCGGGGGAGCGCGACCGGGTGCCGGGCGGGGATGCTGGTGTCGAGCAGCACCAGCGCCGCGGCCCGCTCCGGGTACAACCGCGCGAACGCCTCGGCGTACCAGCCACCCATCGAGTGCCCCACCACCGTTGCGGGTGCGCGCACGCCGACCGCGTCGAGCACCGCGCCGATCCGGTCGGCCTCGCTGCGGACCGTCGGCGACTCACCGGAGGCGGGGCTGAGCCCGAACCCGGGCCGGTCGAACCGCACCACGGTGCAGACCCGGGTGAGCAGCGCCGCGACCGCGTCCCAGTCGAACCAGTTGCCGGCGAGGCCGCCGACGAGGACCACCGGGGGACCGGATCCCTCCACCAGCACGTGCACGGATCGGCCCCCGACCTCGACGAACGTGCCGGGTGGTTTCACGTGGAACCCTCCCGCAGCCCCCGAGACGTGTGCAGCGCCACAAAGATCAGCCAGCCGGTGGTGGCGGCAAGCTGGAGCCGCTGGGCCACCCCGAGACCCCAGACGTCGCCGCCACCGGTCGCGAAGTACAGCCACACCGTGCCCGCCAGGTAGGCGCACAGCAGCACGACACCGAACACCCGCTGACCCCGCGGCCACCGGTAGCGGAATGCGGCGGCGATGAACGCGAGGCCGGAGACCGCCGCGGACACCGCCGCGAACCAGCTCGTGACGGCGTGGAGCCGGGCGCTCTCGCTCAGGCCCGCCGCCTCCAGCGCCGCGCACTGCGCGCTCGCGTGCGCGGCGCAGCTGAGCGGCATCCGGGAATCGGCGGCGGTGCTGATCGCGAAGACGACGAGCGCCGCCCATCCGACGGTGGTGAGCGCCCGGCGCGGGCGCAGCGTCAGGCCGAGTACGCCCGCGACGGTGAGGATGATGCCCGTGCACAGGTCGCCGGTGCGGAAGACGAACCCGTAGGGCTGGTCGAGCGCCGCGAGCTCGCTGGCGAACGCCTCGGTCGGGTCGAGTCCGGTCGGGAGCACCAGTTCGAGCAGCCACGACGAGTAGAGGACCGCACCGACCACGAGCAGCGTCAGCGTCGCGATCCTGGTCCGCCGCTGCGCCCGCGGCGCCGCCGGAATCACTGCTTCGGCTTGGCCAGGGGGAAGGCGAGCGATTCCCGGATGCTGCCGCCGGTGATGAGCATGACGATCCGGTCCACACCCATCCCGATCCCGCCGGTCGGCGGCATCGCGTGTTCGAGGGCCTGCAGGAAGTCCTCGTCCAGCTCCATCGCTTCCTCGTCGCCGCCGGCCGCGAGCAGGGACTGTTCGGTGAGACGCTGCCGCTGGTCCACCGGGTCGGTGAGCTCGCTGTACGCGGTGCCCAGCTCGACGCCCCAGGCCACCAGATCCCACTTCGCGGCGACGCCGGGGATGGTGGGGTGCGGCCGCGTCAGCGGCGACATCGAGGTGGGGAAGTTCGTGTAGAAGGTGGGGAACTCGGTCTGGTCCTCCACGAGGTGCTCGTACATCTCCTGTGCGACCGCGCCCGCGTCCCAGTCGGACTGGTGCGGGATCCCGTTCTCGTCGCAGAGCCGCCGCAGCTCCTCGATGGGGGTCTCGGGGGTCACCTCCACCCCCAGCTTCTCCGCGACGGCGCCGTGCATGGTCTTGACCGGCCAGTCGCCGGAGATGTCGATCTCCACCGGTTCGCCGTCCGGCCCGGGGCGCAGCACGATCTCCCGGCCGTGCGCCGCCACCGCCGCCGCCTGGATCAGCTCCCGGCACAGCACCATCATGCGTTCGTAGTCGCTGTGCGCCTCGTACGCCTCCAGAATCGTGAACTCGGGATTGTGCTTGAAGTCCACACCCTCGTTCCGGAACACCCGGCCGATCTCGAAGACCCGCTCCATGCCCGCCACACACAGCCGCTTGAGGTAGAGCTCCGGCGCGATGCGCAGGTACAGGTCCAGGTTGTAGGCGTTGATGTGGGTGAGGAACGGCGCCGCGTTGGCGCCGCCGTGCACCTGCTGCAGGATCGGGGTCTCGACCTCCAGGAAGGAGCGCGAGGTGAGCGAGTCCCGCAGCGACTTCACCACCGCGCTGCGGGCGGTGAGCAGGTCGCGGGCCTCGGCGTTGATGGCGAGGTCCAGGTAGCGCTGGCGCACCCGGGTCTCCGGGTCGGACAGGCCCTTCCACTTGTCCGGCAGCGGGTGCAGGCACTTGCCGTTCATCCGCCATTCGGTCGCGAGCAGGGACAGCTCGCCCTTGCGGCTGCGCCCGATGGTGCCGCTCACCTCGATGAGGTCGCCGAGGTCGAAATCGGCGGTGAACTCGTCGAGCCGGTCGCCGACGGTGGTGCGGTCGAACAGCACCTGCAGGTCGCCGGACCAGTCCCGGACCTCGGCGAACGCGACGCCGCCGTAGGCGCGGATCCGCATGAGCCGCCCGGCGATCCGGACCCGGGTGCCCTCCGGGGAGGAGGCGGCCGTGGCGACGGTGTGGGTCGGCGGGTAGGCCACCGGGTACGGGTCGATGCCCGCCTCGGACATCCGGTCCAGCTTGTCCATCCGGACCCGGACCTGCTCCGGGCGACGGGGCCCGGGACTCTCGATGGCGGGTGCGGTGACGTCGTCGGGTGCACTGCCGTCCGAATGCAGCAGCCCGGCCGCCGCCACCGCCTGCGGCACCGCGACGTGGGTGCCGGTGTGCTTGCTGATGTCGCGGCGCCCGAACCGCGGCAGCGTGACGAAGCCCTCCGCCACCGCGGAGGCCATGCCCACCTTGGGCAGCACCCGACTGTCGGAGAAGCACAGGTAGCGCGGTGCCCAATCCGGTTGGTACTTCACATTGGAGCGGTACAGCGCCTCGAGCTGCCACCACTTGGAGAAGAACACCAGGATCGACCGCCACACGCGCAGCACCGGACCGGCGCCGATGCGGGCGCCCTCCTCGAAGACCGACCGGAACACGGCGAAGTTCAGCGACACCTTGTTGACGCCGAACCGGTCCGCGCCGGTGGCGAGTTCGGTCACCATCAGCTCGACGACACCGTTGGGGGCCTTCGGGTTCCGGCGCATCAGGTCGAGCGAGACCCCGGTCGGACCCCACGGCACCAGCGAGAGCATGCCGAGGACCTCGCCGTCGGCCGCGCCCTCCCCGTTCGGGCCCGCCTCGTCGACCGCCTCCACCAGCAGGCAGTCGCCGTCGGCGGGATCACCGAGTCGCCCGAGGGCCATCGAGAAGCCGCGCTCGGTCTCGGTGTCGCGCCAGGCGTCCGCTCTGGCGATCACCCGAGCCATCTCCTCCGGTGGGATGTCACGGTGACGTCGCATCCGAACGGTGATGCCCTGCTTGCGAACTCGATTGACCGCCTGGCGGACCTGACGCATCTCCCGGCCGCCCAGGTTGAACTCGCGGGTGTGCAGGATCGCTTCGTCGCCGAGCTGGAGGACGGTCAGTCCGGCACGTGCGTAGGCGGTGGCGCCGAGCTCGCTGGCACCCATCGCGGCGGGGGTCCACCCGTAGGTGGAGGCCAGGTCCAACCATGCGTCCACGGCGTGCGGCCACGCCTCCTCGTCCCCGATGGGGTCGCCGCTGGCCAGGCAGACACCGAGCTCGACCCGGTAGGTGACGGCCGCCTTGCCGCTGGGCGCGAAGACCACCGCCTTGTCGCGGCGGGTGGCGAAGTAGCCGAGCGAGTCCTCGGCACCCGAGCGGGCGAGCAGCCCGCGCAGCGCCGACTCGTCGCTGCCGGTGAGCGCGTTCGAGGACCGCTGCGACCGGAACAGGGTGATCACCGCCGCCAGCAGCGCGAGGGCGCCGAACAGCCCGAGCAGCGTGTTCACGAAACCGTGTGTGCGTCCGTCGAACTGCTCGTTGTCCACGACGACGACGCCGGCGACCCGGTTGAGGGACCAGAAGAACCGCTGATCCGACGGGAGGGTTCCCGGGAACAACTCGACCATGGCCCAGCCGAGCAGGGTGCCGACGGCGAGGCCGATGATCAGCACGCCGAGCGCCTTCCACCCCGCCCCGCGCCGGACCCTCGTATAGAACTCCGAGCGCGCGGCGATGAGCACGCCGATCACCGCGAGGTGCACGACCAGGGCCACCGCGGCGTTGATGTTGCGGTCGGCGATGGCCACGGCCAGGTTGCTGAGGGCGATCAGGACCAGGTAGATGGTGAGCAACCACCACGCGATCCGCTTGCGGCTGGCCAGCGCCGCGGCGAGCAGCCCCAGCACCAGAGCCCAGGAGATGCTGGTGTCCGGCGCGTCGAAGTAATAGTTGTCGACGTATTCGCGCGGCACCCTGACGAAATACCGCAGCACCGGCGAGATGCTCCACAGGAAGACCAGGGTTGCGTAGACGCCGATCACGAGACCGGCGATGTGAGGCACCTGCCGCAGTCGCGCATTGGTCGGTCTGCCCAGCGTCTTCGGTGCCGGATGACCCGGCTGGAGTGACGATTCGGTCGTGGTGATCGGCGTCATCTACCCAGTGTGAAGGGTTCTCTCGCCGCGTGGGGGATGATGAACATGTGCCCGCGCCCGAAGATGTACCGATCCGCGACGAGTCGATCCGCCTCGGCCAGTTTCTCAAGCTGGCGAACCTGATCGAATCGGGCGCCGACGCCAAGGCCGTCATCGCCGACGGGCTGGTCAGCGTGAACGGCGAGGAAGAGGTCCGGCGGGGCCGTCAGCTGCGCGAGGGCGACGTGGTGGAGCTCGGCGGGATCAGCGTGCGGGTGTCGCGCGAGGAGTGACGGCGCGGGGCAGATCCTGTTTCCCAACCGGTTCACTCGATCCGATCCCGAAGCGCTCGCTTGTCGACCTTGCCGACCGGGGTCGTCGGCAGCGCGGTCAGGAATTCGATCTGGTCCGGGACCTTGTACGCGGCGAGCCCGCAACCGCGAACGAATCTTCGGATGTCGATCGCGGAGGGAGCGTCGTGCTCACCGCCCGACGACACGAGGAAGGCGCAGCTCCGTTCGCCCAGGTGTAGGTCGGGTACCGAGATCACGGCGGCGTCACGGACGTCGGGATGACCGAGGAGCACCTGCTCGACCTCCGCGGCGGCAAACTTTTCACCACACCGGTTGATCTGGTCCTTGGCGCGGCCCTCCACCACGAGGTAGCCGGCCGGGGTGAGCCGAACGATGTCGCCGGTGCGGTAGTACCCGTCCTCGGTGAACGCGATGGCGTTGTGTTCCGGAGCTCGGTAATAGCCCCTGATCGTGTACGGGCCCCGCGTCTGGAGGTGGCCGGACTCACCGCGCCTGACCGGCATGCCGTCGTCGTCGACGATCCGCAGTTCGTCATCAGCGCTGATCGGGCGGCCCTGGGTGGTCACGATCGTCTCTTCGGGATCGTCGAGCCTGGTGTAGTTCACGAGGCCCTCCGACATCCCGAAGACCTGCTGCAATGTGCACCCGAGTTCCGCGATTATCCGTCGCGCCAATTGAGCATCCAGCTTCGCGCCGCCGATCTGCAGGACCCGCAGGGACGACAGGTCGTGGGCGGCGGCGCTGGGTGCGGACAGCCAGGCAACCGCCAGGGGCGGGACGAGCGCGGTCATTGTCACCGCGAACTGCTCGATCAGTCCGAACACAGTGCTGGGGAACGGATCTGGGGCAAGCACGACCTGGCCGCCGGCGTGCAGCGCGCCCAGCCATCCTGGCGAACTCATCGGGAAATTGTGCGCAGCGGGCAAGGTGATCATCATGACGGTGTCCGTGTCGATCCGGCAGATCTCGGTCGAGGCCGTGATCGAGTACAGGTAGTCGGCGTGTGTGCGCGGAATCAGTTTCGGCACACCTGTTGTGCCGCCGGACAATTGCAGCAGTGCGACATCGCCCGGCTGGACGGCAGGGAAATCCGCCGCGGGCGGATGTGTGCGCAGGCTGTCGAACGACACGAACTCCGCGGGCTCTCCTGCGACGACGACGAGGAGGGGGGCCGATGCGGAGCGCCGGATCTCCCTGGCCTGTTCGCGGTAGTCGAAGCCGGCGTGCACCGCTGGAACCAGATACGCCGCTGCGGTGCTCAACTCGACGAAGTGGGCCACCTCGCGCCGGTGGGCGGGTAGTGCGAAAACCGGAACCGCGCCCAGCCGGAAGAGTGCGAGGACGGCCTCGATGAACTCGATCTGATTGGGCAACTGGACCACAACCCGATCGCCCGCGACGATCCCATGATGGGCGAATCCGGCCGCAACCCGGGCAGTCCGCGCCGCCAGGTCGCGGTAGGTCAGGGTCAGTTCTCGACCGTGATGATCGAGCCCCCGCAACGCCGTGCGGTCACCGAATCGGTCGGATCGGCGAATCACGAACTCCTGCAGCGTCTCGTCACGCCAATAGCCCGCCGATCGGTAGCGGCGCGCACAGTGCTCGGGATATGGCACGACGCCATCTGTTCCCGCCGATGCCGCGAGATGGGTTGGGAGCATGTCGTCCTCCAAGGGTGTGCGCAACGGGCTCATGCGTGTAGTGCCGCCCCACCGTCGACGTAGACGGTCTGCATGGTGATGTGTCGGGCGTCGGAGGACAGCAGAAACTCCACCACTCCCGCAATGTCATCGGGATCAGCGATACGGCCCAAGGGAATTCCCGGCCGGAAAGCCGCCGGATCGCCGTCGATGGATGCCCTGATCATCGCGTCCCTGTCCGGATACATCGCCGCCAGCATGCCCGTGTCGGTTGATCCCGGAGCGACCATGTTCGCCCGGACCTGGCAGCCCGCGAGTTCGAGTCCGATCACTCGGGTCAGCATCTCGGCGGCCGCCTTCGAGGCGCCGTAGATGCCCATGTTCGCCCGTGGCACGCCCGCCGCGTTCGAGCCGACGATCACCATCGCGCCCGACCTCCGAGTACGCATCTTGAGCCCGGCGCACCTCGCCACGTTGAGGACCCCCATCACGTTGACGTCGAAGGTGTGGCGGCTGACGGCGGGATCCGCATCGAGGATCGCCCCGGTCTGCAGGACACCCACGGCGTGCGCCAGGGCCTCGATGGGCCCGTTGACGCGCTCGATGTCCTCGATGGCGTCGCTGACCTGACGGCTGTCGGTGACGTCCGCGACATGGGCCGTGGAGGCCTGATCCGCCGGATCCCCACGGCCATTCAAGGACTCGAGTACCCGGTCGAGGCCGTCACGGTCCTGGTCGATCAGGGCCAGCCGACGCCCGCCGGCCGCGAGGCGCAACGCGATGGCCCGGCCGATACCGTTCGCGGCGCCCGTCACCACAGCGCAGCCCTCGATTCCGCTAGGCACGGCGGCGCTCGAGCCCCCGCGCGTCGAGCGCATCGAGGATGGTGCCGAACTTCGCGGTCGTCTCGGCCAGCTCTTGGGTGGGGTCCGAGTCGGCCACGATGCCACCCCCAGCGAACGCGACCAGTGTCCGGCCGTCCGCGCTGATCTCGGCGCATCGAATGGTGACCATCCATTCGCCGTCACCGGCGGCATCGCACCAGCCGACGGCCCCGGCGTATAGGCCTCGATCGCCCTCGATATCCGCGATGGCTCCCTGCGCGGCGGTCCTCGGCGTGCCACACACCGCGGGTGTCGGGTGCATCTGTCGCGCGAGGTCCAGGGCGGTGAGTTCGGGGTCGCGCAGTTCTCCGCTGATGGCGGTGCCGAGATGCCACATCTGGGGTGTGGCGATCACGTCCGGACCCGCAGGTATCTGCAGGTTGACGCACAGCTCGGCCAGGGCGGCACGCACCGAATCGACGACGAATGCGTGTTCGCGAAGGTCCTTTCCGGATCCCCTCAGCATCCGCGCGTGCGCGCGATCCTTCAGAGGGTCCGAGCTGCGTGGGGCCGATCCGGCCAAGGGGAAGCAGCTGACGGTTCGGCCCGACCGGCGGATCAGGACCTCGGGGCTCGATCCGACGAGCACCGGGCCTGCGGTGTGCGATGTCGACAGGTCCACCAGGTAGCCGTTCGATGCGTGGTCGCGCCTGACCAGGCGGTCGAGGACGTCGATCGGGTCGATGGGAACAGTCGACTCGAGAACCAATCGCCGGGCGAGCACCACCTTTTCCAGTTCGCCGGACCGGATCATCGCGACCGCTTTGCCGACGCGCCGCGCGTGCTCGTCGGGGGTGGGTTCCGACGAGCGGATCCGCAGTGTCCCCCTGGTGGCCGGCGTGCGACCGGGGAGTGGCGAATTCCGGGAAACGGCCGAGGGTTCGATGAGGGCACAGCGGTTGCTGTGGTCGAAGGGCAACGCGCCCGCGATGATCCGAGTCGTGCCGTCGCGGAGGGCCGAGATTGCGCTGTCGGTGTCGTCGAATCGGCGGCGCACGCCTCGCGCGACGACCTTCCCGTGGGGTCGCGACAGTATGAAGACGCAGGGATCCCGGGGCTCGTCGGCGTGCCGGGCTCGTCGGTTCAGGTCGTTCGTTGGCACTGATTGCCTCCCATCGCTTCTCGATCGCGTTGTTCGTCAGAGGTGCTGGATGTGAACGGCGGTTGCCGTCGCCATGTCTCGGCGAGTAGCTGTGCGACGGCGGCGATCCGGTCGATGAAGTAGAAGTGGCCCCCGTCGAACGTGTGCAGTTCGAACCCTCCGGTTGTGTACTGCTCCCACGCGGCGACTCCATGGTCGAGTCGGATCAGCGGGTCGACGTCGCCGACCATGGCGGTGATCGGGCACGTCAATGGCTGACCCGCCAGGTACCGGTAGCCGTCCCGCGCCCGATAGTCGGCTCGGAGAGCGGGGAGGTACACGTCGAGCAGCGTGTCGTCGGCGAGAATTCGCGCATCGGTCCCGCCCAGCGCGTGGACATCGGAGCGGACATGGTGGTCGGTAGAGGCAACTGCGTTCTTCGCCAATAGATTCGGAGCCACCGAGCCCGACACGATGAGGCGTTCTACGGTGACGTTCGACTCCCGCTCCAGACGCCGGGCGACCTCGAACGCCACGATCGCGCCCATGCAGTGGCCGATCAGGGACACCGAACGCACGGGGGTGTCGCGGAGCGCGTCGACGACGTGGTCGGCGATCTCGACGAACGACTCGGCATGGGGTTCGGCAGCCCGATTCGCCCGGCCCGGATACTGCACCGCGGCGATCGGTACCCGCCCCGACAGCAGCTTCGACAGTTGAAAAGCGCTCGTGGCGGACGCGCCGCCGTGCGGAAACCAGATCATCAACCGATCGGGGCGATCGGCGGGGTGGAACACCTTCAGCCATTCGCTGTCGAAGTTCGGATCTTCGTTCATGAATTGCACTGCTTTCTCGGAGCGTCGACGAGAGTCGTTGTGCTCCCGTCTCCTGGACACCTCCAAGCGTGCGCTGTCGGCGGCCGGGAAACCATCACCGGAAGTGGTGGTGCACACCCACGAGAAGGGTGCCTTTCCCCACCCCTTGGGATGAGGCCACCGCGTTCGGAGTCGGCCCAGGAACGACCTCACACATGCGTGTGGAACGGACCCCGCCCTTGGGTGGCGCTTGCCAGTCCGAAGGGGGACGCGGCAGATCGGCTGACCGGGCGAGACTCGAAGACAACGGATTACCCGAGAATGGACTTTGGAGAGGTCGACCCTTATGTATGGAACAGTTCGCAGACATCCTCCCGGAAGTACGGACCTGCCGGCGGTACTCGTCACCGGCGCGACCGGGGTGCTCGGTTCGGCTCTGCTGGAGCTGATCACCGACCGCCCGGTGTTCGCGCTCTACCGGCGTCAGCCGGGTGCCGCGCAGGAGAACGTGACCTGGGTGCGGGGCGATACATCGGTCGCCGGCTTGGGACTGGGCGATCGGTACGCCGAGGTGGCGGATCGCATCGGCCGGGTGGTTCACCTCGCGGCCGTGGTCGACTTCAATGCGGGCAGAGGCGGGTTCGAGGCCGTCAACGCGCAGGGCACACGGAATGTCCTCGGCTTGGCCCGGAGCGCCGGTGCGGACTTCGTTCACGTGAGCTCGTCGTTCGTGGCGCGGCGGCACGCCGCGCGCCGGGTCACCGGAACGACCTGCGCTGCCGGGCGCGACGCCTACCTGCTGAGCAAGGTTGCGGGCGAGCAGGCTGTCCGGGACAGCGGCCTGAACCACGTGATTCTGCGTCCGTCCCTGATCATCGGGGATTCATCGACGGGGGCGATTGCTCGTCGGCAGGGGCTGCACACCTTCATCGGCGCCTGGGTGAAGGGGATGCTTCCCGTGTCGGTCTTGGAGGACGACACCCCGATCGACTTCGTGCCGCAGGATATTTTGGCTGCCGCTCTCTGCCGTGTGCTCGATCAGGACCTCGACGGTGGCACCTACTGGCTGACGGCGGGGAGCGAGTCCCTCACGGTATCGGAGATCATGAAAGCCGCGGTTGACGTGCGCAGCGAGTACGGATTCGCGCCCGTGGATGTTCCCTTTCTCCCGCTGGATACGGTTCAGCGCCTGATCCTTCCGGCGTTCCGGGACACGTTTGGAACGCGGAACATGCTGCTCTTCGAGAACATGGTGGCATTGAGTTCGGTGCACACGGCCGATCGCTTCCGCTCGGACCTCGGGTCGGGCCTGTTTCACGGTGTGATGGCGCCCGGTTCACTTGCCAGGCAAGCAGTGGAACGCACCGTGGAGCGCTATTTTGTGCCCGCGAAGGTCAAGTGCCGGGTCGCCGCATGAATCACGTGGACCGACGCCAGGTGGTGGACGACTACCGCGGGTACCTGGGGGCCGGCCGCGCCCGCCTCGCCGAGTTCATGTCGGTGCCGGTGGAGATCGAGGCACACGGCGCGATCGTGCGGACCTCTGACGGACGCGAACTGATCGACTGCGGGGGGTACGCGGTCTTTCTCCTGGGGCATACGCACCCGGCCGTGGTGGAGGCGGTGTCCCGGCAGCTGCACACGAATCCCCTCGCCACCCGGTTGTTGCTGGATCCCCTTCACGCGGGGGCTGCGAGAGCACTGTGTGGCATCGCTCCCGAGGGCCTCGACAAGGTGTTCTTCACCAATTCCGGCGCGGAGGCGACCGAACTCGCGATCAAGCTCGCGAGAGCCAACGGCAAGACCGCACTCATGACCATGCGACGTGGATTTCACGGCAAGACCCTGGGTGCCCTGTCCGTGACCGCCAACGATCGCTACCAGTCGATCTTCCGTCCGTTGTTCGACGTGGACGTCATCGACTTCGGCGACCTGACCGCGCTCGAGCAGCAGCTTCGGCAGTGTGCAGGCAGGGGAGCGTTGTTCGTGGAGCCGATCCAGGGCGAGGGAGGCGTCGTGATACCTCCGCCCGGCTATCTGAGCGCGGTCGCCGACCTCTGCGCACAGTTCGGGGCGCTGCTCATAGTCGATGAGATCCAGACCGGGCTCGGTCGCTGCGGGTCGATGTGGGCCCACCAGCCCGAGGTGTCCCGCCCCGACATTCTGCTCGTCGGAAAGGCGCTGTCGGGCGGCGTGGTGCCCGTCGCGGCGGTGCTGGCCACCGACGAGGTGTTTCGGCCCATCGGCGACGATCCGACACTGCATACTTCGACCTTCGGTGGGTCCCCATTGGCATCGGCGGCGGTCATCGCGACGGTGAACACACTTGTGGCAGACCGAATTCCGGAGCACGCGGAGGAAGTCGGCACCAGGATGCTCACCGGCCTCCGGGAGGCTTGCCGGCCGTGGATGGACTCCTTGGTTCGCGAGGTCAGGGGACGTGGCCTGCTGATCGGGATCGAATTCGAGCGTCCGGATCTTGTCGCAGAGGTGGGCTCAGTGCTCCTCTCGCACGGGGTGATCGTGAACCACTCGCTCAACAATCACGGCGTCCTTCGGCTGACACCACCCGCCGTCATCACGCGAGCTGAAGAACGTGCGGTTGTCGCAGCGTTCGAAAAGGCCTTGATCGAGGTTTCCGGCACAGTGTCCTAGGGGTCACGACCAAGATTCAAACAAGACGATACGTCTCGTCTTGACAAGCGGGTCGACATGATGCAGAGTCTTACCCATCAACGAGACGCAACGTCTCGTTCCAGAAGTGGAGGAGCGTCTATGACCCGCGCACACACCGGCAGCGCCGTTCCGGCCTCGACCAGTTCGGCCTGGACAGGAATGGTCACCGTCGACGACACCGCGCTCGCGGTGACCGACACCGGCGGCACCGGCCCGACCATCGTCTACCTCAACGGCGCCTACGCCGACCAGTCGCACTGGCGGCCGGTGATCGCCGAACTCGGAAGCGGCTTCCGGCACATCACCTTCGACGAACGGGCCCGGGGCAAGTCGAGGACCTCGGCCGACTACTCCTTCGAGGCGTGTGTGCGTGATGTCGACGCCGTCCTGGCCGCCCGCGGGGTGACCGGCCGGCCGATCCTGGTGGGCTGGTCCTACGGTGCGACGACCGCGGTGCACTGGGCCGAACGAAACCCCGGCCGCCCCCTGGGTGTGGTGTGCGTGGACGGTGCGATGCCCTACGGCCTGACCGGCGAGGAAGGTCGCGAACGAATCCGAAAGCTGTTCCGCCGCATGCGCTTCATCCTCCCGCTTGCCCGCCCGCTGGGCATGGCCGCGCGGATGAGCGCCGATGAGCACGCCGAGGTCAATATCGAGATCAACGAGCTGGTCGCCGCCATCGCACCGGTGCTCGACCGGGTCGTCGACCCGGTGCGATACGTGCTCGCCACGGGTGCGAATCTCGGTGGCGGTCAGGAGGAGATGGAGGCCGTGCGCGCATCGCTCGACCCGGTGCTCGCCCGCAATCCGAACATCACGGTGAGCGCGAAGGTCCCGAGCAACCACTCCAAGATCCTCCGCAAGGACTTCCGCGCGGTCGCCGAGGCCATCCGCGAAACGGTCATGGAAGCATCGGCCTGAAGAACTTCCGATCCACACGAAAGGAACTCCGTTGTCCAGAACTTGGTTCATCACCGGCGCCAATCGCGGTCTTGGCCGAGCGTTCACCGTGGCGGCGCTGGCCTCCGGCGACACCGTTGTCGCGACCGCCCGCGATCCGCACACCATGTCCGACCTCACCGACGAGCGACTCACGGTGCTGCCACTGGACGTGCGCGACCGCGATCAGGTATTCGCCACGGTGGCCAAGGCTTTCGACGTCACCGGCCGCGTCGACGTGCTTGTCAACAATGCGGGCTACGGTCTCGTCGGCGCGCTCGAGGAGCTGACCGAAACCCAGATCCGCGACCAGATGGACACCAATTTCTACGGCGCCCTGTGGGTTTCGCAGGCCGCGCTACCCCACCTGCGCGCGCAGGCCTCCGGTCACATCGTGCAGATCTCGACGGTCGGCGCGGTCGGCTCCCTGCCACTGTTCAGCATGTACAACGCCAGCAAGTGGGCCCTGGAGGGCTTCAGCGCCTCCCTCGCCGACGAGTTGCGCCCCTTCGGCATCAAGGTCACCCTCGCCCAGATGGGCGGCTTCGACACCGACTGGGCCAAGTCGAGCATGAAGTTCGCCGAGGGCATCCCGGTGTACTCGGCTGTCCGCGAGTCCATTCTCGGCATGCGGGACTACCCGGACATGGCGGCTCTGCCGTCGACCGAAGCCTCGAGCGAGCCGGCCGAACCGGCCGCCGAGGGCGAATGGGTGGAAGCCGCACCGGAAGTCGCCGCCGCCGGCCTGCTCGACCTGGTGAGCGACCCGAACCCGCCGCTGCGCAAGATCATCGGCCCGGGCGCGCACCAGATGGTCGCCATGGCACTCGACGCCCGCCGCCAGGACTACATCACCGACCCCGAATTCACCTGGCCCGGCTGATCGGTCAGCGGTGCTCCCCGATGATCGACCGGGTGGTCTGGACCCGGGCACCCCGGATACAGTCCACCCGGGCGATCAGTTCCAGGGCAGTCACGAGCGGTCTCCGCTTTCGGATCTCAGGAGGAATTTTGACACGTGAACTCGTCTACACCGGCTTCATGTCGCTCGACGGCGTCGTGGACTCACCGGGTGGCAAGGAGGAGGGGCACCGCAGCGGCGGCTGGGTGATGGACACGGAGTTCGTACCCGAGGCCTACTCGCTCAAGGGCGAAGAACTCGCCGAGACGACCGCGCTGATGTTCGGCCGGCGCAGCTATGAGGCGTTCGCCCCGTTCTGGCGCGACTCCGCCGATCACGCCGCGTACAAGGAACTTCCCAAGTACGTGGTGTCGACCAGCCTCACCGACGATGCAGTACTCGAGGGCTGGGGTCCGACCACGATTCTGCGGTCGATCGAGGACATCGCCTCGCTGAAGCAGAGCGAGGGTGGCGCCATCTTCATCCACGGCAGCGCCGAGCTGGCCCGGCGTCTGTCGGACGCCGATCTGATCGACCGGTACAACCTGCTGGTGTTCCCGGTGCTGCTGGGCGAGGGTAAGAGCCTGTTCAACAGGGCCGACCGGGACAAGCAGCAGCTGCGCCTGCGCGATTCCGCGACCTACTCCAACGGAGTGGCCAAGCTCGTCTACGACGTCGTGCGCTGAGCAACACCGCGGCAGATCGGGCGCGCCGGATCTGCCGCGGTTGCCTCGGCTATCGCGTCGTTCCGTTCTCGAGCATCCTCTGAAGCCAGCGATCGAGGACCTCGGGCGGTCGCGAAGTGCGAACTGCCAAGTGGCCGTCGGGGCGGACCAGCATCACCTCTGACGAGGCGGGGATCCGGTTCTCCATCGGCGTCAACGGCACGACCGCGCCCTGACCAAGCCGGGTGCGCGCCCTGTCGGCGTACCGCTCGGCCGTGTCGGCATCCGTCGCCACAACCGCCCAGCGGCCATCGAGAACATCATGCAGCGCGCCCCCGCCGCCCAGCCGCAGATTCGGCACGCGATCTCCGGGGATCGGTCCCCGGTCGACAACCCGCCGGGAGCCGAGTGGGCCGCGCCGATAGCTGACGCTCATCTGGGACACGGACGATGCAATTCGATCCTGAACGAACCTGCGTCCCGCCAACAGTGAGAGCACTCCGGTTCGCAGCCAGTCGGCGAGAGGGTTGCGCGACAGGGTGGCGCGAGTGGCGGCGCCCGTTGCCGCAACGGACGCTCGCGCGACTGGGCGTCGCTCGGCCGCGTACGTATCGAGCAGTGCCTCGCTCGCCCGTCCGGAAGAAACGAGGGCAAGCTTCCATGCCAGGTTCTCCGCATCGCCGATACCGGTGTTCATGCCTTGGCCCCCGATCGGGCTGTGGATATGTGCGGCATCCCCGGCTATCAGCATTCGGCCGCGGCGATACCGATCGGCAAGCCGCTGACGGATGCGGAAGCTCGTGGCCCACTGCACACTCTTGAAGGAAAGGTCGGTCATCTGGGTGCGGCGCGTGACGGCGCCGCCCAGAAACTCGAGAACTTCTTGTTCGGATGGCTCGGACGTCCGGTCGAGGGGCGCGTCGGCGGCCAACCGCCACAAATCCTGCCGGCCGGCGCTGGGCAGCGGAAAGGCGTGTACCACTCCCTCGTTGTGCATCCACATCGAGTAGGTGCCGTGATCGGCCGAGGTGTTCACATACGCGTCGGCCATCCAGAATCGTTCAACTCGAGCTGTGCCCCGGAACTCAATGTCCGCGGACCTGCGCACAATGCTGTGAGCCCCGTCGCAGCCGACCAGCCAATCGCTGCGGAGTCGTTCTCCGGAACTGAGTTCGACCCAGGTTCCGGTCGAATCCTGTGAGGCAGCCACGACGGCGGTTGCCCACTCGATCACACCCCCTAGCTGCGCGAACCGCCTGCGCAAGGAGGCCTCGATGGGCGCCTGGGACACCAACATGAGCGGGCCGTAGCCGGCTTGGTGAAAGATCTCGTCCACGTCGAACGACAGGACCTCGCGCCGATCCGTGTTGATACACATTCGCTGCATCGCGAGTGCCTCCTCGGGCAGGGTCCCCAGTGCCCCGATCCGGCGAAGCACCTCTGCCCCGCGCGGTTGCAGTCCGATCGCCCGCGACGTGGTTGTCGGTCCGGGGGCCGCGTCCACAATCCGGACCTCGACGCCCCGCATCAGTAGGCCACAGGCCAGCGTCAGACCGGTGGGACCCGCTCCTACGATCGTGACTGACATACCGGCCTCCCAATTCTGCAGTCCCACATGGTCTATGCCGCCCTTTCGGGTTGATCTGACGAAGCCCCGCGTCGGTCGATCATCGCGACGATCCGCTCGGCGGAATGCACAGCGCCGCACCGACCGGCGATGTATGTCATCGCCGCGATGTGGTCGGCTTCGCTGAAGTCGGCAACGCCGTCGAAGGCCAGGAAGGGCTGGATGTCGTGCATGAAGGCGTCCATTGTCGTTGCAAGGCAGCCGATGTGGGCGTACACGCCGGTGACGATCAGCTGATTGCGCCCCCAGCGCCGCATCTGTTGGAGCAGGTCGGTCTTGGCGAACGCGCTGTACCGCCATTTGGTGAGGGTCACGTCCTGCGGCGCGGGTGCGAGTGCGTCGACGATCGCGGTGTCGGCCGGCTCGCCGGACAGCCCGGCTCCCCAGAAGTCCGTGAGGAGCGCGCGTTGTCCCGGTGATTGATCTCCCGGCTGCGCGGAATACACCACCGGCACACCCGCCGAATGTGCGGCCCTTCGCAGCGATGTGATGTTCGAGATCACGGCGGCCACCGGATCCGAGTCTCGGTCGAATGCGCGGATGAAGTACTCCTGCATGTCGTGGATCAGAAGCACGGCTGCCGCGGGGTCGACTTCCCAGCGGGCGCGGTTGACGGGCCCGCTGGCCGGGATGTCGTATGCAACCGACTTCGGGAGTGCCACTATCGTGCCCTTGTTTGTGCTGGTGCCGGGGCGCTTTCGGATGATCCACCGGCGATGACCGCGAGCCAGTCGGACAGCAGGTAGACGGTGGCCAACGCGGCGATGTCCGCGCGGGCGTCGAGTGCTCGCCATCGTTCGACCAGGCTGATCAGCCGGATCGAGTCCATTCCGAAGTCCAGTAGGTTCGAATCGTCGGATAGTTCGGCGGGGCCGATTTCGAGGATGTCCGCAATGTCTGCGATGACGCGGTCTGGGGTGAGGGTTATGGTCATGCCGTCCTCCGAGACTCGGTCAGGGCGGTGAGGAGTTCATCCATCGCGTCCTCGAGTGCCCGAGCGGCAACCGGGTTGAGCATCTCGGCGAGGCTGGGCATGCCCAGGTCGAACTCGGTGTACACCTCGACGAGCACGTTGTTGCCAGCGCCGCTGACCTGCCAATAGCCCTCGAACGAGGCGAGGTCGCCGTGGAGTTGGCGGAACCCGTAGCGCAAATGCCGGTCGTCGAAGTCGTCGGCTTCGGTCCAGCGCATGATTCCGCCGCGGAACAGCACCTCCCATTCGCTGTTGATGGAACCGTCGGTGGCGGTGGTCATTTCCACGCTTCGCACCATCGAGGACCGTTGCGGGAGCTTTTCGATGTCGCGCAGCTGCGCGAAGACCGCTTCGGGCGTGGAGGCGGTGATGGTCCGGCTGATGAGTACGTTCGGCATGAATCCGTCTGCTTTCTCCGGGGTGTCGACGAGAGTCGTCGCTCCCGTTCGGTGAACACCTCCAAGCCTGCGCGGTCGGAGGCCGGGATTCCATCACCGACAGAGGTGGCTCGGACCACCGGCACGGGTGCCCTTCCTCATCCCTTGGGATGAGTCACCCACCGTGCCCGGGAACTGCCGACAGCAGGGCTTCACGCCAAATATGCAGTTATGGTTCAGTTTTCGAGCAAGCTCCCGAACTTTGGATACGGGTCAGGCCAGGTAGGGCACCAGTGCCTTGCGGTCGGTCGGGTAGTCGTCGAATTTCTCGCGGTACCACTTGTGGGTGGCGATGGCCCGGGGAATCAGGTTGCCCGCGGTGATCAGGAAGATGACGACGCCCGCCAGCGACCACGTCAGCAGCGCGAAACCGGCCCAGGCGATCAGCTCGCCGAGGTACGCCGGGCTGGTGACGAACCGGAACCCGCCGCCGTACGGGATCTTGTACTCGGTCGCGCCCGGGTTCTTCTTGTCGCGCAGGTTGCGCACGATCGACTCGGACGAGACCAGCAACGCGAACCCGGACAGGTAGATGACCACGCCGATCAGGAAGCGGGGATCGGTCAGCCACGCGGTCCCGTACTGGCCCAGGTAGTCGTGGCTGAAGAAGGCGCCGTTGAGGTAGCCGTGCATGCAGGTCACCAGCATGCCCATGCCGATCACCGAGACGTTGAAGGTGCTGCGCTTGCCCGGGACCTGTCTGATCGAGAGCGGGAAGAACCAGCCGCGGTTCGCGTAGTGCAGCAGCCAGATCCCGGCGAGGACGAGCGAGGTGGGCTCGAACCGGTTCGGGCCGGTCAGGAAGAAGACGGCGAACACCACCGTTGCCGGGATCTCCATCAACCACCAGCCGAGCTTCGGGTTGAGGTTGAACCCGAGGTTCGTCGAGCTGAATCGGCCGTACGAACTCTGGGCGAAGAAGCCGCCGACGATCACGAATGCGGCGAAGGCGAAGGCGATCGTCAGGACGGTGTCGTAGACCGTGTTCCCGGTGTACCAGTGCATCGAGGTCCTTCATCGTGCGAGCGGCCGGCTCGGCCACGTCGAGGCGGCGCCGCCGGATGCGACGCTCAAACTGGAACACGTTCTACCACGTCTCGTCGCTGTCCGCTGCGCTATCGAGCGATCGGTGCTCCCGCGACAGGCCCTGGCAATGGCTTGGTTTGGCCACGAAGACGAGGCGGGACGCGCCATTCGGAGGCGCGCCCCGCTCACCGTCGACGGTCGAAACTGAACGCAGGCCGGGCCCTACTGGGCGTACTGCTGCTCGAACTCGGCGGTGGGTGCGGTCGGGGTGATGACGTCGATCAGGACGCCACCGGGGGCGGCGATGATGAAGTGCCGCTGCCCGAAGTCCTCCGTGCGGATGTCGAGCACCGCGGGGTGGCGTCCGAGCGTCACGAGGCGCTCGTACTCGGCGTCCACATCGTCGACCTCGAAATTGAGGATCAGGCCCTGCGCGCGCGAGCGGTACCCGTCGGGGATGGTCTCGTGGGTGTGGTCGAGGATCGCGAGCTCGACGCCGGGTTCGCGTCGAAGGCTTACGTACCAATCGGATTCGAACGTCGACTCGAAGTCGAACCAGCGCCGGAAGAAGTCCGCCGATTCGCCGACGGCATCCGTGCAGATCACCGGGTAGAAGCTCGTGTCGGCCATGAAGGCCTCCCCTCAAGTTAGATACGTACGCAATGTATGTGTCTGAACCACCATACGCATACACTGCGTCTGTATCAATGGGTCACCGAAGGGGTCGGATTGAGTCCGTCGAAGAAGGAGCAGACCGCGACGACGACACGAGCCCTGCTCGCGGTCGCCGCTGAGATGTTCGCCGACCGCGGGTACGGCGCGGTGGGACTCGACGACGTCGCACGGCAATCCGGGCTCACGCGAGGTGCGGTCTACCACCATTTCGGCAGTAAGGCCGGACTGTTCGACGCCGTGGTGGAACAGGTGCAGCGCGAGGTCGCGGAGCGTGTGAGTGACGCCGCGGCCGGGGCTGGGACGCTGTGGGACGCGCTCGTCGAGGGCTGCCACGAGTTCGTCCGGGCCGGCTCGGACCGCCGGGTCCATCGGATCATGTTGATCGACGCACCGGCCGTGCTCGGCTGGCAACGCTGGCGGGAGCTCGACGCGGCCAACTCGGGCCGGCTGCTGCAGGAGGTGCTCGGCGAGTTGCAGGCGGAGGGCACGATCGCTCCCGGACTCGCCGCGCCGGCCGCACACCTGCTGTCCGGTGCGATGAACGAGGCGGTGCTCTGGGTGGCGGAGTCGGAGGCACCCGATCGGGACCGGATCTCGGCGCTGGCGACGCTCGACCGTCTGCTGGGCTCCCTGCGCCACGGCTGACCCCGGCGGTCACTGCTGCCAGGAGTACCGGCGCTCCGGCCTGCCGACCTCTCCGTAGCGCAGGCTTGCGCGCGCCTTCCCGTGCTCGCTCAGGTACTCGAGGTACCGGCGCGCGCTCACCCGGGACAGGCCGAGCCGCGCGGCGGCCTCGTTCGCGGACAGGTCGCCCTCGCAGCTGCGCAACACGTCCTCGACCAGCCGCAGGGTCTCCGCACTCAGGCCCTTGGGCAGGCTCGTCCGCGCGCTGGTGATGCCGAACACCTGGTCCACGTCCGCCTGGCCCGCCTCGTCGCGCTCGTCGAGCTGCCGGTAGGTGCGCCGATAGTGCTCGAGGCGTTCGCGCAGCGTCTCGTAGGAGAACGGCTTCATCAGGTAGTGCACGACGCCGCTGCGGAGCGCGCGTTTGACGGAGTCCGCCTCCCGCTCGGAGGTGATCACGAGCACGTCGAGGTCCGGAGCCGCCTGTCGCAGCGGCCCGATCAGGTCGAGGCCGGAGGTGCCGGGCAGGTGCACGTCGAGCAGGGCGAGATCCGGCTGCAGGTCCCGGGCCAACGCGAGGCCCTCGTCCGCCGAGTGCGCGACGCCGCACACCTCGAATCCCTCTGTGCGTGTGACGAATCCGCTGTGCACCTTCGCGACCATGAAGTCGTCGTCGATCACCAGCACCCTGATCATGTCCGCCCGGCCTCCTTGCGCAGCTCCGCGGTGAACGTAGCGCCCTCCGGTCCGGACTGCACCGTCACGTCTCCGCCGCGGCGCCGGCAGGTCCACCGGACCAGTGCGAGCCCGAAGCCGCGACCGGGACCACCGCTTGGCGTCTTGCTGCTCCAGCCCTGTTCGAAGACCCGGTCGCCCGCCTCGCCGACCCCGGGCCCGCGATCGGTGACCCGAACATCCACGCGGTCAAGGGTTTCCGTGATGAGTACGGTGACGACGCGGCGCTGGTGGTCCGCCTCCCCGCCCACTGCCTCCACGGCGTTGTCGACCAGGTTCCCGACCACGGTGGTGAGGTCGCGGGACAGCTCGTCGTCGACCCGGCCCAGGTCGGATGCCGCGTCCACCCTTACCGCGACCGATATCTGCTCGGCCACAGCGGACTTCGCTATCAGCAGGGCGGCGAGACCGGGGTCGGCGACCCGATCGGTCACCTCGTCCTGTCGGCGGGTCTGCGCGACGGTGAGCCCCTCGACGAACCGCACCACCTCGTCGTACTCGCCCAGCTGCACCAGTCCCGAGATGGTGTGCAGCTGGTTGTTGAACTCGTGGATGTGCAGGCGCAACGCGTCGGAACTCGTCTTGCTGGCGCCCAGTTCCTCCTCCAGCGCGGAGAGTTCGGTGCGATCGCGGAGGGTGGTGACCGAGCCGATCGGGGTGCCCCTGGACAGGATCGGCATCCGGTTGAGCGCGAGGATCCGGTCGCCGACGAGCACCAGTTGATCTGCGCCGGGCTGGGATTCGCCCAGCACCTGGCGCAGCCGGGGCTCGATCGGCAGGTCGTCGAGGTGGCGCCCGACCGCGTCGTCGGGCAGGCCGAGCAGCCGCCGGGCGCTGTCGCTGACCACGGTGACGCGATCCTCGAGATCGACCGCCAGCACGCCCTCCTTGAGCCCGTGCAGCATGGCATCGCGGTGCTCGGCGAGTTCGACGATCTCGCGCGGCTCCATGCCCAGCGTCTGTCGCTTGACCCGCCGGGACAGCAGGAGCGAGCCGACCGCGCCCACCAACGTTGCGACACCAAGGTAGACAAGAAGATTCGGCACGGCCTGCTGGAGGCGCTGCCACATCGAGGGGTAGTCCTGCCCGACCACGGCGACCCCGACGAGCTCGCCGTCGGGCCCGATCACGGGGACGTGCGCCTCGAGGGTGCGGCCGTCGGCCGTGTCCAGCAGGCCGGTCCATGCTCGGCCCCCGAGCGCCGTCGAGCCGCCCAGCTCCAGGGGCTGCCCGACGAGGTCCGGGTCCGTCGAGGTGACCACCGTGCCGTTCGCGTCGGCGAGCTTGACGTGCGACGAGCCCGAGACCGAACGCACCGACTCGGCGACCACCGGCAGCGCGGATCGCAGCCGCGGCTGCGCCTGGGGGAGCAGTTCGTGGACGGTCGGGTTGGCGGCCAACGTCTCGGCCGCGGACAGCGCGTGCCTGCTCTCCTCGCGCTGGAACGACTGCGCCGACTGCGCGAGCGAGACTGCGACGACGCCGGTGAGGACGCCGAGGATGATGAGCAGCTGGAGCACGAGCAGCTGCCGAGCCAGGCTCGCCTTTCCCCTGCGTGTCATCGCCGGAATGGCCCTCCTTCTCCTCGCTGGGCCGACACTACTGCTCGCCGGCACCAACTCGACCGATCCCGCTGCCGGCGGACCGTGACCACAATGACCACAAATGAATCTGCGTACTCAATGGTGACGCCGATCACACTCTCGTTCCAGAATCAGGTCATACGCCAGCACGAGGCGTCGACCGAAGGGAAGGAGGGGTGATGAAGGCATCACGATGGGCCGCCCGGCTCGCGGGTGCGGTGCTCGCCGCATGCCTGGTCGGCTGCGCGGCCGTCACCCCCGAATCCGGAGGTCCGAGCGTGCGCATCGCGGTGCCGTCATTGGCGGGCGGTGGATACGACCTCACTGCGCGCAGCGCCGCCGCCGTCCTGCGCGACGCGGGGATCGCCGACGTAGAGGTCTTCAACATCCCGGGATCGGGCGGGATCGTCGGGCTCTCGCGCGTCGCCCGTGAGTCCGGCAACCCGGACCTGCTGCTCATGATGGGCCTCGGACTGGTCGGCACGTTGCACACGCTGCCGTCGGAGTACTCGCTCGCCGACATCACCCCGATCGCGCGGCTGGTCGAGGAGCCGGAGGCGGTGCTGGTGCCCGCGGCGTCGCCGTACAGGTCGGTGCGCGAGCTGCTGCACCACTGGTCCGACGACCCGGCCGCTGTCTCGATCGGCGGTGGCTCGGCCGAGGGCGGGCCCGACGGGATGCTCGCGCTCGAGCTCGCCGACGCCGCCGGCGTCGGCCGGGCGAACCTGGACTACCGGCGGTACGACGGCGGCGGGGAACTGCTTCCGGCGCTGCTCACCGGCGAAGTCGTCGCTGCGACAACGGGAATCAGCGAGTACCTGGATCAGATCCGCTCGGGTGCGGTGCGGGTTCTCGCGGTTGCCACCGGTGCTCGATCACCGGCCGTCGATGCCCCGACCCTGCGTGAGCAGGGCGTCGACGTCGAACTGACCAACTGGCGGGGAATCGTGGCTCCGCCCGGTCTCTCCGCGTCGGACACCGAGGACGTCATCGGGCTGGTGGACGCGCTGCGATCCGATCCGCGCTGGCGGGACGTGCTCGCGCGCAACGGGTGGTCGGATGCCTATCTCACCGGCGACGCCTTCGCCGACTTCCTCGTCGAGCAGGAGGCCCGCGTCGCGCGGGCGCTCGGCGGACCCGCCAGCTGACATCTGCACAACGCTCGCCGGCGCACACCGGCCGACCACCCACGCTCGCGGCCGAGACTCGGCCCACCCGAAATGAGGAGAACACAATGCTGGTCGCACTCGGCTTCCTGATGGTGGGCCTGTTCATGTATCTGATCCTGTCGAAACGGGCCACGCCCGTCGTCGGCCTGATCCTCGTCCCCGTCGCGTTCGGTGTCGCCGCGGGCGCCGGCCTGGGCATCGGCGACATGATCACCGACGGGATCAAGAGCCTCGCGCCCACCGCGGCCCTGCTCTTCTTCGCGATCATCTTCTTCGGGATCATGATCGACGTCGGGCTCTTCGATCCACTGGTCTCGTTCATCCTGCGCCTGGTCCGCAACGACCCGGCCCGCCTGGTGGTCGGCACCGCGGTGCTCGCGCTGGTGGTCTCCCTCGACGGAGACGGGTCGACGACGTTCATCATCGTCACCTCGGCGCTGCTCCCGCTGTATCTGAAGCTGGGGGTCAGCCCCGTGGTGCTCACCGTGGTGGCGGGCCTGGCCAACGCGACGATGAACATCCTGCCGTGGGGTGGTCCGACCGTGCGCGCCGCGACGGCCCTCGGAGTCTCGCCCTCGGACGTCTTCGTTCCGATGATCCCGTCCCTGGTCGCCGGGCTGATCATTGTGCTGCTGTTCGCACTGCACCTGGGTGTCATGGAGCGTCGCCGGATCGGCGCGCTGGTCTTCGAGTCGGAGCGGGTGCTGGTCGGCGCGAGCAGCGGCGGCAGCGGCTCCGGCGCCGCGAGCACCGGTGCGGGGGGAGGTGGAGCCGACGCGGGCGACGACGAGGTGACCGGTCGCTTCATCGACGGGCTCGACCCGAACCGCCCGACCCTGCGACCGAAGCTGTTGTGGTTCAACGCCGCCCTGACGATCACCCTGCTGACCGTGCTGGTGATCGACATCCTGCCGATCCCCGTGCTCTTCATGATCGCCGCGTCGATCGCGCTGGCCGTGAACTTCCCGCAGGTCAAGGAGCAGGGTGAGGCGATCGCCCGGCATTCGTCGAGCATCGTGTCCGTGGTCGCGATGGTGTTCGCGGCGGCCGTGCTGACGGGCGTGTTCCAGGGCACCGGGATGGTCGAGTCGATGGCGAGCTGGCTGATGGGGATCATCCCGCCCTCGCTCGGCCCATACCTCGCCGTCATCACCGGCGTGCTGAGCATCCCGTTCACGTTCTTCATGACCAACGACGCCTTCTATTTCGGCATCCTGCCGGTGCTGTCGGAAACGGCCGCCACGTACGGGATCGAGCCGGTGGAGATGGCGCGCGCCTCCATCACCGGCCAGGCCGTCCACATGCAGAGTCCGCTGGTCCCGGCGATCCTGCTCCTGGTCACGCTGGCCGGCGTCGGGCTCGCCGACCATCACAAGAAGGTGCTGTGGCGTGCGACGGTCGTCTCGCTGACGATGCTCGTCGTCGGCGTCCTGCTCGGGCAGATCCCGTTCGGCTGATCCGCGACATCGGGCCTGTTCCGCTCGGTCCCGGAGTGCTTAACTGGGAAGAGCGCTTGCCCGCGTCGTCTCGAAGGGGTGGCGGCCATGCGGAAGAAGACACGGCTGGGTTCCCGGGTATTTCTCGGCGTCGCGGCGATGATGTTGTTCGAGTTCGGCGGCGCGGCCGTCGCGGCCGCAGACACGACCGCCGTCGTGAACGTCTCGACGTACCAGTTCACGGTCAGCATTGACGGCCAACCGGTGCGGACCATGCCGGCCTCGATGGGTAAGCCCGGTTACGAGACCCCGCTGGGGACCTTCCGGGTGCTGGAGAAGTTCCGCGACATGGTGATGGACTCGTCGACCTACGGCGTGCCCATCGACGCGCCCGAGGGGTATCGGCTGTATGTCGAGTACGCGGTCCGCATCACGTGGGGCGGCATCTTCGTGCACGCTGCGCCGTGGTCGGTCGACTCGCAGGGGTTCGCGAACGTCAGCCACGGGTGCATCAACCTGGGCACCGAGAACGCGCGGTGGTTCTACGAGAACGTCCAGATCGGCGATCTGGTCACCGTGGTCGATTGAAACGACCAGCCCACCGCGCCCCTGCCGGGTGTGCAGATCTCCGCGCGCACCCGCCGAGTGTGCACCTATCGCGTCGCGCACTCGGCGGATGCTCCGGCAGGTGCGCACTCGGGGTTGGGGGGGTTACGCCTCCGCGCGGACGACGACACCGTCGTCGTCGCTGTAGACCATCTCGCCGGGATTGAAGGTGACGCCGCCGAACTCGACCGGCACGTTCTTCTCGCCGGAGCCGGTCTGGGTGCTCTTGCGCGGGTTGGTGCCGAGGGCCTTGATGCCGATCTCCAGCGTGCGCAGGATCGCCGAGTCGCGGACCGCGCCGTTGACGATCACGCCGGCCCAGCCGTTGGCGACGCCCTTGCCGCCGATGATGTCGCCGACCAGCGCGGTGTGCACGCTCGCGTCTCCGTCGACCACGAGCACGCCGCCGTTGCCGGGCTCGCCCAGGGTCTGCTTCACCAGCAGGTTGTCCTGGAAGCACTTGATGGTGGTGATGCGGCCGGAAAACACTGCGCGGCCACCGAACTGGATGAACTGAGTGTCACAGCTGCGGATGTCGGGGCCGATCTCGTCGGCCAGATCTGCGGTCGCTACCTGCTCAGTCATCTGTTCTTCCCTTCGTGTTGTTGAACGCATCCACCCTAAAGCGTGTCTCACGATTCGTTCCTGTGAGGCACCGCCCTTCTCGGGCGTCGTCGGCTCAGGTCCCTGGTGTGGGGTGAGCGTCGGTTCCCGCGTCTTCCAGGCTGGTTTCACCCACACGAGGGTGTGGGCCAGGGCCGTCCTGTCGGCGGGCGTTGATGACCGGGCCTCCTGCTTGGGGGTCCCGGGCCCGGGCAAACCCCTCACGGCGATCGTGATCGTGACCGTGGTGTTGGTTCTCGGCCCAGGCGGCGAGGTTGATCGCGGCATTGTGATCACGATCGAGTCGGTGTCCCCTCGGGCAGACGAACACCCGATCCGACAGCGTCAGGCCGGTGCTGACGGTGCCGCAGGTCGAGCAGGTTTTGCTCGAGGGGAACCACCTGTCGACGACGGCGATATCACCATGTCGCCAGGCCTGTTTGTAGCGCAGCATGCGGGCGAACTCCGCCCAGGCGGCGTCGGAGATCGCGCGGGCGAGCCGATGATTGGCCAGCATCCCAGTCACATGCAGGTCCTCGAGCGCGATCCGGTCGTGGGTCTTGACCAGTGCGTTCGACACCTCATGCAGAAAATGCCAGCGAATGTCGCGAACCTTGCGGTGGTGCCGCCCCAGTCGGGCGACGGCAGCTTTGCTGTTGTGTGATCCTTTCTCCTTTCGGGAGACGGCTTTGGCGAGGCGCCGCTGACGGCGCATCCCCGCGGCGAGGGCTTTCGGTGGATCTTTGATGCGGGCTACCTCACGGCCGTCGGCGGTGGCGGCAACAGCGAACGCTGACAGTCCGCGGTCGATCCCGACCCAGCCACCCCGGTCCTGTTCGGCACGGGTCGGGTGGTGGTGTGCTGGGTGCAGTTCGGTGGCCTCGACGTTCAGGCTGACCCACCACCGTCCGCCCCGGAAGCCGACGGTGGCGAACAGGATCTTCCCCCGCCCCTTGCTTAGCAGCCGGCGCAGCCGGCGGGTGTCGTCGTGCACCCGAACCGCCCCGATACTGGGCAGGGTGACCGACCGCAGCCGGGTGTCACCGACCCGGATCGCAGACCTGCCGCTTATCCGCTGCTTGTTGCGCAGCCGGAACGACGGCGGTCCACCATTCTTCTTCTTGAACCGCGGGAACCCGACCTTCCGGCCCCTCCGTGCCCCGGTCCGGGAGGCCGACCACGCGGCGAGGGCGCGGCCGCAGTCCACGGCAGCCTCCTCGAACACCTGCTGACATACCTCGGTGCGCCACGTCAGGCCGGTCACCCGGATCTCCGCGACCCCGTCGGCATCGACGACGAACACCCGGCCGGCGTCCGCGGTCTTCTTCCAGGCGTTGAACGCGTTGATCAGGTCGAACCCCGACCACGGCACCACCACATTGGGATCGGTGCGACGACAGGACAGCGCCGTCGTGACCGCGCGCAGGGATTGGTTGAACGCGAACCGCGCCGCCCCGGCATGCCGGGCCAGCACCGCCTGCTGCTCGACCGTCGGGTCGAGGCAGTATCGGAACGTCGTGTGCCGCACCACACCCCGCAGTGTGCAGGCGACCACCGACACGATGACGACTCCAGGCGTGGACACAAACGCCAGCAGGCCGGAGACTTACCAGACTGGGCACGGACGGTGCCACGAGGGCACGCTAGGTGAGCCGGACCCGACGACTCACCGTTTGGAGACGTGCCGATGTGGAATCGGTTTGTCAAGAGGGCAGAGGGGGCGGCGTCCTTGACCGGCATCCTCGACGCCGCTTCCTGTTGATCAAACGACCCGCGGTGGTGACGCGCGTGTCGGTATCGAACACGTTGGCAGTCCGATAAGCGGGGTTTAGCTATCGCAGCACGGAATGGGGCGGCTGGAGCGGATTCGCGGGCCTAGATATCGAGCGTGATCCCGATGCGGATTGAGGATTATGTAGCCAGCCCATGCCGTCTAGTTCGCCGCGGGCCCGCCGCGACCGTGGCGCTGCTCATAGTCGTCGCGGGTGCTGTCCGCCCGACGCTGCGCCTTCTCGTTGAGCAGTTCCGGGTCGAGGCCGTGGGCGAGCAGTCGGTGCCTGCGGTAGATGTTCATCAGCGCGATCGCGAAATACAGGACCGGGAACAGCAGCAGAGCCATCATCGCCAGCGGAATCCACCGCTCGCCGGGGATGAGCAGATAGAACGCCAGGAACAGCGGGATGAGCGGCACTGTGAAACGCAGCACGTAGCGCACCGAGGCGCCGGGGCCCACCAGGTCGTTGCGTACCCAGTCCTGCATGGAGTCGGGCAGGGTCCGGCCGAACAGGTAGCCGAGGTACTGCGTGAAGGAGGGTTTGCGCTGGTCCGGCATGGTCATAGGGTAGGGCACCGTGACCGGCCCGAACGCCCGCTCGTCGCCGCACCGGCCCGCTCCGGAGGTGCGGACCACGGTGTTTCGAGTCACGATGGCGAGAGCGGAACTTGCAGACCGACCGGTACGTGTCCTAAATTCCTGATTTGCTCCCATCCGGGAGTTCCGGCGGCCGGTAGTACCGACGCCGGCGGCAACACCGCAGCACGACCGGCTCCGCGTCGGAGCCGGCAAACGTATTCCGGGGGGAATATGCACTTCGGGGGAATCGTCCCGCGCCTTGCGCCGGATCAGGTCATCTACAGCGTCCCGCGCCTTGTGGCGCCCACTCGTCGCGCCCTCGGCCGACGGGGCCCGTCTCCTCTTCGCTGACCCAAGAACCAAGTCATCCAACCTCGGCCACGCCGACGACCGCGCCGCGCGCGGTTCACGGCGGCCTCGGATTGTGTCGGCTCCACCGCGACCTCACGTGGTGGTGCCACCACCACGAAACATCGAAGGAGACCCATGAAGCACCACAGTGGCGCCCGTCATCGCGCTCGCACCGAGCGCGCGACGGCGGTGGGTGTGATACCGCTGGCGATCGCGATCACCTGTGCGGGACCGGCTTTCGCCCAGCCGGGCGTGATGGTGCCGGAGGCCGAGCAGCCGGGCGTGGTCGCGGAATCCGCGCCGGAGCCCGTGCAGGAGGCCGAGCCCGTCGTCGACGAGCCGAAGACCTACTGGATCGCCCCGCCGGCCGAGTACGCGGAGGTGCCCACCCGGCCGGTGCCCACCTACGAGTACACCGAGTACACCGAGCCCGTCGCGCCGGTTCAGATCCAGGAGCTGCACCTGCCCGTCGCGGTCGAGGTGGTGGCCCCCATCGAGGCGCCGAAGGAGCGGCTGCGGATCGGTGACTTCGTCTCCGATCAGCCGAACTGGCTCTCCGACGAGTACCTCAACCGGACGAACAACACCTCCTCGGTGATCGAGGCCCAGGTCAACACCTTCTGGAAGTCGATCGGTGTGGACGCCGAGCGCAGTGACCGGATCGCCGCGGCCACCGTCGGCGGCGCCGCTTCCGGTGCAGTAACGGGTGCCCTCGCCCTCGGTGTCCCTGCTGCGACTGTCGGCGGCCTCGTCGGCGGCACCATCGGTGGCATCCAGGGTGCGGGCGTTGGTTTGATGCTCCCGAACCCGATTCCAGGCCTCGCCTCCATTCCGACCGGCGTCGCCGGCACCGCCGCGGGAGCCGCAATCGGTGCCGCCGCAGCGGGAATCCCCGCAGCAGCGGCGGGCGCCGTCATCGGTGGCGTGGCCGGTGGTCTGACCGGCACCGCGTTCGGCGCGGGCGACAGCCTCGGCACCCCGACCGAGTTCGTTCTGCCGAGTGTCACCGAGCCCGATGCCGCGGCGCTGAAGCTGCGGGCCGGCGAGGAGTACGCCCGGCTCGCCATCGAGCAGCCCGCCGCGGCCACGGCAGTCGTCGACGCGGTCGTCGCGGCCCCGCAACTCGCGGAGCAGGTCACCGGCCAGGCGGTCGCGGCCCGCGAGGCCACCCTCGCCCAGCCGGGTGGCGAGCAGGTCATCGCCGGGCTCGACGCCGCCGCGGTGGAGCTGAACCACGCATTCGGTCCGGTCGCCGGCATGGTCGGTGAGGCGCTGGCCGCCGGCCGGGACGGCCTGGCCGTCTAGGGTCGGCCGGCAGCCAGCGCATCCGCAACAGGAGGTCCGACACCGTGGGCACACGACAGCCGCCGACGGGCGGTGGGTTCGGCGATTCGCCGTCCGACCAGCGTCGCCCGCCCCCGTGGGTCCCGATCGCGGGGCCGAAGGCGGTCACCTCCGACACCGATGCCGCCGGTTCCTGGTTCGACAAGCCGCAGGACGGTGCGCCGCCGGTCGTGGACACCGGATGGGTGCCGCCGCAGTCCCCGCCGGGATGGCTGCGGCGACACCGGTTCGACCTGGTGTTGGCCGCCGTCGTGGCGGTGCTCGTCGCAGGCGGCGCCGCGACCGCGCTGCTGCTGGCCGATCGGGGGTCGTCGGAGGCCGCTGCCTCGCCGGCGACCCCGACCGGCGCGGCCGCCGAGTCCGAGGATCCGGCGTGGTGCGCCGGATTCGCCGACGGTGAGGTGATCTCGTCCGATTCGTCGGACCGCGGCGCCGCCGCGATCGCCGGCTTCGAGGATGCCTACTACGTGGCCCGCGACGGCGCCCGTGCCCGCACCTTCGTCGCGCCCAATGCGCTCGTCGCCAGCGCGGAGCAGATCGGGCAGGGGATCGCCCAGATCCCCGTCGGCACAACGCATTGCGTTCTGGTGAATCGGACCGGCGAGGGCAGGTACGCGGTCGACGTGTTCGACCGCAGGCCCGACAACAGTGCCAATCACTACCGGCACACCTTCACCACCGCGGAGGACCCGGGGTCGCCGACCGGTGCCGCCATCACCTCCATCACACTTCGAGAGGGGAAGTGACCCGACATGAGTCGCGGTTACACGGATTCGACCCGCACCTGGGCGGTCACGACCTATCGGCAGACCCGCGACCAGTATCGGTCCCGGTTGGAATGCTGCGCCGCCATCGCCGATGACGTGGGCGCGCACGTGAACACCGTGGTGCGTTGGGTCAACGACGAGTTGGGCCGGCCGCGGGTCGTGTCGGAGGAAGACCTTCCTCAGCGGGTTCGGGATCTCGAGAGCGAGATCCGTCGGCTCAGGCAGGCAAATCGGGAACTGAGCGAACGGATTTCGCTCGGAACCTGACCCGGATGGCTCACGGCAGCGATCGGCGCCGCTGACGGGCATTGGCCATCCCGACCGCGGCCCGGAGCACCTGTGGAGCTCGGCGCGCCGTTCTCAGGACGGCACGGTCGATCATGCTGAGGTCCAGGTGTTTTCGCGTCACGGGGCAGGACGCTACGTCCGTTGTGGTGTCCGGGGCGGTGAGCGCGTACAGCCACCATCGGCCGGGGACGCCCTTGAGTTCGTGCGGTCCACGGTCGACGAAGGAGAGCCCAGACCCGACCACCAGGTCCCGCACGGCCCGCGAAACCAGCACCTCGCCCGGTCCGGCCGCGGCACCGATCCGGGCGCCGATGTGCACGGTCATCCCGGTCAGTTCGGCGCCGATCCCCTCGACCTCGCCGGTGTGCACGCCCGCGCGCACCGCGAGACCCAGCTCCGCGGCCTGGTGGCTGATGATGCGCGCGCACTGGACCGCTGCGGCCGGGCCGTCGAACACGCTGAGAGTGCCGTCGCCGGCGACGTTCACGAGGCGGCCGCCGGCGAGTTCGACTTCGTTGCGGACCTGGCGTTCGTGGGTCGCGCGCAGGTCGCGGTACGGGTGGTCGCCGATCCGGGCGAGCATCTCGGTTGACCCCACGACGTCGGTGAACAGCACCGAGGCGAGGTACCGGTCGGCGTCGACGGGCCGGCCGGAGCCGGTGGCGACCCGTTCGATGTGGTCCATGATCGGTACCCAGGCCTCGCCGAGTGACGAGCCGGGCGCGGCGGGGGCGAGCATGTGCAGCGTGCCGTGCGGGATCGTGTCCGCGACGTACCGCGAGACCCCCTCGGGCATCGAGCTCGCCGCCGGATGGAGCACGCGCGTGGTGCACTGGACGGAGGGCAGGGCGTCG
The DNA here is from genome assembly GCF_042665615.1 of Rhodococcus daqingensis. NCBI lineage: Bacteria > Bacillati > Actinomycetota > Actinomycetes > Mycobacteriales > Nocardiaceae > Rhodococcus > Rhodococcus daqingensis. The sequence goes on along the minus strand of NZ_JBHTCS010000012.1, from coordinate 24,945 downwards.
GAGCAGTCGATCCGCAGCAGCCACTCGAGGTGCGCGCGGGCGGTCGAGGGGGACGCCGAGCTGCGCTCGAGCAGCGCCAGCAGGCGCCGGTTGAAGGGCGAGTCCTGGCTGGGATCCCACATGGACATGAGCCGGCCCGACCCCCAGTTCTCGTAGACGGCCCGCCACCCCGCGACATAGCGCGCCAGGGTGTCGGGATCCCAGCCGTGCGGAATGTCCGGGCCCTCGCGGAGCATGCCCTCGATGAACGGTTGTTGCAGCACCAGGCCGGTCACCCGCTCTGGCGCGCGGGCGGCCAGCAGCACCAGGGCGCCGCAGGTGCTGCCGATGCCGACCAAGGTCGCACGGCGCATGCCGATCGCGTCCATCACCGCGAGGACGTCGTCGGCCTGCTGCTCGAGGGTGGGGACCTGATCGACGGGGTCGGACAGGCCGAACCCGCGGCGCTGGAAACACGCGCCGCGGCTGAAGGTGGCACCGCGCTCGAACAGGTTGTTGATGTGCGGGTCGGTCCACATCAGGTCCGGGTGCAGGCCGATCTCGAGGTACAGGACCACATCGACGCCGCCCTCGCCCACGACCTGGTAGGCCAGCGCGTGACCGTCGCGCTCGACGTACCTGGTCCCCGGTGGGTCCATGAGTCCAGGTTAGTCGTCAGTCCTACCGCTGCGGGTGCCGAGCGTCGTCCGGGCCGTGCAGGTGGGCGCGTTCCCCGTCGCGGTCGAAGATGGTGAGAATCTCCACCGGACCCTCGTGCGCCCCGATGGCGTGCGGGACCATCGTCGAGAACTCGGCCGCCTCGCCTGCCTGGACCAGCAGTGTCCGCTCGCCCAGGTGCAGTCGGGCGGTGCCGGACAGGACGGTGAACCAGTCGCGACCGGGGTGCACCCCCAACTGATCGGCTCCGGTCGGTCGCTCCGGGGTGATGCGCATCTTCGCCACGGTCACACCCGGCAGGGCGCGGTCGCGGGAGAGGAGCCAGGTCGTCACCCCCGGCGTGTGTTCGGGCTGCGGACGGATCACCACGTCCTCGTCGTCGGCCGACTCGACCAGTTGGTCGAGGGTGGTGCCGAGGGCCCGGGCGATGGGGACCAGCTGATCGAGGGCGATCCTGCGGTGCCCGGTCTCGATGCGGCTCAGGGTCGACGGGCTCAGAAAGCAGCGTGCCGCGAGGGCGTCCAGCGACCAGCCCCGGGCCAGGCGGAGGCCGCGGATGCGCTGCCGGATCATGGCGTCCATGGTGACTTCTTGCGTCATAGGCAAGATGGTATGCCTACAGAGCATGACGCACCTAGGGTGGAGCCATGACGCAGCACTCCCACCAGCACGGACACCCCCACGGCCATCACGGCCACCACGACGAGGCGGGCCTCGCGGACATGCTCGACCTGGATGCGGAGGTCCACGGAGCTTGCCTGGGTGAGGTGACGGACTGGGTGGGGCGGCTCGCCCCCGCCGCCCCGCGTGCGGTCGCCGACATCGGTGCCGGGACCGGTACCGGCACCCTGGCGCTCGCCCGCCGGTTCCCCGAGGCCGAGGTGATCGCGATCGACGCATCGGAGGTGATGCTCGAGCGCCTCCAGGCGTCGGCCCGCGCGGGCGGTCTGGTCGACCGGCTGCGCGTCGTGCAGGCCGATCTCGACGCAGGGTGGCCGGCTGTCGGCGCGGTCGACGTCGCCTGGGCCGCGTTGTCGTTGCATCACGTTGCCGACCCGGACCGGGTGCTCCGCGACATCTACGACGCACTGAACCCGGGCGGCCTGCTGGCGGTCGTCGAGATGGACGCGTTGCCGCGCTTCCTGCCCGATGACGTGGGTGTGGGCCGACCCGGACTGGAATCGCGATGCCACGAGGCAATCGCCCGGGCGAACTGGAATGCGCACCCGGACTGGCGGCCACACCTGGCCGCGGCCGGGTTCGACCTCGTCGAGCAGCGCACCTTCGCCTTCGACGTCAGTCCCGCGCAGGCGAGCATGGCGCGGTACGCGCACACGTTCCTCACGCGCGTCCGAGCCTCCCTCGGCGACAGTCTGGCCGCCGACGATCTCGGCGCACTCGACCAGCTCCTGGCGGGTGACCACCCCGGCTCGCTCGAGCGGCGCAGCGACCTGAGGCTCCGGGGCAGCCGGACCGGGTGGGCGGCGCGTCGCCCCTGAGGGCCGAGGCGCGCACTGCCCCTGTGACGCCGGACACGGACCAGGTAGGTTGTGTGTAACCGCAAGAACTACTCACCAGTAGGGGTACGAAATGCCTGCTCCGTCCGCCGCGACCTTCGCGCGGCTCGCCGACCTCATCGCCATCCCGGACGCGGCGAGCCGACCGACCCGCCCCGTCGTCGAGGCCTTCACCGGCCGCGAACTGACGACCGTCCCGGTCGGTACCGCCGAGGACGCGGTCGCCGCGATCGAGCGCGCCCGGGCGGCCCAGCGGGAGTGGGCCGCGCGGTCGGCCGACGACCGCGCCCGCGTCTTCCACCGCTACCGCGAGCTGGTGCTCGAGAACCGCGACGCGCTGATGGACATGGCGCAGGCGGAGACCGGCAAGTCCAGGGCCGCGGCCCTGGAGGAGGTCCTCGACATCGCCATGACCGCCCGGTACTACGCCCGCCTCGCCCCGAAGGCGCTCAAGCCCAAGCGGGTCCAGGGCATGCTGCCCGGCCTCACCAAGACCGTCGTGCACCACCACCCGAAGGGCGTCGTCGGCGTCATCTCGCCGTGGAACTACCCGATGACCCTCGCGGTGTCCGACGCCATCGCCGCCCTGATGGCAGGCAACGCGGTGGTGATCAAGCCGGACAGCCAGACCCCGTACTGCGCGCTCGCCTGCGTCGACCTGATGTACCAGGCCGGGCTGCCGCGCGAGGTGTTCGCGGTGGTCCCCGGTCCCGGTTCCGTGGTCGGCACCGCGATCGTCGAGAACACCGAGTACCTGATGTTCACGGGCTCCACCGCCACCGGCCAGTTGCTCGCCGAGCAGGCCGGCCGTCGGTTGATCGGCTTCTCCGCCGAGCTCGGCGGCAAGAACCCGATGATCGTCACCAAGGGTGCCAACCTGCGCGAGGTGGCCGATGCCGCGGTCCGCGCCTGCTACTCGAACTCCGGCCAGCTGTGCATCTCCATCGAGCGGATCTACGTGGAGCAGCCGGTCGCCGACGAGTTCACCAAGCTCTTCGGCGAGCGCGTCCGGAACATGACCCTGGGCCCCGGCTACGAGTTCGGCATCGAGATGGGCAGCCTCGTCTCCGAGGCGCAGGTCAAGACCGTCTCAGGCCACGTCGACGACGCCGTCGTCAAGGGCGCCACCGTGGTCGCCGGCGGCAAGGCGCGCCCCGACCTGGGCCCCCTGTTCTACGAGCCGACCGTGCTCACCGGCGTCACCGACGAGATGGAGTGCGCCCGCAACGAGACCTTCGGCCCCCTCGTGTCGATCTATCCGGTCGCCGACGTGAACGAGGCGATCCGGCTGGCCAACGACACCGAGTACGGCCTCAACGCCAGTGTCTGGGCGGGCACCAAGGCCGAGGGTGAGGCCATCGCCGCCCGGGTCCGCGCGGGCACCGTCAACGTCGACGAGGGTTACGCGCCCGCCTGGGGCAGCACCGCGGCGCCGATGGGTGGCATGGGTGTGTCCGGCGTCGGCCGCAGGCACGGTCCCGAGGGCCTGCTCAAGTACACCGAGTCGCAGACCATCGCGACCACGCGCGTGCTGAATCTCGGTGGGCCCCGCGGACTTCCGCCGAAGGTGTGGGCAAAGGTGCTGGCGCCGTTCATCAAGGTGCTGCAGTACGTCCCCGGACGCTGAGCGGATGGATCGCGCGAGCGTCCTCATCGAGGCCACGCCGTCGGCGGTGTGGGGTTTGGTCACCGACATCGCCGGCATGGGCCGGTTCAGCCCGGAGAACACCGGCGGCCGGTGGACCGGCGGTGAGCCGGTGACCGTCGGTGCGACCTTCACGGGTAGCAACCGGCACGGTGTGGTGCGCTGGACCACGCACTGCACGGTGGTCGATGTGGTTCCGGGCGAACGGTTCTCGTTCGAGGCGGACGAGCCGAAGGCGCGCTGGAGCTACCTCATCGAGCCGAACGGCACCGGCACCCGGCTCACCGAGACCAGGGAGCTCTACGGGACGCCCGCGCTGTGGGTGCGGTTCGTGCAGCGCTCGAAAGTGCTCGGTCGTGACCGGGACGCGCTGATGCAGGCGGGGATGCAGACCACGCTGGAGCGGATGAAGGCGTTCCTGGAGGGTTAGCCGACCGCGGTCCCGCCGCGGCAATCCATCGAAAGTAGGAAACTCGGCGCGCCCTCGGCATTTCGCGGCGACATGGAGCGGCGGCGGTGATGGAATCGCGGTGGCGCCGTTCGGCGCCCGTTGTTCACGTGGAAGGGGCACCCGATGACCGCCGAGTCGACCGACGTGGAGCCGAGGGCCGACCGTCGCGCCTGGATCGGGCTCGGGGTGCTCGCCGCGGGACTGTCCATGATCGTGGTGGACGGCACCATCGTCGGCGTCGCGCTGCCGGTGATCATCACCGACCTCGATCTCGACCTGACCGACGCCCAGTGGGTCAACAGCGTCTACTCGGTGGTGTTCGCAGCGCTGCTGCTCACCGCGGGGCGGCTCGGCGACCGGCTCGGCCGCCGCCGCATGTTCATTCTCGGCGTGCTGGTGTTCCTGTTGGGCAGCGCGTTCGCCGCGCTCGCCACCAGCGCGACCTCGCTCATCATCGCCCGCGTCATCCAGGGTGTGGGTGGCGCCTTCGTGCTCCCGACGACCCTCTCCAGCGTGAACGCGACCTTCCGCGGCAAGGACCGGATCGTGGCGTTCGCCGTGTGGGGAGCGGTGATCTCGGGCATGGCGGCGGTCGGCCCGTTGCTCGGCGGCTGGCTCACCACCTACTTCACCTGGCCGTGGATCTTCCTGGTGAACATCCCGATCGGCCTCGCGGTGATCGCCGGCGCCCTGTACGCGGTCCGCGAGACCAAGGCCACCATCACCGAGCCCGGCCTCGACGTGGACGGGCTGCTGCTCAGCGCGATCGGCTTCGGCGGTGTCATCTTCGCGCTGATCGAGGGGCAGAGCCTCGGCTGGTGGACACCGATCGCCCCGTTCAGCGTGTTCGGGATCGAATGGCCCGCGGACGCACCGGTGTCGGTGGTCCCGGTCGTCGGCGCGATCGGCCTCGCCGCCCTCGTCTTGTTCGTGGTCTGGGAGCGGCACCGGGCCCGCGGCAGCCACCGCTCCGCGATCCTCGACCTGAGCCTGTTCTCGGTCCCGACGTTCAGCTGGGGCAACCTGACCGCGCTGACCGTGGCGATCGGCGAGTTCGGCCTGCTGCTGGTGCTCCCGCTGTTCCTCGTGAACGCGCTCGGCCTGACCACGATGGGCGCGGGCCTGGTGCTGGCCGCGATGGCGCTGGGCGCCTTCGGCTCCGGCGCCGCGGCCCGGCACGTCGCCGGCGCGATCGGCGCGCCGAAGACGGTGATCCTCGGCCTCGCGCTCGAGGCGGTGGGCGTGGCCGTGGTGGCGCTGTTCATCTCGGCCACGGTGTCGCCGTGGCTGCTCGCCGTGCTGCTGGCGGTGTACGGCGCCGGCCTGGGTCTCGCGTCGGCGCAGCTGACCGGGACCGTGCTCGCCGACATCCCGGCGGAGAAGTCGGGCCAGGGCTCGGCGACGCAGAGCACCGTGCGCCAGCTCGGTGCCGCGCTCGGTTCCGCGGTGCTGGGCGCGGTGCTCTCGATCTCGTTGGCGCAGAACCTCGCCGACAGCCTCGAGCCGGTCACGGCGGTGCCGCCGCCGGTGCAGGAACAGCTGGTCACGGCGACCAGGGACTCGGCGGGCGGCACCATCTCGGGGATCCGCGAGCAGGGCGACGAGGGCAAGCTCGGCCCGTCCGGGCCCGAGGTGACCGCGGCGCTGTCGGAGGGATTCGGCGACGCGACCCGCACCGCCCTGTTCGTCGCCTCGGGCTTCCTCGCGTTGGGACTGGTCAGCGCGACGGCGTTGAACGCGCGCACCCGCCGGGAGTAGGGGCAGGGGTACCGGCAGCCCGGCTCACGCGGCCGGGTACACGGCGACTTTGATGTTCTGATCCGAGTCCTGCCCGCGCCCTGGCCCGCGGATGATCAGGGCGACCGCGATGCCGGCGCCGACGCCGATCACGGTGTCGATGCCGCGGTCGGCGAGCAGCGCCCACGGTTCGCCGGGGGCGGCGAGATCCGTCATCACCATGATCAGCGGGGTGAAGAACCCCAGAGCGAGCGCGTAGTGGCGCGCCATGAACAGTTCGGTGGGAAACAGCAGGGCCATCACGCAGATGCCCAGCAGCGTCTCGGACGGACGGGGGAGCAGCAGCACCGCGGTGACGGCGAGGCCGGCGAACGTGCCCACGATGCGGTGGAGACCCCGGTGGACGCGGCTGACCGGATCGGCCGCGGCCAACGGCACCGCGGCCGCGGCCATCGCCCAGTTGGCGTGGTCGATCCCCAGGAACAGGCCGCCGATGCCGGCGATCGTGATGGCCGACGCGTAGCGGGCGGCATGGACGAGCGTGTCCGACGGTCGAGGTCGCGTCGCGGCCCTCGCCGGGGAGACGGCATCGGGGTCGCGCAGACGCCCTCGGTAGGAGCCGGCGAAGCTGATCAGCAGGCACAGCAGCGCCGTTGCCGCGCAGATCGACACCGCGGCCCAGGGCGCGACCCGGCCGGCCGGGACCGCGGCGACGGCGCCGAGCGCGAAGATGCCGAAGAAGGGCCCCTCGGGTTTGAGCGCGAGATGATCGGTCACCACCGATCCGACGGTGGCGAACACGACCGTCGCGACCACCAGGACCCATGGTCCGGCGTGCACGCCGGACAGCGCGACGCCCGTGGCCACGCCGGCGACGAGGATCGCCGCCGCCTGCGCCTGATGCTCGATTCGGCGCCGGTGCGCTTCCGCGCGACCGTACATGCCGGTGACGGCGCCGAAGACGGCGTAGATGATCAGGTCGGGGTGTCCGCTGACCACCAGCGCGAGGCCGGGGACGGCCAGCCCGACCGCGACCCGCAGCGCGTGCCGGTGGTCGTTCACTGCGGGTCCGACGACGGCGAGGCGCCGCACGTGTGCCCGGACACCGTGCATGGCGGCTCTCCGATCGTCGGTGATGGGCAGGGGGTGTGGACGGCGAGGCGCCGCGGCATCGGAGCCCGCCCACCGGCCGAAGCCAAGACTCGGCCAAAATCCATGCACAGCAGCAAGATTGATGTCACCACGAGGATGGACGACCCTCCGGCTTCCGTCGTCCGCGATTGATCCGGCCCACGAAGAGGCTGCCCGACCGGGCGCCCACCGGTCAAAGCGGAAATGCCGACGACGTGATCGGCCGCGCCTATCACCGGCACCACGGGCGGGATCGGGCGTGGTCGAATGGGTCATGTTGTTCCGCCAGCTCGAGTACTTCGTCGCACTCGCCCGGGAACGCCACTTCGCCCGCGCCGCCGCCGCCTGCCACGTGTCCCAACCGGCGCTGTCCGAGGCCATCCGCAAGCTCGAACACGAGCTGAAGGTCCCGCTGGTCCGCCGCGGGCAGAAGTTCGAGGGTCTGACACCCGAAGGCGAGCGGCTCGTGCTGTGGGCGCGGCGCATCCTCGCCGATCACGATGCGCTCAAGCAGGAGGTCGCGGCACTGCAGGCCGGGCTCACCGGCGAGCTCCGGCTCGGGGTGATCCCGGCCGCGGCGAGCACCGTTGCCCTGCTCACGGATCCGTTCTGTGCCGAGCACCCGTTGGTGCGCGTGCAGCTCGAGACGAGCTTGCGTTCGGCCGACATCGCCGAACGCATCCGCCGTTTCGAGCTGGACGCGGGGATCGTCTACCCGGACCGGCAGGACACGGCCGACCTCGAGGTGATCCCGCTGTACGAGGAGCAGCAGGTCCTCGTGGCCGGCAGCGAGCTGCTCACCGGCCAGACGGACGCCATCAGCTGGCCGGACGCACTCCAGCTCCCGATGTGCCTGCTGAACGCCGGAATGCGGGGCCGCCGGCTCGTCGACGACGCGTTGGCCACGCGGGGCCTCTCGGTCTCACCGCGTTTGGAGACGGACTCCGTCGTGGCTCTGTTCGCGCACGTCGGCACCGGACGGTGGGCGACCATTGTTCCGCACACCTGGATCCGCACCCTGCGCCCACCCGCCGGTGCGCGGGTGCTGCGCCTGGACAATCCGTCCGTCACCGCCCGGATCGCGCTCGTCACCAGCGCGATCGAGCCCGGCTCGGTGCTGGCCCGGGCCTTGGTGACGACGGCGCGCCGCGCGGGCATCGACAACGCGTTCGGGATTCCGTCGATCCGGGCGGGCGGTTGACGGTCACGCCGCGGCGCGCTCAGCGCTCCCCGCGTTCCCGGTCGTAGGCGGCGACCACGCGCTTCGGCGCGGTCAGGCGCCAGGCCTCCTCGACCAGCTCGGCCAGGATCTGCGGATCCACCCGGTCGAGGACGACGTCGATCCAGCCCCAGCGCCCGAAGAACGGCGCCACCAGGAAGGTGTCGGGGTCCTCCTGGATCAGCGCGGCCTGATCGTCGCGGGTGGCCTTGAGGCAGGCCGTCGGGGCGCCGTACCCGACGAGGCCGAACATCTTCTTGCGCACCCGGAAGGTCGGCTGGTTGCCCCAGTTGTCGACGACGATCTCCTCCGCCTCGGGGAGGGCCAGCATCAGCGTGCGTACATCCTGCTCGGAGGGCATGGGGCAGTTATAGCCCCGCCGGCCGACACCCGCCGGTTCAGGCGGTGGTGGCCAGCGCGGCGGCCAGCCCGAACGCGACGGCCATCGCGAGCACCTCGAGCACGGCGCGACGCAGCGAGTCGTCGGCCTGCACCCGGTGCGCGCCCGCCGCGGACACCCAGGTCCGGCGCCACCACCAGCCGAGCGCCCCGAGCGCGAGCAGCGCAGCGGCCTTGGCCAGCACGATCCGCCCGTAGCCCGTGCCGATCAGCGCGCCCAGGTCGCCGAGCTTGACCGCGGCGTCGATCAGCCCGGTCACCGCCAGCACGGCGACGCAGCGCGTGGCGAGGTCGGAGTAGCGGGGCAGCAGGGTGGCCCACGCGCCCCGGGCCCGCAGCAGCAACGCCATGGCGACGAGCGGTCCGAGCCACAGCGCGGCGGACAGTGCGTGCGCGGCGCCCAGCAACGCACCGAAGGCCTGCGCCGACATGTGACCGGTGACGGGACGCGCCGCGAGCGCGACGGCGGCGAGTACCGCGACGGAGGTGATCGGCCAGTCCGCGCGCCGCCGGAACGCCAGCGCGGCGATCACCGCGATCGCGGCCGTGCACGCCACGGTGGCGCCGCCGATCTGGCCCGCGCTCACGTCGCCGAGAAAACGGCCGAACGCGGTCGAGGACAGCGTGCCCGCCCCGGTCTCCGTGGTCGCCGCGGCCGCGGCGACCACCAGGGCGAGCTCGGCCAGGGTCCAGGCCCCGGCCAGCGCCGCGATCGGCCGCCACAACTCGGCCCGGGCGACCACCGGCCGTGGGTCGGATCGCTGCAGCCACTCGAGCGCGGTGAGTCCGAGGACCGTCGAACCCAGGAGGATGGCGAGCACCCGGATCAGGCTCGACGGGTCGGGCCCGTCAGGGGTCGCCAGCGGCCAGGCCGTGCCGACCCCGGCGAGGCCGGCGGGCGCGGCGAACAGCAGCCATCGCGGCGAGACCCGCCACCGCCGCCGCACGCCCGCCGAGGCCACCGAGGTCAGCTCTTGCCGCTGGGACGGCGCAGCGCGAACGCCAGGCCGCCGCCGAACACCAGCACGCCCGCGACGATGAACGGCCACATCGGCAGCCCGTCCGAGTCGCCGTCCTCGGCGGCGGAGTTGCCGCCCGGCTTCGGGCCGGGAGTCCCCGAGCCCTCCTCGGTGAGGGTGAAGGTGCGGGTCCCGCTGACGGGATGGCCGTCCGCGGACGTGACCCGGTACGCGATCGTGTAGACCCCGGTGGGCCCGAGCTCACCGAGCGGGACGCTGACCGTGGTGCCCTGCACGGTGGGAGCGCCCTTCGACCACAGGTTGCCGTCCGGGCCGACCACGGTGAGCGTGGCGAAGCTGGACTGCATCGGCTCGTTGAACGTGATGACGGCCTGGTCCGGGCCCGCCGCGACGGACGAACCGTCCGCCGGGGTGGAACCGGTCGCCGTCGCGTGTGCCCCGGCGACGCCCGCGCCGAGCAGCGCCGCCACCGCCGCGACCATCGTCACGACGAGGACGCGAACCCGGGCGCTCACGAGCGCCGACCGCGGACGGTCGCAGCGACGCCGAGCGCGGCGCCGAGGGCGCCGAGCACCAGGCCGATCCCGCCGAGCCACCGGGCGGTGGTGTCGACGTTGTCGTTGTCGGTGGTCGTGTCGGAGGCGGTCGCGGCGCCGTGGCTGCCGTCCTCGGACTCGGACGCGGGGGCCAGCGCCAGGGCGGGCGCCGGCTTCTCGGGCTCGCTGCCGTCGGCGCCGAGCTGCTGGTCCCAGTTCACGACCTGACCGTCGCTGTAGGTCTGGGCCGCGACGAAGGACACCTCGTCCTGCTCGGGCAGCGGCCCGGCGGACAGCGCGAACTGCTGGAACTGGCCGGGGCCGACGCTCACGCCGGGATCGGCGGTCCAGGTGACGGAGGTGGCCTCGCCGGAGGCGGGGTCCTTGGTGACCTGCGAGGTCCAGCCGGGCATCGGCTCGGTGCGCGCCGACTTCAGGTTCGGCAGCGTCACCGTCAGCTTCGTGGTCCCCGCGGTCTCGGATTCGGTGGGCACCTTGAAGGTCAGGACGGTGTAGCCGCCCTGCTCGGCGCCGGGGGCGCTGACGGAGACGTGTGCGGACGCGATGCCGGTGCCGAGCAGCAGGACGCCGCCCGCGGCGCCGACCGTGATGAGGGCACGCGAAATGTGGTTGGGCATGTGGGTTTTCGTTTCTCTCGAGGGGTGGGGGCGGGCCCGGGTCGCCGGGGCCGGCTCAGGCGAACGCCGCCGCGGGCGGTCCTCGTCTCGAGATGCTGAAGTCGCGCAGCGCGGCCGTCGGGGTCCCGGTGGCCGGCGCGGTCCGGTGTGAGAAGTCGGTGCGCGGCAGGGGATTCCACTGACGCAGCACGGCCCGAACGACGCGGGTGAGCGGTCCGTACAGTGCCTCCGCGGACAGGATCAGTGCCGCGCACATCATGGTCGCGGCCGCATGTGCGCCGAGCATGGTCAGCCCGCGGGGCGAGAGCTCCGGGCCGTGCGCCTGGTGCGCGGTCAGCGCCGCGGACAGCGCGAGGTGTCCGATGAGCTGCCCGGCCGCCAGTGCGCCGAGCAGCGCGATGCGGCCGCCGCGCAGGCTGCCGGTGAGTGCGCCGACCGCGGCGCAGCACAGCACCAGCAGCGTCAGCGCCGAGGAGGTCGGGTATCCACCGCCCGCGACCCCGTGGCCCGCCACGGTGAGCGCCGCGGTGAGCGCCCCGACCGCCGCGCCGCGCATGCGGGCGGTGTGGTCGGGGCGGGGGGTCGGCATCGGGGAACGGTTGCGCCTGGCGTCAGCGGACGCCGAGGCGGGCGAGCAGGTCGGCCTCGACTCCGTCGAGCTCGGCCGAGATCGCGTGATGGGCGGACCTGCGGCGCGCGGCAGGCATCTGCTCGGAGGCGCGCACGGCCGTGCTGAGCTCGGCCAAGCGGCCGAGGACGGCGGCGGTGAACCGGGTGGTCTCGGCGTCGGGGAACTGGGCGGTGATGGCGTTGGCCGATCGTTCGGCGCCGGCGATCCGGGCGCTGAGCTGGGCGCCGTGCCCGGTGTAGGTGCCGAGCTCCTCGGCGGCGATGCCCATCTTGTTGGCGCGCTGCTGGTCGAGCTGCGCGCGCAGCATCGTCGCGCCACGGTAGACGAGCGGGGCGAGCACCGGGGTCAGCAGCCGGGCGATGCCGAGGTACTTGCGGACCTGGCCGACGCTCATCCGGCCGCGGGTGGCGGCCTTCTCCTGGGCCTTCAGCGTCGCGAGCTGTGCCTTCTCGACCTTCTTCGCGGACTTTGCCTCGGCGCGCATCTTCTTGCGGTCGTTGCGGGCGCCGAGCTTCGCCTCCACCTTCGCCTTGTGCTTGAGGGCCTTGGCCTCGGCACGCCGGGTCGCGCGTGTCTTACGTTTCCTGAACAAACCCATGCGTAAGGCCCCTCATTCTTGGCGCTCGAGCTTCGGCACACCCGTCTCCGACAGCCTATCCGCGACCGGACGGGGGGTGGGCGGCGAGTCCGGCGCGGACCGGCCCTGGTCGCCCCGCCGGCTCCGCTCGGGCCCGGGCGGGTCGCTCCGCAGGCTCCGCGCACGGTGGCGCGGTGCGGGTTGTCGGCACGACGGACCATAATCTCCACATCGTGAACCATTCGCAGGACCCGCGGGATCCGCAGCAGCCAGCCGAGCCGAGCCGAAACGGCGCTCGGCCGGTGCTCATCGATCCCAGGACGTTGACGTCGTGCCGGCACCGGGTCCATCTCGATTCGGCGTATCCGGAGCTGATCGCGTCGGTGCCGGAGGACATCGGCGTGCAGCAGCGCCGGGAATCGGCCCAGGCGCACCGGGAGGCCATGCTCCGGAGGTTGATGGCACCCGGCGGTCACAGCTGGGTGCTGATCGATCCGGCCGGCCCGTCGCGCGAGCGGGCGGCCGCGACGCTGCGGGCGTGTGCCGAGGGCGTGGACCGGGTCTGGGGCGCGGTGCTGCCGCTCGAGTTCGACACCGGCAGGCGCGGGCGGGCCGAGCTGTTGATCCGGGACGCCGAGCGCGGCGGATACATCCCGGTCATCGTGGTGAACCACAAGGTCACCGACCCCGGGAGCGGCGCGATCACCTCCGGCCTGGACGAGTGGGCGCCGGTTGTCGACCCGGACCGAAAGGTGCGCGCCCAGCTCCGCGATCAGCTCCGCCTCGCGCACCTGCACCGGATGCTGCAGACGCAGGGCATCGCGAGCCCGTCGATGCTCGGCGGCGCCATCGGGTACGGCGGCGAGCGCATCCTCGTGCACGACCTGGCCACCGTGATGGACGTGTACGACGAGCGGTTCACCGACCGCCTGGCCGTGGCGCGGGGGGACCGCTTCACCTCCCCCTCGCAGATCGGCGAGTGCCGGTCCTGCCCCTGGTGGTCGCGGTGCAAGGAGAACCTGACGGCGGCGCGGGACGTCAGCCTGGTGGCGACGGGCTCGCGGGCCGAGGCACTGCGCGCGGCCGGGGTCTACACCATCGACGACCTGGCGGCCTGGGACGGGCCGGCGCCGGAGGAGTGGCAGGGCAACGGGTTCGAGGACGTGGTGGTGATCGCGAAGGCCTGGCTGGGCGGGATCCCGCTGGTGCGCAGGCAGCCCGAGGTCACGGTGCGCCGGGCCGACGTCGAGGTCGACGTGGACATGGAGAGCTATCAGGAGCACGGCGCGTACCTGTGGGGCACGCTGCTGACCGCGGACGGCGTCACCCGGCCGTACCGGCCGTTCGTCACCTGGGACCCGCTGCCGACCCCCGACGAGGGCAGGTCCTTCGCGGAGTTCTGGGGCTGGCTGATGGGGGTCCGGGAGGCGACCGTCGCCGACGGGAAGACCTTCGCGGCCTACTGCTATTCGCGTGCGGCCGAAGACAAGTGGCTGCTCGACTCGGCGACCCGGTTCGCGGGGATGCCGGGCATCCCGACGGTCGCGCAGATCCGTGCGTTCATCGACGGCCCCGAGTGGGTGGACATCTACCAGGCGGTCAGTGAGCAGTTCATCTGTCCGAACGGCAAGGGGCTCAAGAAGATTGCGCCGGTTGCCGGATTCCATTGGCGGGACGCGGACGCGGGCGGCGAGGCGTCGATGAGCTGGTATCGCGAGGCGGTCGGCTACGACCACGAGCCGGATCTCGGGCAGCGGGAGCGGCTGTTCGTCTACAACGAGGACGACGTCCAGGCGACGCGGGTGTTGCGGGAGTGGATGACCGACCGCGCCGAGGCCGAGGTCCCGCTGGCCGCGGACCTGTAGTCGAACGAGGGCTCCGGGGTGGCCCCGGCCCCGCCGTGTGCAGAACTCCCTGATGGTGGGGAGGGCGATCTTCGTTGCGGGGTCGATGGGGTCACCGAGGATGCGAAAGGGTTGCGTTAGACGCTTGAGCTGCGAGTATGTGATTCTTCGATATCCGGTGTAGGTGGGGGCGGTGGGCGCTAATGTGCCGCCGTCGGGGGTGTCCAAACGGTTGGGTGCCCATCATCGTTCGGAGAACGGGGAGTGCCTTCGTGGGCAGGAAAATTGTGCGTCGGGGTGCGTCGATGATCGGTGCCGTCGCGATCGTGGTCGGTGGGGTTGTCACGGGTGGGGTCATGGTGGGGGTGGGCAGCGCAGGCGCGCAGTCCTCGGACGTTGACACCGCCGCCGCGGCACCGTGGTGGGTCGACGAGATCCAGTCGAACACGTGGCCCATCTGCAGCGGATGGGAACAACATCCGAATGACCCTGATCCCTGCTACCGCAATGTTGACCACCAGTCGGCTAGCCTCGGCGACTATCGCATCAGTTTCCACACTCCCAAGGAAATGTGGCCGGGCAATCAGTTCGCCTTTCAGGGGAGTATCTGGGCGGACGACGCCGCGTTCGTCGGTGCGGGCCCAGACGGCGTCGGCGTGACCGACATCACCTTCCGCCCGCCGAAGGGCTTCGACTTCGTCGGTGTGACGGTGCATGGGTGGCTGCCCGGGGAAACAGTCGCGGTCGAATTGAACAAGGCCGTCGACATCGACGAGATCACCGGCGACGTCACCGTCACCGCCCCCGCCGGAGGCTGGAAGCTGCGGCCGTACGACACCGAAGTCGGTGCTGCGGACAGCACCGACAGGGTGTACTTCGACTTCATGTATCGGGCCCCCGATCGGGCTCTCGGCAGCACCAGCGGTATCACCTTCACCGGCATAGGTGCGCCCGCCGCCGAAGGCTCGCTGGTCACTGCGGAAACTCACGTGCTCGGGGGTGAGGGCACCGGGAGCGTGGGTTACGGTTCCTGACGTCTTCGCCACTCCGACGGCCGTTTTCGGTGGGCCGGTCGAGGAGCATCGGTTCGCGTAGTCGATTTGGCCCGGAGATCCTCACCAGCCTCGCCGGAGCGGGGAACGTAGCTGGGGTGGGTCGGTCACCAACCATCGGAACCCGACCCACCCCAGCACGGCTCTCACGGACCCGTCATCTAGAACGCAACAGCCCCATGGCCTCCCGCAACCGCACCACTGCGCTTGCGCATTCCTACCGCGGGGCCATCCGCAGCGCGCCGTCCATCCGGATCGTCTCGCCGTTGAGGTAGTCGTGCTCGACGATCATCTGCGCGAGCTGCGCGTACTCGGAGGGGTTGCCGAGCCGGGACGGGAACGGCACGCCGGCCTCGAGGCCCTTGCGGTACTCGTCGGTGACGCCGGCGAGCATCGGGGTGTCGATGATGCCGGGGGCGATCGTGTTGACGCGGATGCCGAACTGCGCCAGGTCGCGAGCGGCGGGGACGGTCATGCCGTGCACGCCGCCCTTGGAGGCGGAGTAGGCGATCTGGCCGATCTGGCCCTCGAACGCCGCGACCGAGGCGGTGTTGATGACCACGCCGCGCTGGCCGGACTCGTCGACGGCGTCGGTCTTGGCGATCGCGTCGGCGGCCAGGCGCATCACGTTGAAGGTGCCGAGGAGGTTGACGGTGATGACCGTGCGGAACAGCTCCAGGTCGTGCGGGCCGTTCTTGGACAGGATGCGGCCGGCCCAGCCGACGCCCGCGCAGTTCACGACGGTGCGCAGCGGCACACCGGAGGCGACGATCTGGTCGACGGCGGCCTGAACCTCGTCGCCGCTGGTCACATCGGTGGGGATGAGGGTGACGCCGGCCGGCACGCTGTCGCCCGCGCGCTCGATGGACTGGGCCAGGTCCAGCCCGAAGACGGTGGCGCCCGCGTCCGCGAAGCGCTTGGCGGTGGCAGCGCCGAGGCCGGAGGCAGCTCCGGTGACCAGTGCCGCGGTTCCCTGGATTTCCACAGTCGATCCCCTTTTCTGGCGGCCACCGTTGGCCGACCGGTAGTGACCTGAACGATAGCGCCCCGATATGAGTCTGGTTAACGACGGTTCACCGAACGGTGCTCCGGTCTTGCCGATCCGGCCGTCCGCGGGCGTTGTGTATAACGTTTGACCTGCGAAGATGCCGATTCTCGAATTCGGCAGTGCGGGCGCGCGACCGCCCCTATTCTGGCGCGGTCGGGGGGCGTCCGATGGGTGTGGCCGTCCCGTCATCACACTCGATCGAAGGAATCTTCATGTCTCGAACTCTGGCGCGACGTGGCGCGTCCGTTCTCGTCGCCGCGGCCCTGCTCGGCGGTGGTCTGGGTCTCGGCGGAGGCACGGCATCCGCAGAGGAATCTTCCCTGTCCTACCCCGGGGGCTCCGCCGTGATCGAGTTCGGCCTCCTTTACGCACTCATCGGGGTGGATTCCGTGCTGGTAGCGGGTGGTTCCGTAGAGCCCGGCAATGCATGGATTGGATGTGCGCTCGACTGTCCATCGGATTTCAGTGGGTTCGGTTCGCTCGCCTGGGCTGACTGGTTCAGCAAGCTCACTCCGGGTTCCGCCGTACCCCCGTCGTAAACATCGGATAGGCAGGCGTCCGCCCTAGTGGCCCCGCGGTCGGGGACATCCGATCGGGGGTGGCCGCCCCAGTCATCACTACTTCGAACGAAGGAATCTGCACATGTCTCGAACTCTGGCGCGCCGTGGCGCGTCCGTCCTTGTCGCCGCGGCCGTACTGGGAGGGGTTGTGGGCTTCGGCGGGGGCACGGCGTCGGCCGCGGAGGCCCCGGCTGGGGCGGGTTCCGCCGAGATGGCCGTCGAGGCCGGGTCACAAGAGCTCTTCTTCTCCTCAGCCGATGTCGCGCCGGGATTCATCGCCTTGATCAACCAAGCTGTGAACCCACGTCCCTGCCATGACACTTCCAGGTTCCTGGATAACGGGCCCTGTATCCGAGATGGCGCGCTGAGCTGGTTCGGGTTCAGCGTGTCATGAGGAGTCGTCGCCCGACGAGTGTGGTCGCGAGTGCCAGATAACCGCGCGTGGATTTTGAAAGGAGCTTCATGTCTCGAACCCTGGCGCGCCGCGGTGCGTCTGTCCTCTTTGCGACCGCTCTGCTCGGCGGCGGACTGGCCCTCGGTGGGGGCACGGCAACGGCCGCGGAACCCCCGGCCGGTGTTACCGGTTCCGTCGAGGACCTCCCGGGCGCCGCGGTCGGCTCCGTAGAGGAGCTCGGCTTCGCCGCGCTGCTGTTTGGGGGTGTCAGCGCCGGGTCGATCGACGAGGACGACATCTTTATCGGCTGCGCTCCGGAGCGCTGCCCCGACCCCTGGCCGACCAAGAAGGAGATCTTCATGGCGTGGTTGCAGGGGATCGATCCGGATGTCGCCTTTCCCGGTGAACTCCAGGTGGGGTAGCTAAGCGGATCACTCCGCTGATGGCTGGGCTGCGGCAGCGGCCGCCATCGCAGAACCAGATCGAGTTCGGCGCCGCCCGCTCACTTATCCCATGGGCGGGCGGTTCCCGTACCGATTGTCGGGTCCTCGCGACCACCACCACGATTCCCATCGCGACGGAGTTGCGTCGGCGGCCGCCGGGTGTCAGGAGCAGTCGATGCAGCGCAACACCGCGGGCAGCACGTCGAGCCGCTCGGTGCCGATGGGTCGCCCGCACTTCACGCAGATCCCGTAGCTGCCGTCGTCGACACGCCGCCGGGCGGCTTCGAGGTCGTCGAGCTCCTGCCGCGCGTCCCCGAGCAGCGAGGCGACCTGGGCCCGTTCGAACGCGATCGTCGAGCCCTCCGGATCGTGTTCGTCGTCGTTCGAGGTCAGCTCCGACCCGTCGAGGATGTCGTTCAATCGGGCGTTCAGCGATTCGATCCGGCGCTCGGTCGCGGCCTGCTCCGCCGCGATCCGGTCGCGGGCGGTGGCAGCGGTGGACTCGGTCATGTCCGGTACAACACCGCGGCGGAAGCGTTGCTTCCGTGCTGCGGCAGCGATCTGTACGGGGCTGTTAGAGTCGGCCGGTCCGGCGAGGGAATCCGGTGTGAATCCGGAACTGACGCGCAACGGTGTGGGGTACGCCCCGAGTCCGATCGCTCGCGGACGGGCATCGTCCACGATGTCGCCCCCTGTCGACGGGCTTCGCGAGAGAGCCCCCTTTCGAAGGACGTTGTCCGTGCCCACAGCACCGGCCCCGCGCGCGCTTGTCGTGTCCACCCTGCTCATCGCGGCCCTGGTCACGGGATGTTCGGGGTCGACCGACGCCGCTTCGTCCCAGCCCATCGAATCCGCAGCGGTCGGCCCCACCAGCTACCCGCTGACCCTGGAGAACTGCGGTGCGACGGTCACGTTCGACGCGGCGCCGCGTCGCGCGGTCTCGCTGTACCAGAGCTCGACCGAGATCCTGCTCTCGCTCGGGCTCGCCGATCGGATGGTGGGCACCTCCACCTGGTTCGACCCGGTGCTCGAGGACCTCGCGGCCGACAACGCCTCCGTGCCCCGGCTAGCCGACAACGACCCGTCGCTCGAGACCGTCCTGGACACGGAGCCGGACCTGGTGACGTCCGCCAGCGCGCACACCTTCACCCCGGCGGTGGTCGCCGACCGCGCCCGGTTCGCTCAGCTCGGCGTCCCCACCTACCAGTCGCCGTCCGTGTGCACGGACACCACGATCAGCGGCGAGACCGTCACCCGCGACCGACCGCTCACCATCGACACCCTGTACCGGGAGATCCGCGAGCTCGCGCAGATCTTCGACGTCCAGCAGCGCGGCGCGGACCTGGTCGCGCAGCTGCAGTCCCGGAAGGACGCGGCGACAGCCACGGCGCGCGGCGGGGCGGCGGGGCAGACGGTGGCCTTCTGGTTCTCCGGCCTCGAGGCCCCGTACATGGCCGGATGCTGCTCCGCGCCGGGATTGTTCGCGTCCGAGACCGGAGCGGTGAACGTGTTCGCCGATTCGCGCGACGACTGGCCGGAGATCAACTGGGAGTCGGTCGCGGAGCGGAACCCGGACGTGCTGGTGCTCGGAGACCTGAGCCGCAAGCGCGTGGACGGTGATGCGCTGGAGACGAAGATCGCCTTCCTGGAGTCCAACCCGGTGACTCGGCAGCTCGCCGCCGTGCAGAACCGGCGGTACGTCGTGCTGACCGGTTCGGAACTCGATCCCGGGATCCGCGAGGTCGGCGCGGTGGAGAAACTGGCGGCCGGGTTGCGGGCCGGCCCTGCCTGACGCAACGGATGTCAGCCGGGGATCGACGACTCCCGCGCGCGGGTCGACCCGGGACGGTAACTGACCGACGGATAGCCGTCGACCGCATCGAGGGTGACGGTGGCCCGCACCCGGTAGACCCGCTCGACCAGCTCCTCGGTGATCACCTCGGCCGGTGTTCCCGCCGCCACGATGCGGCCCTGCGCCAGCACCACGACGCGGTCGCAGAACATCGCCGCCAGATTGAGGTCGTGCAGCGCGATGTAGCTGGTCAGGGGCAGCTCGGCGACGAGCGAGAGGATCTCGAGCTGATGCGCGATGTCGAGGTGGTTGGTGGGCTCATCGAGCAGCAGCTCCGCCGGCTCCTGGGCCAGGGCCCTCGCGATCTGCGCCCGCTGGCGTTCGCCGCCGGAGAGGGTGTGCCAGAGCCGGTGTGAGTTCGACGCCATGCCGGTGTGGGCGAGCGCCCGATCGACGGCGCGGGCATCCGCGGCCTCGTCGCCGCCGAACACCCCCCGATGTGGGATCCGCCCGAGCCGCACCACGTCGATCACCGTGATGTCGACCTCGGTGTCCGCGTGCTGATCGACCGTCGCCACCCGTCGCGCGACCTGCCGTCGCCGCAGCGACCGGATATCGGTGTCGTCGAGGAGGATTCGACCGACGTCGGGAGTCGCGATGCCGGCGAGAAGGCTCAGGAGCGACGACTTGCCCGAGCCGTTCGGTCCGAGCAGCCCGATGGTCTCACCCGCGACCGGCTCGACGGTGATCCCGTCGAGGACCAGGTGCCCGCCCCTGCTCCACTGGATGTTCTTTGCCTGCAAGCTCATTGGCTGCTCCGCATTCGGAAGAGGATGAGGGCGAACGCGGGGACGCCGATGAGGGCGGTGACCACGCCGACGGGGACCTCCTGAGGTGCGAACAGGGTGCGCGCGATGGCGTCCACCCAGACCATGAAGATCGCGCCGGTCAGCGCCGTCGCGGGCAGCAGGCGGCTGTGCCGGGCACCGACCAGGAACCGGGCGGCATGCGGCAGCACCAGCCCGACGAAGCCGATCGCCCCGGCCGCGCTGACCAGTGCCGCGGTGATCAGCGCGGTCACGGTGAGCAGGGTGATCCGGACCCGCCGCACCGAGACCCCGAGGGAGGCGGCGGCGGAGTTGCCGAAGGTGAACGCGTCCATGGCGGAGGCGTGGGCGAGGCAGACGACGATCCCCAGCACGGTGGCGGCACCGCACAACGTCACGTCGGACCAGTCGGCCCCGCTGAGCGAGCCGAGCAGCCAGAACAGCACGCCCCGGGTCTGCTCGGCGTCGGCGGAGGAGATCACGATGAAGGAGGTCAGCGCCGAGAACAGCTGGGTGCCCGCGACACCGGCCAGGATCACCCGAGCCGTGCCGCCGCCCGCCCCCGCCGCGAGCAGCATGACCAGGGTGAAGGACAGCACGGCGCCGGTGAAGGCGCCCATCGACAGCGAGATGGAGCCTGCCCCGATCCCGAGCACCAGCACCAGGACCGCGCCCGTCGAGGCGCCGGAGGAGATGCCCAGCACGAACGGATCGGCGAGCGGGTTGCGCAGCAGCGACTGCATGATCGCGCCGCACAGGGCCAGGCCGGCGCCGCAGATCGCGGCGAGGAGGGTCCGCGGGAGCCGCAGCTCCCAGACGATGCCGTCCTTGATCCGGCTGACCCCGGACGTCCCGAGGCCCCAGTGCTCGAGGACCACCGCGTACACGTCGCCGACGGAGAGGCTGGCCGGGCCGAACGTGATGGCGATCGCGATGGAGAGGGCGAGCAGCACGAATCCGCTCGCCAACAACCCGGCGAAAAGCGGCTTGGAATCGAACCTCGTCGCGCTCACGGTCGCCGTCATGGGGGCGCGGGCGGCGGCCGGCCGGAGGGGGAGGCGCATGGGGAGGAACTCCTGGTCCAGGGCCCAGTCGCGGGGCCGGCACTTCACCAACCGATCGGTGAGCAATCGGACTTCGGTCGTCGCGACCGTCACCGTTGCGCGTCAGTCCCGGATTCGCACCGGGTTCCCTCGCCGATCGTGACCGCACGAACGGCCGCGCCGACCATATCCCGGCTGCCGGATCAGTCGATCGGCTCCCCGGCACTCGGGAGTGGTGCCCGCGCGGGTGGCGGAGCGTTCGTGACAGTGTTTAACGCTTTGACCTGCGCAAAGTGGCATCGCGGTTCCGATGCTGGGTGCCCGTCGCACCCCTTACTCTTGGCGGGCTACGGGGCGGGGTGGGCACTGGGCTCGTCGGCGCTCCGCGATCGAAGGAGATCTTGTCAATGGCAATTGCTGGACAGCTGGTGCGCGCGGGTGGGTCGGTACTTGCGGCGCTGACCATTGCCGCGAGCGGCATCACGATGGGTGCGGGAACTGCGGCCGGGCAGTCGTGGTGGGAGGACGAGATACAGCAAAATCTGTGGCCTCCGTGCACCATCGAGTGGACGCCATCGGGGGGGCCGTGCTACAGAAATGCCTTCACGGACCAGGGGATGGCCGGCGACCTCCGAATGAGTTATACCGGTCCCAAGGACGTCAAATCGGGTGAGGTGGTGTCCTTCTATGCGAGCAGCAGTGCCGGGGAGGGGGGGTACCAACCGGCCGTGCCGGACGTCGTAGTTTCGAGCGTCACCCACCACCCTCCGAGGGGCTTCGAATTCATGGACGCCACGGTTTCCGCTGGGAAGCCCGGCTGGTATCCGGAGGGATCCACGCATTGGGCACTGGACTCGACCGTTGCGGTAGATCCCGTCACCGGGGATGTCACCGTCACCCCGCCTGTCGGTGGCTGGGCTGTCCCGAAGTCTCGCGAGTACACCGGGGTAGCCGGGGAGATATCTTTCATGTCCGGTTATGTGTCGGTCCACTTGCGTTATCGCGCGAGCGGGTACGGCCTTGACAACCCAAGCGGGGTCACGGTCACCGGCACCGGAGTCCCGGCGTCGGAGGACTGGTTGGCGACAGGGAATACCCGGGTCACCCCGATGGGTGGTACCGGGAGCACCGGTTCCTGACCGCTGGTCGCGCCTACTGGTCGAGGGGCTCGCGGGTCTCCTCGACCGGTACGGCGGCGGCGGTGCGGGACCGCGCCCAGTGCACGACACCGGCCAGCGCCGCGACAGCCAGGAGCACGCCGCCGGCGATCGGGCCGGCCGCGGTCCCGGGGAACAGGCCCTCGAGCAGCATCATCACGCCGAAGACGAAGAACAGGATGGCGGCGCCGACCGCGATGAGCCGCTCGGGCAGGTGCTTGCCGAGGACGGCGCCGACCACGATGGCGAGGGCATCGGCCGCGACCATGCCGACCGTCGAGCCGATCCAGACGCCGACCCAGTCGTTGTCCGCGGCCAGGGTGACGGTGGCGAGCATGGTCTTGTCGCCGAGCTCGGCGAGGAAGAAGGCCGAGGCGACCGCGAGGAACGCCGAGGTGCCGACGCGGGCGGCCTTGTTCTGTTCGTCCTCGCTGAGGCTGTCGCCGCGCAGGGTCCACAGGCCGAAGATCACGAAGGCGATGCCGCCGATGATGCTGATCAGGTTCGTGGGGATGGCCGCGCCCAGGGAGTGGCCGACGCCGACGGAGACCAGGTGCACGACGGTGGTGGCGACGGTGATGCCGCCGATCACGACCCACCACTTGTAGCGCAGGGCGAAGGTCATCGCCATGAGCTGGGACTTGTCGCCGAGCTCGGCGACGAAAATGACGCCGAAGCTGAGCAGCAACGCGGCGAGCATGCGGACCTCCTCCGATATCTGGTTTCGGAGGATGTTGGGAACGTTCCTCCGGCCGTCGACGTGTGGACGTCGACAGCCGAAGGTCTCGCCCACCGGTGCCTGCCGTGTATACGACGGCGCCGGTTCGGGCAGCCGGGCGCATCAATTTCCCGATGCTGACCAGTATGTCGACTGCTCGATTGGGGGCTACTCCCCTTCGCTAAGCGTAAGAGTACCCGAGTCTCGCGAGATCGCAAAGCGCACAACAAGTTTGGGAGGCCGAACTTTGTTCTTCCGGTTCGCCTCAGGCGGTCAGCAGCATGGCCAAAACGGCGGTGTCGGGGTCCGTGTTCGGATCGAGGCTCATCCGGCTGACCATCGACGTCACGGTGCCGTCCGCGTCCGCCTCCACCCAGGCGGCCCGGTGGTCCAACCCCAGGTGCGGGACACCCGGTAACAACAGGCAGCCGGAGGCCGCACCCGCGCACTCCGGCAAGGAGGGCATCGTCTCCGACGGCGGATGCAACACCAGCAGGGCGGGGGGTTGATGCTCCGCGAAACATCCCGGCGTGACGGCAGATTCACCCAAGACCGGACCTTCCGCGACGACCAGTCCCACGGTGCCGGGTTCCGGATCCTCGGGGAGATCCTCGTGCGCCCCGAAAACCGTTGAGGTGGGTAGTAATCCGGGGACACAGGCGATTCGCACGGCGAGCACCAGGAGCTGGGCCCATTCCTTGGTGGTGTCCGGCCAACGACCGGAGATGATGAATCCGCGCAGGGCCCCCGCGGCATGGAAGGGCGAGACGCCGATGTGCCCGTGCGGGGTCATGTCCGTCTCCTTCCGCGCGACGGGGCCCGGGAGGACCTCCCGAGACAACTCCAGGATGCGCCGAACCCGGCTGGCAGACAAGCGGGATCGAGTGCCAGCGAACTGGGGGAATGCGCTAGGCCTGGGCGGCGGGGACCCGCACCCGGATGCGACTCACAGCGCCGCTGCGGTCTTCCTCGGCCTCCTCCGGTATCCACGTTCCGGAGGTGCAGACGAACAGGTCACGGCCGTCCGCGCCGCCCAGTGCGAGCGAATAGGGGTGCGGTGCGGGCAAGCGGTCCGTGATGACGCCCTCCGCGTCGACACGGAAGACCTCGTCACCGAACGGGGAGGCCACCCAGACCCCGTCCTCGGCGTCGATCGTGAGTCCGTCGGGGTGAACGGCGGCGTCGAACTCGGCGATCACCCGCCGTTGTTCGAGGCTGCCATCGGGCTCGATCGTGAACCCGGTCAGCCGTCCCGGGGTCGACCGGGTCTCCGCGACGATGAGAGTGCCCCCGTCGGAGGTCACCACCATGCCCCCGGCCAGCATCATCGACGTCGCGACGTCGTGGACGGTGCCGTCGGGTTCGATCATCGCCAGGTCGGCCGGGCGGGGCGGCCGCGGGGGATCGCTGTCGTCACCGTCGTTGCCGACGTAGGCGCGGCCGAGCCGGTCGACGCACATGTCGCGCAGGTACCAGGTGGCGACGCCGGAGAGGTCGGCGTGCACGACCAGGGTGCCGTCCGATTCGCGCCGCAGCACCAGCAGGTCGCGGGTGGAGACGATCAGGAGCCGACCGTCGGGGAGAAAACCCAGGCCGGCGGGTCGGCCGGGAACCTCGGCCACGGTGTTGAGCGAGCCCGTCACCGGGTCGTACGCCAACACCTCACCGGCATGGGTGTCCGAGAACCACAGGTGCCGGTCGTGCCAGCGTGCCCCATCGGGAAAGGTCAGACCCTCGACGAGGGTGTCCATCCCTCAACGATACGACCGATTGCCGGAAACGACTCCGCCGCGCCCGATGATCGGGCGCGGCGGAAGGGTCGGACTGTGCGTGATCTTCACCCCGGTCGGGGTACGGATCGCGCACCTTCGGTGAGGCCGCTTAGACGATCAGGCCGGCGGTCTGGGTGCGGGCGCGGTCGAAGCGGGCGGCGACGTCGTTCCAGTTGA